>NZ_JALCZA010000020.1 GCF_022690765.1 Anaeromyxobacter oryzisoli | reverse complement strand
CGCTCCGCCTCCCCCGGTAGGGCTCCGCGGGGAGGGCCCAGGCCTTGCGGCTCTTCTGCAAGGCCTGGAGTCTTCCCCGCGAAGTACTGCGGAGCACATCGAGTCAGCTGGTTCATGAGCTGTGCGGAGCAGTACTGCGCCCGCGCCCGCGCCGGAGCGCGAGCGCGAGCAGGGCGAGCAGCGTGGTCCCGGCGAAACCCGGGCCGCTCGCGCAGCCGCCGCTCTTCTTCGCCGCGGGGATGCAGGCCGCGCCGGCCCCGCTCGCGGCCGCGACCGCCGTCGCGCTCGCGGGCTCCGGCGCCCCGAGGGCGCCCGGCGCGAGGCTCGCCGCCGCCGGCGCCGCGCCGCGCGGGTACAGCGTGCACACCCCGTCCACGTCGTCGGCCGACAGCACGCGCTTCGAGGTCTCCCCGGGGGACTCGAACGGATACATGGTCGTGATGGCGAAGTCCGGGGATGACGCGCAGTCGATCTCCGGCGAGCCGCTGCCGCTGCCGCAGGGGTGGGCGAGGCCGATGAAGTGGCCGAGCTCGTGCGTGAGCGTGTTCTGGAGATCGAAGAAGGCGCAGCCCGCCTGCCCGTAGGTCGCGCACAGGGGGGCGGCCCCGAGGCAGGTCACGTAGATGCCGGGATCGGCGCCGCTCGCGAGGGCGCCGCTCGCGCCGTCCCAGTCCACGAGCTCGGTGTCCGCGTCCATGATCGTACCGTCCTTGGACACGAACGAGACGCTGGTGAGGGCGAGGGTGCTCCGCCCGAGCGCCCCCTCGTCGTCGAAGCAGTCGAACTTGTTCCCGCAGGTCGCGGTCGAGAAGCAGGGATCCTTCGTCGCGTCGGGATCCGCGGAGCACCAGCCCTGGCGGAAGACGATGAGGTGCTCGGACGCGTCCGAGCCGGCCTGGAGGGACGCGGTCGTCCCGGCGAAGGTGAACGCGAGATCGGTGCACGGGGCCGCCTCGCCCGCGCGCGTCGCGGTCTGCCAGGTCTGGAAGGAGGCCTTCGCGACGTCGAGCACCGGATCCGTGGTGCCGCTCGCCTGGCACCCCGGCGAGGAGTTCGGCCGGCAGGGGTTGAGCTTCCAGGCGATGGCGGGGCTGGGCCACTTGAGGCAGACCTTCGGGCTCGTGTTCGGGATGCAGGTCTGCTGGAACGCGGCCGCCGGCGCGGCGACCGCCGCCGCCAGCGCGAGGATCGCCGCCCGGGCGCTCACCGGGCCTCCCGCACGCGCCGCTCGAGCTCCGCGGTCGCCATGGGGGCGATGGGCGCCTCGCCGGCGGCGAGCGGCCTGTAGCGCTGATCCTCCGCGTGCACGGCGGGGGTCGCGCTCGCGCCGGCGATCGTCCACTTCCCCATCGCCAGGCCGTTCACGAGCCACGCGCCGGGGCGGCGGGCCAGGAACACCACCACCTCCTCGCCCACCGCGAAGACCGGGGCGGCGTCCACATACTGCCCGACGCCGCCGACCTGCCCGCCGGGGACCGTCACCGTCACGCGCTCGCCGGGCGAGCCCTTCCACGCGCTCGAGACGGCGATCTCGACGTCCGTCACGATCCGCCCGCTGCCGGGCGCGTACCGGGAGGCCATCCGCACCACGGTCCCGCGGGCCACGGCGTCGGAGCTCCGGGCGGCCTCCTCGACGCTGGCCGCGCGGAAGAGGGCGGCGGCCGCGGGGACCGCCGAGCAGAGAGCGAGCAGGACGAGGATCGCGGCGAGCGGTCGTTTCACGCAAGTCTCCTAACATGCTATGGGTCCGGCGCCATGGCCCCACCGCGTGTTCGCTTCGCCCCGTCCCCAACCGGATACCTGCACATCGGGGGCGCCCGCACGGCGCTCTTCAACTGGCTGTGGGCGCGCCGCACCGGCGGCAAGTTCGTCCTCCGCATCGAGGACACCGACCGCGAGCGCTCGACCCAGCTGGCGGTCGAGGCGATCATCGACGGCCTGAAGTGGCTCGGCCTCGACTGGGACGAGGGGCCGGACATCGGCGGCCCCCACCCGCCCTACTTCCAGACACAGCGGCTCGACCTCTACAAGCGGTACGCGGAGAAGCTCATCGCCGAGGGCAAGGCGTACGCCTGCTACTGCACCCGCGAGGAGCTGGACGTGCAGCGGAAGAAGGCGGAGGCCGAGAAGCGCCAGTTCCGCTACCCCGGGACGTGCCGCGACAAGCCGTACGACCCGTCGCGGCCGCACGTCATCCGCTTCCGGGTCCCGGAGCACGGCGCCACGAGCTGGAACGACCTCGTGAAGGGCGTCATCTCGACCCCCCACGACACCCTCCAGGACGAGGTGATCCTCCGCGGCGACGGCGTGCCGCTCTACAACTTCGGCGCCGTCGTGGACGACATCACGATGGAGATCAACCTGGTCGGCCGCGGCGACGACCACGTGAACAACACGGCCCGGCAGATCCTCATGTACCAGGCGCTCGGCTACCCGGTGCCGACGTTCGCGCACTTCCCGATGATCCTCGGCGCCGACAAGGCGCGCCTCTCGAAGCGCCACGGCGCCACCAGCGTCACCGCGTACCGCGACATGGGCTACCTGCCCGAGGCGGTGCTGAACTACCTCGTCCGCCTCGGCTGGTCGCACGGCGACCAGGAGATCTTCACCCGCGACGAGCTCGTGAAGGTGTTCGACCTGAAGGACGTCGGCGCCACCGCGGGCGTGTTCAACCCGGAGAAGATGGCCTGGGTGAACCACGAGTGGCTGAAGAAGCTCTCCGACGAGGAGCTCGCCCGCAAGGCGCTGCCGTTCTTCCGGAAGGCCGGGCTGCCCGCCGAGGACGACGCGAAGCTGCGGCACGTCTGCGCGGTCGCGCGCGAGCGCGCGAAGACCTTCGGCGAGTACGTCCAGCAGTTCCGCTACTTCTACGCGCCGCCCCAGCTCGACCCGAAGGCGAAGGCCAAGTTCCTCACCGCCGACAACCGCCCCGTCCTCCAGACCATCCGCGACGGCCTCGCCGCGCTGCCCGCGCTCGAGACCGGCGCGCTCGAGCAGATCTTCCACGGCGTCGCCGCCGCGCGCGGCGTCGGCCTCGGCAAGGTGGCGCAGCCGGTGCGCGTCGCCCTCACGGGCGGCACCGCCTCCCCCGGCATGTACGACGTGATCCAGATCCTCGGGAAGGACGAGGCGCTGGCGCGGTTGGACGCGGCGCTGAAGACGATCCCGTAGAGCGTGGCGAGCGTCACGCGGGGGCCGCGTCGAGCGCTGGCCGTGCCGCTCGCGCTCCCGTGATCCGTGCTCGTCACCGTCACCGTCACCGGCTTCTCCGTGATCCGTGAACCGGGTCGCGTGGCCCGTGGCCCGGTCCCCGTGGTCCGACGTCGTCGTCGGATCACGGGCCACGGGAGGCGGGACGCGGGAGGCGGGCACGGATACGGGGAACGGTCACGGGCACGGTGACGGTCACGGGCCGACCAGCGGCTCGGTCCCCCTCGCCCTGCGTGCCGGCCTGGGCCTGCGGCACGGTCGAGCGAGGTTGCGAGGGCGGCCCCGGTGGGATACCACCTCCAGCGGCATGAGCGACGCTCCCAAGCCCCAGAACTTCCTCGCTGCCATCGTCGAGGCGGACCTCCGCGCCGGCCGGAACGGCGGCCGGGTGGTGACTCGCTTCCCGCCCGAGCCGAACGGCTTCCTCCACATCGGCCACGCGAAGTCGATCCTCCTGAACTTCGGCCTCGCCAAGGCGTTCGGCGGCAGGACGAACCTCAGGTTCGACGACACCAACCCGGTCACCGAGGAGACCGAGTACGTCGAGGCGATCCAGCAGGACGTCCGCTGGCTCGGCGGCGACTGGGGGGACCGGGTCCACTACGCCTCCGACTACTTCGAGCGGATGTACGAGTGCGCCGAGCGGCTCGTCCGCGAGGGGAAGGCGTACGTGGACTCGCAGACCCAGGAGCAGATCCGCGAGGGGCGCGGGAGCTTCGAGCGCCCGGGGGTGGACAGCCCGTACCGCGGTCGCTCCGTGGAGGAGAACCTGGCGCTCCTCCGGCGGATGCGCGCGGGCGAGCTCCCGGACGGCGCCGCGGTGCTCCGCGCGAAGATCGACATGAGCCACCCGAACGTGCTCATGCGCGATCCGCTCCTCTACCGGATCCGCCACGCGAAGCACCACCGCACCGGCGACCGGTGGTGCATCTACCCGATGTACGACTTCGCCCACCCGCTCGAGGACGCGTTCGAGGGCGTGACCCACTCGATCTGCACGCTCGAGTTCGAGTCGAACCGCGAGCTGTACGACTGGGTGCTCGACTCCCTCGGCCCGTGGGATCCGCGCCCGCACCAGTACGAGTTCGCGCGCCTCGCCCTCGGCTACACGGTGCTGTCGAAGCGGAAGCTGCTCCAGCTCGTGCAGGAGCGCCGGGTCTCGGGCTGGGACGACCCGCGGATGCCCACCATCGCGGGCATGCGCCGCCGCGGCGTCACCCCCGAGGCGCTCCGCGCCTTCGCCGAGCTCATCGGCGTCGCGAAGAACAACTCGGTCGTGGACATCGGCAAGCTCGAGTTCGCGATCCGCGGGGACCTCGAGGGGCGCGCGCCGCGCGCGCTCGCCGTGCTCGCGCCGCTGCCGGTGACGATCGTGAACTGGCCGGCCGGCGAGGTCGAGGAGCTGGACGTCCCCTGGTGGCCCGGCGAGCCGGCGCGGGGGAGCCGGAAGGTCCCGTTCTCGGGCGAGCTCCTCGTCGAGCGGGAGGACTTCGCCCTCGAGCCGCCCAAGGGATGGCGGCGGCTCGCCCCCGGGCGCGAGGTGCGCCTCGCCGGCGCCTACGTCGTCCGCTGCGAGGAGGCGGTCCGCGGCCCCGGCGGCGAGGTCGTCGCGCTCCGCTGCACCTACGACCCGGCCTCCCTCGGCGAGGCCGCCGGGCGGAAGGTCTCCGGGACGATCCACTGGGTGGACGCGCGGCGGTCGGCGCCGGCGGAGGTCCGGATCTACGACCGGCTCTTCGCGGTGGAGCAGCCGGACGCCGCCCCGAGCTTCCTCGACGCGCTCAACCCGGACTCGCTCCGGATCGAGCAGGGCGCGCGGGTCGAGCCGGCGCTGCGGGACGCGCCGCCCGGCGCGCGCTACCAGTTCCTGCGGCAGGGGTACTTCTTCGCCGATCCGGTGGACTCCCGCCCCGGCGCGCCGGTCTGGAACCGGACGATCACCCTCAAGGACACCTGGGCGTCGCGGGCCGCGCCGCAGCCGGCGGTCGAGGCGCGCAAGCCCCGCGAGCGCAAGGAGCCGGCGGGCGCGACCGCCGCGCCCCGGAAGACCCGGGCCGGGTTCCGCGCCGACGCCCGGGCGGCGGATCCGGCGCTCCGCGCGCGGTACGCGTCCTACCAGGCGCGCGGGCTCTCCGCGGAGGAGGCCGATCTCCTCACAGGGGACGCCGCGACCGCCGACTACTTCGACGCCGCGGTCGCGGCGAAGGCCGCGCCCGCCTCCGCCGCGAGGTGGCTCCTCAACGACCTCGCCGGCCTCGCCGGCGATCACCCGCTGGGCGAGCTCCCCCTCCCCGGCGCCGCTTTCGGCCGGTTCGTCGCGCTCGTGGACGCCGGCCGGCTCACGCCGAGCGCCGCGAAGACGCTCCTCGCCGATCTCGTCGCGCACGGCGGCGAGCCGGAGGCCCGGCTCGGGGCGCTCGGGCTCGCGAAGGTCGACGACCGCGCCGCGATCGAGGCCGCCGTCGAGAAGGCCCTGGCCGCGCAGCCGCGGGAGGTCGAGCGCTACCGCGCCGGGGAGAAGAAGCTCCTCGGGGTGCTGCTCGGGGCGGTGATGCGGCAGACCGGCGGCGCCGCCGACGCGGCGCTCGTCCGGAAGATGCTGACCGAGAAGCTCGGGTAGCCGCCGGCCCGGCGCCGGGCGCGTCACCTCACGCCGCGAGGGCCACCGCCGGCTCGGCGCGCCCGGGCGATCGCCAGTACCGCCAGGCGAGCCCGATGGTGAAGAGCTGCGACGCGGCCACGAGCGCGACGCAGGCGGGCCAGCCGCCCGCGTGCCAGGCGAGCGCCGGCAGCACGCCGCCCGCCGCGCCGCCCAGGTAGTAGGAGGCGACGTAGAGCCCCGACGCCGCGCTCCGCCCCCCGGCGGGGGCGGCGATCCGCAGGAACGCGGTGGACGCGGACTGACTCACGAACACGGCGGTGCAGATCACCGCCAGCCCGAGCTCGACCGACCAGATCGAGTGCGTGAGCGTGAGGGCGCTGCCGACCAGCGCGCCGCCGAGGGCGGTGGCGAGGGTCCGCCGCGAGCCGACCCGGTCGATCCAGCGCCCCGCGAACGGCGTCACGACGGCGCCGACGAGGTACACGGCGAAGATCCCGCTGAGCGCGGCGGCGCCGAGGTGGAACGGCGGCGCGGCCAGGTAGAACGTCACGTAGGTGAAGACCGCCACCTGCGCGAAGAGCACGCTGAAGCCCACCGCGAGGGTCGCGACGAGGCGCGGATCGGAGAGGAGCCGCCCGAGCCGGGGCGGGGCGGGGACGCCGGGGGCCCCGGCGGCGCGGCGGCGCGCGGCCCCGGCGCGGGGGAGCGCGCGCGACGCCGCCAGCGCGCCCAGCGCGGTGAGGATCCCGAGCACGACGAAGGATGCCCGCCAGCCGGCCCGCTCGGCGACGAGGCCGGACAGCGCCCGGCCGACGAAGCCGCCGACCACGTTCCCCGTGATGAAGGCCGACATCGCCCGGCCGACGCCCTCGGCCGGCCACTCCTCGGCGATGAAGGCGACGCCGACGGCGTAGATCCCGGGGACGGCGAGCCCCTGCGCGAAGCGCCACGCGACGAGCACCGGGACGTTCGGCGCGGTCGCCGCCAGCAGGGTCGGCACCGCCAGGGCGAACAGGGCGCCCACGATCACCCGGCGGTGGCCGAGGCGCGCCGCGAAGACCCCGGCGAACGGCGCGCAGAGCGCGACGGCGATGGTCGGGGCGCTGACGGTGAGCGCCGCCTCGGCCTTGGAGACGCCGAAGATGCGCTCGAGGATGGGGAGGAGCGGCTGGGTCGCGTAGACGGAGAGGAACGCGCAGAAGCCCGCGAGGGCGATGCCCAGGCGCGCCGCCGTGCCGGGCGCGGAGGCCCTGGCGAACGAGGTGGGAGGAGCGGAGATCACGGGCGAGAAGGTGCGCGTCCGGCCTCCATATGTCCAATATATCTTTGCTCTCGTATCGATACGCATTACGTATCGAAGGATGGAGCTCCGCCACCTCCGCTACTTCGTCGCCGTCGCCGAGGAGCTGCACTTCGGCCGCGCCGCCGCCCGGCTCGGCATCGCGCAGCCCCCGCTCAGCCAGCAGATCCGGCAGCTCGAGGGCGAGCTGGGCGTCGCGCTCCTCCTGCGCGCCCGCCGCCGCGTCGCGCTCACCGAGGCCGGCCGGGTCTTCCTCGACCGCGCCCGCGACGTCCTCCAGCGCGCGGGCTCCGCGGCGATCGCGGCGCGCCGCGCGGCGCACGGGGAGACCGGCGCCCTCGCCGTCGGGGTCGTGGTGTCGGCCACCTACGGCCTGGTGCCCCGCGTCTTCCGGACGTTCCGGGCGCGCCACCCGGACGTCGCCCTCTCGCTCCAGGTGATGAGCACCGGCGCCCAGGTCGCCGCGCTGCGCGCCCGCCAGATCCACCTCGGCGTCGCCCGCCCGCCCTTCGGCGACGAGACGCTCGTCGCCGACGCGCTCCAGGAGGAGCCGGTCGTGGTGGCGCTGCCCGCGGGCCACCCGCTCGCGGCGCGCCGGACGGTGCCGCTCCGCGCGCTCGCCGGGGACCCGTTCGTCCTCTTCCCCCGCGATCTCCGCCCGGGCTGGTACGACTTCGTGCTGGGGCTCTGCCGGGAGGCCGGCTTCCAGCCGCAGACGGTCGAGGAGGCGCCGGAGATCGCCACCGCCATCGCGCTCGTCTCGGCGGGCAGCGGCGTGACCCTCGTCCCCGCCTCCGTGCAGGAGGTGCAGCGCGAGGGGATCGCGTACCGGGCGCTCGCCGCCCCCGCGCCCCGGACGAAGCTCATCGCGCTGCGCCGCCCCGGCGATCCGCTGCCGGTCGTGGATCGATTCCTGGCGGTGGCGCGCGAGGTGCTCGCCCGCTCGCGGACGCCGCGCTGACCCGCACGGCCGCGGACCGCGACCGCTCGGGGCCCGCCGCCGGCCCCCTCCGAGCCGCCCGCCGGCGGCGTCGCCTCGCCGCCACGCACCGCCCGGAGCCCCGCGAGGGCGTCGCCCCCCCGGTCCCCGCCCCAACGAGCACCCTGGCGTCACGGCGCGCGCGGCGCCACATCGACGAGGCGCATGCGGCCGGTCGCCTGGACCCTCCTCCCCCTGCTCGTGGGGCTCCTCTCGTGCGGTCACGGGCCGGCGGCGCGAACGCGCGACGCACGCGCGAGGGAGCGGGACGAGCTCTCCGCGCTGTGGAGCTTCTACAAGTACCAGTTCGTGGAGGACGGCCGGGTCGTCGCGCTGGACGAGGGCGGGATCACCACCTCCGAGGGGCAGGCCTACGCCATGCTCCGCGCCGTCTGGGCAGGGGACCGGGCCGCGCTCGACCAGGTGTGGCGCTGGACGCGCGAGCACCTGCAGGTGCGCGCGGACCGGCTCCTCGCCTGGAAGTGGAAGGGCCGGGTCCTCGACGCGAACGCCGCGACCGACGCCGACCAGGACGCGGCCCTCGCCCTCGTGCTCGCGTCGCGCCGCTTCCGGGAGCCGCGTTACCTCGAGGACGCGCTCGCGCTCCTCGACGACATCTGGAAGCGGGAGGTGGTCCGCGCCGGGGACCGCTGGCTCCCCAGCGCCGGGAACTGGGCCCCCGGGGAGCGCTACCCCACGATCCACGTCGCCTACCTCGCGCCGTACGCCTACGAGGTCTTCGCCGCGGTGGACCGGCGGCACCCGTGGAAGGCGCTCGTCGCGGGGAGCTACGACCTCCTCAGGTTCCTCTACGTCGAGCGGGGCGTCGCCCTGCCCCCGGACGTCGTCCACGTCGATCCGCGGACCGGCGCGTTCCTGCTCGAGCGCCCCGGCGCCGCGCCCGCCGCGTTCGGCTACGACGCGGTCCCGATCTTCTGGCGCGTCGCGCTGGACGCGCGCTGGTTCGGCCGCGGCGAGCGGGACCTGCGCGCGCGCATGCTCCGCTTCCCGCGCGAGGCCTGGCGCGAGGAGCGGCGGGTGCGGGATCGCTACACCACCGGCGGCCGGCCGCTCTCCCAGCTCGACGGGCTCCCCCAGCTCGCCTCCGTCCACGCCCTCGCCCTCGTCGTGGACCCCGACCTCGCCGCGGAGATCCGGACCGAGCGGCTCGACGCGCTCTGGGAGCGCGCCCTCGCCGGCGTGGATACGCCCTACTACCTCCAGAACTGGCTCTGGTTCGGACGGGCGCTGGAGCTCGAGACGGCGCGCCGGTTCGACGAGCCCCTCGCCTTCCTCGGCTCGCTCGACCGGAGAGAGCTCGCGGCGCGGTTCCCGCTGCTGCCGTTCGCGGGCGCGCTCCTGCTGTGGCCGCTGGCGCGCCGGTGCCGGTGGGCGAGGCCGCCCTTCCTCGCGCTCGCCTTCGCGCTCTCCGGCCGCTACCTGCTCTGGCGCGCGCGGGAGACCCTCAACTTCCTCGAGCCGCTCGGGCCGGTCATCAGCCTCGCGCTGCTCGCGGCGGAGCTCTACGCCTTCTCCACCGTGGTGCTCCTCCTGGTCCAGGTCGGGGTCGGGCTCGATCCGCGCCGCCGCCGCCCCCCCGCGCCGCCGCTCGCGCCCGGCGAGCGCCACCCCACCGTCGACGTCCTCGTCCCGATCTACTCCGAGTCGCTCGAGATCCTGGAGCGGACCCTCACCGCGTGCGCGGCGATGCGCTACCCGGCGAAGGCCGTCCACGTCTGCGACGACTCCCACCGCGAGGAGGTCGCGCGGCTCGCCGCCGCGCACGGGGCCAGCTACATCCCCGGGCCCAGGGAGCACGCCAAGGCCGGGAACCTCAACAACGCCCTCGCCCGGACCTCCGGCGAGCTCGTGGTCGTGTTCGACACCGACCACGTCCCCTCGGCGGCGTTCCTCGAGCGCACCGTGCCGCTGTTCCGGGACGAGCGGCTCGGGATCGTCCAGACGCCGCACCACTTCTACAACCCGGACATCTTCCAGCGCGCCCTCGGCGGCGGCGCGGCGGTGCCGAACGAGCAGGACCTCTTCAACCACGCCATCCAGGGGGCGCGCGACGGCTGGGGCGGCGCGTTCTTCGTGGGGAGCGGCGCCGTGTTCCGGCGGACCGCGATCGACTCGGTCGGCGGGTTCAACCTGCTGTCCATCACCGAGGACATCCACACCAGCCAGAAGCTCCACGCGAAGGGCTGGCGCTCGGCGTTCGTGGACGAGGACCTGGCCGCGGGGCTCTCCGCCGAGAACCTCGCCTCGTACCTGGTGCAGCGGCGGCGCTGGATGCTCGGGTGCATGCAGATCTTCCTCCGGGACAACCCGCTCCTCCAGCGCGGCCTGCCGCTCCGCCACCGGCTCGGCTACTTCGCCTCGCTCTGGTACTTCCTCTTCCCGCTGGCGCGCGTCGTGTTCTTCACGACGCCGCTCTGGTACCTGCTCTTCCACCTCCACCCGCTCTTCGCCGACCTCTCCGTCCTCCTCGCCTACCTCGTCCCGCACCTCGTCCTCACCCCGCTCGCCGCCTCCGTGATCCTCCCCGGGTGGCCCAGGCTCCTCTGGGGCGCGGTGTACGAGAGCCTCGTGGCGTTCCCGCTGTTCCGGGCGACGGCCGACCTCGTCCTGCCGAGGCGCCTCGGGTTCAAGGTGACGCCCAAGGGGATCGTCACCGACCGGCGACGGTTCGACGCCTCCTCCTCGCGGCTCACGCTCGCCGCCGCGCTCGTCGCCGTCGGGGCGCTCGTCAAGGGGAGCGTCGAGCTGCGGCTGTTCGGGATCGAGGTGGAGGCCTACGCCTTCAACCTGGGCTGGTGCGCCGTGAACCTCGCCGCGGTGCTCGCCGCGCTCGCGGTCGCGTGGGAGCGGCCGCAGCGGCGGGGGGACGAGCGCGTCCGCCGCCGCCTGCCCGTCCGCGTCTCCGCGCCCGGGCTCGCCGTGGACGCGGCCACGGTGGACCTCGCCGCCGCCGGCGCCGGCGTCGCGCTCGAGGGCGCCGCGCCCCTGCCGCGCGAGGTGGAGCTCGCCTTCGGCCCCCCCGAGGCGCTCGTCCTGCGCGCGCGGGTGGTCTGGTGCGAGCGGGTCGGCCACGCGCTGCGCGCGGGGCTCGCCTTCCCGGAGATCGCGCCCGCCGAGCGGCGCGCCCTGGTGCGGATCTGCTTCTCCCACGACGGTGCCTTCGCCGGAGCCCACGCCGGCCGGGCGCGGTCCCAGCTCGGGATGGCCGTGCGGCTCCTCGCGGGGATCGCGGCCGCGTTCGCGCCGCTCCGGTCGCGGCGGAGGCAGGAGCCCCGCGCGCGGGCCCTCCGGCCGGCGGTGCTCGTCCGGGCGCAGGGCGCGGTGCGCGCCGTCATCCTCGACCGCTCGGCCCGCGGCGTGGGGCTCCTCTTCCTCGGGGCCCCGCCCGCGCCGGGCGACCTCGTGCCGGTGCTCGCCCGCGGGGCGCCGCTGCGGTGGGCGCGGATCGTCCACGCCCGCCGGCTCCTCCCCGGGGTCTGGCGCGCCGGCGCCGCGCTCCTCGACGGGCGGCTCCCGGCGGAGCAGGCGCATGGCTACCTTGCCGCCTGACGGACCGAACACCGGGAGGGCCCTTCACGTGCTGCGCGTCGCCGTCCCCGCCGCGCTCGTCCTCGGGATCGCGGCGGCGCTCGCCCTGCCCGCGATCGGCGCGGCGGGCGCCGCCGAGTCCTGGTACCTCGCCCGCGGCCGGGCCAACATGCGGATCGCGAACTACGGCGCGGCGATCGAGGCGTTCCAGAGGGCGGTCGAGGCCGACCCGTCGAGCCGCGAGGCGTCGCGGGAGCTCGGGATCGCGTACCAGAAGAACGGCGAGACCGACCGCGCGGTCGCCCAGCTCGACCGCCACCTCGCGCGCTTCCCCGACGACGCCGCGCTCGCGTTCGAGCAGGCCCGGATCCTCCAGTGGTCGCGGTACCGGTACCGGGCGAAGGACGCGATCCGCTACCTCGCGATGGGGCTCCAGGTCCGCGACGATCCCGAGCGACGGCGCGACCTCGCCCGGCTCCTCGCCCGCGACCGGGCCACCCTCGACGACGCGCTGGTGCAGTACCGCAAGCTGCTCGCCGCGCGCCCCGGAGATCGCCCCCTCCGGGACGAGTACCTGAAGCTGCTGCTCTGGGACCGGCGCCACCGGGACGAGGCCATCGCGGAGCTCCAGCGCCGCGCGGCGGAGGACCCGCGGGACGAGCTGGTGGAGAGGGAGCTCGCGCGGCTGGTGGGCGACGACCCGCGGCGGGCCGCGGAGGCCGCCGACCGGTACGGCGCGCTCCTCGCCCGGCACCCGGGCGACGCGTCCCTGCGCCTCGCCCGGGCGCGCGCCCTCGCCCGCGCCGGGCGCCGCGCCGAGGCGCGCGAGGAGTACGCCCGCGCGCTCGCCGCCCGGCCATCGATCGACGCGCGGCTGGAGTACGCGGACCTCCTCGCGGGGGAGCCGGGCTCCCGCGCCGCGGCGCGCGCGGAGTACGAGGCGATCCTCCGCGAGTCGCCCCGCTCGCGCCGCGCGCGCCTCGGGTACGCCCGCGTGCTCGGGGCGAGCAAGGAGACGAGCCGGGAGGCGATCGCGCAGTACCAGCAGGTCCTGGCCGAGGCGCCGCGAGATCCGGAGGCGCACCGGGGCCTGGCGCGGGCCTACGCCTGGGCCGGGGACGCGGACCAGGCGCTCGCCCACGGCGCGCTGGCCGACCGGTACGGCCCGCGCCGGAGGGAGATCGCCCAGCTGGAGCGGGACCTCCGGGTCGGCCGCGAGCCGTCCGCGGGGAGTGGCGCCCGCGCGGTCGTACAGCCGGGCGGCAGCGGGTACGGGCTCGCCGGGCTCGCCGCGTTCGTGGCCGGGAGCGCCGAGCCGACGCCGTTCACCTCGAGCGCCGTCGAGGCGGGGCTCGAGACGCTCCGGGGCGCGGGCACCCGGGCGCAGGGGACCTACCTCTCGGTCCGCGGCGAGTGGCGACCCGAGGCCGGCTGGAAGCTCGACGGCGCGATCGCGTACGAGGCGGCGCGGCGCGCCGGCCAGGGCGTCACCGGGGAGCTCGCCCTGGGGCACGAGGACGACGGCGGCGCGCTCTCCCTCACCCTCGCCCGGCGGCCACGGCGCGACTCGCTCCGGGCCTTCGCCGGGGAGCTCGTCGGGGGACGGGTCGCGGGAGCGGCGTCGGATCACGTCCTCGAGCTCCAGGTGGTCCGGAACCTGGGCGCCCTGCGGCTCGAGGGGAGCGCGCGGGCGGGCGTGGTGCTCGCCGCCTCGGGCCCCGCGGACGCGATGGGCGGCGCGGGGCTCCGGGCGATGCTCGCCGTCGTGCGCGCGGGCGGCTGGACGGTGTCCGGCGGGCTCGCGGCGCGGGCGGAGGGGTACGCCCGGGATCGCTCCGGGCTGGGCGACGCGACCGACCCGCTCGCGGCCCGCTTCTTCAGCCCGCCGCTCTTCCTCGTCGCCTCGCCCCGGATCTCCGCCGTCCAGGACGCCGGGCCGGTCGGGCGCGTCGAGATCGACGCCGGCCCGGCGCTCCAGTACGTCGCCGGACCTCGCGGCGGCGTCCGCGCGGGCGGCGAGCTCCGCGCGTCCCTCGCCCGCCGGGTGGGGGACCGCCTCCGGCTCGGCGCCGAGGCGCGCGCCGAGCGCGTCGCAGACGTGTACGCGCGCTACGAGGGCGCGCTGTCGGCGGCGCTCCTCTTCTGAGCGGCGCGATGGCCGAGACGATCTGCCCGGACCACGACCTCGTCGCCCCGCTCGCCGGCGGGCGCTCGTCGCTCGTCCGCGACCGCGGGACGGGGCGGCTCGCCGTGCTCCGGCGCGTCGCCCTCCCCGGCCCCGCGCTGACCCGGCGGCTCCGCGCGCTGGAGCGGGCGGGGGGCGTGCTTCACGGTCCGTTCGTCCCGATCGATCGCCCCGGTGCCGCGCTCGTCCTGCGGCCGTTCGCGCCCGGGCGTCCGCTGGCGGAGGTGCTCGCCGCCCCCCCGGCGCCGGGCGAGGCGCTCGCGCTCGCGGGCGCGGTCGCCCGGGCGGTCGCGGCGCTGCACGCCCGCGGCGTCGCCCACGGCGCGCTCCACCCCGGCAACGTCATCGTGGGCGCCGCCGGCGCCGTGGCGCTCGTGGACGGAGTCGATCCCCTCCGGCTGCCGCCCGATCCCGGCGATCCGGGGGCCCCGTCGGCGGTCGCCTGCGCCGCGCCGGAGGTGCTGCGCGGCGGCCGCGCCTCGGCGCGCGCCGACGCGTTCTCGCTCGCCGTTCTCGTCCACGCGCTCCTCGCCGGGCGATTGCCGCTCCGGACCGACGACGCGCTCGAGACGCTGCGCCGCGCGCTGTTCGAGGCGCCGGCGCCGCTCGCCGTGGTCCGTCCGGACCTCCCGACGGCGCTCGGCGCGGCCCTGGCGCGAGCGCTCGACCGGCGCCCGAGGCGGCGCGACGACGCGCGGGCGCGGGCGCGCGGGTGCGCGGGGGCGCGCGCCCACGACGGGCGCGCGGCCACCTCGCCGGGCTCGGGATCCTCCGCGAGACCTCTCCGGCGCGCCCGGAGCGCGGTGCCCGCCGGGACCGCCAGCCCCGCCCCCGCCGTCGAGCGGGAGGTCGACGGGCGGCCGCCCTCGCCCCCGACCACGCCCCGGACCTCGGCTCCCCCGGCCGCTCCCCCCGAGCGCAGGCCGCGCGAGGCGCGGACGAAGTCGAAGGGCAACGTCGCGGCGCGCCTCGCCGTCGCCGCGCGCCGCGCCCTCCTCGTCGCCGCTCCGGTCGCCGGGGCGGCGCTGCTCTGCTTCCCCCTCCGGGAGCCCGCCTTCGCCCGCGACGTCTCCGCGCTCCTCGCGGCCGGCGACCTCCCCCGCGCCCGCGCCGCCCTCGAGGCGGCCGCGCGGCGCCACCCGCGCGACCCGTACGTCGAGAAGCTCCGCGGCGACCTCGCCTGCGCCCGCGGCGACGGGGGCGAGTGCCTCCGCCGGTACCGCGCCGCGCTCGAGGCGCGCGCCGCCTTCCGCTCCGATCCGCTCCTCCGCGCCAACGCCCTCCGCCTCCTCGCCCGCGAGGACCACCGCCTCGCCCTCGTCCGCGTCGCCGCCCGCCTCGACGGGATCGACGACGCCCTCGCCGAGCGCACCCGCGACGGCCGTTACTGGGTCCGCTGGAACGCGGTCCGCGCGCTCGAGGCCCGGGGCGAGGCGGGCCGGATCGACTACGCGCTCGTGTACGTGAAGGACCTGCAGCGCGGCTCGAGCTGCGAGACGAAGCGGGCCGCCGCGTCGAAGCTCGCGGAGCTCCGGGACCCGCGGGCGCTGCCCGCGCTCGAGGAGGCCCGCCGCGCGGGCGGGCTCCTCGGCTTCCTCTGCACCGGCGACGCCCTCGACCGGGCGATCGCGGGGACGCGGGGCGCCACCCGCTCGCGCTGAGCCTCGGGAGGCACACGGAGCCGTCGCGGAGCCGGGGCCTCTTCGGCCATCTGGACATATCCTCCCACGCATCGGAGCTGTCCGCTGATCTGGCCGGTGCGGCCCGTGCCGAGCGAGGGGCGCGGGCCGCCCCGGCGATCCGCTGCCGGTCGTGGATCGGTTCCTGGCGGTGGCGCGCGAGGTGCTCGCCCGCGAGCGGGCCCGGCGCTGAGCAGCGCCCGCGCCGCGAGGGAGGCGAGCGCTACGGGCCGCCGCCGGCCCCCATCGAGCCGCCCCCGGGCGACGCCGCCTTCGCGGCGCGCACCGCCTGCTCCAGCGACGCGACCCGCCGCTCCGCGAAGGCGCGCAGCTCGGGGCTCGAGGCGCGACCCGCCTCGTCGCGGTACATCGCCAGCTCCCGGACGTGGCCCGCGTCCACGGTGCGCCGGAACTCTGCGTCGAACCCGCTCGCCGGCTGCGACGCCACCCGGTCGAAGGCGGCCCGCTGCTCCGGGGTCAGCTCCGCCACGCCCGTCCCGCCGGCGCGCTTCGCGAGCGCGCTCAGCTCCTGCCGCAGGGCGGTGTGGTTCGCGATCATCTTCTGGCCCGCCGCCTTCACCTCGGGCGACACGCCACGCTCGGCGGCGAGGTGCCCGAGCCGGACCTCCAGCTCGTTCACTCCGAGCGCTCGCTCCAGGAACGCCCGATCGCCCGCCGGCCGCTGCGCCTGCGCCTCGGCGCGCGGCGCCAGCGCCGCGCCTCCCGAGAGCAGCAGCGTGGCGAGCACCGCACGACTCGTCATCAGGCCCGCGCTCCACATGAGAGCACCTCCGTCGATCCGGGACCGCCGCGCCTCGTCGTTCACACCCGGCCTCGCGCGGCCTGACGAAGGCACGAACACCTCGTGCCCGGGGGCCGCGGGAGCTGGTCGCCGTCGAGCAACAAGGTAGGACGCTCGATCCGGGGGCGCATCGCGCGCGCTCGGGCGACGCGCCGGCCGCCCGTGGATCGCCCGGCTCTCCGGTAACGGACAAAAAAAAACCCGCCAACCGGACGAAGTTGGCGGGGCACAGATGGTGACCCGTACGGGATTTGAACCCATGTTTTCGGCGTGAGAGGCCGACGTCCTGACCGCTAGACTAACGGGCCAGAGGTTTCGCTTCTTTATCCTCGGACGCTGTGGCAGTCAACGTCCGATGCTGCATGAAGTGGCTGGGGGACTAGGATTCGAACCTAGATAGCCAGATCCAGAGTCTGGCGTCCTGCCATTAGACGATCCCCCAATACTCATCTCTCCTTCACGAGCACGAAGACGCGGGTCTCGCCCTTCAGCTCGTACACGTTCAGCCCTTCCCACTGCCCCGGTCTGGCGTCCGGGTTGTCGATGTGCACCGCCTTCACGCCGGGCTGATCGGCGATCGGCCTTCTCGTGTACCGGGCGCCGTACGTCTGGCGAAAGAACTTCAGCGTCTCCTCGTAGGTCCTGGGAACCCGGTACCGGTTCACCGCGACCTTCTCCGCGCCGTCCGGGAGCATCGCGCCCGCCACCTTCACCTCGGCGAGGGCGAGCCCCGGGACCACCGCGAAGACCGCGACGAGGGCGGCCTTATAGCGAGCAAAACGGGGCACAGTCAAGCACCGTGTACCGGGGCGAGCGCCCGGCGTCAACCGTGGAGATCGCCCGATCCGGAGGGCGGAACGCCCGGCCTCCGCGCCCCCGGGCAAGCGCGGCGCGGGCGAGCGCGCCGCGGGCGGGCGCGGCGTCACCGCCACACCCCGATCTCGCGCCCCTTGTGCCCCGCCTCGCGCAGGACCAGCTCCCCGCGCTTCCAGGCGGCGGCGGCGGCGGGGCCGACCCAGAAGCCCTTCGGATCGCTCCGTCGCCAGCTCTTCCGGAAGAGGTGGTGGACCTCCTCGAAGACCGCCTTGAGCGCGTGCGGCTTCCCCCGGCGGTCCCCCGGGTCGTCGGTGACGTCGAGCTCGGCCCAGAGCCGTCCCTCCACGAGCTCACCGGCGTCGTTCCGGACCGACCGCTCGTAGTGGAAGACCGGGGACGGGATCTCCTCGATCGCGAGCAGCCCCTTGTCCGGCCCTCGCTTCACCGGGTGCACGATCACCGGCCCGAACCGCTCCGCGGCCATGTACCAGCTCGTCCCCTCGAGCTGGGCGAGCGACTCCTCCCGGACCGGCAGGGGCGTCCAGCCGGGAGGGACGAGCTCCGGGTACAGCGTGAGGTCGCGGCGCGCGAGGTGCCGGAAGACCGCCCGCTCGTCCTCGGGGAGCATGAAGTAGTGGATGGTCGCGGCCATGGGACGCGGAGCCTACCATCCGTTCGCGCCCGGGTGGACTTCGCGATGGATCGCGGGGTGGAGTCGGGGTCGGGGCAGGGTCGCGTTCGCGAGTCCCTGCTGGCGCCTGCCCCCCTGCTCACGCCCTCCCCGGACGCGTGAGCCGGGCCGCGTCGAGGATCCGTCTCGCCTCCGCGGGCGCGAGGCCTCCCTCCTCGACGGCCAGCTCGACGATGGAGCGCCCCGTCGCGATCGAGGTCTTCACGATCTCGGCGGCGGCGGCGTAGCCGAGCCGCGGGGCGAGCGCGGTCGCGAGGCTGACGGTCCGCTCGGCGTAGTGCCGCGCCCGCTCCGCGTTCGCCTCGAGGCCGCGGGCGCACCGCTCCTCGAACGCCCGGACGGCGTTCGCCAGGATCTGGAGGGCGTGGCAGAGGTCGGCCGCCACGAGCGGCATCATCACGTTCAGCTCGAGCTGCCCGCCGCTCGCGGCCCAGGCGATCCCCGCGTCCAGGGCGATCACCTGGTACGACACCATCGCGAGCATCTCCGCCATCGAGGGGTTCACCTTCCCGGGCATGATCGAGGACCCCGGCTGCACCGCCGGCACCCGCAGCTCCCCGAGGCCGGTGTTCGGGCCGCTCCCGAGGAGGCGGACGTCGCCGCCGATCCGGACGAGCTCGAGCGCCGCGGCGCGGAGGGCGCCCGAGAGGGCGACGAACGGCGCGAGCGACTGCATCGCGTAGAACGGGTTGGACGCGAGGGTGAGCGGGATCCCGGTGAGCCGCTCGAGCTCGGCGACGACGCGCCGGGCGTAGCGGGGATCCGCGTTCAGCCCGGTGCCGACCGCGGTCCCGCCGATCCCGAGCACCGACAGCTCGGGGAGCGCGTCCCGCACCCGCCCGGCGGCCGCCGCGAGCGCGGAGGCCCACCCCGACACCTCCTGCCCCAGCCGGATCGGCGTCGCGTCCATGAGGTGGGTCCGGCCGGACTTCACGATCCCGTCCCACGCGCGCGCCTTCTCCTCCAGCGTCGCCGAGAGCGCGGCGAGCGCGGCGAGCACCTCGGGGGCGAGCTCGAGGGCGGCGAGCCGGATCGCGGTCGGCACCACGTCGTTCGTGGACTGCGCCATGTTCACGTCGTCGTTCGGATCGACGAGCGCCCGGTCCCCGCGCCGCCCGCCGAGCAGCTCCGCGGCGCGGTTCGCGAGCACCTCGTTCACGTTCATGTTGTGCGAGGTCCCCGCGCCGGCCTGGTACACGTCCACCACGAACTGGTCGCGGTGCCGTCCGGCGAGGATCTCCCTCGCCGCCTGCTCGATGGCGCGGGCCTTCCTGCGCGGGAGCAGGCCGAGCCGGGCGTTGGTCCGCGCCGCCGCGATCTTCACGCGCACCGTCGCGTCCACGTACGCCGGGTGCGCCCGCAGGCCGGAGATCGGGAAGTTCCGGACCGCCCGCGCCGTCTGCGCGCCGTACAGCGCGCTCGCCGGGACGGGCACCTCTCCCATCGTGTCGCGCTCGAGCCGCGTGCGGGGGGCGGGGCGGGGGCTGCGGCGGCGATCGGTCATCGGCGTCCTCCGTTCTCCCGCAGTGTACGGGAAGGCGCGCCGAGAGGCGCGGACGTTCGGAGCGCCGCGCCGCGAAAGGCGCCGGGCGAGCGCCCGTGCCGTCGGCCGGGCCGCGAGCCGCGAGCCGCCAGGGCGTGACCTTCGTCAGGTTCTTCCATCGTATTCCGCAACGCCCTCGTGTGTGCGCCCCCACCGTGAGAGGTGCCGCCCGCGCGGCCGAGAGGCACCCTGGCACGAGGCGCTGCGCGCCCGTCGTGCGCGTGCGCGTGGAACGGCCGGACCTGAAGGGAGGACGCATGCAACACCGATGGTGGCGCGGATTCGCGTTCCTGGCGACGGTGGGGGCACTCTTCGCGGCCGTGGCGTTGGGCGGCTGCGGCGGCGGAGGAGGAGGCGGCGGCGCACCGCCGACGCCTCCCCCGCCGACCGCGCAACCCGGTGAGCTGAACCTCGCGATCCAGTCGGTGGACGTCCCCGCCACCGGCGCACCCTCGGTCACGTTCAAGGTGACCGACAAGTCCGGCAACCCGATCGACCTCATCCAGGAGATCAAGAACGGCGCCGCGTCCCCGGCGGTCGCGCCGAGGACCACCGCGCCCCGGTTCATGCTCGCCCAGCTCCAGGACAGCGGTGACTACCTGTCCGCGTACGAGCGCAGCACCGCCGGCAAGCCCTTCATCCCGGAGGAGGGGGCCGCGGCGCAGCAGCCGGCGCTCCCGAGCGCGAACCAGGCCATCGCGGACGCCGCGCCGACGGCCGACCCGGACCTCTCGGCGCGGCTCGTGTCGCAGGGGAGCGGCGTCTTCAAGTACACGTTCTCGGCGCCGCCCACCCGGACCGATCTCGACCGCGCCAAGACCTGGACCGCCGGCATGTGGGCGACCCGGACCCTGGCGACGGCGAACGACCCCGGCCACCCCGCGAACTCGACCTTCAACTTCGTCCCGAACGGCGGCACGGCGCAGAAGCTCGAGGTGGTGAAGGACAGCGCGTGCAACGTCTGCCACGGCACGCTCGAGGCGCACGATCGCCGCACCGGCACGCAGCTCTGCATCACCTGCCACTCGCCCCAGACCACCGACCCCGAGACCGGCAACACCGTGAACTTCAAGGTGATGGTCCACAAGATCCACCGGGGCAGCAGCCTCCCGTCCGTGGTGAGCGGCGGCAAGTTCGAGATCGTGGGCTTCGCGCCGGGCAACCCGGCGACGATCCCGGCCTCCGCGGTCCAGGACTTCAGCGACGTCGTCTTCCCGCGGTCGATCGACGACTGCACCGCGTGTCACCAGGGCGCGAACGCCGATCGCTGGAACACCGCGCCTTCGGAGGCCGCGTGCACGTCCTGCCACGACAACAACGTGTTCGCGACCGCGGGGAGCGGCCCGACGACGGTCTGTGCGGTGGGCGTGACCGCGCCCTGCCGCCACCCCGTGGACATCACCCCCGCCACCGCGTGCACGAACTGCCACACGCCGGACGAGGTGAAGACGGTCCACACGAACCAGGTCGCGGTCCAGAGCGCCAAGTTCAAGTACGAGATCACGTCCGTTTCGCTCGGCGCCGACCGCAAGCCGGTGGTCCAGTTCCACGTGGTCGATCCGACCAACAACAACAAGCCCTACGTGATCAACGCCTCCGGCGGCGGCACGGTGGACCCGCCCTGGGCGTTCCCCACGGTGACCCCGCCCACCCCGGGCTCCGGCTCGAGCCGGCTCTTCGTGGACATCGGCTGGCCGTCGGAGGACTACACCAACGTCGGGAGCGGCACGCTCACCGGCAGCAGCCCCTCGCCCGGCCAGGCGGTGCAGATCGACGCCCTCGCCACGGCGACGCCGGTCTCCGGCCAGGCGGGTGTGTTCCAGGTCACGTCGCCGACGGCCGTCCCCGCCGGGAGCTCCTTCACGGTCGCGATCGAGGGGCACCCGGCGTTCCAGGTGAACCCGACGACGTTCCTCCGGCTCACCGTGACGAACGACGTGAAGTATTACGACGCGAGCGGCGCGGCCAACGGCCCCGCCCGGCGCGTGGTCGTGGCGACGGCGAAGTGCAACGCCTGCCACAGCCTCCTCACGGCGCACGGCTCGAACCGGACCGGCACGACCCAGGTCTGCGCGGTCTGCCACAACCCCGACGCCACGGACGAGGGTCAGCGCCTCGCCAGCCAGTCGGCGTCGAGCCCGCCGCCCCTCAAGCCCGAGGCGCCGATCGACTTCAAGGTCCTGATCCACGCCGTCCACGGGGATCGCATCCGCCAGAACCCGTTCGTCGTGATCGGCTTCGGCGGCTCGACGAACACGTTCCCGGTCGGCTTCCCGAACGACCCTGGCAACTGCCTGATCTGCCACCAGGGCACCACGTTCGTGCCGCCGCTGCCGGCCGTGGCGCATGACACGACGGTGGACACCGGCGCGGACGTCGCGAATCCCGCCGACAACACCCGGATCCCGAAGACCATCGCGGTCTGCACCGCGTGCCACGACCGCGTGCACTTCGACAACACGGCCGGGCTCGGGCTGTGCAACGCCACCGCGACGGGGGACTGCAACCACTCCGGCGGTCCGCAGGCGAACGACCAGAACTGCCAGCTCTGCCACGGCACGGGGGCTGGAGCGGTGGCGCCGGTGGACAAGGTCCACCCGGTCGCCGAGCCCGCGGCGGTGACGACGCAGTAGGGATCCCCCACCGGGGGCGCAGGGGGGCCCGGCCGCGCACGCGGTCGGGCCCTCTCGCGTCCTCCCCGCCGCCCCGCTCACGCGGGTCGGCCTGAGAGCTCGTCGAATTCTTCGACGAGCTCTCAGCCGGCCCCGAGGCGCGCCGCGAGCCGCCGGAACGCGAGCTCGCTCTTCGCGTCCTCGAGCTCGCCGGCGTCGCACGCGCGGAGCGCGGCGGAGAGCGTCCGCCACTCGAGCGACGCGCCCTCCTCGAGCGGCGAGCCGTCGCCGTCGCCCGGCGCGTCGAGGCGGTCCGGTCCGGACGGCCGGGGGACCTCGACCTCCAGGAGGTGGATCTTCTCCGAGGAGATCCCGGGGAGCGCGAAGAACGGGCCACCGAGCGGTCGCAGCGCGCCGGGCGCGACCTCGAGGCCGGCCTCCTCGCGGACCTCCTCGGCGCCTCGCTGCCGCAGCGCCTCGAGCCCGAGCTCGCCCGGCTCGAGCACGCCGGCGACGATCTCCTCGACGAGCAGGTACTCCCGCTCCGGCAGCGCGGTGCGCTTTCCTCGCCGGAAATAGGCCGCCGGGCGCAGCCCGCGGCGCGTGAGGACCTCCACGCCTCGCGCGGTCCGCGCCCAGACGCAGACCGCCACCGCGTCGAGCGTCGGGCGGTCGATGACGTCGATCCGGTACTCCGGCGAGGCGCTCCCGTCCTCGCGGCGGTTCACCGCGCGGAGGCGCTTCAGCCGGAGGAAGCCCTCGTCGAGACGGGCCCGCGACGTGCAATCCTCGACGATCTCGATGGCGCGCACCTTCGGCATGCGTGCATGGTGCACGCCGCACGCGGTCGCGGGAAGGGGCCTTCCGCACCCGTGCCCGTGCCCGTCACCGTGACCGTTTCCCGTGCCCGCCTCCGGCCTCCCGTGGCGCGTGGCCCGTGATCCGACGCCGTCGGACCACGGAAGCCGGGCCACGGGCCACGGAACCCGGTTCACGGGTCACGGAGAGGCCGGTGACGGTGACGGTCACGGGTGACGGTCACGGGGGGCGGATGCGGCCGAGCTTCCCCACGTCCGTCCGCCGCGCGGCCCGGCGCCCGTGCACCGCCGGCCGCCGCCCTCCGGCGAGGCGCTCCCTCCGCGCGGCCGGCGGCGGGCTGCACCGCGTCGCCGGCGTTCCCAGCTTCTCCTCGGACCGCGCGAGGAGGGAGGGGCCGATGACGAACCAGGAGATCGCCGAGGCGCTCGAAGAGCTGCTCCAGCTCGACACCGACGCGGTGCTCGCCTACGACCGGGCCCTCGGTGCCCTCGGCGAGGGCACCGTCCCGCACCAGCTCGCCACCTTCAAGCTCGACCACCAGCGGCACGTGGTGGAGCTCTCCCAGGTGCTGCTCCGGATGAACAGGGAGCCCCCCGAGCTGAAGCCGGACGTGAAGGGCACGCTCCTCGGCGGGATGACGGGGCTGCGGGCGCGCCTGGGGACGCAGCAGGCCCTAGAGGCGATGCGCTCGAACGAGCAGCTCACCACCTCGACCTACGCCCGCGCACTCGCGCGGCCGTTCCCCCCGGACGTGCTCGAGGTCGTCCGCCGCGGCTCCGCCGACGAGCAGCGGCACCTCGCCTGGATCGAGCGGGCGCTCGACGAGCGGCTGTGGGAGCTCGATCGGGGAGCGGGGATCTAGCTGTAAAGCAAGAGGGCCGCGCCCGTCGCCGGACGCGGCCCCCCGCTTCAGCTCGTCCGCCTCGCGCTACGCGACGACGCGGAGGCCCTTGTACTCGGGCAGCTCGTCGAACTGCAGGTACCGGTAGAGCTGCGCCGCCTTCGGCGCGATCTTCTCGCGGTACGCGGCGAAGTACTCGGCCGGCGTCGGGAGCTTCCCGAGGCTCGCCGTCACCGCGCCCAGCTCGGCGGAGCCGAGGAACACCCGCGCGCCGTTGCCCATCCGGTCGTCGAAGTTACGGGTGGACGTGGAGAACACGTTCACGCCGTCCGGCACGCGCGCCTGGTTGCCCATGCAGAGCGAGCAGCCGGCGATCTCGACCCGCGCGCCGACGGCGCTGTAGACCGAGAAGTACGCCTCGCCCTTGAGCTCCGCCTGGTCCATCCGCGTCGGCGGGCAGAGCCAGGTCCGGACGGTGCCGGTGAACTTGCCGCCCCGCCAGATCTCGCCGGCGGCACGGAAGTGGCCGATGTTGGTCATGCAGGAGCCGAGGAACACGTCGTCGATCTTCGTCCCGGCGACCTCGGAGAGGACCTTCACGTCGTCCGGGTCGTTCGGGCAGGCGAGGATCGGCTCGGTGATCTCCGCGAGGTCGATCTCGATGACCGCCGCGTACTGTGCGTTCTTGTCCGCGCGGAGGAGCTGCGGCTTCGCGAGCCACGCCTCGACGGCCGCGATGCGGTTCTCGAGGGTCTCCTTCGCGCCGTAGCCGTCGGCGATCATCTTCCGCATGAGCGCCACGTTCGACCGGAGGTAGGTCGCGACGCTCTTCTCGGAGAGGTCCACCGAGGCCGCCGCGGCGCTGCGCTCCGCGGCCGCGTCGGTCAGCTCGAACGCCTGCTCGACGGTGAGATCCGGCAGCCCCTCCATCTCGAGGATCCGGCCGTTGAAGACGTTCTTCTTGTTCTTCTTCGGGACGGTGAGGAGGCCCTTCTTGATCGCCCAGAGCGGGATCGCGTTCACCACGTCACGCAGCGTGATCCCGGGGTTGAGCTGGCCCTTGAACCGGACCAGCACGGACTCCGGCATGTCGAGGGGCATGAAGCCGAGCGCCGCGCCGAACGCGACGAGGCCCGAGCCCGCCGGGAAGGAGACGCCCATCGGGAACCGCGTGTGGGAGTCGCCGCCCGTGCCGACGGTGTCCGGGAGGAGGAGCCGGTTGAGCCACGAGTGGATCACGCCGTCCCCGGGCCGGAGCGCCACGCCGCCGCGCTCCTGGATGAACTGGGGCAGCGTCTTGTGCATCTTCACGTCGGCCGGCTTCGGGTACGCCGCCGTGTGGCAGAACGACTGCATCACCATCGGCGCCTGGAACTTGAGGCAGGCCAGCTCCTTGAGCTCGTCGGACGTCATCGGGCCGGTGGTGTCCTGCGAGCCGACCGTCGTCATCTTCGGCTCGTAGTAGCCGCCGGGCAGCGCGCCCGGGATGCCGCACGCGCGGCCGACGATCTTCTGGGCGAGCGAGAAGCCCTGGCCCGCCTTCGGCTGCGGGTTCTTCACCTCGGCGAAGATCGTGATCGCCGGCATCCCGAGGGCCTTGCGGGCCTTGTCGGTGAGGGCGCGGCCGATGATGAGCGGGATGCGGCCGCCGGCGCGGAACTCGTCCGCGAGGGTGACCGGCTCGATCTTGAAGTTGGAGAGGACCTCCCCCTTCTCGGACCGGACCTCGCCCTTCTTCGTGTCCACGACGATCACGTCGCCCGTCTTGAGCTTCGTGACGTCGGTCCGGATCGGGAGCGCGCCGGAGTCCTGGGCGGTGTTGAAGAAGATCGGGGCGATGACGCCGCCGATGATCACGCCGCTCCGCCGCTTGTTCGGGACGAACGGGATGTCCTCGCCGATGTGCCAGAGGACCGAGTTGCAGGCCGACTTGCGCGAGGAGCCGGTGCCGACCACGTCACCCACGAAGGCGACCTGGAAGCCGTCGGCGCGGAACTGCGCGATCGTGGCGAGGCCGCCCTTGAAGCGGGTCTTGCCCATCGCGAGGGCGTGGAGCGGGATGTCCGGGCGCGTCGAGGCGTCGCCGGCGGGCGAGAAGTCGTCGGTGTTGATCTCGCCGTCCACCTTGAAGACCTTGAGCTTCAGGGTCTCGGGGAACGCGGGGCGGTTGGTGAACCACTCGGCCTTCGCCCAGGAGTCCACCACCTTCTTGGCGGCCGCGTTGGTCTTGGACAGCGCGAGCACGTCGTCGAAGGCAGCGTAGACGTAGGTCGTGTGGGACAGCGCCTTCACGGCGGCGTCGGCGAGCTCGGCGTCCTTCAGCGCGGCGACGAGCGCCGGGATGTTGTAGCCGCCCATCATCGTGCCGAGCAGCTCCACCGCGTCCTTGCGGGAGATGAGCGGGCACTTCTTCTTGCCGGCCACGACGTCGGCGAGGAACGCCGCCTTCACCTCGGCGGCCGGATCGACGCCGGGGGACACGCGATCGCGGATCAGCCCGAGCAGGAACTGCTCCTGCCCCTTCGGCGGGTTCTCGAGCAGCTTGACGAGCTCGCGGGTCTGCTCGGGATCGAGGGGCTTCGGGGGGATGCCCTGCGCCTTCCGCTCGGCCTCGTGCTTCAGGTACGCCTCGATCACTGGCTCCTCCTTCGGAGTATCGGACAGCGGGGTGAAGTGTTCGGAAGCGATGCCCTATAGCACGGGCGCCCCCTGGGTGTCAGCCGCGCCCACCTCCAGAAGCCCCCGGAACGACGCGGCTTTTTGGGACTTCACCGGTCCACATTGCCGCGGCGAGGCGGCGGCCTCGCGGAGCGACACGACCTCGGACCGCCGGGCCCGACCTCGACCCCGATCGAACTCATGGCCTCACCCGCTTGCGTCGAGCGTCGCGAGCTCGATGCGAGCGGGTCTCGCCATCAGGCCGCGAGCCGCGCACATCACCCCGCCCGCACGTCGATCCTGTTGTCGTAGAAGGTCGAGCCCCGCCCCTGGTCCGTGAGCCGCTGCGAGGTGAGGGCGTTCACGTTGCGCTCACCCGGGGCGTGCGCGAGCCAGGACACGCCCTCGGCGACCGCGACCCCGGGCGGAACGCCCTCCCGGACCCGGAGCACGAACGTCGCCTCGCCGACCGCGTTCCAGGCGACCACCCGCTGCCCGTCGGCGAGCCCGCGGCGCGCGGCCTCCGCGGGGCCGAGCTGGAGCGCCATCCCGCCGGCCTTCTCGCGGAGCTCCGGCCGCTCCTGGAAGGAGGAGTTGAGCGTGTAGAGCGCCGGCGCCGTCACGAGGCGCAGCGGGAGCGGGTCGCCGTCCGCGTGGGCGGGCAGGTAGCGCGGGAGCGGCTCGGGCTCCGCCCGGTTCAGGAGCTCGATCCTGCCGGAGGGCGTCCTCCAGCGCGGGCCGGGCGGCGGCGCGAGCGTGACCGCCTCGCCCGAGTCGAGCCGGGCGCGGGCGGCGGCGGAGACCCACTCCGGAGCGGCGCGGGCGAGGAGGAGCTCGATCACCTCGTCCGTGCTCATCCGGAAGAGCGGCTCCTCGAGCCCCATCGCGGCGGCGAGCGCCCGGGACACGTCCCAGTTCGACCGCGCCTCGCCCAGCGGCGGGATCGCCGGCCGGGCCCGCTGGACCGCGTAGTGCCCGTAGGACCGGTAGAGATCGGCGTGCTCGAGGGACGTCGTCGCCGGGAGCACCACGTCGGCGTGGCGGGCCGTGTCGGTCATGAACCGTTCGTGCACCACGAGGAACAGGTCCTCCCGGGCGAGGCCGCGGAGCACCGCGTTCTGGTCCGGCGCCACCGCCGCCGGGTTCGATCCCCAGACGTACATCGCCCGGATCGGAGGGTCCGAGAGCTCGGCGAGCGCCCGCCCGAGCTGGTTCATGCTGACCTGCCGGGTGGGGCGCGGGAGGAGGTCCTCGCCGGTGAACGGCGCGAGATCGAAGGCGGCGGAGGTGGACGTCGAGACGAGGCAGCCGCCGCCCTTTCGCCCGTGGACGCCGAGCACCGCCGCGAGGGCGACGACGCTGCGGATCGTCATCGCCCCGTTGCCGTACCGCGACGGGCCGCCGCCGATCCGGAGGAACGGCGCCCGGGCCGCGGCGAGGGTCCGCGCGAGCGCCTCCACCGCGGCGGGCGCGAGGCCGGTGACGCGGCTCACCGCCTCCGGCGCGTACTCCGCGAGGGCCCGGGCGCGGAGCTCCGGCCACCCGACCGCCTCCGCCGCGAGGAACCGCTCGTCGGCGAGCCCCTCGCGCGCGAGCACGTGCACGATCCCGAGGGCGAGGGCCGCGTCGGCGCCCGGCCGGACGAGGACCACGTCGTCGGCGATCGCCGCGCTGTGGTTCGCGTAGGTGTCCACGAGGATCACGCGCGCGCCGCGCCGGCGCGCCTCCTGCGCGCGCCGCGCGAAGTGGAGGCTCGTGGCGACCGCGTTGCAGCCCCAGAGGACCACCAGGTCCGAGTCGAGGACGACGTCCGGCGACGGGCCGGGCGTCCGCCCCATCACCGCGCTCCAGCCCGCGCCCTGGGCCGGCGTGCAGATCGTCCGCTCGAGCCGGGTCGCGCCGAGCCGGTGGAACAGCGCCATCCCCGCGTTGCGCTGCACGAGCCCCATCGACCCGGCGTAGGAGTACGGCAGCAGCGCCTCGCCGCCGCTCTCGGCGAGGATCGCCTTCCAGCGCCCGGCGACGAGCCGGAGCGCCTCCTCCCAACTCGCCCGGCGGAACTCCCCCGCGCCCTTGCGGCCGGTCCGCACCAGCGGGTGCAGGAGCCGGTCGGGCGAGTGGACCGTTCGATCGTACCCGTTCATCTTGGGGCAGAGGGTGCCTTGCGAGTACGGATGCGCCGGGTCGCCGCGCACCTTCACCGCGCGGCCGCCCTCCACCTCGACGAGCAGCCCGCACGAGTCCGGGCAGTCGAAGGGGCACACCGAGCGGGCGATGGTGGTCATCGAGGCGGAGGATACCCGGAGCGGTGAGGGGGACGCGAGGGAGCCCCGAGGGAGGCACGCCCGCCCCCGAACGCGAACCCGAACGCGAACCCGAACCCGAACCCGGCTATCCCGTGCCCGTGCCCGTGACCGTCACCGTCACCGGCTTCTCCGTGATCCGTGAACCGCTTCCCGTCGCCCGTGGCCCGATCCCCGTGGTCCGACGGCTTCACGGTCCACGGGCCACGGGACACGGGAGGCGGGCACGGGGAACGGTGACGGAAGACGGTCACGGTCACGGTCATGGCTCGCTCGCAGCCCTGAACTCTGATTGACGCCCGCGCGAGCGCGTGCTTCACCCACGGCAACCATGCGAACGCTCGTCACCGGCGCGGGAGGCTTCCTCGGACAGGCCCTGGTGCGGGCGCTGGTCGCGCGCGGGGACGCGGTCCGCGCCCTGGTGCGCCGCGCGCCGGAGGCCGTCGCGGCGCTCGGGGCGGAGCCGGTGGTGGGCGACGCGACCGATCCCGCGACGCTCCGCCGGGCGGTCGCGGGGGTGGACGTGGTGCACCACCTCGCGGGCGTGCGCCGCGCGACCGATCCGGCGGAGTTCCTCCGGGTGAACGCGGGGTCCACCCGGCTCCTCCTCGACGCCTGCCTCGCCGCGGCGCCCGGGCTCTCGCGCTTCGTCCTCGCCGGCTCCCGCGCCGCCGTGGCCCCGTCTCGCGAGGCGGTCCGGGAGGACGCGCCGCTCGCGCCCGTCGAGCCGTACGGTGCGTCGAAGGCCGAGGCGGAGCGGATCGCCCTCTCGTACGCGGACCGGCTCCCGGTGGCGGTCGCGCGGCCGCCGCGGATCGTCGGGCCGGGCGACCGGGAGAACCTCTTCTTCTTCCGGATCGCCCGCGCCGGCCTCGTGCTCGACCTGGGCGACCGCCCGCTCTCCTGGATCGACGTGGACGACTGCGCGCGCGGGTTCCTGCTCCTCGCGGACCGCCCCGAGGCGCGCGGCGAGGTCTTCTTCCTCGCCTCGCCCGACGCCACCACCGCTCGCGGGCTCATGCAGGAGGCGGCGCGGGCGCTCGGCGTGCGCGCGCGGCGGGTTCCGGTCCCTGCCCTCCTCGTCCGCGGCGCGGCGCGCCTCGCGGAGCTCGTGACGGGCATCACCGGGCGTCGCCTGCCGCTCAACCGCAAGCTCGCGGCCCAGGTCCTCGCCCCGGGGTGGCGCTGCGACCCTGCGAAGGCGCGCGAGCGGCTCGGGTTCGTCGCCGCCACCCCCCTCGCCGTGTCGATCGGTCGCGCCGCCGACTGGTACCGTCAGGCCGGGTGGCTATGACGCGCCCGCCAGGGCCCCCGAAGGGGGTGCAAACGACCTTGCCAACGGCCGCCGGGGCGGTCTACTTCTCGAAATCCGGATGACCGATCGCGAAAAGGCCGCGTTCTTCGACGTGGACGGCACGCTCGTCCGCACGAACATCGTGCACGCCTTCGCGTTCTACGCGATGAACCAGGGGTCCCTGTTCGGGACCGCCTGGAAGACGGCGAAGACGCTCCTCTCCGTCCCGCTCTTCATGGCCGCCGACCGGCTCGACCGGAAGGCGTTCAACGAGCTCTTCTACTCGTACTACCGCGGCCAGAGCGAGGACCGGCTCGAGACGCTCGCCGACGAGCTGTTCGAGGACGTCCTGGAGCCGGCGATTCACCCTGGGTCACGGCGGCTGGTGGACGAGGCGCGGCGGGCGGGGTGCCGGATCGTGTTCGTCACCGGCGCGCTCGACTTCACCGTCCGTCGCCTCGCGGCCCACCTCGGCGCCGACGACCTCATCGCGAACCGGATGCGGTTCGTCCAGGGGCACGCCACCGGTCAGGTCGTCCCGCCCATCATCGAGGGCGCGCACAAGGCCCTCGTCATCCGCGACTGGTGCGTGCGGAGCGGGGTCGCCCTCGAGCACAGCTTCGCGTACTCCGACTCCTTCAGCGACTACCCGATGCTCGCGGTGGTCGGCCACCCCGCGGCGGTGAACCCCGACGCGCGCCTCGCCCGCGTCGCCCGGGCGTACGAGTGGCCGATCCTGCGCACCACGGAGGCCTAGATCGCCATGCGCACGCCGCGGAGCCTCGAGCGGTTCTACGAGACGACCGAGCAGATCGTCACCACCGACACCGACTCGCCGCCGCGCGTGCTCTTCTCGGGCGAGGACCTGCTCGTCGAAGACCTGCCGGTCGGGACGAAGATCGTCTTCCCGAAGCCGCCCATCGAGGGGCTCCCCAACGTCAAGGCCGCGATCCGCCAGGCCATCAACCGGCCCGAGGAGTCGCCGCCGCTCCACGCCCTGCTCCGGCCGGGCATGAAGGTGACGATCGCCCTCGACGACATCTCGCTCCCGCTGCCCCCCATGCGCACGCCCGACGTGCGGCAGCAGGTGCTCGAGGTGATCCTCCCGCTCCTCGCCGACTCCGGCGTGGACGACGTGCACCTCGTCATCGCGGTGTGCCTGCACCGGCACATGACGCAGGGCGAGATGAAGCGGATGGTCGGCGCGGAGATCTTCGACGCCTTCTACCCGGACCGCTACTACAACCACGACGCGGAGGATCCCGACGGCCTGGTGGTCCTCGGGGAGACCCGCCACGGCGAGCAGGTCGTCGTGAACCGCCGCGCGGCCGAGTCCGACCTCGTCATCTACGTGAACGTGAACTTCGTCCCGATGGACGGCGGGCACAAGTCGGTGGGGACCGGGCTCACGAACTACGCGGGCGTGAAGGCGCACCACACGCCGGAGCACATCGCGAAGAGCGACTCGTACATGGACCCGGAGCGCTCGGAGATGCACCGCTCGATCGACCGGATCGGGAAGGTGGTCGACGAGCACCTGAACGTCTTCCACATCGAGACGACGGTCAACAACCGGATGTTCGACGGCCCCCTCGACTTCCTCATGAAGCGCGAGGAGGCCTACGGCGAGGTGGACCGGCTGAAGCTCGCCGCGATGAAGGCCACCCTCGCGCGCCTGCCCGCGGCGGCGAAGCGGAAGATGTTCCACGCCGTGCCGGCGGCCTACGACGTCATCGCGGTGGCGGCGGGGAAGACGGAGCCGACGCACGCAAAGATCCTGAAGGCGAGCTGGGCGCAGTACGCGGTGGACGTGGACTTCCAGGCCGACGTGCTCGTGTTCGGCGTGCCGTTCATCTCGCCGTACAACGTGAACTCGATCCTGAACCCGCTCCTCGTCCAGGTGATGGCCTGCGGGTACTTCTTCAACTTCTACCGGGGGAAGCCGCTCCTCAAGAAGGGCGGCACGCTCATCCTCACCCACCCCTGCTCGGACGTCTTCGACCCGGTCCACCACCCGAGCTACATCGAGTTCTTCCACCGCATCCTGCCGGAGACGCGCGACTCGAAGGTGCTCGAGGCGAAGTACGAGCGCGAGTTCGCCGAGAACCCGACCTACGTCCACCTGTACCGGACGGGCCACGCGTACCACGGCGCCCACCCCTTCTTCATGTGGTACTGGGGCGAGAACGGTCGGCAGCACATGGGCCGGATCATCGCGGTCGGCGCCGACAACGCGCACGTACCGCGGATCCTCGGCTGGGACACGGCCGAGACCCTCGCCGAGGCCATCGACATGGCGCGCTCCACCCACGGGCGCGGCGCGGAGATCGCGATGATGCACCACCCGCCCATCGTGATGACCCAGAACCTCGGATGAGACCGCACGGGAAGAACGGGGCCCACGGTCCCCACGTCCCCGCCGCCCCCGCGACGCGCCGGCCCGACTCGACCGCGCCGGTCGCGCGGCCGCCCCTCGACGTGGCGCGCCTCCTGGCCGGCCGCCGGATCCTCGTCACGGGCGCGACCGGCTTCGTCGGCAAGGTCGCCCTCTCGCTGCTGCTCGACCGCTACCCCGGGATCGGGAAGGTCTTCGTCCTCGTCCGCCCCGGCACCGGCGGCACCCCCGAGGCCCGCTTCTTCGGGAAGGTCGTCTCGGGCCGGCCGTTCGACCCGCTCCGCGCGCGTCACGGCGCGGGCTTCGACGCCTTCGTGCACGAGAAGTGCGTCCCCATCGCCGGCGACGTCTCCGCTCCGCTCCTCGGGATCCCGGCGGCCGACCTCGCCCGGCTCGAGGGGCTCGACCTCGTCCTCGGCTCGGCGGGGCTCGTGGACTTCGACCCGTCGCTCGAGCTCGCGCTCGGGGTGAACGTGCGCGGTCCGCGGCACGCGCTCGAGCTCTGCCGCCGGACCGGGGCGGCGCTCGTCCACGTCTCCACCTGCTTCGTCGCCGGCACCGGCGCGGGGGGGTTGTGGGCGGAGGCGCCGAGCGGGGGTTAGTGCCCCCGGCGCGGGGGCGTGCAGGGCCGGCCCCGCACGCCCGCGCTCGACGGCGCAGACTTCGACCTCGACGCGGAGCTCGCCGACGCGGAGCGGCGGATCGCCGACGTCCGCGCGGCCGCCGAGGACCGCGTCCAGCAGTCGCGGTTCCGCGATCGCGCGCTGGAGCGGCTCGAGGCCGAGGGGCGCCCGCGCGACGACGAGAAGGCGCTCCGCCTCGCGATGGGGCGCGAGAGGCGGCTGTGGCTGTCCGAGCGGCTCGTCGAGGTCGGGATGGAGCGGGCCCGCCACTGGGGCTGGCCCAACACGTACACCTACACGAAGTCGCTCGGCGAGCAGGCGATCGCGGCGAGCGGCGTCCTCCACGCGATCGTCCGGCCGTCGATCGTCGAGAGCGCGCTCCGGTACCCCTTCCCGGGCTGGAACGAGGGCTTCACCACCAGCGCGCCGCTCGCGTTCATGGGCCTCCGGGGGCAGCGCGCCTTCCCGATCTCCGACCAGGCGATCCTCGACGTCGTCCCGGTGGATCTCGTCGCGGCCGGCCTCCTCGCGATCTCGGCCGAGCTGCTCGAGCGCCGCGACGCGCTGCGCGCGACGGCCGCCGCGGGCAGGCCGACGGCGGGCGCGGAGGGGGCCCCGCTCGGCCGCGTTTACCACCTCGCGAGCGGCGACACGAACCCGCTCTGGGCGACGCGCGCGGTCGAGCTGACCGCCCTCTACCGCCGCAAGTTCTACCGGGAGCGCGAGGAGGGGAACGCCACCTGGAACAAGCTCGTCGCCCGGATCGAGCCGTACGCGATCTCTCGCGCGCACTACCAGGCCTTCTCCGCGCCGGCGTTCGCCGGGCTCGCCCGGGGCGCGCGGCGGCTGCTCCGGGAGCACGTCCCGCGCTGGGGCGCGCCGCGGCTCTCCGCCCTCGCCCACGAGCTCGACGAGGGGCTCGACGAGTGGACCCGGCGGCTCGAGCAGGTCGAGGCGCTCTGGGAGCTGTACCTGCCCTTCGTCTGGGAGAACCGGTACGTGTTCCGCTGCGCCGGGATCCGCGCCCTCCGCGACCGGCTCTCCCCGGCGGATCGCGCGCGCATCCCGTGGGACCCCGAGGCGCTGGACTGGCGGCGCTACTGGCTCGACGTGCACATGAAGGGGATGGAGGAGTGGGTCTTCCCCGGCCTCGACGAGGAGGCCGAGCGGGGCGCGCGCCCCACGAAGCCGCACCGCGACCTCCTGGAGCTCCTGGACGCGGCCTGCGCCCGCTGGCCGGACCGGACCGCGCTGCGGCTCGCCGGCGGCGCGAAGGAGCGGGTCACCTACGGCGAGCTGCGCGCCCTGTCCGACCGGATCGCGGCGTTCCTCGCCACCGCCGGCGTCGGCCACGGCGACCGGGTGATGCTCGCCTCCGAGAACCGGCCCGAGTGGGCGGCGGCCTACTTCGGGATCCTCCGGGCCGGCGCGGCGGCGGTGCCCGTGGACCCGAAGCTCTCCGAGGCGGAGCTCCTGAACCTCTGGCGCGCGGCGGGGGCGCGGCTCGGGCTCCTCTCCGACGAGGCGGCGGCCGAGCTCCCCGGGCTCCCCGCCGGCGCCGCCGCGGCGGTCCCCGGCGCGCGGGTCGCGCTCCTCGGCGAGGCGCTCGCCGGCGGTGGGGTCGCGCCCGCCGTGCGCGCCGGTCCAGACGACGTGGCGTCGATCATCTTCACGAGCGGCACCACCGGCACGCCGAAGGGCGTGATGCTCACCCACCGGAACTTCGCGAGCCTGGTGGCGAAGCTCGTCGGGATCTTCGACCTCGGCCCGCGGGACGGGATGCTCTCGGTGCTCCCGCTCCACCACACCTTCGAGTTCACCGCCGGGCTGCTCGTCCCGCTCTCCCGCGGCGCGGAGGTCGAGTACCTCGACGAGCTCACCGCGGACCGGATCGGCGAGGCGCTGGGCAACGGGCGCGTCACCGCGATGATCGGGGTCCCGGCGCTCTGGTCGCTCCTGCACCGCCGGATCACCCAGGAGATCGCGGCGAAGCCCGGGATCGTCGAGGGGGCGATGAACGCCCTCCTGAAGGCGAACGCGAAGCTCCGCGACTCCGCCCTCGGCTGGAACCTCGGCAAGGTGCTCTTCTGGCCGGTCCACCGCCGCTTCGGAGGCCGGCTCCGGATCCTGATCTCCGGCGGCTCGGCGCTCGATCCCGAGGTGCAGCGCGCGTTCCGCGAGCTCGGCTTCGACCTGTACGAGGGCTACGGGCTCACCGAGGCGGCGCCGGTGCTCGCGGTCTCCAAGCCCGACGGCAGCGCGCCCGCGGGGAGCGTCGGTCCGGCGCTGCCCGGCGTGGAGCTCCGGATCGCGGACCCCGACGCGAGCGGCGTCGGCGAGGTGCTCGCCCGCGGGGCCAACGTGATGATGGGCTACTGGCGCGGCGGCGAGGCGCCCGGCCTGGACGAGGCGCTGACCCGCGAGGCGCTCGAGGACGGGTGGCTGCGCACCGGCGACCTCGGGAAGCTCGACGCCGCGGGGAACCTGACGCTGGTCGGCCGGAAGAAGGACGTCATCATCGACGCGAACGGGAAGAACGTCTACCCGGACGAGGTCGAGGAGCGCTACCGCGATCCTGAGCTGATCAAGGAGCTCTGCGTCGTCGGGCTGCCGGAGGGGGCCGCGGAGAAGGTCGCGATGATCGTCGTGCCCGAGTACGGCGACCGGGTTCGCGCCGAGGTCCGGGCCGCGATCGAGGCGCACGTCCGGACGGTCTCCGCCTCGCTCCCCTTCCACCAGCGCGTGAAGGCGTGGCACCTCTTCGACGGCGACCTGCCGAAGACCTCCACCCGCAAGGTGCGCCGTCCGCTCGTCCGCGAGGAGCTGCAGCGGCTCGAGGCCGCCGCGGCGAAGGGGCGCCTCGCGCGGGAGCGGGCCGGCGAGCTCGCCGGCGAGGACGGCTGGCTGCTCGACCTCCTCGCGGAGGTGTCGCGGCGCCCGCGCGCGGAGATCACGCCCGGCGCGCGGCTCCAGGTGGATCTCGGGCTCGACTCGCTCATGCTCACCGAGCTCGCCGCGGCGCTGGAGACGGCGGGCGTGCCCGCGGCCGCCACGGAGGACCTGCACGCGGTCCAGACCGTCGGCGAGCTCGCCCGGGCGATCGGCGGCAAGGTGCGACGGGGCGACGCGCCCGAGGCGCCGCGCCGCGCGCCGGAGCGCGAGGACGGCGCGGACGATGACGACGACGAGGAGATCCCGGTGCCGGGGCCGCTCGCCGCCCTCGGCCGGCGGCTCCTCTCGATGGGCCAGCGCGCCCTGTACCAGGAGCTGTACCGGACGCGGGTCGTCGGCGAGGCGTTCATCCCGCACGACCGGAACGTGCTCGTGGTGGCGAACCACTCGAGCCACCTCGACATGGGGCTCGTGAAGGTCGCGCTCGGCGAGGAGGGCGAGCGGCTCGCGGCCCTCGCGGCGAAGGACTACTTCTTCGACACCCCCCTCAAGCGCGCCTACTTCGAGAACTTCACGAACCTCATCCCGATGGAGCGCGAGGGCTCGCTCCGCGCGAGCCTCGGGGCGGCCGCCGAGGCGCTGCGGCGCGGCCACCACCTGCTCATCTTCCCGGAGGGGACGCGCTCGCGTGACGGCGAGATGGCCTCGTTCTACCCGACCGCCGGCTACCTCGCCCTGCAGGGCGACGTGGACGTGCTCCCGGTGTTCCTCGCCGGCACCCACGAGGCGCTCCCGCCCGGCGCGACCCTGCCCAAGCGCACCGACCTCGAGGTGTGGTTCGGTCAGCCCATCTCCGTCGCCGAGCTGCGCCGGCGGACCGCCGCGATGCCCAGGAGCGAGGCGTACCGGACCGCGACGAAGGTGATGGAGGACGCGGTGCGGGCCCTGCGGGACGCGTGGCGGACCACCCCCGCTCGCCCTGAGCGTAGCGCGCGCCACGCGCGCGCGGAGTCGAAGGGCGCCCGGCTGGCGGACTCCGCGGAGGCGGCCGGGGCGAGGCCCGCGGACGACCCGAACGCGAAGAGCAGTCCTCCGGCCTCGCACCTCCCTCGGGAAGAGCCCGCCGGAGCGGGCGCCGAGGCCGCGACCACCCCCGCTCGCCCTGAGCGTAGCGCGCGCCACGCGCGCGCGGAGTCGAAGGGCGCTCGGCTGGCGGACTCCGCGGAGGCGGCCGGGGCGAGGCCCGCGGACGACCCGAACGCGAAGCGGGAGGATCCGTGAACCTCCTCGTCACCGGTGGCACCGGCTTCCTCGGCTCCACGCTGGTGCCGCTCCTCGCCGCCGGCGGGCACCGGCTCCGCCTCCTCCAGCGCTCCGCCGCGCCCGAGGCCGAGCGGCTCGGCGCGGAGGTGGTGCGCGCGTCCCTGGAAGACGCGGACGCGGACGCGATCCGCGCCGCCCTCGACGGCGTCGAGGCGGTGCTCCACCTCGCGGGCCAGGTCTCGTTCGATCCGGAGGAGCCGGAGCGGCTGTACGAGCTGCACGTGCAGGGCACGCGGCGCCTCCTCGAGGCGTGCGTCGCGGCGGGGGTGAAGCGGGTGGTGCTGGCCTCGTCGTCCGGCACCACCGCCGTCTTCGAGGAGGAGCGCATCGGGACCGAGGCGGATCCCTACCCCATCGCGGTGGTCGGCGACTGGCCGTACTACCTCTCGAAGATCTACCAGGAGAAGGCGGCGCTCCGGATCCACCGCGACACCGGCCTCCCCCTGGTCGTGCTCAACCCCTCGCTCCTGCTCGGGCCCGGCGACGCGCGCCTCTCCTCGACGGACGTCGTCTTCAAGTTCATGGAGCGGCGCATCCCGGCGATGGCGTCCGGCGGCCTCTCGTTCGTGGACGTGCGCGACGCGGCCCGTGCGTTCGCCGCCGCCCTCGTCCGCGGCCGCCCCGGCGAGCGTTACCTGCTCGGCGGCGCGAACATGACCTTCCGCGACTTCTTCGGTCGGCTCGAGCGGCTCACCGGCGTCGCGGCGCCGCGGGTCGCCCTCCCCTCCCGCCTGAACGTCGCCGGCGCCCGGCTCCTCGAGCGGCTCGCGGGCTGGCGCGGCGCCGAGCCCCCCATCGACCCGCACTCCGTCGAGATGGGCGAGCGGTTCTGGTACTGCGACTCCTCGAAGGCCGTCGCCGAGCTCGGCTTCCAGGCCCGGGACCCGCAGGACACGCTCTTCGAGACGGTGCGCTGGCTCGAGGAGCACGTCCGCGGCAAGGCGCGTCCGGCCACGCTCGCCGAGCTGGCGCCTCGCTGAGCCGCGCCGATCCGCTCGTCCCTTACATCGTCCCGCCCGACACGTCGCGGAGCTTTCGGACCGCCGCCACGCCGCAGCGCTCGCCGCACGCGTCGCAGACCTCGTAGGTCAGCTCCTTCACCACCAGGACATCCGGGTGCTCGTCCGCCGGCGCGAGGCGCGCGCCGCACACCGGACAGGTGAGCTCGGCGACGCGGGTCGGCCGCGCGAGGACCAGCGAGCGCCGCCGGTCGGGCGGGCACGCGCTGCACTCGATCCCGTACACGTACCCGATCTCCTGGCGCGGGGGCGTCGCGTCCAGGTCCACGCCGCAGTACTGGCAGAGCTCGGTCGCCATCGCCGGTCTCTTAACCCGCGCGCCGCCGGCGCGCACCCCGGGGGACGCGGGGACTGCAACGCCGTCGTGCGGAACGCACCGCGATCGACGGAGCAGCCGTCGTGCCTTCAAGCACCCGCGGCGGGTCGGGGCGCGGGGCGCCACGCCAGCCCGGCGAGCGCGAGCAGGCAGAAGACGGCCCCGGCGTGGAACGTCGAGGCCGGGCCGAGCCGCTGCCAGAGGAGCCCGGCGAGGACGCTCGCGACGAGCATGGCCACCCCGCTCGTCAGGTTGAAGAAGCCGAACGCGGTGCCGCGCAGATCCGCGGGGGCCGCGTCGGCCACCATCCTGGCGAGGAGCCCCTGGGTGATGCCCATGTGCACGCCCCAGAGCACCACGCCGGCGAGGACCACGCCCCAGCCGCCGGCCGCGGCGAGCACGAGGTCGGCGGCGATCAGCACCACGAGCCCCAGCGCGAGGAGGCGCGTGTGGCTCGCGCGGTCCGAGAGCTTGCCGAAGGGGTACGCCGACTGCGCGTAGACGAGGTTCATCGCGACCATCACCAGGGGCACGAGGGCGATCGGGATGCCGCCCTGCTGCGCGCGGAGCACCAGGAACGCCTCGCTGAAGCGCGCCAGCGTGAACACCGCGCCGATCGCCACCACCCACCAATACCGGGCGTCCAGCCGTCGCAGGCTCTCCCGCCGGATCGGGTTGCGGCGCCGCTCGCCCCCGCGGGGCTCCGGCTCCCGTAGCCCGAAGGAGAGCAGCGCGACCGCCGCGAGCCCCGGGATCACGGCCACCCAGAACACCCGCCGGAAGTCGTCCGCCCACAGCAGCATCAGCCCGACCGCGACGAGCGGGCCGACGAAGGCCCCCACCGTGTCGAGGGATTGCCGGAGCCCGAACGCCGCGCCGAGCAGGTGCCGGGGCGTGAGATCCGCGACCAGCGCGTCGCGGGGGGCGCCGCGCACGCCCTTGCCGACCCGATCCAGCAGGCGCGCCGCGAGCACCACGCTCGCGGTCGGCGCGACGGCGAACAGGGGCTTCGTCAGGGCGCCCAGGCCGTACCCGAGCACCGCCAGCCCCTTGCGCCGGCCGAGGTAGTCGCTCAGCACCCCGGAGAAGACCTTGACCACGAGCGCGGTGGACTCGGCGAGCCCCTCGATGACGCCGACGACGAGCGCGCCGGCGCCGAGGGTCGTGACCATGAACAGGGGCAGCAGGCTGTGGATCATCTCGGAGGAGACGTCCATCAGCATGCTGACGCCGCCGAGGACCCACACTCCCGGCGGGATCCGGTCCGGCTCCACGCGGTCGCGTTCCACGTCGTCTCCCGGCCGGCGCGCGCCGCCCCCGCTCGAGGCCGCGCCGCCCCGAGCCCGGGAAGATACACCTCCCCGCAGGAGCCGCCCCCCTTCCCTGCGCTCACGGCCTCGAGCCGTGTCGCTCCGACGGTGGACCCCACCGACCCGCTCCGCACACCTCGGAGCCCCGCGCTAGGATTGCCGCGCTCGGGAGAAGCCCATTGCACCTCAGGGGGGGAACGCGAGCGCCGCTCGCGCCCATGCGACCCATGACCGTCGCCGCACGCGCATCCGTCCGAACCGTCTGCCTCGCAGCGGCGCTCGCGCTGCCGCTCGCGAGCTGCCGCCACGCCGCGCCCGGCGAGTTCATCTGGGCGGAGGACGCGCGACCGACGCCGGGGCGCGCGGACGCCGGCTACGCCATCCAGCGCGGCGACGTCCTGAGCGTCCGCGTCTGGGACCAGGACGCGATCTCGACGACCCGCGCGCGCGTCCGCACCGACGGCAGGATCTCGCTGCCGCTGATCCAGGACGTGGAGGTCGTCGGCTCGACGCCCGACGGCGCCGCGCGCGAGGTCGCCGCCAAGCTGAAGAGCTTCGTGGCGAAGCCGATCGTCACGGTGACGGTCGAGGAGACCTCGCCGCTGCGCGTCACCGTCGTCGGCGAGGTGGCGCGACCGGGGCGGTACGATCTCGAGGCCGGGGCGGTCGTGCTCGACGCGCTCGCCGCGGCGGGCGGGTTCACGGCCTTCGCGTCGTCGGACGGCATCTACGTCCTCCGGAGCGGGTACTTCACGGACGGGCGGCAGGAGCGGGCGCGCATCCGCTTCCGCTACGACGCGCTCTCGCGCGGCGGCCGCGCCGCCGCGTTCCTGCTCTCGCCGGGCGACATCGTCGTCTTCGAGTGATGCGATGGGCCCGACCGGCCTCGCCGCCGTCGCGCTCTGGGCGCTCGCCGCGGCGCCGCAGGTCGAGGTGAGCGCCGGCGTCGAGACGCGCACCTACTCCATCTCGACCAGCGTCCCCGCGCCCATCGACGAGCCGATGGTCGAGGCCCGCCCGCGCGTGGGGCTCTCGCTCGGGTACCCACGCACCCGGCTCTCGGCGACGTACGAGCCTCGGTTCGTGCTCTCGCATGACGGCTCGAGCGACGCCATGGGGGTCCTCCATCGCCTCGATCTCGGCGCGGAGCGCGCGATCTCGCACAGCTGGCGAGCGTGGCTCCTGGCGGCGGCGGCCGCGGGGACGACGGTCTCCGCCCGCCCCATGCTCGACGAGCCGCTCGAGGCGGCGCCGGCGCTGCGGCTCGTCCGCCGCTCCCAGACGGAGGTGAAGGCGATCGTCCGCGGGCTGCTCGATCCCCGGACGAGCGTCAGCTCCGAGCTGACCGTCCTCGCGAGCGGCGGGCTCGATCCCGAATCGCGAACGGTCGCCCCGTGGGTGTGGGGAGCGCGGCTCGCCTCCGCCCTGGGCTGGACGGCGACGCGCCTCGATCGGATCGACGTCGCCGTGGCGGCGTCCGGCTCCCGGTCGGACGTCGGGCGGACCTCCGTCGCCGCCGCCGCGCTCGGAGGGCTCTCGCGCCGCTTGACGCCGACCGTGGACGCGCAGGCCTCGGTGGGCCTGGGCCTCCTCCACGAGGACGCGGCCGGGGCGACCTCGGGGCTCCGGGTCCGTCCCTCGGCGGCGGCCGGGGCCTCGCTCCGCGCGCTCGACGACCGCTTGTCGGTCCGAGCCGATCTGCGGCTCGCGCCGCAGCTGAGCACGTGGGATGGCGACGCCTCCTGGCGCACCGACCTGAGCGCGTCGGCGCGCGCCCGGCTGAGCCGGTCCTGGGACGGCTCGGTGCTCGCATCCGGGGCCCGCGTCGAGCGCCCCGACGGGCGCACCACCCACGTCGCCGAGACGTTCCTCCTCGCGACCTGGTTCCCTCGCGAGCGGCTCGCCCTCACGAGCGGGCTGTGGATCCTCGCGCAGCGCGGCGGAGGCGATCCGGCCCTCTTCGCGACCGGCGCGCTCCTCGGGTTCGCCGCGACCGGCATCCCCGTGGGCGGCCTCCCCGTCGCCGGCGCTCCGGCGCGCCCGCGGTAGGGCGATCCGCCCTCCGCGTGGCCCACCCGCGGCACGCTCCGCGCGCCGCCGTGGCGTCAAGGCGAGCGAGGGGCGCCATCGGGGCCTCGCGCGCGCTCGCGAGGACGACGGCGCCGCCTGTTGGGGCGGAGCGACGGACAGGCGTTGGAGCGCCCGGGCCGCGTGCCTACCGTCACCGCGCTGCAGCACACGCCGGGGGCGCGGATGGCGGGGAGCTGGATCGGGCCGGGGGGCGTTCGCCATTCGTCAAGCACGCCCTCGACGCCGCGGCGACGGTGCCGCGCGTTCGTGGCGCTCCCGCCCTCGCCGCCGGCGGCGATGCGCGCGACCGGCGGGTCGCCGGTGCGGCTCCGCCAGGTGCGTCCGTGGACGCCGCCGCCGCGCTGGTTCACGGCGTACCATGCGTGAAAGGAGAGCGAGGGTGCCGCGCGTCTATCTCTCGGTACCTCACCTCGGGGAGCGCGAGGAGCGCTACGTCCGCGAGGCGTTCGCGAGCAACTGGATCACCAGCGCCGGCCCCCAGCTCGAGGCCTTCGAGCGCGCCTTCGCGGCCCGGGTCGGGCGCCCGGCCGTCGCGCTCGCCTCCGGCACCGCCGCGCTCCACCTCGGGCTGCGGCTGCTCGGCGTGGGGCCGGGGACCGAGGTGATCGTCTCGGATCTCACCTTCGTCGCGAGCGTGAACCCGATCCGGTACCTGGGCGCGTCGCCGGTGCTGGTGGACGCCGATCCCGCGACCTGGACCATGGACCCGGCGCGGCTCGCCGAGGCCCTCGAGGATCGCGCGAAGCGCGGACGACGCCCCCGGGCGGTGGTGGTGGTCCACCTCTTCGGGCAGTGCGCGGACCTCGATCCCATCCTCGAGATCTGCCGGCGCCACGGGATCCCGGTGCTGGAGGACGCCGCCGAGGCGCTGGGCTCGCTCTACCACGGGCGCCCCGCCGGCACCCTAGGCGACGTGGGGGCGTTCTCGTTCAACGGCAACAAGATCATCACCACCTCCGGCGGCGGGATGCTCGTCGCGAGCCGGCCGGAGTGGGTGGAGCGCGCGCGGCACTGGTCCACCCAGGCGCGCGAGCCCGGCGCCGCCTATCACCACCTCGAGCTCGGGTACAACTACCGGCTCTCCAACGTCCTCGCCGCCATCGGGCGCGGGCAGCTCGAGGTGCTCGACGAGCGGATCGCCCAGCGGCGCGCCGTCGAGCGGTGCTACCGCGAGGCGTTCGCGGGCGTCCCCGGCCTCTCGCCGATGCCGGAGGCGCCGTACGGGTTCCACACCCACTGGCTCTCCTGCTTCCTCGTGGACGAGGACGCGGCGGGCGCCTCGCGCGACGACGTGCTCCGGGCCCTCGCGGCCCGCGAGATCGAGGCGCGGCCGCTGTGGAAGCCCATGCACCTCCAGCCGCTGCACGCGGGCTGCCCGCGGTACGGCGGGGAGGTGGCCGAGGAGCTCTTCGAGCGCGGCCTGTGCCTGCCCAGCTCGAGCTCGCTCGCGCCGGAGGACCAGGCCGAGGTGATCGACACCGTCCTGCGCGTGCTCCGCGCAGGACGAACCCGGCGCGCGGCCCCGGCCGCCGACGCCGTGCCGGGAGACCAAAGGATGGCCGCCGGGGAGACCGCGACAGGGGGGCAGCCGTGACGACGTGGGACGAGCGGATCGCGACGCGCAGCGCGGTGGTCGGGGTGATCGGGCAGGGCTACGTCGGCCTCCCGCTCGCGCTCGTGTTCCAGGAGGCGGGGTTCACCGTGATCGGGTTCGATCGCGATCCCGCCAAGGTGGAGGCGCTCGGGCGCGGCGAGTGCTACATCCGGCACATCGGGGCCGAGCGCGTGGCCGCGGCCGTCGCGAGCGGGCGCTACACGGCCACGACCGACCACGATCGCCTCGCGGCGTGCGACGCCATCCTCATCTGCGTCCCGACGCCGCTCGGCCGCCACCGCGAGCCGGACAACTCCTACATCCACGAGACCGCGCGACAGATCGCCGGGCGGCTCCGCCCCGGGCAGCTCGTCGTGCTCGAGTCCACCACCTACCCCGGGACCACCGACGAGGAGGTCCGGCCGATCCTGGAGGCGACGGGCCTGCGTTGCCCCACGGACTTCCTCCTGGCCTTCTCGCCGGAGCGGGAGGATCCGGGCCGGACCGACCACACCACCCGGTCGATCCCGAAGGTGGTCGGCGGCGTGGACGAGCCCTCGACCGACGCCGCCGCGGCGCTCTACGGCGCCGCGCTCGACCGGGTCGTCCGCGTCGCGAACGCTCGCGTCGCGGAGTCCACCAAGCTCCTCGAGAACATCTTCCGCTCGGTGAACATCGCCCTCGTCAACGAGCTGAAGGTCATCCTCGACCGGATGGGCATCGACGTCTGGGAGGTGATCCGCGCCGCCTCGACGAAGCCGTTCGGCTTCATGCCCTTCTACCCCGGCCCCGGGCTCGGCGGGCACTGCATCCCGCTCGACCCCTTCTACCTGGCGTGGAAGGCCGCGGAGCACGGCGACTGGGCGCGCTTCATCGAGCTCGCGGGCGAGATCAACGCGCGCATGCCGGAGCGGGTCGTGGACCGCGTCGCGCTCGCCCTCAACGACGAGCAGAGGTCGCTCCGGGGCGCGCGCGTCCTCGTGCTCGGCCTCGCGTACAAGGCCAACATCGACGACGACCGCGAGTCGCCCTCCTACGAGATCCTCGAGCTGCTCGCCGAGCGCGGCGCGAACGTCCAGTACTGCGATCCGCACTTCCCCGTGGCGCGCAGCGGGAGGCACCACCAGCTCGAGATGCGGTCGGTCCCGTGCGACGCCGCGACGTTCGCGAGCTTCGACGCGATCGTCGTCTCCACGGCGCACGACGTCTTCAAGGACCCCGCGCTCTACCGCGGCGCCCGGCTCGTGGTGGACACGCGCAACGCGGTGGCCCCGCTGTTCGCGCCGGGCGAGGGGCCGCGCGTCGTGAAGGCGTGACGGCACCGACGACACCGGGTCGGCGGCGCCCGTCGGCGCGCCGCCGGCCCGCGACCCGGCTCACAATCAGCGCGCCGTCGTGGCGGCGTACCACGCCGCCGCCTCGCGCAGCCCCTCGCGCACCGAGTGCGTCGGCGCATAGCCGAGGAGCGCGGTCGCCCGGCTCACGTCCGCCAGGGAGTGGCGCACGTCCCCGGCCCGGAACGAGCGGTAGCCGGGGCGCGCCGCCGCCGCCTCCGGCCGGCGCCGCGCGACCTCGTCACGGATCAGCTCGAACAGCTCGTTCAGCGTCGTCCGCGCCCCGCACGCAACGTTGTACACCTGGCCGAGGGCCTCCGACCGCTCCGCCGTCGCGGCGAGCAGGTTCGCCTGCACCACGTTCGCGACCGGGCAGAAGTCGCGGCTGGTCTCGCCGTCGCCGTAGATCTCCACCTGGTCCCCGCGCTCCAGGGCGGAGAACCAGCGCGGCATCACCGCGGCGTACGGCCCGGCGGGATCCTGGCGCGGCCCGAACACGTTGAAGTAGCGGAGCCCCACGAGCTCGAGCCCGTAGCAGCGCCCGAAGGCGGCGGCGTAGGCCTCGTCGCAGGTCTTCGACGCCGCGTAAGGGGACAGGGGCCGGCCGACGCGATCCTCGCGCTTCGGCAGCTCCGGCGCGTCGCCGTACACCGAGCTCGAGCTCGCGTAGACGATCCGGCGCACCCCGGCCACCCGCGCGGCGTCGAGCAGCCGGACGAAGCCGGTCACGTTCACCTCGTGCGTCCGGACGGGCGCCTCGATGGAGCGCGGCACCGACCCGAGGGCCGCCTCGTGCAGGACCACCGCGGCGCCGTCCACCGCGGCGGCGCAGGCGGCGGGGTCGCGGAGATCGCCCTCGATCACCGTGAGCGCCTCGGCGGCCGCGGGCCCCACGGCGCGACGGACGTCCTCCAGGTTCTCGCGTCGTCCGGTGGAGAAGTCGTCGAGCACCACCACCCGCTGCCCCAGCCGGAGCAGCGTCTCGACGAGGTGCGAGCCGATGAAGCCCGCGCCGCCCGTGACGAGCCACCGCCGTGGCGCCGCCCGGAGCGCCTCCCGCACCTGCTCGTATCGCGTCATCCCCGCCCCCCGCGAAGGTCCGAGCGCGCCCGGATATGCGATGCGCGCCGCATATGCGCAGGCCGCATATACGCGCGATCGCACGGCAGCCCGGCCGCCACGACGGGGCGCGCCCCGCAAGGCGCGCCGCGCAGCCAGGCGGGGTGGCGCCCAGCCGGGCGTCGTTCTCGCCGCGCGTCCCGAGTCGCCGCGCGTCCCGAGTCGCCGCGCGTCCCGAGTCGCCGCGCGTCCCGAGTCGCCGGCGCGCCGCGCCCACGTTAACGATCGCGGGCCGGTCGGGAGGCTCGCATGAGACGCGACATCCGGCAGGGGCTCGTCGTCGCCGTCGCGCTCGCGGTCGTCGTCGCCGTTCTCGCCGGGGTGAAGGCCGCCCAGATCGTCCGGATGGTCCGGGCGAACGAGTCGTTCGTGCCACCGCCGGAGGTCGTCACCTCGGCGCGGGTCGTCGCGACGCGGTGGACATCGACGCGGGCCGCGATCGGGTCCCTCGTCGCCGTCCGCGGGGTGACCCTCGGCGCGGAGCTCCCGGGCCTGGTGCGCGAGATCGCGTTCGAGTCCGGGACGACGGTGAGGCGCGGCGCGGTGCTCGCCCGCCTCGACACCTCGGCCGAGGAGGCGCAGCTCGCCGCCGCGCAGGCGGACGCGGCGCTCGCGCGGCTCAACCTCGAGCGGACGAGGAGGCTACGCCGCGAGGAGGCGATCGCCCAGGCGGACCTGGACGCGGCCGAGGCGCGGGCGAAGCAGGCGAACGCGACGGTCGCGAACCTCCGGGCGACGATCGCGAAGAAGACCGTCCGCGCCCCGTTCGACGGACGCATCTCGATCCGGCAGATCGAGCTCGGGCAGATCCTGTCCCCCGGGAGCCCCATCGCCTCGCTCCAGACGGTCAGCCCGATCCACGCGGACTTCTGGCTCCCGCAGCAGGCCCTCGCGGAGCTCGCCGTCGGCCAGCGCGCGCGCATGCGCGTGGACACGTTCCGGGGCGCCGCCTGGGACGGCGCGATCACCACCGTCAACCCGGAGGTCGATCCCGCCACGCGCAACGTCCGCGTCCGGGCCACCTTCCCGAACCCCGACGGCCGCCTCCGCCCCGGGATGTTCGCCAACGTGGAGGTGCTCTCGTCGGAGACCCGCCCGGTCCTGACCATCCCCGCGACCGCGGTCGTCTTCGCGCCCTACGGCGACTCGGTGTTCGCCCTGGAGGAGAAGACGGACGGCGGGCGGAGTGTCACCGTCGCCCACCAGAAGTTCGTCCGGACGGGAGAGCGGCGGGGGGACCTGGTCGCGGTGGAGGCCGGGCTCCGGGCGGGGGAGACCGTGGTGAGCACCGGCGCCTTCAAGCTGCGCAACGGGGCCACGGTCCGGGTGGACAACGCGCTCGCGCCGAGGCCGCAGCTCGCCCCGACCCCGACCGAGCAGTGACCGACCGGGCCTCCGATGACGCTCACCGAGATCTTCATCCGCCGGCCGGTCGTCGCCGTGGTCGTCAACCTCGTCATCGTCATCGCCGGGGTGCAGGCGATCCGCACGCTCAACGCCCGCCAGTACCCGCGCAGCGAGAACGCCCAGATCATCGTCACGACCCGCTACGTGGGGGCGAGCGCCGAGCTCGTGCGCGGCTTCGTCACCACGCCGCTCGAGCGCGTGATCGCCGCGGCCGACGGCATCGACTACCTCGAGTCGCAGAGCAAGCAGGGCGTCTCGATCATCACGGCCCGGCTGCGCCTCGACTACGACTCGACCAAGGCCCTCGCGGAGATCGGCTCGAAGATCGACCAGGTCCGCCGCGATCTCCCTCCCGACGCGGAGATCCCGATCCTCACGGTCGAGTCCGCCGACAGCCAGTTCGCCTCGGCGTACCTGAGCTTCTCGTCCGGCTTCCTCGCGCAGAACGAGATCACGGACTACCTGGTCCGCGTGGTCCAGCCCAAGCTGTCGGCGATCCCGGGGGTGCAGCGGGCCGACATCCTCGGCGCCCGCACCTTCGCCATGCGGATCTGGCTCAAGCCCGACCGCATGGCGGCCCTCGACGTGAGCCCGGCGCAGGTCCGCCAGGCGCTCACGGCGAACAACTACCTCGCCGCGGTGGGACAGACGAAGGGGTCGCTCGTGCAGGTGAACCTCACCGCCAACACCGACCTGCGCTCCCCGAAGGAGTTCCAGCAGCTCGTGATCCGCCAGAGGGAGGGCGCCCTCGTCCGGCTCGGCGACGTGGCCGACGTGGCGCTCGGCGCGGAAGACTACGACGCGAACGTGAGCTTCACCGGTCAGACCGCGGTCTTCGTCGGCGTCTGGGCCCTCCCGAACGCGAACGCGCTCGACGTCATCGCGCGGATGCGCACCGAGCTCGACGCCCTCCAGAAGGAGCTCCCGGAGCAGCTCCAGGCCCGGGTCGCCTACGACGCCACCGAGTACATCCGGGACGCCATCTCCGAGGTGGAGACCACCCTCGCCGAGACGCTCCTCATCGTCGTGGTCGTCATCTTCCTGTTCCTCGGGTCGCTGCGGTCGGTGCTGGTCCCGGTCGTCGCCATCCCGGTCTCGCTGATCGGCGCCGTGTTCCTGATGCAGGTCTTCGGGTTCACCGTGAACTTGTTGACGCTCCTCGCGATCGTGCTCTCGGTCGGGCTGGTGGTGGACGACGCCATCGTGGTCGTCGAGAACGCCGAGCGCCACCTGAGGGAGGGCATGAGGCCGGTGGACGCGGCGCTGCGCGGCGTGCGCGAGCTCGTCGGCCCGATCGTCGCGATGACGATCACGCTCGCGGCGGTGTACACGCCCATCGCCTTCCAGGGCGGGCTCACCGGCTCGCTCTTCCGCGAGTTCGCGCTCACCCTCGCCGGGGCCGTCACCCTCTCCGGTGTCGTCGCGCTGACCCTCTCGCCGGTGATGTCCGCGTACCTCCTCCGCCACGAGGAGCGCGGCCTCGCGCGGCGGGTCGATCGCGGCTTCGAGCGGATCCGGGCGGCCTACGCGCGGCAGCTCGAGCGCGTCCTCCGCGCCCGCCCGGCCATCTACGCAGCGTGGATCGGCGTGAGCGTCCTCGCGATCGTCATGTTCACGCAGGCGCCCCGGGAGCTCGCCCCCCTCGAGGACCAGGGGGTCGTCTTCGGCGTCGTGAACACGCCCTCCAACTCGACGCTCGACCAGCTCACCCCGTTCGCGCGCGAGCTGAACCGGGCCGTGATGGCGATGCCGGAGTCCGAGTTCACGTTCCAGATCACCTTCCCGAACGAGGGGTTCTGGGGCGTCGGCCTGAAGCCGTGGCAGCAGCGAAGTCGGACGGCGTTCCAGATCCTGCCCGAGGTGCAGGCCCGGGTCGGGGCCATCCCCGGCATCCAGACCTTCCCGATCCTGCCCCCGGCGCTCCCCGGCGGCGGCCAGTTCCCGGTGGAGCTCGTCATCGGCTCCACCGCGGAGACCGCGGAGGTCCTCGACTTCGCGCGGCGGATCCAGGAGAAGGCGACCGCCAGCAAGATCTTCGCGTTCCCGCCGCTCGTCGACGTGAAGCTGGACCAGCCGTCGTCGGAGATCGTGCTCGACCGCGACAAGGTGGCGGAGCTCGGGCTGAACCTCCAGACGGTGGGCCAGGACCTCGCGGCGGCGACGGGCGGGAACTTCGTCAACCGCTTCAGCATCGCCGGCCGCAGCTACAAGGTCATCCCGCAGCTCGTGCGCTCCGAGCGCCTGAACCCGGAGCAGCTCGCGGACGTGCACGTCACCGGCCCCGGCGGCCAGCTCGTCGCCCTCGCGTCCATCGCGCGGCTCGAGAACACCGTCACGCCGCGCTCGCTCAACCGGTTCCAGCAGCTCAACGCCGTGAAGATCACCGGCGTGCCGATGCGGCCGCTGGACCAGGCCCTGAGCTATCTCGAGGCCGAGGCCGCGAAGATCCTCCCGCGGGGCTACACCCTCGACTACACCGGCGAGTCGCGCCAGCTCCGGAGCGAGGGGAACAGGTTCCTGCCGGCGTTCCTCCTCTCCGTCGTGCTGATCTTCCTGGTCCTCGCCGCCCAGTTCAACAGCTTCCGGGATCCGTTCGTCATCCTCGCCGGGTCGGTGCCGCTCGGCATGTTCGGCGCGCTCGTCGTGGTCTTCCTCAAGATGCCGAACCCGAACCTCCACTTCTTCACCGACGGCTGGACGACGACGCTCAACGTGTACTCGCAGGTGGGGCTCGTCACGCTCGTGGGGCTCGTGTCGAAGAACGGCATCCTCATCGTGCAGTTCGCGAACACGCTGCAGGAGCAGGGGCAGGCGAAGCTCGAGGCGGTCCGGAACGCGGCGGCGACGCGCCTCCGGCCCATCCTGATGACCAGCGTGGCCACGGTGTTCGGCCACTTCCCCCTCACGCTCGTGTCCGGCCCCGGCGCCAAGGCGCGGAACAGCATCGGCCTGGTGCTCGTCGCCGGGATGACCATCGGTACGCTCTTCACGCTCTACTTCCTGCCCGCCATCTACGTGCTCATCGCCCGGGATCGTCGGCCCAGGGCGCGCGCCGAGGCGCGACCGGCATGGGTCACGCCGGCGGCGCGGGCCGTGCCGGACGACCCCGGGGACGGGGCGAGCTAGATTGCGGCTCCCGCCGACGGGAGCTCGTTCGTGCTGATCGTGTGGGGCGCTGATTGCCCGCCCAGCGGACGCTCGCCCGGTTCCTTGCGAGCCGTGCCGGGGCCAGGGCGCCCCTCGCGTGGTGCTCACCGTCGCCGTTGCAGGCCACATCTTTGTGCTCAGGGGCACAGAGCCATGAGCGCGGTGAGCTACGTGGTAGCGGGCACGGCGTTGTTGCTGACCGGGGCGGGCTGTGCGAGTACACGGCAGGCCAACGAGAGCCCGAATCCGGCGACGCGGGAGGTCGCGTCGGCGCAGGAGCAATCCCAGGCGGCGTTGAAGCGAGCGCAGGACGCGCAAAACGCCGCGGCCGATCAGGCGAAGAGGACCGCCGCGGCGGAGGCGCAGGTTCGGGAGGACCAGGCGAAGCTGGAGCGGGACCAGGCGAAGGCCCGGCAGGAGCAGTTGAAGGCCGAGCAGCTCCAGGCGCTGGCGCAGCAGGAGACCGCGCGGGCAACGCAGGAGACGAAGAGGCAGCAGCAGGCGGCCGCGAGCGGGCTCGCCCAGCAGACGCAGCGCAGCGTGCGCGGCCAGCAGCTCGCCGCGGGCGTGGTGACGCAGGTCCGCTCCGACGAGCTCGTGCTGCAGCTTCCCTCCGGCGACGCCATGCGCTTCAAGCTGAACGATCGGACGCAGGTCGAGATCAGCGGCCAGCGCGGGGCGGCGGACCAGATCCGCGAGGGCGCCGAAGCACGCGTCGTCTACGAGCCGTCTGCTAACGGGCCGACGGCGGTGACGGTGGCGGTGAACCCTTCGGCTGGCGCCTCGGGCTCCGCGATGGGCTCGGGCGCGACCGACACGACGGCGCCTTCGACCGGGACGGGCAGCTCGAGCGAAGGGGCGTCTCCTCCAGCGCCGACGCCGCCGCCAGGGACGAACCAGTAGCCAGGCGTTCGAGGAACCGGGGCATCCTGCTGGCGGGCGGCGTCGGGTACGACGCGCTGCTCTCGCTCGTGCCATTCCTCACGCTGACCGTCGCCGCGAATCCGCGCCAGGTGACGCGCCACCCGCGCCCGCGCGCTGACGACGACCGCTCCCGGTCCCCTCCAGGCGGCAGCCGTCCCGGCGCCATCGCGCGACCGGCTCGACCTGAAGCAGATGCGATCGGAGAAGGGGTGGCGGCGGGACCTCCACCCCCTGCTCGACGCTTCGCTCTACTTCCCGAGGACCTTCTTGACCTGGCCGAGCTTCTCCCGAGCCTTGCCGGCGAGCTTCTGGTCCTTCCCCTCGGCCTCCAGCTTGCGCTGCCCGGTGATGATCCCGACGGCCTCCTTGATCTTGCCCTTCAGGTTCCCGAACTTGCCCTTCGCCTGGTCCTTCGTGCTGGGCTTCATGGCTTCCCCTCTCTGTGCGATTCAGGCGACCCGCTGGCGCCGGACGAGGCCCACCACCAGCGCGATGACAGCCAGCACCAGCAAGAGGTGGATGAATCCGCCCAGGGTGTACGAGCTCACGAGACCGAGCGCCCAGAGGACGAGAAGGACGACGGCAATGGTCCACAGCATGACGACCTCCTTCGCGACCGCTTCCTCTTGCCCTGTAGTGTGCACCGAGGCGACGGGACACGAGCAGGGCAACGGGGTTCGTCCGGTGAAGTGCGACGGATCGCCGGAACGCGCGGACCGAGGACGCTGGCGTCGGGCGCGAGCGAGCGCTTCTCGCTACGCGAAGCGCCGGACGAGCGCCTCGAGGTAGCGCGAGCGGACCTGCTCGGTCGCGAGGAGGCGCCGCGCCGGCGGGAGCTTCAGGATCGCGCCGAAGAAGGCGGCGAGCGCCCGGTGGCTCCAGAGGAGCCGGTTGTCGAAGAGCAGGTCCTGGAGCTTGCCCCGCTCGAGGGCCATGAGCACGGCCCGGTGAGCGCCGTCCAGAGGGGTGAGCCGGCGCGGACCGCGCTCCCGGAGCGAGAGCGCCTTCTCCGCGCAGGTCCGCACGCAGACGCCGCACCCGAGGCAGCGTGCCTCGTCGAGCCGCGCGACGCCGCGCCGGGGGCGCCGCGGATCGTGGGCCGAGACGGCGCTCATCGCCTCCACCGGGCAGACCCGCACGCACCGCTCGCAGCCGCTGCACGCCTCCGCGTCCACCACCGGGAGGAAGTGGGTGGTGTGGACCGGGTGCGCGGCGGCGAAGCGCCGGGCGGCGATCATCGCCTCGCAGCAGCAGCCGCAGCAGTTGCAGATGAAGTTCACGCCCTCCCGCACGTTCTCGCCGAACTGCACGAGGTTCCGCTCGTGGGCCTGGTGCAGGAGCTCGAGCCCCTCGACGACGTCCACCTCCCGCGCGTGCCCGTGCCGGATGAGCGACCCGGCGGACGTGTTGAAGGTCATGCAGATTTCCCGCGGCGCGTCGCAGGCGCGCCCCAGGTGCTCCATCTTGTGCCGGCAGTAGCAGAGACCGACGCCGCGGTGGGTCGCCGTCCGGATCACCTCGCTGGCGCGCTCGAAGTCGAGGACGTGGAGGGCGTTCTCCTCGGAGAGGGCCGGCTCGTGGACGAAGGTGCGGCCGAGCTGCGTCTCCCCGCCCGCGAAGAGGGCGCGGACGAAGTCCTCCTCGACGTTCAGGTACTGATAGAAGAGCTCGGCGAGCGCCTTCTGGTCGACGTCCTCGCGGACCCGCATCATCGAGAACTCGAAGAACCCGGCCATGGGCGGGGGCAGGACGTACTCGGTGCCGTCCTCGGTCTCCACGTCGACGAGGAGCGCCCGCGAGGCGAGCTGGTCGAGGACCTTGCGCGCGTCCGCCTCGCTGGTCTTCCAGATGGACGCCGCCATCGCGGCGTCGAACGGCTTGAGGGGGAGCACCGAGACGAGCGCGGCCTCTCGCTCGCTGAACAGGATCTGCAGGATCTGGAAGAGGCTCTCGGAGGGCGGCGCCCCCTGGGAGCAGCGGTTGAGCCGCTCCGTGAGCCGGTCGTAGACGGACCGTGACGTTCTGTGCGCCATGACGGGCTGTCGCGAATGCCGCGGAACGCCCGAGGCTACCTCGTTCTCCGCGTCTCGACGATGGGCTCGCGGGGAGGCCCCGCGCGGATCACGGATCACTGCGGGAGACACCCTCTACCGCGTGGTGCTCATGTGCCGGGTATTCAGCCCGCCAGCTCCCAGCCGAGCTCGAACGCGCGCGCGTTCTCCTCGGGGTACCTGGGGATCCGGTCCCGGAGCGCTGCGACCACCGCGGTGCGGTCGAGCGTTGCCGCAAGGATGCGCGACACGGCGCCGAGGAAGATGACGTTCGCGAGAAGCGGTTTCCCGAGTTCGCCGGCGGCGGTCGCCGAGGCCGGGACCGCGACGCGGCGGGCGGCGCGGTCGGCTCCCGGGGCGACGACGGCCGGGTCGTACAGCAGGGTGCCGCGCACCAGGGGATGGAACCGCTCGTAGGCGGACGCGGTCATCGCGCAGAAGCAGTCCGCCCGCTCGACGACGGGGCTGTCCACCTCGCCGGATGCGAGGACCACCTGGCTGCGCACGTACCCGCCGCGCGTCTCCGTCCCGTGCGACACGAGCATCGTCGCGCCGAGTCCCTGTCGCGAACCAGCCAGCCCCAGCACCTGCCCGAGCCTGACCACGCCCTGCCCTCCGTGGCCGGAGAGGAGGATCTCTATCCGATCGCTCATGACGTCCTCCCGGCCCTCGCCCGGACCGCGGCGACGTGGTCCCGGAGGCGCTCGGTGAACTCCGGCCGGGCGCCGCGCGCGTCGTGGAACACTCCCGTGCGGAACCCCGCCGGGGCGACCTCCGGCGCCGGGCCGGGCTCGAGGGGCACCGTGCGGGCGCGGATCCAGCCCTGGATGGCGCCGACGGTGCCGTCGCCGAGGGCCTGTGCGCCGTAGTGGACGTGGCAGCCGTACACCACCTGGACGAGGGAGAAGCCCCGGGTGCCGAGCGCGGCCTTCACGCTCTCCACGACCGCGTCTCGCTGCAGGACGGTGTGGCGCGCAAGGAAGGACGCGCCCGCCTCTCGCACGATGCCGAGGACGTCCAGTCCCCCATCGGACCAGCCGGGCTCCCAGGTGCCGTAGGGCGACGAGTCGGTTCGCGAGCCGGCGGGCGTCGTCACGCCGTACTGTCCGCCGGTCGACTGGTACCCCAGGTTGTCGCCCACCACGACGGTGAGATCGACGTTGCGTCGCGCGGCGGCGAGGAGGTGCGGCAGGCCGATGGTGAAGGCGTCGCCGTCGCCGACGGTGAGCAGGATCCGCTTCTCCCGCGGGAGCGCGAGCCGGAGCCCGGTCGCGAGGGCGTATACCCTGCCGTGCGTCCCGGCGAACGTATCGCCTCTCCACGTGGCGTAGGTCTGCCGGCCGGTGCATCCGATCGCCGTCCCCCACACGAGGTCCGACGGGCCGAGTCCGAGCGCGTCGATCGCGGTCAGCACCTCGCGGTGGAGGAGGCGGAGGCCGCAGCCGGGGCACGCGGTGCCCGGCCACTTCTCCGGCCGAAGGTACTTTCCAGCGAGAGGGTCCATCAGTACGCCTCCAGTTCCCAGCCCCGTCGCGCGAGCCGCTCGCCCCGAAGCAGGGCGCGGCTCGCCTCGCAGAGCTCCGCGACGCGCGGCAGCTCCCCGCAGCGCCCGAAGAAGTGGGCGGACGAGCCGGGCGACATCGCGCGCTGGATTTCGCGGACGAGCTGGCCGTCCCAGTTGAGCTCGACCGAGAGGTATCGGGCGCGCCGCGCGAAGAGGTGATCGGGGAACGGCCAGAGCGAGACGAGGCGCAGCCCGCCGACCCGGAGCCCCTCCGCGCGAGCCCTGGCCACCGCGCTCTTCACGACCCGCGAAGGCGTGCCGTAGGAGACGAGGATGACCTCCGGGTCGTCCTCCAGCCCCCACGCCTCGTGCTCATCGATGAGGTGCCGATGGCGGCGGATCTTGTGGATGAGCCGGTGCGCGTGCTTGTGCTGCGCCTCCACCTCCTCGGTGTCGTGCCCGCGCTCGGTGGGGGTCCAGTCGGAGCAGGCGCCGCCCGCTCCGCGCCCGAGCACGACCGGCGGCACGTCGATCGCGTCGCTGGCCGGGTAGAAGTCGGGGCCGGGGTGGGCTCGACGCGGGACGACCTCGAGCCCCATGGCGGCTCGCTCGTCGGACGTCTCCGGGATCGCGAGGGCCTCCCACCCGTCCGTCACCATCTGATCCGCGAGCAGCGTCACAGGGGTCCTGAACCGTTCGGCGAGGGCGAAGGCCCGGACCGTGAGCCGGAAGGCCTCCTGGACCGACGAGGGAGCGAGTACGATCGTCTCGTAGTTCCCGCCGTGGGCGAGATAGCGGGACAGGTACAGCTCGCCCTGGCCCGGCGCGCCCGTGATGCCCGACACCGGCCCGACGCGCTGCGCGTCGACGATCACGACCGGGATCTCGGCGGAGACCGCCCACCCGAAGGGATCCGCGAAGAGGATGAAGCCGGGCCCGGACGTCGCCGTCATCGCCTTGAGCCCGCCGAGGGAGGCGCCGTTGCACAGGTGTAGCGCCGCGCACTCGTCCTCCGCCTGGACGTAGTAGCCCCCGACCTCCGGCAGCCGCCGCGCCATGTTCTCGGCGATCTCTGTCGCCGGCGTGATCGGATAGCCCGCGAACACGCGGCAGCCCGCGACGATCGCCGCCTCGGTGATCGCGGCGTTTCCCGTGTCGAAGACGCGCCTCACGCGGCCTCCACCGCGCGCCACGCGCGCGTGTGGCGCTCGAGCGGGGCGAAGACGAGCTCCTCCGCCACGACCATGAGCGCGCCGAGCATGACCATCGTGAGGAGCGTCACCTCGGTCCGGCCCGTCGAGCGCCCCATGTTGAGCATGTAGCCGATGCCCTTCGGCACCCCCACCATCTCCGCGGCGATGACCACCCGCCACGCGAAGCCCAGGCCGAGCCTGAACCCGGTGACGAGGAACGGAACGAGGCTCGGCAGGTAGACGCGCCGCAGGAGCGCCGGGGTCCGCGCGCCGAGCGTGCGCGCCGCCTCGACGAGGCGGCCGTCCACGGCCCGCGCCCCCTGGGCGGTGGCGAGCATGACCGGAAACACGGAGCCGATGGTGATGATGAAGATCGCCGCGCCGTCGCCGAGGCCGAACCAGAGGATGGCGAGCGGCACCCAGGCGACGCCGGGGATCGGGGAGAACAGGCGCACGAACGGCTCGAGGACGGCGTTCGCGGCGCGCGACATCGCCGAGACGACGCCGAGCGGGATCCCGACCGCCACCGCGATGCCGAACCCGATCGCGACCCGCACCAGGCTCACCGACACCTGCCCCCACAGCTCGCCGGTTCGCGCCGACTCCCACGCCGCCCGAGCGACCGCCGCGGGCGGGGGGAGCAGCAACTCGGCATAGGCGGCCGGGACGCGCCCGAACAGCCCGGTCGTGGACGCCAGGTGCCACAGGCCCGCGAACGCGGCGAGCGCCGCGAGGCCGACGAGCGCGTCCCTCTTCCTCATCGCTTCGCCTTTCCGGTCGCGGGCGGCAGGAAGCGCAGGTCGAACAGGGCGCCCTCGGTGGGGAGCTCCTTCAGATAGCCGAGCTGCCTCGACCACCCGAGTGTCCGGAGGGCCGCCTTCGGGTCCACGACCGACGCGTAGTCGATGCGCTTGCGCGCCGCCGCGATGACGGACGGGTCGAGCTTCAGCTCCGACGCGATGACGGCATTCGCCTCGTCCGGCCTCTGGTTGATGAATCGGATCGCCTCCTCGTACGCCGACAGGAAGCGGCGGAGGTCCTCCGGACGATGGTCGATGAAGTCCTGCCGCGCGACCACCACGTTCACGGGATAGAGCGGGCCCGTGGGGTGCTCCTTGCGCCACGCCGCGGCCGCGTCGAAGAGCACCCGCGCGGCGGGGAACCTGGCCTGGGCCTGCGACGCGAAGGGCTCCCACATGATGACGGCGTCCACCTCACGCGCGATGAAGAGCGCGGCGGGCATGTCCGCGGGCGCCAACCCCGGCACGATGGTGAGGTCCCTTTCGGGATCGAGTTTCGCCAGCTCCTTCGCGATGTGAGCGCGGAAGAGCGTGTCGACGACCGTGCCGGGTTTCGGCGTCCCGACCTTCTTCCCCCGCAATCCACGGACGTCCGCGATCTTCGTGTCCTCCCGGGTGAGCAGCACGTGCCCGCCTCCGTTCGCGGCGGCGACGACCTTCAGCGGCACGCCCTTGCCGTGCCAGATCGCCGCGGGGGCGATGCCCTGCAGCGCCACGTCGAGCCGCCCGGCCGCGAACGCCTCCATCAGAGTGGAGCCGTCCTGGAAGTCCACCAACTCCAGCGTGATCCCCCGCGCTTGGAAGAGGCCCCGGGCGCGGCCCACGTACGGCGTCACGGTTCCGAGCGCGCGGTTCGTGCCCACGCGGATGACGACCTGCGCGGGCTCGGCGGCGCGGAGGCCGGTCGCGGGAACGAGCGCGGCGAGCGCCGCGAGGAGGAGGAGTCGTCTGGTGATCACGGGGGGGCCCCTTCGTTGCGGGTGATGCTGCGGTAGACGTCCACGAGACCCCGACGCTGCAGCTTGCCGTTCGGGCCGCGCGGAAAGTCGTCGACTAGGACGATCCGGCTCGGCATCTTGAACCGGGCGAGGTGCTCTCGGCAGTGCGCGGCGAGTGCGGGTTCCGTCGTCGTCGCTCCAGGCCTGAGCTTCACGAACGCCGCCACCGCCTCGCCGTAGAGCGCATCCGGCACTCCGACGACACAGGCGACCTCGACGCCCGCCGCCCGGTGGAGTACCTCCTCCACCTCGCGCGGAGCGATCTTCTCGCCGGCGCGGTTGATGAGCTCGCTCTTGCGGCCCGTGAGGTAGAGATAGCCGTCGGCGTCGAGCCGGCCGAGGTCCCCGGATCGAAACCAGCCGTCGCGCGGCCCGTCCGGATCGCCCGCCGAACGGCCGAGGTAGCCGCCGAAGACGTTTTCGCCGCGGATCGCGACCTCCCCCACTTCGCCGAGGGCGACCGGCGCCCCGCTCGCGTCCACTACGCGGAGCTCGTTCCCGAACGCGATCCCGACCGAGCCGGGCTTCCGGCGAGCGGGAGGGAGCGGGTTCGAGGTCACCTGTCCGCCCGCCTCGCTCATGCCCAGCGATTCGATGACCGGGATCCCGAAGCGCTCCTCGAAGGCCTCGAGCACCGCGACCGGGAGCGGCGCAGACGCCGAGCGGGCGAACCGGAGCGAGGCCGCCGCACGCGGAGGCGCCGGCCGCGAGAGGAGCAGCGACAGGATCGTCGGCACGGCGCTGAACCACGTGGCGCAGTGGGTGGTGGCCCAGCCCCAGAAGCGCTCGGCGTCGAAGCGACGGGGCATCACCACGCGACCGCCGCTGACCAGTGGCGCCAGGACCGTCACGACCAGGCCGTTGATGTGAAACGCCGGGAGCACGCAGAGCGCGACGTCCCGCGGCGTCAGCGCGTGGGCCTCCGCGACAGCGCGGGCGTCCGCAAGCAGGTTGCGGTGCGTGAGCGGGACGCCCTTGGGACGGCCGGTGGTCCCGGAGGTGAAGAGGATGAGGGCCACGTCGTCCGGCCCGGCGAGCCGCTCCTGGTCTGCGCTCGGAGCCCCCCTTGCCTCGATCGCCGTCTGCCTGACAACCGTGACGAGCGGGCCACTCGGCTCGACGTCCGGCCCGCCCAGCGGACGGACAATCGCGCTGCCCGAGACGGCGAGGGGGTGATGGCGCTCCGAGACGAGGAGAGCCGCGTCCGCCGCTTCCATGACGCGTTCGGTCTCCTCGGTGGTCAGCCGGGGATCGCACGGGACCGCCACGATCCCGGCGACACTGGCCCCGAAGAGCGTGACGACGAGATTCGGTCCGTTCCCGAGGGCGACGGCGACCCGATCGCCGCGGCGGGCCCCTGCGCGCCGGAGGGCGTCCGCGACCGACCTCGCCGCCGCGTGGACCCGGGCGAGCGTGAGCACACCCGCGTCCGGCGAGGTCAGGAACGCGAGGTCGGGGCGCTGCTCCGCCGCCTCCGCGAGGAGCGCGCCAAGGGTGGTGGTCCGGGCGCCCATCAGATCGACCAGTCCTCGAGGGCCGGGGCCGCGTCGAACTGCGCGAGCACGCGCGTGCGCAGCGCGGCGAAGGCCGGGTCCGTGCGCCGGCGCGGCCGCGGGAGGTTGACGGACAGGACGGCCTTCGCTCGGCCGGGCCGACGGCTCATCACGACCACCCGGTCCGCGAGGAACACGGCCTCGTCCACGTCGTGCGTGACGAAAAGCGTCGTGAAGGGCTCCCGTTGCCATAGCGAGACCAGCTCGCCCTGGAGCTCCATCCGCGTGAACGCGTCGAGGGCGCCGAAGGGCTCGTCCATGAGCAGCACCTCGGGTGCGAGCGCGAGGACCCGCGCGATCCCTACCCGCTGCTTCATCCCTCCCGAGAGCTGGTGCGGGTAGGCGCGCTCGAAGCCTCCGAGCCCGGTGAGGTGGATGAAGTGAGCCACCCGCCGCCGGATCTCCGGCCCAGGCGTACCATTCATCTCGAGCCCGAACGCGACGTTCCGGGCGACGTCGAGCCAGGGGAAGAGCGCGTGATCCTGGAACACCATCGCGCGGCTGGAGTGCGGCCCGGAGACGGCGACGCCCCCCACCGTGACCTGACCCGCGCAGGGGCGCTCCAGCCCGGCGACCATCCTCAGGAGCGTCGACTTCCCGCAACCCGACGGCCCTAGGAGGCAGACGAACTCATGCGGACGAACCTCGAGTGACACCTCCTCGAGGGCGACCACCGGGCCGCCGCCAGCGATGCGAAAACGTTTCGTGACCCCCGCGAAGGAGACGGCGCTCTCCGGCCGTGCAGTCGAGGCCGGCTCGTGGGGAGGTGCCGTCGTACGGGTGTCCAGCGTCCGAAGCGCGACAGACATGGTGCCTTCCGAAGCCGCGGGTGCGGCCACGGCGAGCATCCTAGTTCACGGATGTTTCTCCGATCAAGCGGATAACGGATGACTGTCTTATTTAGCGGACATTCACGAGGGCGGAGTCCTCGGCTGGAAGCGAGGCTTGGGCCTTCACCCGTGGACCTCATCTTCTACGACACCACCTCGCTGCACTTCGAGGTGGACGAGGAGGACGAGATCGCGCGGAAGCGCGATGACCGTGAGTACGGGCCGCTGCGCAAGCGTGGCTACTCGAAGAACGGACGCGAGGATGCGCCGCAGATCGTGGTCGGCCTCGCCGTGACGCGCGAGGGCCTGCCAGTACGCTCGTGGGTCTTCTCCGGCGACACGGCCGACGTGACCACGGTGGAGAAGGTGAAAGAGGACCTGCGCGACTGGCGCCTCGGACGCTGCATGTTCGTGGGCGACGCCGGAATGAACTCCGAGGAGAACCACCGCAAGCTCGCGCTCGGAAACGGGAAGTACATCCTCGAGAGGCGGACGTTCTCGAGGCCGGCGGCGTAGGCGATCGCGTCCCGCGCGTCCGGCCTGCCCCTCGGAGGCGAGGCGAGCCAGGGCCTGCCGGATCGCGATCTCGCTCTTCGCGGCCCCTTCCCGGAACCCGACCGACACATTCGAGCTGGACACCTTCTCGCCGAGGATCCCCTCGAGCGTCCGGGCGAGGAGGTGATTGCCACTTCCGCCGGCGAAGTTCCAGAAGCATGACCCGGAGCCCGGCCGCGGCGCTTGCAGAAAAGACAACGTAACGTTTACATTCGTGCGCGATGGGGCAGACGAAGAAACCGAGCTGGGACGAGCTCTTCGAGGTGGCATCTGGCCAGGAAGGCCTGTTCACGGCGTCCCAGGCGGCGGCGGCCGGTTACTACCGGCAGCTCCTCCGCCGCTACTTGGAATCCGGTCGGGTGAGGCGGGTCCGGCGCGGCATCTACCGCATCGTCCACTATCCCCCGGGCGAGCACGAGGAGCTGTCCGAGCTGTGGCTCTGGTCCAAGGAAAAAGGCGTGTTCTCGCACGAGACGGCGCTCTCGCTGCACGGCCTCTCGGACGTCCTCCCGAAGCGCGTTCACCTCACCGTTCCCGCCGACTGGAAGCGCCGGCGCCTGGCGGTCCCACGCGGGGTGGTCCTGCACCACGGCACCATCCATCCCGAGGAGCGGGCGTGGGTCGGGCCCGTGCCGGTGACCGAGCCGGGCCGCACCCTCCTCGACTGCGCCCAGGCCCATCTCTCGCCCGACCTGCTCGCCCAGGCGTTCCGCCAGGCGAGGTCGCGCGGACTGCTCGCGCCCGCGCGGCTCGACGAGATCTCGCGCGCCGCGGGCGTCTTCGGGGTGCCCGGATGAAGCCGCGCATCTATTCCACGCCGGCCGCTTTCAAGGCCGCTCTGGACCAGCGCCTCCGGAATGCGGCGGAGCCGGCGATCGGCATCTCGCGGCGCCGGCAGCTCCTCGTGTTCGATCGGTATCTCGCGCGCGTCGTGCGCGTCCTGGGGAACGCCGTCACGCTGAAGGGCGGGCTCGTGCTCGAGCTGCGGCTCGAGCGCGCGCGGACGACCAAGGACGTCGATCTTCGAATCGTCGGGTCGCCGGAAGACCTGCTGCTCCGTCTCCAGGAGGCAGGCCGGCTGGACCTGGGCGACTTCATGTCGTTCGAGATCGCGCTCGATCCGGAGCATCCGGGCATCACGGGGGACGCGGCGCGGTACGACGGCCAGCGATTTCGCGCCGAGTGCCGCATCGCCGGCAAGCGCTTCGGCGATCCCTTCGGCGTAGACGTGGGCATGGGCGATCCCATCCTCGGCGAGCCGGAGATCATGCGTGGTGACGACCTCCTCGAGTTCGCCGGGATCACCGCACCCGAGCTGCGCGTCTACCCGGTCGAGTCGCACATCGCCGAGAAGCTCCACGCCTACACGATGCCGCGGCCGACGCCGAACTCGCGGGTAAAGGATCTCCCGGACCTGGCGCTGCTCGGCCTGACCGGCACCCGGGAGGCGCGCCGCCTCCGCGCTGCGCTCGACCAGACCTTCACGTTCAGAAATACCCACCCGGTCCCGCGGTCCGTCCCGGATCCGCCGGAGGAGTGGATCCCGAAATACGCCCGCATCGCCGTCGAGGACGAGCTCCCCTGGCACACCCTCGCCGACGTCGCCGCGGCGGCCCGCGCGTTCCTCGACCCGGTGCTGGGCGCCGAGGTGGACGCCCGCTGGAACCCCGAAACCTGGGCCTGGAGCCCCGTACGATGAGCGTGCCGGCCGATCCCTCCGAGGCTGGGGGTCGATGATAGGCCAGTAATGACGGAAGCCCCCTTCCAGATTCGGAAGAGGGCCCCAGATAACACAAGGTTTTGGGGATTTTGGAGGCACCGGGCGGATTCGAACCGCCGAATACGGGTTTTGCAGTCTCGTCCATGGCGGTTGTGGCTGGTCGGATCCCGTAAAATCAGACCGTTTGCGGCCGCCTTCGGACGTCCTCGGACGACGCGC
>NZ_JALCZA010000002.1 GCF_022690765.1 Anaeromyxobacter oryzisoli | reverse complement strand
GTGCGCGACTGGAAGCTCACGTTCCGGGACAACGGTGAAGCGTCGCTGTGGGCGGAAGCAGTCGTCTCTCAGCCCTGATCCTGCGCCACGCGCGCTCGCGTCAACACGGGGAGCGGCGAGGACTTACGGCCGCTTCCATGCGCCCGGGGCTTCCCTGTCTCTGCGATCTCCCCAGGATCGACCACCGCACCGATGAAACTGGGAAGCCGACGAACCAGGGCGGTGAAAGATGGTGACACGCGGACGGTGGAAGAGCGTGGGAAGCAACAGGGCCCACGTCCGACTGAAATTCGAGGGCCATCGAGGCGTTCTTCCCGGCCGAGTGCCGGTAGATTCTGGGTCTCATCGGTGAGCTCTATGCCATCGAGAAGCCCTGCCCCACCGCCCCGCCCGGCGACGAGCGGCGCCGGAAGCATCGCAGCGAGAGGTCGCGCGAGATCCTTGCCCCCATCCAGCGCTGGACGAAGGCGGACTTGACCATGGGCCAGAAGCCGGCGAAGTAGACCTACTCGGCGGCGTCGCGCCCCGGTGATCGGCATCGGCCGGAATGGCCGATCGGCTTGGCCGGAATACGCAGACGGGCGACATCCCAGGGACGTAAGGCGAGCGGCGGGCGCGGCCGCCGCGGCTGCCGCTCGCCCTGAAGTCCAGCCGATCAGCCGGCCCGGCGCCCCGGGCGGAGGGGCGTAAGCTTGGGATCGGACAGGCCGAGGGAGTCTGACCAGCAACCTTCGGCGCTCGAGTCCGACAGGGCATCGTGGTAACTTGCCATGCATCGTGAGAAGGGCTTCGAGCCAACCAACGGATGAGACCCGCGCGCGGATGCGTGCCGTGAAGCGATCGGGGACTACACCGGAGCTCCAGGTGCGCAGGGCTTTGAGCGGGCTCGGGATTCGCTATCGCTTGAATGTTCGAGCGCTGCCGGGCTCGCCCGACATCGCCAACTCCACGAAGAAGTTTGCGGTCTTTGTGAACGGCTGCTTCTGGCACAGACATCCCCGCTGCTCTGCGGCGACTACTCCCTCCAGCAACAGGGCCTACTGGCTCAAGAAGTTCGAACAGAACGTTGCGCGCGACCGAAGGAAGTCGGCGCTTCTGAGGAAGCAGGGCTTTCGGGTCATCGTGGTTTGGGAGTGCCAAACAAAGGCAAACACACTCCAGAGTCTTCTCCGCAGGCGCTTCGAGGGAATCCGTGCGTCACCAGCTTGATCTCGTGGCCCCAGACTTTTCCAACGCTTCGCCGCTCGTCGGCGAAGCGTTCGACGTCGATTCGAGGGGGCGTGTCGGCAAGAGGGTCGTTGCCGGGGCTCTGGAGGGTCCGCGTGTGGCCGTGGCGATGCCCCCGGAAATGCGGCACGTCGCCGACCTCGACCTCCGATCGGTCTGGGACCAGCAGTTGCTGCGCGCGCCCGAGGAGCCGTCGCCGTCCGACGCAATTCCGTTTCGGAAGGCATTTCGAGTGGTCGACGTATTCGCCGGCTGTGGAGCGATGTCGCTGGGGGTGAGGCTTGCGGCGCAAGCCCTCGGGTTGCGATTCGAATCCGTGTTCGCTGCCGACTTCGAGGAGTCGGCCCTTGGAGTCTACGAGACGAACCTTAAACCGGTCGTAGTTCACGACGGCGATATCCTGGACCTTCTCGAGCCCGGGTTCTCGCTCGCAGACGGTCGTCCGTCCCTGAAACCTCGTTGGAAGCAGCCCGGATGGGCCGAACGGCGCTGGGACATCGACCTCCTCGTCGGAGGCCCGCCCTGCCAAGGCCACTCTGACCTCAACAACCACTCCAGACGCGACGATCCGAAAAACCAGCTCTACTTGGTCATGCCGGCGCTCGCGCTGCTGATCAAGCCCAAGGCGATCCTCATCGAAAACGTCCCCGCAGTCGTTCATGACAAGACTGGCGTGGTCCAGGCCACGACGCGCCTCCTTGAGGAGGCCGGCTACCACGTCAGCAAGCTGATCGTTTCGATGTCCGAGCTCGGGATCGCCCAACGCAGGAAGCGACATGTGCTCGTCGCGGTGCGCGAAGGTAGAGTGGACCTTGCCGGAACGCTTGAGGCACTGTCCGCGGAGGAGCGATCCGTAGAGTGGGCGATCTCGGACCTGCTTTCCGTCGATGGTGACCGCACCATCGACACGGCCTCGAAACAAACCGAGGAGAACCGGCGGCGAATCAAGTGGCTGTTCGACAACGCTCAGGACGACCTCCCGAATCGGTTGCGGCCGCCCTGTCACCGGCTGAAGGCACATTCCTACATGTCGATGTACGGTAGGATGAGATGGAACGAGGCCGCGCAGACCATCACCAGCGGCTTCGGCTCGCCTGGGCAGGGCCGGTTCATCCATCCAAAGAGACGAAGGACGATTACGCCGCACGAGGCCGCACGGCTCCAGTTCTTCCCGGACTTCTTCCGCTTCGAGAGCAAGCGAGGCAAGCTGACGCGCGGCCAGCTAGCGCAGATGATTGGAAACGCGGTTCCCCCCAAGCTGTCCTATGCAGCAACTCTTGCAGTCTTGGCGGCCACTCGCGCCAAGGCGATGGAGCCAGATCCGATGATCATGAAGGATCGGACCTACGAAGGACTCCTCGCCTACTCGGCAGCGACGATCGACAACGCGCTCAAGCGGACCCCAACCCGCGGATAAGCCTCGCCGCATCCTCTTGGGGCAGGGCCCGGTGCCGTTCCAAGCGAGCCTCGTATCGGACCCGGATGACTCCGGGATCCAACTGCCTCACCTGGGGAATGGAGTCGGTGGGGAAGACGAGAGGGGCCTCCAGCAACACGAATCGGGTGGTGTAGAGCCCCGCGTCCGAATGCGAATAGCCCGCCTGGGCGAGTTTGCGTTCGAACTCCGAACTTTCGGGAAGACGGCTCGTGACCCGCATGACAAGATCAGGAAGGGACTCGCCCGCACTCGAATCGTGTCCCACCCACAGCGAGGCAACGTAGGACGGCACGTCGCCTCGGGGCCGACCCGCCTGGCTGGCGGAGAAGTGGTGAACGAGCTGCCTCGTGGAGGCCTTGCACTCTAAGGCGACTCCGCCTCCGTGAAAGTCGACGTTCTCGTCGTCGGGACCCGTCCATGCCAGGACGGCTTCCTGCGGAGAACGCGCTAGCGATAGGAGCCGTAACTCCGCCCAGAGGCCAAGCTCTTCTTCTGCCGATAGATGACGGAGCCGGCGGAAGAGCGCCTCCCAGGAGTCCAGGACCTCAAGAACCGTGCTGGCCGAGCAGCCGGTCGTAGGGAGGCGAGCAGAAGCATCCGTAGCCAGTGCAACGAAGGTCGGAAGCACTGCCTCATCGAGGCAGCGAACGATAGCAGCGGACGCTTCCCACTGCCGCGTACCCACGTCGAACCGGACTCTTTCGAAGCGCACCTCGACACGTCCGAAGACGCGCGGGATGGCAGGGGTCTCGGCGGACAGCGCGACCATGTAGGCTGCATGCCCGTCTGGAGCCCTGGCGAGATATCCAACAGTCAGTGCTGCACGAATTTCGAAGTGCGCCCCACCGTGAACCCGCGGGGCTCGAATCGCATCCAGAGCCGTTGTCATTCGGCGTGCTTACTCGGACGCATTGAAGACGTGAACCCCCATGTTCGGTGGGAAGACGACCGTAGGGTGCCAGAACTGGACCGCGCCCCAGCGAGCCGCGGCACCAGCGTCGAGTTTTAGGGCAAAGAGCGTCGGCAGCCTTCTCGCCCGCGCCTCGTTTTGCTCTGGACCACCGATGGTCCCCGTGGGGAACACCGGCTCCTCACGACGCGAAGTGAACTCGCGACAAAAGATGAGCGCGCGTTCTCCGTACATGGCCTTGGTCGCGCGCAAGACCGCACCGATCGCATCAGGGTCCCATTCGCTGTCTTCGTCATCGAGAACGCGAAACTCGTGCAGCAGCTCGATGATGGACTCGATTGGCACCTCGAGGAACTCGTCATAACGCACTGGTCCGCCGAAGGCTCGCTCCAGCAGGCGTTCAATATGACGGGAGCTGTTGCCGACCGCATTGCTGTGCCACGCTGGTTCCACTGGGTAGACCTGTTGGCCGGGACGGTAGGCGAGGATCTCGTTCCGATCCAGGACCCCGACCCGGGTGGCCGCGGTGCCAGCGGCAAGCTTGATGGGAACGCGGGTCGAGCCTGGGTGACTTCCCAGCAGCGCACGTAGCTGTTCCTCGGCTTCCTGAAACTGCCGGAATCTCGCTGCGAGGGTTCGAGGAATGAACACGCGCATCAGCGGCAAAATCTTGCTCCGGTATCCGTACATCCGGGCGTGTTGAAGCGCTGTGTCCATCTGGGTGCGCTGTGCACGGCGGAAGTAATACGTGGTCAGGAGGTCGTCGATAGTGAGTCCTCGGCCCAAGATGTTGCCGCCTACGACGAAGTTGTAAAAGCGGCCATACCGAAGCACGTCGCCTGCCGAGTTCACCTTCAGCATCGTCCTGTTAGGCGCTCTGCGATGAATGAACTCGAGTAGGTCGCTAAGCGGCGTGATGTTCGGGACGGTGCGAGCCAGTTCGTCGTGTGCGGCCTGGAGCTCGGTCAGGCGGCCGGCGTCGATGTTGGCGATGACATCGTTGACGCAACGAGCGATCAGGTTCCACAACGTATCGTGGTCGATCGTTCTTTGACTCGTGTGGCAGAGGAACTTGAAACCATCCTTCGGCACACCGTGCGACCTGAAGTAGAGCGCACCAGCCACGAGGAACGAATGGACCGCGCTCCGCAGTCCACCGGGCACCTCGTGCGGAGTCAGTTGAATGCGCTGCGCCTCGGACTCGTCCACGAATACGAGAGGTGGTTCCGAAGGATCTTCGATGGAAGCAAAGAACGTCTCGCCGCCCGCATATCCCTGTCCCGGCTCAAGGAGCGAGGTGAAGCCCTTGGCGCGAAGCGCGCTATCGAGATTCTGGAGGAGGAGTGCGTACGGCGTCGCCGTGACCTGCAAGAACACGTTGTGATGAAGAATCTCGCGGAGCGAATCACCGATCTCGTCAGGCCTGTCGTTGTGGACGATGCGACGGAAGATGGCGCTCCCGAACCTGGGAGCGTTGGTTCTGCCCGACGAGCGAGCGCGAGTGGTCGTGTCGGGAGTGGCCTGGTCCGCTTCGTCATCCAGGATAAGGGACGGGTGCCGGTTCGCCCCAACGTCACGAAGGAACTCGGCTAGCGCGGTCTGGTGGTTGACGTTCTTCGCGACGATGAGGACGAGGCCACGCCGCGGCATCTCGCGACGAATCGTCTCGATGTTGGCGTTCCAGTCGTACTCGCCAGCACCATTCTGGCGGGACGAGTACACCAGCGGACCGTCGATGACTTCGAATCTGTTTCGGGTCTGCTCCACGAGTTCGAGCGAATCGGAAGTCACGACGACAATGACACGAAAGCCATTGTCCACCGCAAGGGCAGACGTGACAATCATCGCCGCCGTCTTGCCGCTCTGGATTCGCCCGTAAAGGAGCCCCGTTGGGCAGCTTCCCGACACCGGGGGGGAGTCCGTCGTGACGGTGCTACCCGTCGCTCCGACCTCTCCAGCTGCTACGTCCCTCGCGTAGGTGCGAAGGATGTTCTCCATGAATCCAATGGTCTGGCCTCTCAGCGCGTCTCGCGCGTCCTCGGCCAGCGGAAGGAACTCAAGGGTACCCGTCAGGCAGGGGCCATCGGTCTTCATCACCACGGGAATCTCGGCCGCAGCATCCAGGGGCGTAGCGGTATCGGGCGTCATCGTCTCGGTGATTGTGCGTTGGTGCTTCTGGTCAGTGCGAGGAAGAGGGAGCTCCGGCGCGAGGACGTACTCGCGCCACCGTTCAAGAGTATGTGCGCGGCGCTCTGCGGTAGTCGGGTTGAGACGCGATCCGGACCTGATCCGCTCGACGAGCTGCTCGCGCGTCATGTGCCGACCATCGAAGAAGTCCCAAAGCGGGGCGAGTTGGGGCGCAGATCGAATCGCTCGGAGAAGCACCTCGCGCTCTCTCGGCGACCGCGGCGCAGTCCGAACGAGAGCTCGTCCACCGCGAGTTGGTAGAAAAGTCCATTGAAAGCGCCGGACCAGACCGAGGGTGGTGGCCGCCGCAAGGTAGTACGCCACATGCCGAGGTGTCGCCTTCCAGACGTTAGCTAGTAATTGCGGGGTAAGCCCGCCCGCGAAGGCCTCGACAAGCGCTCGAACCTTGTCGAGTCTATCAGCCTGAGGGATCTCGCCGGGCACGAACGGACGCGATGAGATCGAAGTGGCGCGTCGAGTGGTCAGAAGTCCCTTCCGGAGGCGTACGGTCACATCATGCCACGAGCGGCGACACGACGCTCAGGGAGACGTATGACGTCGATCAAGGCGGGGCGTCTGAAGCCTTCTGGCTTTCAAATTCGGTCAACACCGTTAACGAGTACAGACCCAACTGCGTATTCGAGAGCCCGCACGCGCGCGCGATCGCTCGGTTCGACTGCCCGGCTTGGAGCTTCAGCCTGATGATCTCTCGCAGCTTCCGCATCGGTAGCCTCTCGGCCGCCATCCCGCCTCCTTGGTGAAGGCGGCATGAGCGGCGGACTACCCAGCGGCGTCAACGCGCCCGGGCGATCGTTAGCGGTCTCCTACAGGTTCATGCGTTCAGCGATCGGCTTGCTCCGGAATCAGTGATCGGCTTGCTCCGGAATCCGTGATCGGCATGGGCCGGCACCCGCACGCAGGCCAGTCACCGACCGCTATACACCCTGCTCCCCACCGCGCTCCTCCAGGGAGGACCAGGGGCGTTCTCGTAGAAATTACGCGGATGGACGGCTAGTCCGTGAGGCCGAACGTCCTCCGCTGGCTCCAGGCCGAAGAGAAACAGCTCTTGGCTGGCCTGTAAGGACTCAAGCGGGCGCGCCTGCGCGAGGCCTTCGATCTGAACGTTCCGCCCCGCGGGATCTCGCAGCCACACCGACCAGCCACGCGCAGAGGCCCGGACTGAAGTTACGAGTCCCCTCGCATCCCACGGCAAGGGCCTTGGATGTCCGCCGCCATTCGGCCACCACCCCGGAACCACTTCGAGATAGGCCTTGCAGCGGTGGCGCACTCGGCAGCCCACGCAATGGGTTCCGGGGTTCGCAAGGGATGAAGCGCTCGACGCCTGCCCTACGGGATGCGCTTCGCTGATGTCCCGCAGCCTTGCTCTAACCTCTCTCCGTTCCTGGTCGCCCCACGACAGTTCGCATTCGGCACCACCGCTCACGAAAAGCCGCACTCGCCTTCCTGGAGCCAGCGCCTCGGCCATGAGCGCGTAGAGCTGCAACTGGAACCGAATCGAGTCCGCGACATCCCCGGTTTGATCGGTCACCCGTCCTGTCTTGAAGTCAGAGATGGCGAGAGTACCGTCCTGCTCATACCAGACTTCGTCCGGACGCCCCTTCAAGCGGAGCGCACCGCAAACCCACAGAGGCTCGACCCCGACTCCGAACCGATCCGCATGCGTCTGGGCACATGCACTCTTTGCCATGGACCGCGGTGCGTGCGTCTCAGATGTGCCTGGGTACGGACCCTGCGCCGTCGCCCACGTGTATAGGCGCTTGGTTCGGTCGTTCCACCTGTGCCACTCGAGGTGGCGCTTCAGCGGGACCAGCTCCGGCTGACCTCCTTCCACCAAGTCCTTCTCGACCTCATGAAGGAGCTCCGCGAACAGCTCCTTCATCGTCTCGCGAGGATCGCCGATGCCGCCCCAGGTCGCACGGAACCGCTTCCTGGCCTCGTGCAGGAGCGTTCCAAACACCGCCTCTGGCGCAGAGGGAAGCAGGTCGGCCGTGCCCAGCTCACCCCAGACTGCAAGCGGACAGGACTCCAGCTCGCTCCACCTTGAGGGCCAGAAGAAGTCTGGATTGGCGACGGACTCCAGTGCGGAGGGAAGTAGCGGAAGGCCCATGTGCGACGCCTCCGCTACGCTCCCGCTTCACTTCTGATCTGCTCGCGAACGAGCACTTGCCGACGTTCGAGGTTGAACGTATCCCACGCAAGTGGTGCTCCATCCGCACCATCGTCCTCCAGCGCTTCTTGTGCGGCCGTTTCCAGGATCGTACCCGGCGTCGGCCCAAGGTCCTTGTCCCAGTCCCACAGCGGGTGGGCCACGAGGACCCAAGGACTCATCTTGCGCCGGCCGGTCGCTATCGTGAATGCGGAGAGCTCACCGAACTTCTTCGTCCTCCCTCCGAAGCGACTGGCCATCTCGTTCGCAAGTCTCTCGGCCTGCAACCGCCACAGATGCAGACCGGGGACGTCGAAGTCCTTGTCCAGGCCACAGCTGAATGATGGATCCACCATAGCCCTGAGAAAAGTCATGCCTAGCTGCCAGTCCAGCAGTCCGTGGAAGGGCTGATTCCCGTACCTGAGGAGGCAGCGATAGCACCCGGTCACGCAAGCCTTGTGGGACTCGTGCTCGAGTTCACGCCGCGGGTACTCATCGGGATCCTCGAGCATGGAGCGAATCAGCTTCGAGAGTAGGACCGCGCCATTCTTCGGTTGCGAAAGGGTCCGACAGAACCCAGCACCGTTCACGAGATGGTCTGTAAACTGCAGCAGTGGTGCCCGAGAGTCCGCCCCGTAGATCCTGGGTTCCATGACGTCGAACTCCTCGGGGTCGATGTCGAGGTGCAGCGATGCCCGATTCACGAGGAAGTACGTCGCGGACAGCGCCGCCGACCGGACGCCAAGCCAGCGCATGCTCGCAGCTGCTGGGTCGTCCGAGCGGGCGGGCAACCGATGCAAGCTCAGGCCCGGGGAGATCTGCGAAGGCAGCAGGTAGATGGAGTCGGTAGTCTTGGGCGCTGCGAGCCAGATCTCCTTCGCTCCGCCTGCTTCTGGCCGAAAGTCCTTGGGCCTGAGATGCTTCTCTGAAGAAACGATCTGGCCCGGCAACAGTAGCTTCGGATTCCACGGGAAAGGTTCCTCCCCGCTCTCCACCCGGAACGCCTGTCTCCCGTCCTCCGCCGCAGGACCGCGGTTCAAGCGGAACGTGATCGCCGTCCCGTCGAATCCCAACCGATAGGCCCCCAGGTGCCCGTCGATCTCGAGCTGCTGGTCCTCCAGTTTGAGTTCCTTGCCCTCGGCCTGAATCGAGCGGTGCCGAACTCCGGAATCGGCGTCCTCCTGACTCGTCTTGGGCTTGAAGTTCGTTCGGAATGCCACTGGCACTCGGCATTCATGGCTCTGAGCTGCATCGAGGGCTTTGCCGCACCCTTTGCAGGTCCACTCCGACTGCGCTGCAGCCGCCGCCTGGGTCCATGCGTGACAGTGGTTGCATTCGACGAGGTCGAACCGCACGCCCAGAGCTTTTTGGCCCTTGAAAGCCTTGACCAGCTCTTCTCCCTTTCGCACCCGAATCGGGTTGCTGAGCTCAGGCGTGAACCCGACGGAGAGGTGTTCCTTCTTGTCCATGACGACCGATGCGCCAGGCGCGAACTCGTAGATAGCGAGATCGAGATCCCTGTCGACCTTGCTCCACTCCTTCCGCTTTGCTTCGGGATTCCACCGCAGATCGAGGTAGAGCTCCCTCACTCGAGTGGGCATCCCGTACATCGGAAGCCACCCTCGCTCCGCCAGGGCGTGAGCAAGACCGTCCACCTGGACGTCTCTTACGGCCGTCGCGATCTGTTGCCTTAGCGATGCCTCATCTTGACGCAGCGCCTCAGGATCAACATTGGTACCCTCCACCAATGCCCGAATGACGGCGTCGCGCTCCCCTATGGTCTCGGCCAGGCCCTGAGAGAGTCGCTGCTCCCACTGTACGCCGCCGGCTTCAGGCCAGAACCCGGCAGGCAGGAATTCTCCGTGGATGTCGGGCGGCGACATCAAGTCAGCTGGGTAGACCTCTGTGGCTGCTCGCGACTCGTCCCGAACACGCCGGAATGCAGCCGTGAGCCACGCCCTCCTGGCGAAGCGCTCGGCGATGTTCTGCATCGTCTTCGTGAGGAACGGCGTGGGTGGAACGTCGCCCGTAATCAGCTTTGGGCTGCGGAAGTAGTGAAGATCGTGACTCTTCGTTCTGCAGATGGTGAGTGCCATCGAGAACGCCTGTCCGCGGCGTCCCGCGCGGCCCACGCGCTGCTGGTAGTTGAACCGTTGCGGCGGCATGTTCGCCTGCAACACCACCTGCAGCGGACCAATGTCGATTCCGACCTCCATGGTGGTCGTCACGGTAAGGAGGTCGATCTCGGCCCTCTTCCGGTAGATCGCTTCTGTGGCCGTGACGACCTTTTCCGGCGCATCGTCACCCTCGTCCTCGGACTCGCCGCCATCCCTCTCTTCCTCAAGCCCAAGGCCACTCCACTTAGGGACGAAGATCCCCTTGAACTCCCGCTGTCGGCTGGCCGGATCCTCGGTCTGGCCCGTCAACTCTTCGCAGTGCAGCCGGAAGCTCCCGCTCGCATCCGCGAACTCTTCTCCCGCCTCGCCGAGCACGGCCATCACCCGTCGCGCCAAGTAGTTGCGGTCGTGAATCTCGGAGACTGGGATCTTCGCGAGACCTTTGATGGAGGCGAAACACCTCGTGCAGCACCCGGTCCCTTCGTGCAGGTGCACGCGTCCGCATTTCAGGCATCGGACGAAGGTCGAGTCGGGCTCCGTTAGGCGGAACGCGAGGCTTCTGATTTGGAGGATCCCGTTCCCGTGGCCGCACACGGCCAGGTCACGCAGAGCCTTCTCCACCTTTGCCGGAGCTGCGTCTCCCCAGGAGGCCTTGGCGAACTCCTTTACCTTCTCGTTCGTGATCTCTTCGAATCGAGTCCAGGCCTTGGTCTCATCCTTGTCGTCATCCCTGTACGGGTTCGGATCGAAGCGATAGGAGTCAGCTAGCACCCGCATGAACGCTGCGAGCTCTCTGAGCCAGGTCTCCGGCTCATCTGGCAGGGCCCCGCCGAGGAGACACGGATACCCGAGCGCAGACTCTTCGAAGGAGAAGTAGGTCCTGCTGAAGATCACGTCGACCAAGGAGGCGTAAACGGCCGAGACCAGCGCCTGCCGAGCAGAACAGAGAATCGGATGGTTCGGCTGGTCGGCGGGACCGTCGTCATCGGCCCACGCCAGGGGTGCCTTGATCGAGAAGAGCTTGACCCAGTCGTAACGCTTCGACTCGTCTCCTTGGCTCCCCTTCGGCTTGTCGAGTCCATTCTCGTCGGAAGGGTGAATCCCCTTCCGAACGAGCGAGGCGATGTACGGCTTGACCGGTGTGCCGCGCTTCTCGAGCGCCCCCACGTCCGGCGCCTCCAATACCGCAGACAGTCGGACGGCGCTTTCGGTTGATTCGGATAGTTCTCGCTCGAGCTCCTTCACAGTAGCGCCCATCTTTGCGACCTCCGAGAACTCTCCGCGCTCCACCGCAGCCTTGATCACGGCCTTTGCGGACTTGAGCTCGTCTTTGACCGCCTGGATGGGCCGGCGTGCGGCCAGCGCACCCCGGAGGCTCACCACGAGCAACTCCCTGCGCAGCTCCTGATGGTGATTCTTCTCGATGGACAGAGCCGCCTTCGCCGCGTCCTGTCGGCTATCGGAGAACGAAACGAGCTTGGGTGACGCGTGCGGGTTGGCGGCCCTCTGAACATTGAACAGCTCCGTTGCTAGCAGCTGCGTCGTTTTCCCGAAGCCTGCCCTGAAGTTTCGAATGGGAGACAGGCGCATCTTCCTGCTCCGCTTCGCATAGGACGTCCCACAGGACGGGCAGCCGAAGGGAACGTTCGTACCCGGGGTAGAGCAACCCCGGTCGTGACGGTCTTTCTTGTTTCCGTCCCTATGGTAGTAGCGCCCCTCGAGCATGCCGGGCTTTCCGGCCGCCTTGTCCGCTTCGAGGCCGATCTTGATGCCTCCCGACGACACCTCCAGCACCGCCGGGACCCACTTCGCGGGTCCGTCGTGTTTTCCCACGACGGGGTCCTGCGTCTTGGGCCAGAACACCGCGTACTGATCGTAGCTAAGGTCTTCGAACCGCTGCGACGCAGAAGCGTCCGGTAGCCCTTCCAGCCTGGGTTCGTGGGGAAGGAGCTCCGTGACGTAACCGTCGTTGTGCTTCAACGCCGCACGCATCCCGGAATAGAACAGGTCCCCACAGGCCTCGCAGTAGATCAGCTCGAATAGCCGCAACGACTCGACACGCCCATCCGCGCCTTTGACTTCTATTCTTTGCTCCCGCTCGATGCTCAGCTTGCCGACGCTCGCGTTGCGTTCTTGGAACGGCCCCGGATCCACGCCGGCGTTCTTCACGGCTGGCGCGAACAAACCTTCGATGCTCCTAAAGAAGGTGTGGAGGCGGAAGGACGGAGGAGCTACCTCCCATGGCCCCAACCAGTCGCCCAGAGCGTCGGCTGCGCCTCGCACGAACAGCAGGGACCTGACGGCCTCCAGTGCGTGTTGCTTCTTCTCTTCCCTAGTCTCGAACCGAAACAGCTTCTCCGAAACGCTCGCGGCTGCCGAACTTGTAGAGCCGCTTTCGCTGAGCGGCATGGCGCGATATCGGCCAACGTCGGGGTCGGCGCCTTCCTGTTCCCAGCATGCCCACCCTATCCGCTGGGCGACCTCCTCGACCGCGAACCTAACGGAGTTTCGCAGGTCGAGCGTCTCAGATGCTCCCAGTACGGCTGCAACTTGGCGCCACGCATCTTCTAGAGGGGAGCCGGGCGTCGGGACGAGCGCCCGAGCGATGGACGACGCGCTACTCCCATTACCACTCCTCTCGCGAGCCACATCTAACAACCGCAGGAAGGGGGCGAAGGGCACTTGAGCCGGCTGCTTTTCGCGGTTGTAGCGCGAGGGCAGAGCTCGGCCAGGCACGATCGCCTCTCTCCAGAGAGCCTTGGACGGCTCCTGCCCTGCCGTGACCAAGCCGTAGGGGCCGAACATGTCCCAAAGGTACGTAGCACTCTCCTCTGCCTTCTCCTCAGGCGCGTCCGGCAGCGATGCACTTGAAGCCAGGACGCGGACCTTGTGCCGCATCTCCGCGCGGTCGAGGCCCAGACGCCGCAGAAGGACACGAAGCAGGTATGAGACTTCTGTGCCCGCCGTACCACGCTGGAGATGCAGCTCATCCAGGACAAGATAGAAGCACGCATCTGAATCCTGCTCGAGCCACTCCTTCGTCTTCTTGAAGATGTCGTCGTCGACTTCCCGGTTGAGCATCGCGCTCAACATCGACACGTTCGTGATCAGAATGTCCGGCGGGTGCGCCTGCATGTCCCACCGGGTGACCATTTCCGCGCCATCGACCGAAGGGAACAGGAACGGAGCATCCTCTCCGAACGCCGAGGCAGCAGCCTTGGCGTCAGCCGCGGTCAGTGCAAGAGCAGTCAGCTCTTCGACCTCTAGTGCGTTCGGGGCCGAGCCCACGTGGGCTTCGAAGTCCTGAAGGAGGGCAGCGAGTTGCCGCTTTCCCGCGTCGCGTGCTGCCTTGATGAAGCGCTCAGGAACTACGTGGCCATCACCGTCGCGTTCCTCTGCTCCGAGGAGCCGTAGCAGCTTCAGCCTCGAAGCTTCGTCGAGCGCGAACAGTCGCGCCTGAGCTTGGCCGGCTTCCGCGTCCACCATGAAGTCGAACTGCTGGGTGAGCCGGCGCTTCCTCCTCTCGAACTCACTCTTCCGCACCTCCGCGAGTTCGACGAAGCCGTCCTCCTTTGCCGCCTTGTGATCGGGGAAGTACGTCTTCTGACCAGCAAGCGCTGCAGGCTTGGACTCGAGTAACCTTGTGAGCCCCGGGTGAACGTGGTGACCAGTAACCGGAGCATGGCCCGTGTAGCGGCCGAAGAAGATCCTGTTACCCCCGAACTCTGCATTCATGACGTCGCGGGCCTCTGCAGAGTCCAGGGCCTTGCGCAGTCGCACCATCTGGTCTTCGACTAGTGCATTCATCGGGTACAGGATCAAAGCTCGAACGGCAGCAGTGCGAGTCTCTCCTTCCCGGTGAGGCGTAAAGGGCGAGCGCACCGGATGAGCACTGTCCGGACGAAGTGCATCAGGGATCGCCGTGTACGTGAAGACCGTCTCGCCCTTCTTGTTCTTCTTGGCGTAAGGCGCGCCCGAACTCGGATCCTGCCACCAGCGTCGATCCAGAAACTCCGGCTTAGGCTTGGCCCACTTCACGGCCTCTCTTGTGATCTGAGCCAAGATCGGCAGCAGAAATGATTCCGTCTTCCCTGAACCGGTACCTGAGGTCACGACGCCCGGCGTTCCGCTCTTCACCCCTCTCCGCAGCATCGCGATCTGATGCTGGTAGGGATTGAAGACTGGGACGCGCTTACTCGGCACGCCGCCATCGACGGAGCCTGCCCGCTTGGGACGCGAAGGAAAGAGCCCCGCAAGCACGAGGTTCACGAAGGCCTGCCGCGCGTTCGCCGGGAAGCCCTTCAACGGATCGTCATCCCGGTTGCCTCGAATAAGGTCGGCGAACCCCACGGAGTCCGATTGGTAGCGCGGCATTGGTTCGATCAAGGGATCCGTACAGAGGGTCCCCGGAGTTCGGAGTAGCCATCGCCGCTCTGCCGCGACGCCCGGATCCGCGATGCGGAACGCCGTATCCAGGTAGCTGATGTAGAACTCTCGAACCTGCTCGAAGCTACCGACTGGATCTTGCATGAACCCTCCCTGTCTCTCGCTAACGGGCAATCCAACTGCCTGGGATGACCGATTGGAGCAGACCTAGCAGCCCCTTGCCGAGCGGATACTCGTAGGATCTCACCTTCCCCGACTTTTCCTCGAATCGAGGTCCAGGAAGTCCCGCTCCCGTGAACGCGCACAACCTCGCGATAGGCAGGGGCAGGTGCACGGGCGAGGCCCCCCTGCAGACGAGCGCCCCGTCCGCGCGCGCGAACGGGCGCACACCGGCCATGTCGTAAGCGAATAGAAGCGCCCAGTTGCGCGTGTATGACGAAGCCACCGGGAGACCCTTGTCGAGGACCACGTGAACGGCGCTGCCGTCCGGGTGAAGTCGCCGATGAACGACAACACCGGCCCTTCCGGCCTTGCCGACAGCGGCCTTGGAAAAGACGAGCCTCTCCCAGTCCCATGCGAAATGCGTCTTGAACGCATTCGTCGCGAGATCCGGCCTTAGGTGGCGGTAGGCCGTCGTTACATCGAAGTGCTCTGGCACTTTTGACAACGAGGGCCAGTGAAGCCATTCCGAGGGCTCGAATTCCGCTTCTCGCGCGACTTCTGAGAGCGCCTTCTCGGTGCCGCGAAGACGAACGATGCTGGGTTGCCACCGGTTGGGAGCTTCCAGTTCCGACAGAGAGACCCGAAACCGGCTTGCGATTTGCTCGATTCGCCGCCTTACCGACGGGTTCAACAGACCGATGACCCTGCCTTCGACGCCAGGTCCCCGGCGAACGAGCACGAGTCTGGGCCGTCGCGTGGCGATGACGAGGTGCCCTCCACTGACCTCCCGTAGGACGTCGATCTGGCCGCACTCGGTCCACGCGCGGACCAATTGCTGCACCGCTAGAAAGTCCTCATGCCCCTGCTCTCTGCGCGGCAGGAGCCCCCCCAGAATCGACGCGACTTCCTTGTACCCAAGGCCCGCCCTTCTCGCCGAGAGCGCAGCAAGGGCCGAAACGGCCTCGTCCGTGGCCTCGTCGGCCGCGACCAGACCATCTGGCCTCTCTTCCAGAGCACTAAGCTCCATGGTCGGGCACGTTGCTGCATCGGCCGCAACCCGTTGATGGCGGCGATATGCGCCCAACGCCATCTCGACATGCGGATGCTTCCCGACGGAGTCGAAGTTGCCCTCCGGGGTCCGAACGAGAACCACCTTGGCGTTGCTGAATGCCTCCCGCCAGTGACGACGAGCTCCCGCCGAATCCGCACGCGCCTGTTCGGGCATGCAGGGCGAGTTCGGATTTCCCATGAACACGAGCGCTTCCGGGTTCTTGAAGGTTCCGAGAGCGAGCCAGTCGAACGTCGGCTGCGGCTCTCTGCTCATCTGCCCTATGCCGGGACCGAGGTAACGAACCTGCGTTTCCAAGTGGAACAGATCCGCTGAGAGGCATGCGTCGTACGTCGTGATTCCGAGCCCTACTGGTTCCCCCCCGCGAATCAGCATCTCGGGCTGCGTGCACGCCTCGATGTCGTAGCCGCCAAGCGGAGGCGGCTTGAACTCGACCGCATTCGACTCCTCGCGGAAGTTCAGCCAGGTCTCGGCGACGTCGAGCGATTCGGATGCGGCCCCCTTCCAGACGGCCCGTGCCAACACCTTTCCGTTTCTGGGTATGGAAGCAGCCGGAAGTTCCCATTCAACGCGACCTTCGTGGTCCACCTTTGCACATGGAATCTCCTGGCCGCCGCCGTCCTCGATAACGACCGTCGATGCTCCGTCGGCGTGCAGGTGGGGGAGGAAGTGCAGCGCCCTCAAAAACCCAGCGTCGATCCTGATCCCATCTGAGGCAGAGACGACGCGTGGGAACATCGTGGGCAGGAGTTGGAGAACCCGCTCCAACCCTTGAGGCAAAGATTCCTCGACTCGCACCGCGCACTCGGTCACTGCGGTCCATCCGTCCAAGAGAACGTCGGCCTGTTCACCGCCGAAAGCTCTCAAGAACGGTTCGAGGAGGTCGTTGCGAACGAGTGCTACGTTCACCCCGTGCGCCTCGCTCCCGGACACGACCGCAAACGAGGCAGATGACTGCTCGCGAAGGAGAAGAACTCCCTGGTCTACAAGTTTTCGGTGCGAAAGGCCGAGCAGGTTCCCGTAGACGAATGCATCTTCGACTGGCTCGTCGAGGGCGCCGTCATGCCCACGCAGGTAGACGGTCAGATCACCGACGGGCTCTGGGAGAGCACTCGACGTATAGCCGTTCGGTAAGTTCCATCCCTCGACGCCACAGACGAGTGGCTGAAACCCGTCCTGCGTGTCGGCAACGATCAACTGGACCGGAGCAAGATGGCGTCTGCGTGTTTCGTTCTGCTCGACGCAAGGCGAGAGCGATTCTTGGCGAACGGCACGCCAGAACGCGCTGCTCTTCGCCGTAACGGACCCCTGAGAGAACGCATCCTCGAAGTCCTTCAGGTCCTCATTGAAAGGTTTCGAGAACTCCCGCTTTCGCGCTGCGAGCAACCGGAGGACCTTGTGCACCGGTGGTTCGAAGCCGACGAGCCCTTCCTCCCATAGGGCTCGCGCCAGTTTGCTGCGGTCTTCGGCGTGAGGGAACGTAAGAAACCACGATTGTCCGATACCCTTTCGCTTCCCGACTTCCATCGGCAGCAGTAAGGTGCGGTATGGTTCGCCTCTTCCGTTCGCGGCCGCGAGCCACGCCTGCAGGTCATTCCAGAGCGGTGGCAGGCAAATGGGGTTCCCGCCGCCCAACTCCCGTTGAAGATTGTCGATTTTGCCTAGCAGTTCCCACATGCGCTTGTGGAAGGGGAGGCGCTGGTTCGGGTAGCCGTGCGCCGCCAGGCACGTGAGCCACAGCATTCCGAAGAAGTGCGGTGGCTCTCTCGAAGCAGTGCTCCACCCCTTGTAGTCGTAACAGTAACTGCCGAAGGTCTTGCCCCTCGGAGGCACGTTCGCGCGTGCATTCGCGAGGAACGCCTCGACCACCGCCGGAGCATTCGCCTCACGGTCGTTCACCAGAACGAGCAGTTCGTCGGGCGTGGCCTGGATTCGCTCTACCGGGTCCCGCTGCCACTTCGACGTCGAGCGAAACACGTGACGTAGGAGCGCCAAGTTCCAGTCGGCGTACTTCCATTCCTTCCAGTTCACACTTCTCCCCCCGGAAGCTCAGCCACTGCAAGACCTCTCGCGTGGAGGTCCTCACTGCGTCCGAAGCAGCCTCCGCTTGGGACGGACACCTGGCTTGTATCGAATTTCGGAAGAACTTCGCGTTGACCTAGAACACGAACGAACCCAGCGTTCAGGGAATCCCCGGGTGTGCAGATGCAGGTCGTTCCGGCCGGCGAACCGCTAATTAGGTCGAAGGGCGTCCTCTCGATGCCGAAGAGCGGCCGCTCCCGTCGCGTCCAGATGACCTCCCGCCTTGCGGCAGCGCTTCGCGAGCAGCGCCACCTCCGCGCAGGGCGCGTGCTGTGGCGCGATCCCGAGAACCGGTGGGACAGCCTCACCTGAAGGACGGCGTCTGGGATCGCACACTCCAGAGTTGGATGGAACGCGTGCAGCGCCTGGCCGGCGTCGAGACTCACCGGCAACATCCACATCTGCAAGAGGCTGGCGATGGCCGGCGTTCCGACGCGGGTCATAAACGGGTCATAAGGAGATGGCCGGACACGCGTCCATCACCACGACCGAGCGCCACATGCACCCCGCACCCGGCTCCCACGGAGGAGGCGGTCCGGAAGTTCGAGGCGCTGAGCTTTGGGGTTTTGGTCGCGGAGGCCCCCGCAACGACCTAGAAAACAGAAGGCCTCGGAGTCCTTGCGGATTCCGAGGCCTTCCTGAGTCGGGGAGACAGGATTTGAACCTGCGACCCCTTGGTCCCGAATCGCGGCTGGGGGTCCTAGCACCGGTTCGCACTGCCCGCACCAGCTCGTAACCGCTCGGGATCACGAGGGCCGGCTCGGGGCCGTCCGACGCATCATCCGCACTGCCCGCACGGGTTGTGGTGAGCCGTGGTGCGCCGGTGGTGCGCACGGCACGGCGCCCCTTTCCGCTCACGACGGCGTCCGAGGGTGGCTCGGGGTCGCGGCCTACCGGCAAGGAGGGGGTCCGAAAGGTGAGCGCCCGCTCGATCGCGGCGCGGTCGTCCTCGAGCTCGCTGTGGTCGTACGTGCCGGCGGTGATCTCTGGGCTCGAGTGGCCCAGCGCCTTCTGTACGGTCCCGAGATCCACCCGCGCCTTCCGGAGCAGCGTCGCGTGCGTGTGGCGGAGATCATAGAACCGCACGGCACGCGGCACCCCCTCCGCCCACAACTTCATGCCGCACGTCGGGCACAGCCGCTGGTCGCCGTCCTGGTGCCGCCACGTAAACACGGCGTTCGTGTCCCCGCTCTTGCGGGCGTTCGACTTGCAGCGCCGGCACGTGTGGTCGTAGCCGATGACGAGGCCTGCTCGCCGGAGCGCGCGCCGCAAGTGATCGACGAGTAGCCGACGCGTGTCGGGCTCGAACGACGTCCCATCCGCGCGCGGGAAGACGAGGTGGTTCTCCGAGAGGTCCATCGCCTCGACGAGATACGGCTTCAGTTCCGGGACTATGAGGACGGTTCGCGGGTCGACGTCCTTCGGCCAGGGGTGCATCCACGAGCGGCGGATCGTCAGCGTCCCGGCCTCGAGATCGACGTCCTCCTTCCACAGCCCCATCGCCTCGCCCGGTCGCGCTCCCGCGTACAGGCAGACCGCCGCAGCACCGCGCCACGGACTCCCGAGCCTGAGCTCGGGAAGCGCGTCCAGGACTGGGCGGACTTCGTCGCGCCGGAGCGTGTCGTACCGGAGCTTCGGGACCTTCCGGCGCTTGACCCACTCGACCGGGTTCTCGCCGGCCCAGAGGCGCGCCTTGGGATCTCGCGCGCACCGGAAGATGCGGAACACGCCGCCGCGAAGGTGGTTGAGACTCTTCGGCGAGAGCTCCTTCGTCTCTTCCTTCTTCGCGAGGAGCGTGTCGAGCGCGTCCGCGAACGCGCCGCCGGTCGCTCGCGTCAGAATGAACGGCCGGAGCGATTCGAGGTGCTTCTCGAGAAACGCGCGGAAGAGGCGCTTCGAATCGTCGCGCTGCCGCTGGCCGTGGCGCTCCCACCACCAGTCGAGAAGCTCGCCGAACGTGACCCGCTGCGGGTCGTCGATCTCAAGCCCCTTCACGAGCCGCTCGGCCTTACGCTCCATGTCGCGAGCGTAGTCCTCGGCCTGGCGCTTCGTGCGGTCGTTCGGGCGGCGCTGGTATTTCCACCCTCCCGGCGCGGTCTCGTCGCGCCACTTCGCGACGAGAACCTCGCGGCCGGTCCGCTTGTCCGTTCGCCAGAATGCGGTCGCCATGCGTCACCTCTGAACGCGCGGGTCTGACCGAATTGAGATATCAGGTCGCCCTGGCGCGCGACCGCGCGGCGGCGGGCGCCACCCATCGCGGAAGGCCCGAACGACCTTCGGATCGAAGATGATCCGCGTGCCGATGCGCGGAAGAGCGGGCAGCTCACCATCGCGCTCAAGGTTCCGTATGGTGGACTCGCTCACGTTCAGGAAGTACGCGACCTCCTGGACGCCCCAGCTTCGATCATCGCTCAGCGGCGGACGTGCCTTCGCCTGGCGTCCCGCGTTGCTGTTCTCGGTCGTGTCCACCGCGGCGATGCCCGGCTCCCGTCGGGCCTGCGGCGGAGTGCCGCCGGTACGACGATCATTCCGCCCGACTCGACGCTCCGAGTACGTCGGCGTTCCTGTTAGGTGCTCAGACGTTCCGTAGGTATTCATGGCGTTGCTCGATGTGGGTGCCTGGCGCACATGCGATGATGGCGCGGCATGAGGTGCATGTCAACAGGATGCCTGTTAGCATCTATTGCGCTGCTTGTCCGTGCACTGGCCCTCGGCCGCGGCCTCACGCTTCGCGGCCCGACGCTGGATGTCGGACTGGAGGGCTAAGCTCCCGTCCTCAAAGGGAGGTCGAGGCGTCTGCCTCAAGGGATCGCGAACTCCTCGTCTGCGGTGACGGACGCGTCGCGGAGCACTCCGCATGCTGCGTTATGAGGACTCCGCGCTCTGGCCAGCTGACGCCGTCGAGCCGTGATGACACCACTGACCAAGGACTTGTTTCTCTGTCACAACGGAGCAGACAAGGATTGGACTCGCGCGCTCGGCGGTCGCATCGAGCAAGAGGACTGGGCTGGGCGGAAGCTCACGGTCTTCTTCGATGAGTGGGACATCGAGCCCGGCGCCAACATCCTGTTGAAGATCGACGAGGGCCTTCGCACGAGCCGGCTCGTCGCACTCGTGCTCTCCCCGGAGATGCTCAGGTCCGACTGGTGCGGGCTCGAGTGGACCTCGATCCTCTCCGCGGACCCGGTTAACAGGCTGGGACGCCTGGTCCCCCTGCTCCGACGGGACATCGACAGGGCGAGCGGCGGGCGGATCGAGATCCCGCCGATCCTCCGCCCGTTCAACTACATCGATTTCCGGGACGACAAGACCTTCTCGCGCGGCTTCGCGCGCCTTCTCGCGAAGGTCCGAGGGGAAGCGCCACCGCGCGGCGCCGCCCGCGGAAGCGGCCGCGGCGCCGTCGGCAATGCCGCTCAGCCTGCGCCGGTGCTCGCGACGTTCGCGGCCGAGCGGCAGGAGCCGGACGGCATTCAGGAGACGCTGATCAGCAACCTGTTGCCCGTCTGCGACATGCCGAAGGTGGTCTGGTCCGCTGCGACGTCACTCAAGGCGAAGACGGATCTCCCGCGGGGCAACGCACTGCCTCCCTTCATCCTCCGGGAGAACCAGATCTACACGTTCGCCGACCTGTCGAGGCCGGACAACGCGTTCAAGCCGTGGCTCACTCGCAACGAGTGGAAGCGCAGCGCCGTGACCGACTGGCGCACGGACCCCGACCGCTGGCGATGGGTGATCGAGCTCCTGAACCTGTCGTTGAAGGCTCACCTGGGGAGCCGGGGCATCGCGTTCGACCCCGACGCGAAGCGGTTCTACTTCCGCCCGCGCAAGCCGGGCCGGTCGGTGCGCCTGAAGTGGGGCGCGGGCACGAAGCGCACCGTGGTCCGGGCGCCCGATGCCGAAAAGGGCGGGCACTGGGTCCACCAGGGCGCGCGGCTCTCGTTCGAGACGCTGGGCAACCGCCTCTTCCTGGCGGTGGAACCGTGCTGGGTATTCACGACGGACGGGCGCAATTCCGTGCGCAAGCAGGACATCGGCCCCCTCGCGATGCAGTGGGGCGGAAAGGAGCGGAACGGGGCGATCGTGCGGCACGTGCTCATGTGGTCAGACGTGCTGACGAACGGTCGCCGCACCGGGCACATCCCGTGCGGCGACAAGCCGATCGTCATCGGGCGCCTCCCCGCGACCGTCGGGATGGGGGTGGGCGTTGCGGATGACCAGGTCGCCATCAAGGCCCTGCTGAAGTTCACGACGGCGGAGCAGGAGCTCGAGGTACCCGAGGAAGTGGTCTTCGGGTACGTGGACGACGCGGACGAGGGCGGCCCGGATGACGACGAGACCGATGAGGCCGCGTAGGTTCCGCGAGGACGGGCAGGATCTCGCAGCGCGCCTCCAGGCGCAGCCGTCGGCCCTGAAGTCGTGGCACCTGCCCGAACCGAATCTGTTGTTCGCCCGCGGCGGAACGTCCCCCGATCCAAAGACGGGCCTCTCCCTGTTTGGGCCTTGGGGAGTGGAGGACGGCGAGCCCTTGCTGCAGATCCGTGTCGGCATCATCGGCACCGGCGAGACCATTTCGGAGGCGCAACAGTGGCTCGACCGGTGCCGGCGAAGGGTGGATCCGACGGAGAAGCAGGAAGCCGACGTGGTCCTTTTTCCTTCCTTTCCGGGGATGGAGGGCCCGCAAGGGTTCGGTTGCAAGCTCGAGGTCCCGAAGCAGCTGATCGAGTGCCTCACGCCTGCCGAGGTGAAGCTGTGCGAAGGCGCCGGGACTCGCGATCTCGCGGTCGAAGCGATCAGCCGGATCATTGGGGAGCGGCTCAGGGTGCTGGCGGCGAAGGAGAGTCCGCCCGACGTCGTCCTCATCGCGCTGACGACCGCGATGCGCGCACTCGCAGGCGGTGGAAGGAATCCATCCAAGCGGCCCCCGAAGCCGAAACCCCAGCTCGCGCTCTCGTTCATGGACGAACCGCGCGCCGAGGACGAGTCGATCTCGCGTACGCTCCACAGGGCAATCAAGGCGGAGGGGATGCGGGCCGGCCTGTGCACGCAGCTGTCGTGGCCCAAGACCTTCGCTGGGTCCGACGATGTGGAGGACGACGCCACGAGAGCCTGGAATTTCTGCACCGCGCTCTACTACAAGGCGCGGGGCATCCCCTGGCGCGTCACGGGACTCGCGAAGAACACCTGCTACGTCGGCGTGAGCTTCTTCCGGCCGATCCGCGAGCCGGGCATGCTCCAGACGAGCATGGCGCAGGCGTTCTCCGATCGAGGCGAGGGGGTCGTGCTCCTGGGGGAGACCTTCGAGTGGGATCCTCGCAGGCAGGGAGCGCCTCGTCTTCCTCGCGCGAGCGCGCGGAAGCTCCTCGAGAACGTCATCGCGCTGTACACGGAGCACCTGCGTCAGCCGCCCGCCCGCGTCGTCGTCCACAAGTCGTCGATGATCGCGCCCGACGAGTTGGAAGGCTTCCGGGAGGCGATCCCGAGCACGACGCCGTTCCACGACTTCCTCTCGGTGGGTCGCACATCGATACGGTTCATGAGGGCGGGGGCCGAGCCACCTCTGCGCGGAACGCTGATCGAGATCGCCACGAAGCGCTACCTGCTCTACACGCGCGGATATGTGCCGTTCTTGCGCGTCTACCCAGGCCTTCGTATTCCTCGGCCTCTGTACATCGCGCAGCACGTCGGGTCGGGCGCCGTAACTGAGGTTCTCTCCGAAGTGCTTGCCCTGACGAAGATGAACTGGAACTCGGCCGTATTCGGCCGCTCGGAGCCGATCACCCTCGGATTCGCACGTACAGTCGGTCTGATCCTCTCGGAGCTGCCGAAGGACGTCGTCCCGAAACCGTTCTATCGCTACTACATGTAGACGGGCGACTGGCACACCGTCCGTCGATATTGCAAAGAACGGCGCTCGCGCACATGTCCTAATGGAGAGATAAGTACCTGCCTCCGCACCAGGCAGTTCGGCATCGGGAGTCCTCTTCAGCGCACCTCAGTGCCCGCGGCGATGGTTCTAAGCGTCTTAAGCAGCGCTTGGTCTTCCGCGTCGGTCCACCTTCTTTCCGGTGGCACCGCCACGATGTCTCCGGTCACGCGCCCTTTCTCCGCAAGTATTCGGCGCACTTCGTCGAACACCGCACGATTCCGAGCAATGACGCGGTAGGCGTGTTGGGCGGCAGCCAGGATCAGTGGCTGCGGAGTGTCTCTTGCCTCGGGCGGAAGAACGCCCGCGATCACCAACGCTGCTCCGAGCTGCGACAGGTCGTTCTGCGCGCCCTTGAGCAACATCTGGGGTTCTGCCACAGCAGCGACCAACTCGCCAGCAATACCTCCGACCTTCCCGAGAGCACGACGAAGCGCCTTCACCGCGGGAGGATGCGGCGCGGTGCGGTCCCACTCGTTCTCTCTCGCTTCCGTCCAGCCGTGGCGCACGGCATTGCCAACGCGCGACGTTCTCACCTCAACCCAGTCGATGGGCACGCCACACGCCGCGAAGACGATCGCATGTCCGGCCTCATGGGAAGCGGCGAGCTCGGGCGATGGGACCGGGTTGGATTCCAACGCGCGCCACCGCGGCTTCTCAATGGCCGAGTAGATCCAGCCCTCGCCGCTCGCGCACACTACTGATGGTGCGCCCGCGAACGCCGAGGCCCAAGCTGAAGCGGCGGCCAGCGCCGCGAGAACCGCGTCGCAGGCGTCGCCCTCCTTGTCATCGACGATCTCCGTCACGTCTGCGTCGTTCACCGACATCCCTGTCGATGCCTTGATCTTGGCTACGAGGTCCCTGCGCTGGCGTTTCGCCTCCTCACCCCGCCCCTTGTAGCTCGTCACGCACCCGAGCCACTTCGCGACAGCGGCTGGAAGCACCTCGACGACCACACGGGTTCCAGCGAAGGCCCACGGGGGAATAGCCACCGTCGTGCCGCTCATCGCCCGAAGCCCCCAGTACGTCTGTTTGTACATTCGCAGGTTCGTAGGGGCGAACGGCGCGGCGCGCTCCTGATCGGTCACGCGCTTCCTCTCGGCTCCGACGGCTTCCCGAAACTCTTCAGGTGTTCGATAGCAGCTCGCCAAGCTCTGACCGAGCAGCGCCGGTCCACCCGTGGGCAAGCGAAGGGAGGAGATGTGCCCCTGCTCAAGGCCGAAGCAGAAGTCCAGACCTGCGACATCGTACGTTTCGCTCGAGAGGTACTTCCCGAGCGCCGCCGAAACGGTCTCAGCGCCTCCTTCCGAGAACGGACGCCGGATGGCCTCGAGACGGGGAGCGCCTGCGCCGAACACGATTTCTGCGACCCACACCTTCCGAGGTGCGTCCGCGGCGCCGCTCCAGTCAACGCCAACGACTCGGCCTTCGTTCGGGAGCCACATCGTTTTGACAGGCGGCGCGGGGACGTCAACCGTAGGCAGGACGGGCTCTCCAGTTTGGTGGATGGCCGTTGCCGTGGACTCACCGTTCCCCTCAGGGGACTGGGGATCAAGCACGCTCCAGCGCACCTTCCCCAACGGAACGGCGCCTTGGTTCTTGAAGTAGGCGTGGAAGCGCCCAGGCGAGCCCGCGATGTAGGTCACGATCCTCGTCTTCGTTTCCCCTTCGATGCGGACCGCCTGCCCCACCTCGAGACGTACGTCCCCGGTGCGTAGCGATCCCGTATCGTTGTTGATCGTCTCGAACGCCGTGCCTTGGAAGGCGGTCACGCGAGCGCACCACCGAACTCGCGGAACACCTCGTCCGAATCCCGCCCGGTCACCGCCTTCCCGGTCGCCTTCTCGATCGCATCGAGCAGTCGGGCGGCACGGTAACGGACGTGACCATGGAAGTCATCCGCCCGAAGCAGAGACGGATCGACCAGATGAGTCGCCACGATCTCGTTCACCCGCGCCGCACCGAGCTTGTCGTCGACCGGGGCGAGGTACTTGCTCGGCGCCTTCCCGCCGATGCGACGGTTCGTGCTCGCCGTCAACGGACCCTTATTGATCACGCTATTCCAGAACTTTCGGTCCAGCTTCGCCTTCTCGCAGTAATCGGCCGGAAAGATGTGGTGTATGTCGACCGAGTCCTCCATGTACGTGGTGAACTGGATCGGCTCGCCCGAGATGAAGTCGAGGCTGCCGCTCACCATCAGGCGCGCCATCAGGCCCTTGTACGCGGCGCTGAGACGCGTCTGTAGGGTGAGGAGGCGAACCGGCGAGAAGCTCGAGTCAGAGATCGTGCGAGGCTCCGGCCCGCCCTCGAGCCACGCTGGCACCTGCTGAACGTCCAAAGCGAACCGGCTCTCAGAAGCGCCGCCGTACAGCTCCCCGAAGACGCCGCACCAGTACCATTGCGCGAGCTTCGTCTTCGTGGTGTCGATATCGAAGCGCTCCCCGATGAGGGCACAGATCGCCGAGAGCGGCACGAACTGCGTCTGGTACGGGAGGTTGTTGGTGACGAAGACCTTCTCTCGCATCAAGAGGCGGGCGGCCCGATGTAGCCCCGCTTCGATTTCAGGCGCACAGGCTTTGTACTCTTCAAGCCCGAGCCGCAGGATGTCTTTCCGCTTGCATCCGACGGCGCCCTTCCCCGCGGCGCTGCGCCTGCACGTGGCGAGCAGCGTGACGGCCTGGAGGAACTCCGTTTCGCTGAGGTCCGCGAGCAGCTCGTGCTTGTCCTCGAGCCTCTTCTTGCGAGCCTCCCAGTCATCGCGCAGCTTGAAGTTGTTCGCTGCGTAGGTGGCCGTCATCAGTTCGAAAACGGTCAGCGCGACGCCGCCGGTGTTGACGTTCTCGAAGACCTCGCACACCGCTTCCTTCGGCGTTCCCTTCAGCAGCTCGATCACAGGAAGCTTGAACTGCTGGAAGGGGAGCCAGACCTCTCGCTCGAACTCGCTCCACTCGGCGAGCTTCTGTGGCGCGTAGTTGTGGAACTTCTCGTAACCCTGTCGCCACCCGGCAAACCCGATCTGATCGTAGATGAGTCGAACCGGGAGAAGCCCGAGCGCGTACTCGCGCTCAGCGGTGCTCGCGTCGAGCTCCACCTTCCGCTTGAAATCGGAGAAAAGCTTGCGCTCCTCTGGAAGCGCCAGGATGGCGTCAACCCGGTCTACCTCCTGGTCCAAGCACTTGCGAATGTCGAGGTAGTAGTAACGCCGAATTGGCTCCTTCTTCTCCGTGAACGTCTCGACGGGTCCGTCAGACTTCAGCGCGAGGAACAGCGAGGTGAGCCGCTGCTGGCCATCGAGGATGAGGTGCTCCGGAGCCGGTGGTGCACCGGACAGTTTCGCTCCCGTGACGAGGCGCGGCGCGAACCGAGCTTCATCGCCGCCTGCCTCGAGCAGCATCGCAGCGCCAATCGGCCTCGCAAGAGACACCGATGCCAGCAACTTCTGGATCCTTGCGTCGTCCCAGACCCACTTCCGTTGGAAGTCGGGAAGCTGGACAACTCCGCGCTGAACGCGATCGAGAAGGTTGTGTAGCAGCGGCTCGGCCGTCCTGAATGTGTTGCCAATCACGTAGTGTCCCCTCCAAGCGCTGCGTATTCCAGGTGCGCGTTGCGGCAAGTCCCGGGCTCACGGCGTTGCTGAGCAGCCTAGTGCATTCGCTACCCCATCCTACTGCACGGGACGTGCAGCGTCTTCCGTTTACCGAACACCCAGCGTTCTAGTGGCGTACCGATAGTCCGAAGCGCCACCGGCACGTCACGCGTTGTGTTGAGGGCGCGGTCGAGCTCGTTCAACTCCCGACCGCTCACGAGCGCCATTCTCTCCACGACGAACTGCCCTTGCACCAGGTTCTCTTGCGTCGTGAGGGTCCAGAGACTTCCCATCCTCGTCGTGGGAGCCTTCTCAAACCGATAAATGCGCGGCATCCCGACAAATGCGTCTGGCGTGAAGGCAGTCTCGATCCTCGAAGCCGCCCCCATTCCTTCAGGCACGATAATCCACGGCTCTTCGTCCTCGAACAGGCGGTAGTACCACGCGCGCACGTCGACCTCTTCGTCCGGATCATCCTCTTCCGCCTGGAAGACGACGACCCACTCAGCGTCGGTCGACCCTGACTTCTTTCGCAGTAGGATGAGGAGCCACTGCGACGCCGCATCGACGGCGGGCACTTCCGCCGGTTCGTCTGGTGCATCCTGTAACTGCGCGTGGCCACGGGACGGCCGAGCGACACTGCGTTCCAGAATCGCGAGGGGCAACTTCGCTAGCGCCTCTTCGGCCGCAACTCCCCAGGCCATCGAGTAGATGTTGGGTTCAACGACCCAGACCTTCCATCCGCGCTCCCTGAGACCCTGCTCGAGCTCCTGGAAGTAGCCACCTTCCGGAATGATTAAGTTGTCGTCCGTCACGACGGCCCACACGGGCAGGGTGGTGAGGCAATGGGCGAAGCGACCCGCCGCCATGATGCCTTTACCAGCAGGTTTGCTCGCGCGAACACAGATGTTGTGTACGAATGCCCGCTGCCCCGTTACGCAGGCAACGATCGCTTCTGATGGGAAGAAGATGTTCTCCTGGAACGGCTTAAGGTCGTCGTTCAAAGGCTCATCGATCTGCACGTACGCCACACCGCGCCGGTCGGATGGCGGGAGCGCTTTCAGACCTCCACAGAACCACGTTGCAAGGCGAACCGCGGCTTCGCGCCCTCGCTTGCTGGTGCACACAGCGACGATGCGATCGAAGTCACTCGAATCAACTGGCCGAAGCGGGGGAACTTCATCGATGCGCGATTCGTCAATTGGGCGACCCTTCCGCGCTCGGCTTGCCGCGTAGGCGCGCGCCGAGGTCGCCTTCTTGCTGCGTGGCGCCAGTGCGGAGCGCCCTTGTGTTCGCTTCTGCGGCGCTCCCTTCGATTTGTTCCTGCGGCTCTTCGCCTTCTCTTTCGGTACGTTGGTTCGCTTCTTCGACATCGGCAGTTCCCCCCGCTGACCGAGCTTCCTTCCCTTACCGAATGTCCTCGAGCACGCGCTCCGCAATGAGGTCCGTGAAGTGCCGGCTCACTCGGCCGGGTAGCTCGCCGCCAGTGACGAGCACCCCGAGCTCCATATTGAGCGTGAGAGCGTACCCGGTCAGATTGGCGCTGGAAACGAAGAGCACGTCGTCGTCAGCGACGGCGCACTTCGCGTGCAGAGCGCCGACCCTGCCCTGCGGATCCCTGGGACGCCGATCGAGCGGCCAGACGTAAACGGCGGCACGCTCGGAGAGGGGGCCGAGCGCGAGGGCTGCGTCGAACGTTACCTTGCCGCCGCTCTGCTCCTTGGACTCCATGACGAAGATGATCTCCACGTGCCGCGCCTCGGCGGCGAGGAGCGCCTCGCGGACCTGTGCGACGTCGTAGGCTGCGTAAGAGACCACTAGGAGCTTCCGGCGCGCCTTTCCGATGACCTCTAACAGCGCCTGATCGGTCCTCCGCAGAACACAGCCATCTGGCGCTGGGCCCGTCCACACGAGCTCGAGCGTTCTTCGCGCGCGCTCTGCGCGGTCTGCTGCCTCTGCCGACCGCAACGCCCACGCCAGCGACCGAGGCCCTGCGCTGGGCGCCGCGGCGTTGAACTGCGCGACCAGATCCGCCGCCCGGATCCGGAGCTCGGGTTGTGGCAACTCCGCCATCGCGGAATGCCATGGCGAGGCGTCTTCGCCGAGCTCGAGCCGCTCGAGCCCAGCGCACACGCGCTCGAGCACGTCGTGCGGCACGTCTGCGGCAAACGCAGCGATCGCATCGACGACAGGCTCGTGGTCGCGCGCGCTCACCGGAAGAACGCCCCCACGCTTCCGGCCACCGTATCCACAAGTACGCCGCGATCCAGGTACCGGTTCCCCTTCTCGCAGCTCGTCTCGGGAGCGAACATACACGCGTGGCAGGCGGCGATGTGGAGAGAAGTCCCGTCGCGCACAGGGTGATGCTCGGCACACAGCGGGTCGGAGGCACAGAGGCGCATGTCCTCCAGCGCCGCGTCGAGGTGCCGTTCCAGCGGCTCCGGCGCGCCGAGCGCCACGAGGCCGCCAAGCGTCCCTTCGCTGTCCGGCGCCGCCGTGTACAGCAGGAACCCAGCCATGGGGCCGCCGGGCTCGCCGGCCTCGCGCGCATAGAGCCGCTCCCGCAGGCTCGCCGGAGCGTACCCGCATTCGAGCGAGAGCTGGCGCATCAGCGCGTGCGCGAGCGAATGCACGAGAACGAGGCGCATGCCCTCGAACGGAGGCGCCTCGTCCACGCCGCGCTGCTGGTACCAGCGGCGATGCGCTTCTCTCAGGTCTCGCTCACGTTCCGCCTGCGTGGAGATCCAGTTCGCGACAGCGACCTCGCTCAACTGAACGAAGATTCCCTCTCCGCGCACCTCGGAGGCAGGCACGAATGCCGGCGGCGTTCGCGCGAGCGGGGCACGCGCGCCCTCTGGCGGCCCTTCCGGCCCTCCCAGATCGTACGGAGACTGGACGCGCGTGAACCCCACGAGCGCAGACACCTCGCGCAGCCTCTCCGCAAGGATCACCCGCTCGATAACCGCCGCGTAGCGCGAAGGCGGGGGGACCGCTCGAACCCTGAAATCGACGCCGAAGGGCGCGTGCGCGGGGTCCGAGAGCACCTGCCACTCCGGGGCCTTGAGATCCATCCCCTGCGCTTGCGCCGGACCGCCCACGCGTCGCCGCTGAATGGCTGCCCAGATCTCGGCGTCACCGTGGCGCGCCAGATCACCGAGCAACCCCTGCCTCCGCAGGAACCCGAGCACTCCGACCGCGTCGACGTCCTTGAGCGTTCCCCAGGCGTCTTCGACGAGTTGATCGAGCGGGTCGGCCGCCTCCGGGATCGCCAGGGCCGAGAGCGTGAGCCCGAACCAGGAGTTCGATGCGCCGAGCAGGAGTGTCCGGAGCGGCGCGGCGCACTTCTCCGGGTCGAAGTCTCGCAAGTGTGGACGACGGCCGCGACACGCCGGGAGGTCCGCGTCCGTCCCGAAGGCGTCGGCCATTCTTCGCGCCGTGTCGCACGACGTGCAGCGGATCTCCACGTCCGCGGCCTCGCCGCTGACGCCCATCTCACGAAGCGTGAGGTGCGCATCAGCGCAGACGGGCCTGTCCCGGTGCACGAACTCGAGCCACGAGAAGTCGTCCAGGTGGCCGCGCTCGCACGCCACTACGAAGCGCGCCGGGATCATGGTCGAGGGCAGAGGCCCCCTCCGGCTCATCGCGGGTCTCGAGCAGTTCACGTGGACGAACCGCGTCTTCTCGGGGCGGTACGGATCAGCCTTCAACTGGACGAGCGAGGAGCGCAGGTGTAGCAGGGCATCGCAGCGCTGGCACCGCATCCAGCGAGGAAACGGAGCGACGGGAACGCCGACGTGAGGATCCTCGTCGAGCGCCGGCAGGAGGTCGCCGGCCCCCGTCGGGCGGGGCGGGGCGACGAGGGTCTCGACCTGTGCACCGAGCCTCTGACGGACGGCGGCTAGGAGTCGCTCCTCGGCAAGCGGCTGGCACCGCGCCCGCTCCCAGTCGTCGAGGCCCAGAACCATGGCGGCGAATCCGGGTAGATCGACCACGGCTCCGACACCGAACGTATGGAGCAGCTGGCTAGGGCGTAGCTCGCCGACGCGAACGGTCACGACGCCCTCCAGTGTGGCCTGTCTTCCATCGGGCGCTCGTCGAGGACAAGGTTCACGCCAGGCTCGACATCGCGCAGCGATGTGAGGCAGGTGAAATCCTTCCAGCGTCCCAGACCGGGCGGGTCCAGGAGGCCGCGAGTCGAGCCATCCTTTTCCATGCGATAGCCGAGCCTGGCGAGACCCACGGTGCGTTGGGCCTCATGCAGCCAAGTGTCAAGGCGGCGCTTCAACAGCGCGCGGACCTCCTCTCCCACGGCCTTGCTCCCCGTGACGTGCTCGGCGCGACGAACGATGCGCTCGATGGCTGCGATCACGAGCGGGTCCTCCCGTTCCACGCCCGACGCGGCCGCGTTCGGGTTGTACTTGCGTGCCGCCAACCGCACGAGCGCGACCATCAACGCAGAGAGACCGCGGTCGAGCGCGCGGGACGAGAACGGCGTTACCGACGTGGCTTCGACCTGCTGGTAGAACGTCGCGTGGTACTGCTCGAAGCGCTCGTAATGCGAGAGGTCTCGCGGCCGAGCCCAGTTGTACACGGTGCAGACGATGCCCGGATGCGAGCGGCCGACTCGGCTCGTCGCCTGGATGTATTCGGCGGTCGTCTTCGGCTGACCGGCGACGACCATGAGACCGAGGCGCTTCACGTCGACGCCCACGGAGATCATGTTCGTCGCGAGCAGCACGTCCAGCGGCCGCACGCCACCGCGCTCGGCGGCGGGATCGAACGGGATCTCCACTCGCGCGAGTAGCTTCGGAATGTCCGTCGATCCGATTCGAGACGTGAGCTCCTGCGGCTGTCCGAGCTTGCGGCGGGCGAGCCCGCGACGGTCCATGTCGCGGCAGCGCGTGCGCACGTCGTCCTCCACGAGGCGGCGCATCCCGGCGAGCTCGCGAATGGAGTTGAAGTATCCGACGAGCGTCATCCATGGGTCGGCACGGCGGCCCTGCAGCTCGTAGAGACGCTGTGCGGCAGCAAGCCATGCCACGTAGCTCCGGATGAGCACGGCCTTCAGGCGCCGTCCCGGAGCGCAGATTCCCAGGTAACAGCGCCCGGCCGCGTCCTCTGGGCGGCGCTCCAGCGCGAAGAAGCTGTCCTCGACGTCGACGCCGTGCGGGGGAAATACCTGCACGTCGCGAAGAAAAAGCCCGTTCACCTGCTCTCGCGCGCGCCGGATAGTGGCCGTGGATGCGATCACCTTCGGGCGAACACGGCGACCGTCCACATCCCAGGTGCAGAGCGCGTCCACCGCGGTCTCGTACAACCCGGTGAGCGTCCCGAGGGGCCCACTGATTAGGTGAAGCTCGTCCTGGATGATGAGGTCGGGCGGTCGCAGTGGCCGCTCGATGGGCTCCGTGCGCGCGGGTCCGAGCCGGCCGGCGGCGGGGTGCGAGTCCGAGTCCTCGATGCCGGGGGACCGGAAGCCATGACGCGAGCAGCGCCCATCAACGTGGCCGAACAGCATCTGGATCGTGCCGTTCCATGGCATCTGCGCGAACTTGTCGACCGTAGCGACCACCATCGATGGGAGGAGGCGGTAGATTTCCTCATCGACGACCACCACAGGCAGACCCTCCCGTGGAGCCTGGCGGCGGCTGAATGGACACTCCCCCGCGCGATCTCCGCAGTACGCGAGCGTCCTGCCTGCGCCCTGACCGAACTGCTCGACCTCCATGTCGTTCCCGGGGTCGATCCGAGTGCCGCACCAGGGACAGTGCTCGAGTTGCTGCGGGCTGCCGCTGCCCGCCGGACCCGGCGCACCGCGATGCCCGTGAGCCTGGATCAGCGCTTGATGCGCCTGATCGGTCCAGTTCGGAGTCGTGCGCTGACCGACCCAAAGGCCGATCCGGAACGGCTCGTCGCCGAGGCGTCGCTCGCCGCGCGCGAGCTCCTCGCGCCGGAGCACTTCGCATGCGCAGAGGAGCGCCGACGCGCGCTGGAACTGCTGGATCGTGAGGACGCGCAGCGTGTACCGCATGAGAACGGCGACACCGACGTCGCCGCGACGTCCCTCGATCTCACCCTGGAGCCGCCGAAGCGCCATCGTGAACGCCGCGAGGCCCAGGTACGCCTCCGTCTTCCCACCGCCGGTCGGGAACCAGAGGAGGTCCGCGACGGCCTCGGGAGCATCGGAGCGCTCGGGATGATCGAGGCGAGTGATCCCAGGCAGCGCCTGCAAGATGAACCCGAGCTGGAACGGATACCAGGTCCGGTTCTTCGGCACGTTCACGTCGGCCAGGTCGGCGGGCTCTCCCCGCGCCTTTGCTTCCGCGAGCAGCGAATGCACGCGCTGGAGCGCCATCGCTCGATTCGCGAACCGGAACGCTTCGCAGGCCGCCGCGTCCGTCTGCAGCAGCGCAACCCCTTCACGGATGCGCTTCGCGGCCCGCTCGCATCGAGCTAGCGCCGCTTCCGCTGCCTTGCGGTGACCGGTGAGCCCGTCCTTGCCTTCCAGCGCTCTCGCCCGCTGCGCCTTGATCCACGCCGTATACGCGGCGGGGAGTGGCTCGAGTTGCGCGGCGAGTCGATCGGGGTTTGCCCCGGCGAGCTCGCCCATGTCGAGAACGAGCCCCCCGAGGTTGGGGTCGTCCTCGACGGTCCTGGGCGTCATTCGCGGAACGTCGTGGTCGGGGAGCGGAACGGTCCGGACACGCACGGCCCGCTGGGTGTCGCCAGGGGCGAGATCCCAGGCTGCAGCCACCCCGTGCCCGACGGCGAATTCGATCCGGTTCCGGTAGAGCATCGTCATGGCGGCGGCCTCGTCGCCTCGGCCTCCGTCCAGCTCACGAGCCGACCGTCGCGAAAAGACTGGCTTCCCGTCCGCGGCTACCTCGAGCGTCACCTGGAAGAGCCACGCCTGGTCGCGTTCCTGCTCCGGCTCGTCCTGACCGTTGACGAGGAACAGCGTCACGACGCGGCCGCCGGGATGCGTGCGCGCGACCCCTTGGATTGTCACGAGCGGCTGCACGGGATCGGGCGGGATGGCGGGAACTTGCCCCTCGGTCAGCTTCACGCGAACGGAGCCTCCCGCTTGGCGGCGCCTCCAGACTCTCTTGGGCTGACCCGTCGCCGTCGTCGCGTTGGCGCTCGGCGCACGCTGGTAGTGCCCCCATCCCGCGGTGACGACGACCTCGTCGATGTCCTCGCTCACGCAGAAGCTGAGCCCCGCCGAAGAAGGGAAGATCGACGGCGCTGCCGGGCCGCGGTCGGACGGTCCGTCCTCGTCGTCCTGCGACTCGAGGGCCACGTCCTCCTGCTCTGGCTCCGCGACTCGGCGCCGCCGCGGCGCGAGGAGGCCGACGAGGTAGCGATCGGAGACGTGCGACTCGTTCACCTCCTCGGTGTCGCCACCTGCAGGGCCCAGGAGATCGGCTCGCACCATCTCGACGAGCTGCGAACGGAGCGCCGCCAGTTGAGCCGGGGTCGCTGGCGGCGCTGCTGGTATCGGGCCGGGAACCGCAGGCGGATTGGCGCGCTCTTCGCCGCTGTTCATGGGCAGTGACTGACATGCGGCGATTACGACGTCCTGGAACTCATCCGGGATCGTATCGGGCCCGATGACGTGGCCGTCCCGATCGAGTGCGAGGCCGGTAAGCAGCGCGGCGATCCGATCACGCGGAGCGACTCGCACAGCGGACCAGTCGAGCACGATGCGGCCTTCGCGGAGCGCGCGGTTCAGCTGGCCGACATCCGACAGCGTCGAGAGATCCTCTGGCAGCTTCACGACGTTCATAGGACCGTCATCCTAGCGCGGGTAGGGACATCCGCCCCGGGCTGCCGAACCTTCAGTTTCCGCCCTGGCCGGCTTTGACCTCATGCCACAAGGCAGGGTCGAACCCCTCGAGCACCGGGTTGTCACCGCCCGGCGTCGTGACCAGGAGCAGCCGCATGGCCCGCGTCATGCCGACGAAGACCGTCCTGCGGGCTCGCGCGAGCGCCTCGAGTCTCGCCTCAAGGGAGCTGTCCGGCTTCAGGGACGGGAACGTCGACTCACCGAAGCCGGCCAGGGCCACCGCCGGGAACTCGAGCCCCTTCGCGGCCTGAAGCGTGATCACCTTCACGCCAGGTTGCCGCAGGTCGAGAGACTTCGAGTCCATGAACGTCGCACTCACGCCGAGGTTCTTCAGTCGTTCGGCGATGGCGCGCCCGCAGTCTCGGCTCGGAGCGAGGATCGCGCAGGAGCCGAGCGTGAGGTGCAACTCCTTCGCGGCGGCCCTGCAGAACCGAGCGAGCAGCCGAGCTTCGCTGTCCGGCTCCGATGCGCGTGCCACCACCGGAGGATGGTCGCCCTCGTGAACGTACACCTCCTCCGGCTTGTCCTCATCGAGAGCGCCGCCTCCGAGATAAGACCGGGCTGCCTTGCCGATGCGGGCGGTCGAGCGATGGTTCCGCCGCAGAATGCCGGTGCGTCCCTGGAACTTGAGTGAGGCGTGCACGTCGGACCAGCGGAACCCAGAACCGTAGATGGACTGGTCCGCATCCGCCGTGAGGAAGAGGCGGTTCGGCTCGGCGCACAGACGCACGAGCATGCCCAGGACGACGGGATCCAGGTCCTGCGCCTCGTCGACGACGACTGCATCGTACGGCGGCGGGCCCTTACCCTCGGCCACTACCTCCGCGGCCTTCATGCGGGTCTGCGAGAACGTCCGCTTACCCGAGGCGGCGAGCTCGGAGTTCCAGGTAGTTCGGAGGGCCCATACCGCTTTTCGTTGCAGTGGCCCGAGCGCCAGCTTTCGGCCTGGCCGCGCGGCCGCTAGGTACACTTCGAGGGTGTCGATCCCGCGTGCGTCGATCACACCGTTCAGCTCTTCGAGCATGTATTCCGGCGCCAGTCTCGAGAGCGCCTGCGCCTGGGCGGCCTGCTCTACCTTGTTCCCTCCGAGCTCAACCTTCTGGCGCGCCATCGCTAGCGCGTGGAGCTGCTCCTCTCCGCTCGCGATCGCCATCTTGTGGCCTGCGCGCGACGCGATGAGTGTCACGAGGCTGTCGGCGGTGCGAACCTCGATGAGGCTCGCGCGGTCCCCCAGCAGCTGCTCCAGGAGCTGCTCGGAGACGGAGACCAGCGCGTTCGTGTACGTCGTGAAGAGGACACGGGGCTTCTCGACCCCATTCGCGAGCAAGCGATCGAGGATCGCTTTCACACGGTACAGCGCGACCGTACTCTTCCCGGTCCCCGGCGCCCCCTTCACGAGCGTCGGTCCTTTCGAGTTCAGCGCCCAGCTCACGAAGCGTTCCTGGTCGGGATCGAGCTTGAGCAGGAACCCGAGTAGCTCACCTTCCTGATAGCGGAACAGGTCGTCCGGGTTCGCGACTACGAGATCGGGTTGTCTGCCCGCAACCTCGAGCGGCCGGTTCGTGAGGGCCTCCGAGACGAGAAGGCGGATCTCCTCCGGCACCGATTCACAGCCGAAGAGCTCCTCCTCAGTCGCGATGCCCACGAGCGCACGGTGATGCTTCGCGTCTACCTTGAGGGCCTCGAGGATGCCCTTCGTGACCGGCCGCGGCAGGGGAGTCCCGGAAGGTTTTGAAGATGCCTTATCCACCTTGCGTGCGCGGTTCTGTGGCTCCGCCGGCGCAGGCGACTGATAGTCGAGCCCTCCTAGGAAGTCCGAGGCCGGGACCGCGTCATAGGTGTCGTCGTCCTTCCGATCGAGCCCGAGAACCGAGACGTACTTTTCGTCAAAGACGTAGAAGATGCGGTAGTCGCCCGCGCGGATGCGGTGGATCTTTCCGTCGAAGTGCTGGAGCCGCTTCTTCGTCTTCTGGTCCGCGACCGGATCCTTAAGAAGGAGATCCAGCTTCGCCTGGACGAGTCGGTTGTCCTTCCCATCCAGCGTCATCCACTGAGCGAGGAAGGCGGGCTTCAGGGTGAGCAGGCGGTTGGAGCCTTCGATCATCGCTTCCCTCAGGCATGCCTCGTGCGCCGCGGCGACTTGAACCGGACTCTCTTCGCTCTCACGCGGCGTTTTCCTGCTCCGAAGCGGGGGTGGTCTCGTCGAGATCCTTGAACGCTGCGAACGGGTCGACGTTCTCCCGGAGCTTCAGCTCCCTCTGGCACTTCTCGAAGGCTACGGCGATCGACTCGGAGTCGCCGCTCTCGAGCGTCATGAAGTTCGCCGCGATCTCCGCGCGGATCCTGGACTTCGAAGAGTTCAGGATCTTTCGGATCTCCTCGCGGAACACGCCCTGTCTCCCGTACAGCCTCGTACCCCAATCGGCCACGAAGTCGGCCATGTCCTCGCGAGCGAGATACCGGGTCAGCAGGCAGATCGTCTGGTACAGGAACCGCGGCGGCTTGGGGCCGCCCGCTTTTGGCGCAAGGTTGAGATCCTTCTTCAGCACCAAGCCCACGATGTCGTGCAGGTTCTGAAGGAACGTGAGGAACACGATCGAGTTGAGCGTCTTCTTCTCGTCGAAGCACGCCTCGTACGCCTTGTCGGACTCGAACAGGTCGTTCGGGTGAAGGGCCCAGCTCACCTTACCCATCGCGGCGGCCAGTGCTCGCGCCAGCTCGTGAATGTCGACCCAGTTGCCTTGCGTGTTCTCGTACTCGTCCTCGAGGAGGTCCGGGTTCGTCGCCCAGATCGCGTCGAATGCGCCCTCCTGCCGCTGGTACAGGATGCGCCTGTCCTTGAAGCGCTGCTCGAGCCGGATCTGGACGGCGTCGTTTGAACGCAGCGCCGCAGGTGACATCGAGTTCTGACGGTTGTTGTTGACCGTCACCGTACGAACGAGGTCCTCGTCCGACGTCTCGATGATCCGGACCGGGACGGCGACGCGGTCCCAGAGCTCAGGCTTGATGCGGTCGCGCACGTTTCTGTCGTGCCGGAACAGAAAGGCGTTCTTGATCGTCTGGCACCCGTTCAGCACGTACGGATCACGGAGTCGAACCTTCTCGCCGTCGACGGTGGCGCGCTTCGCGAACACAGTGACGCCGTTGTGGAATGTCGCGAACCGTTCGGGGTCGGACTTCCCATCGACGGACATCTCCTTGAGCGTCGCGCGCATCTTCCCCGCCGGGCCCTTCTCCGTGTTCTTCTTCGAGGTGAGGAAGTACCGGACGTTTCGCGAGAAGAGACCGTCCCGCCTCACTCCGTACAGGTCGACGAGATCCGCGAGGTGACCGACGCCGGTGATCATCTGGCACGTCGCGCCGGCCGAGAACTGATACGCCCCCCGCAGCCGCATCGAGCTCTCTTCCGGAGGTACGACGACGATCTGGTGGGGTCCTAGAGCCCGTGGCCCCACCTGCCGGATCGCGCACGTGTGATTCGGGAGCTCCTTCTCGAACGTCTCCTTGAGCCTCTCGACGGCGGCGCTGAACTTGTTCGCGAGGATCGCTTCGTCTTCCGCCGCCAGGTGAAGGACCTGGAAGTCGATGAGGATCGCACGGCGCTCGTCCGCCGTGAGCCGATTGAGCGCAGCGCGGAGGTTCACCAGCACCTTGTTCTGGATCGGCTCCTCGGTACCGATCCCCTCGACGCTGCGGGCGACCTCCGGCAGAACTCGCTCGAGATCTTTGAACCCCTTCGCGATCAGCTGCAGCGATTCGGTGAGCTTCGCCTGGACGAGCACGAGCCGTCGACTGCTGCCTTCCTCCTCCAGGTGGAACGCGTCGATCCCGAAGTCGAAGCTTCCGTCGGAACTTTGCGCAAGCGCCTTCACCTCAGGTAACTGATAGATTTGGTGCAGGTACCAGGGGGCGAAGCAATGTTCCTCGGCTCCAACGAAGCCGGTCCTCTCGCGGAAGCTGCCGACCATCTGCCTTACGAGCGACGCATCCATGTCGTTTCCTATCTGGATCAGCCGGCGCCGTGGAGCGCCGAGCGCGGGGTCAGAAGTTCTAAGCTTACGAAAGGGGAGCCAGCAGCCCGGGTAGCTTGGGAGTGCTCTCGCCGTCCCTCACGCCTTCGGCTTTACCTTGCCCCTGGTCGCTACGATGACGACGACGCTTACGACTGCCGACAACACGGGAGCGGCCGCCTTCCAGAACTTCGACCACCTCTCCTTGCCCTGCACCTTACACGCAGGGCACGGAACAGCCTCGGCTGAGGGGCGGCCGCACTTCGGACATTCAGCCATCTGAACCATCCTTCGGTTCGGCGAGGATCTCGCCTGGAGTGAACTCGGTGAGGAGCGGCTTCGGAGCACCGTTGAGCGCCGAAGCAGACGCGCGCGCGGCGGGCAGAACCCGATCCTCGAGCACGGCCCATGTGCGCTGCGGGTCGAAGATGCGGGAGTACGGCACGTGCGGCGCCAGCTCGCGGAGGCGGCGCGCAGGCTCGGCGAGCCCGTTCGCGAATTGGCCCAACGCCTCGCGAGCCATGTCCGGCTCGCCGAGCTCCTCGTGAACGAGGATCATGGAGCGGGTTGCCAGGGCCGCGGAACGCGCATCCTCCTCGAGGACCCGGTACGACTCGGCGAGCTTCTCCGACGGAGCCTTGGCGAACGGCCGGGCGCTCCCGGTTGCTGGCCGGAGCAGCCTCGCCTCGGCCGCGATGCTCGCCATGAGCTGCCCGCGCCCCGTGGCGAGGGTCTGGAGCGCGGAGTGCAGGGCGCGGTGCCGGTTCTCCACGTCCCTCGCCGCCAGCGCCTGGCCGTACATCTGCTCGCCGGCGATAACGTACCCGAGCCGGTCTGCTCTAGCCCCGGCGAGAACGCTGTCGAGCTTCGCGTCGAGGTCTTCGAGCTGCGCGACGACGCTCGCGATCGCAGACTGGAGCGCGAGGTTGTTGAGCGCTGTGAGCCCCTGCGTGCCCGCATCGCTCACCTCGCGGAGTCGCAGGTGCTTCACGATCTCGCTGTTGTCCTTCAGCCGGACCACGGCCGGGAGGGAGCCGTCCACGGCCTTCTCCCAGACCGCCTTGCCGGTCCGGAGTGCGCCGAGCGCCTCGGAAGGCCACTCGATCACGTAGGTCTTCGCCGCACCGAGACCTCGCGCGAGCTGCACGAGCGCCGGTGTCGAACGGAGCGCCGAGAGCAGGCGGTTTCGGTCCGCTTCGAAGCGCCGGGCGAACTGCTTCACCGACTCCGCCGCATCCGACAGGCGGATCGCTCGCGGAACGACGCGATCGATCGACCCAGCCGACTCCGTCCCGTCCGACACTGTGCCCCCCTTCTCCGCACTCCACGAGCGTACCCCAGATTGTGCCGCCATAGGATGCCTCGGACCCCGGACACGACTGAGTATCCGGGTGCTCCGCTTGACGACCGTCAAGGGACCCGAAGGCCGCCCTGTGCTGCTCGGAACCGCTCACCCGTCGCGCTTCACCGCGAAATCAGGAGGTGACATACCGCCGCACCAGGTACTTCCCCCAGTCTGCGTCCGGCGCGTGCGCGGCGAGCGCGTGCAACAGCGCTCCGCTCTCGATCCCGAAGAATCGATCGTCGGATGCGATGCTGCGCCAGACCTGGTGAACGTCATCGCCACGACCCGCGAGGCGGGCCGAGGTGACCCGCTTCATGAGATCCACGTTCGCCACAGGTGCTACATGCAGGACGCAGGCGAACGTCGCGCCCATCTCCGGATCGCCCATGGCGCCCGCGTGCTCGATCTCGCCGGCGAGGAGCTGGAGGCGCATGATCTGGTCGAACGGGTCGAAGAACAGGTCCTCGTAGTCGGCATTCCCAAGCCGCGCGACCTGGGACCAAGGCGCCTCGAGCGCCGGACGGTAGATCTCCAGGCGATCGGTCCCTGAGTCCGAGTATCGGATGCTCTTCGACGCGTACCGCTCCGTGTACTTCCACTCGCCCAAGAGCAGACCCGTCGCACCGCTCGCGAGCCGCACCCGGACAGCGAAGTCGGCGCTCGTGAAGCCCTTGCCGCGGTCCCGCTCGTCATCCGCGGCTACACGTCCGTAGGAAGTCTCGCGAAGGTAGTTCTTGCGGCCGATCCACTCGAACGCGACGTAGCCGGCGGGGCTTCCGGGAAGGTCGTCAAGCTCGAAGCGGAGGACCTCCGTGATCCGGAGCCCCTGCGGCTCGAGAACGGCGGCCAGCACCTTCGTTAGCGCGCCGGGATGGTGGCGGAGCGGGAAGAGGGCGTTCACGCAACTGCACTGCGAGCAGCAGAGATGGTTGCTCGGCAATGATCTCGCGGGCTCATGCCTGCTGCGTTTTCCCGGGGGCAGGCCGGCGTGCCACTCGATTCCGCGGGCGCGGAAGTACGCGATGGCTTCGTCGCGAATTCCGCGCCACAGATTCTCTGCTGAGTGGTCCTCGTGGATGCAGAAGTTGCGTCGCGACGTAGGTCGCTTGGAAGGAGGGTACTGCCCGTCGCACGCAGCGGCACCGGTATAGAGCTCGGCCCGCAGTGCCGCCTGGCGTTCCCGTTCTCGCTCCCGGAATCTCATGCGCTCCTCTAGGAGTAACGACCATCGGCCATTCCCAACCGCGATGCACACAAGCGCAGGTTCCCACGAGGAAGACCTCTTCGGCGGCTCTGTTATCGCAACGGAGGGCGACGCCGCGGGACCTAGAAAAGCGTGCCTTGGCCACCGCTCCCCGTGGGCTTCCTCGAGCCGTTTCCCTTCGGCTTGCCCTTGCGGTTCCCGGTTCCAGTCTCGTGGAGTCCCAGTTTCACCTCGTCGGAATAGCGTTCGTGATTGAGTTCCAGTAGGCGCGAGAGGATCTCGCCGCGCGCAGCCGCGCTGATAGCGAACCGGGTACCAAGCTTCGTTTCGCGAAACGCGTGGTCGAGAGCCACGTCACCCCATCCGTAGGCCCGAAGCGCCGCCTCGTCGAGCGCGACAAGTGCTGCTCGCGCTTCAGCGACATCCGAAGAATCGAGTTCCTCGGTATGGAAGGCGTTCCAGAAATCCGTGAGCCCAACGACCTTGCTCTTGTGTACGGCATGGCGCGTAGCATCAAAACGCTCCGCTGCCGCCTCCAATCCGTTGCTACTGCCTCCGGGCAGCGGGAAGGTTTCAAGGCAGTCGGTCGGAGTGTATCGCCCTCTTGTTTCCAAGGTGGACTGATACCTTCGAACCCAAGCCTCGTGCAGTGACGACTGAAGCACGGCCTGCAGCTTCCGAGTCGCCGCCGGAAAGACAACCACCGTGTCGCTGAATACCCAGTCCGCAGAGACCGGCACAAAGGACAGGTACTTGCTTACTCGCGCCGTTCCCAAAGCAAATGGGGAGATGCTCAACCGATCATAGAGTTCCACTCTTGATCGCCAGAACTGCCACCATGGAGCAGCCGCTACTTCCTTAGACTTGGACTTACGTTCGGGAAGCACCGTCTGGCGCACCCGCTCCAGACACGAGGGATAATCGCTCGCACAACGCCCTTTGTACCCCTTTTCTGCGTCCTCCCTGCTCAACGGCATGTCCCCGAAGAAGATTACCCAGCGGCTCGGCTGTTGGAACTGCGACGAATTGAGGTCGTCACCGTTCATGTAGGGGCGCAACACTTCTCGCGCGAAACGATCCCGCGACGCGAGATGAAGCATCTCCTGCTCATTCAGCACGAAGCCATCGCCAAACGGAATCGAGCCCTGAAGAGCTAGGCCCATGTTCGATGCGAGCCGGAATGGCTGTTTCGAGGCGTGGTCCGCGCCGTGAAGCGTGCCCCCAATTACTTTGACTGATACTCCATCCGCGGTGACGGCGCCTCGCCACTCACCTCGACGGCCCCACACCTCAGAGATCTCTAGCGCGGCCGTTCCCGGCCAGGGGCGACTCGACGTTGCGCGATAGAAGGTCACGCCGCGTGCCAGCAGTTGATCGAGGCCGACCTCGCGCGAGTCACCTTGAGCGATGGTGTTCGTCCCGATCAGCCCGTACGTTCCCCCTGTCCTTAGGACCGTATCAACTCGCAAGAAGAAGTAGCAGCACAGATCGGCCGTACCACGCCTTCCGAATGCGACTCGGTTTACCAGATGCGAGCGATAGTCCGCGCCAAGCAGTCGCGCGATTGCGCGGGCCTCAACGAAAGGCGGATTGCCGACAAGGGCGTCGAATCCGCGAGCCGCACTGGTGCCGCCGAACACCTCTGGAAATTCCAACGCCCAATGAAGCGGTCGCCGGCGCGCTGCGCTCCGAGGCTTCCCGTTGCTCATCAGCTGTTGGACTCGGGCAGCGAGCTGCTCGCGCGCGCCAGCGCGCGACGAAGGCTTCGATTTCGGATCGAGCGCGGCACCGACGATTGGTGCGAGCCGCTCCAACTCCGCCGCATAGGAGTCTTCACCGACATCAGAAGTCGCTAGTGCCGCTGCGACCACCGCATCAGCGACGAGCCTCACGTCCGCAAGGGCCGCGTTCGCTTCTCCGAGCAACCGCTGCTTCTCCTCCGCGTCCGCGGCGCTCTCGACGGTAAAGCTCTCTAGCCTTCGTCGCTTCTCGAGCGCGGCCTGGAGCGCCGGCTCGCAAGCCGACGTCCACGCGAACAGGTTCTGGTGGATCGCCCTCCCTTTCTCGGGGTCGACGTGAAAACAGGCGATCTGCTCCGGGGCTGTCACGCCGAGGAGCGAGTCGCCGCAGCGAAGCGCGTGATCGACGAACGTGAAGGGCCGATCCTTCTGAAGCGTCACGAGCCAAAGCGACAGCTTCGCGATCTCCACTGCCATGGGATTCACGTCGACGCCGTAGAGGCACTTCTCCGCGACGGCCCGGCGCGCGAGCGTGATCCGCTCCTCGGCGGTCCTCGGGATCGGCCGCTCGCCCGGAGCGCCGGTGGCGAGGTCGCCCTCGGGCGTGACGACGAGCTTCCCCCCGGCGTTCGCTTCGGCTTCCTCCCACGCCTCGACGAGCCGGTCGCCTAGCCAGCGGCACGCCTGGGCGAGGAACGCCCCCGAGCCCATCGCCATGTCGCAGATCCGCAGTGAGAGCAGCTCGCGCGCCGACTTGAGCTGCCACTTCTCCCGCGGCCACCCTTCCGACGGTCCGCGGTACGCCTGCGGCTCTAGCGCGTACTGCACGACGGGCTCCGTGAGGCTCCGCGGCGTGTAGTGCGTGCCTGTCGAGCGCCGGTCCGCGCCAGCCGTGACGTACACGCTGCCCTTGTGGATGACGAGCGGGTAATCGCTCGAGTCGAGCCGCAAGAGGCTCGCGTACGGCTTCACGACGTCGCGGAGCTTCTCGTCATTCGCGCATGCCTGGAGGAGTCTGCTGGTCGCCTCGATGTCCGCTTCGCTCGCCTCCGACACGAGCTTGCGCAGCGTCTTCCCGCTTCGGCCCGTTTCCTCCTCGAGGAACGCCACGAGGTCGTCTTCGCCGCGGTCGTGCGCCATGACGATCGCCGAGAGCGGTATCTCGGGCTCCACACCCTTCGCGCCCTCCAGACCGAGCACCGGCTCCGGCGCACGCACGGCCGTGTGATCGAGGAGCCCTTCGTAGACGTGCCCGATCTGCTCAACGTCGAGCGCGCGGAACGAGAGCCGCCGCGCCTCTCTGCCGCCGCCCGGCATGCCCATCTCGAGCACCTGCAGCAAGCGAAGCAGATGGTAGACGGTCCGGTCGGAAACTTGGATGGGCGCCGCGGGCACATCACGCCAGCGCGTTCCCGTCGCGCGGCCTTCGAGGAAGGGAAATCGGTCCGGGTCGAAAAGCGTGCCGCCATACGCCGGTAGCCGGAAGCGGTCGTGTTCGACGCCGCCATGGACAGCGCGAAACGAGGCGAGAAGACGCGCCCAGGCGGCGAAGCGGCGCTCGAGAACCTCCTCGCCGTGCTTCGTCGCGACCTCCTCGAGTTGCGGCAACAGTGTTGAGATCGCGTAGTTCGAGTCGTAGAGCGGGTCGCCCAGGAGGAGCAGCTTCCGTTCCTCGGCTGCGAGGAGGAACACGAGCCGCATCATCACGGCGACGGCGCCCTCGTAGAGCGTACGCTCGTCGACGCCACGCAGGACTGCGCCGCGGGCACTTCGATCGGCGCGGTCGATCGCCTGGACGAGGACCTCGACGGCATGGCGCACCTGAGCGCCGAGCTGGTCCGTGACCTCCTGCTGGTTCGCAGCGCTCTCCGCGAGGAGCGCTTCCGTCGTGTCCGCGTCGGCGACCCCGAACAGCCGCTGCTCGCCCAACAGGGCACGGAAGGCCGCGAACAGCCCCGCCTCCTCGAGGAACAGCGGTGCGTTGAAGGTCGCGTACGTCGTGGTCTCGCCGCGGCGGGCGTGGACGAGCGTCCAATCCACGCCGTTCGTGACGAGCGCGAGCGGGACCTCCGTGGCGTGGCACAGCTCCATGGCCCGCGTCGCCGGGGACGCCTTCCATCGCTTGCCCTCTAGCGAGCGGTCGAGGTCCTGCCCCGGCGGGAACACGAGCACGAGCACGCGGCCGCGGCCTGCCTTCGGTCGTCCCGGGGGCTCCACGGCCACGAGATCCGGCCGGAGCTTCTCGCCATGCTCGGCGATCGTCGCGTCTAAGCCAGGCGGCAGTGCCTGCCCCTGCTTCACGAGATGCTCAGGCCAGCCGAGGATGTCGGAGAGGACGAATCGAACGAATGAGCCGTGGACGCCGGGATCGCGGCGACCCTCGTCCTCCCACCCGTCGAGCTCGACGCGCAGGCGGCGTCGAAGGTCTGAAACGCCCTCCTCCTTTGGAAGCCCCTGAGGGAAAGCACGGGTAAGGACAGGGAGGGAGAAGAACGGTCCAGAGACGTCGACCAGCCGGAGCCAGTCGGCGTGATCGCGGGCCGCGGAGAACGCGCGCGGGCGAGTTGGCCGGGCCATCAGCGGCTCCTCCCCGCCGACGCGGGCACAAGGTAGGTGACTGCCACCGGGAAGAACCGCGCGACCGGCTTCGCGTAGCGTCGACGAACGGCGTCGGTCTCACGCTTCAGCTCGCCGGGGATCGCGTCGAGGCGCGCCTGCATCGCGGCGCGGTTCCGCTCGAGCTGGTCCTTCTCCTCTGACGTGAATAGCGCGAGCTGCGGCGGGCCGGAGTCGGTGAGCGCCTTCGCGATGCCCGCCCTCAGCTCCTCGAGGAGCGCAGCGACGTCTCGTGCCTCCTTCTCGGCTCGCTCGGCGAGGACCCGGCGCAGGCTCTCGGCCCGCTCCTCCGCCCGGGCTTCGACTGCGGATAGGAGGTTATCGCGGTACTTCGGCCAGAGCTTCCTGAGCCGCTCCTTCACCTCCGCAGGTGCGTCCTCGTCGGTCACGGCTTCGAGCGCCGACGCGAGCGCGGCGTTGGACTTGAATCTGGCGAACCGGCCTTCGGTCAGAACGCCGCCCGCGGTCACGAGCTCCTCGTGGAGCTTCTGGTTGTCCGCGCCGAGAATCACGAGCCTCGCGTGAGCGACGACCGCTGGTCCGGGGAGTTCCTCTCTGCGGACCACGCGGGCAGCGACACGGTGGAGCGGGCGAGCCCCTGTGGATTGCCACACCTCGGCCCTCAACAATCCGAGGCACATCTGGACGAGGCGATGATCGAGGTGAACCAGCACCACGTCCTCACGCCCTTCCGCCAACGCATGGTCGAACACGATTGGCCGGATCTTTTCCGTGAGCGGGTGCGCAAGCCCATCCGCACAGCGTACCCATGCGCCCCGCAGCTCGGGCAAACGGAAGACCGGGCATGACGTTCGCTCTGGGTCTGGCCAGAGTCCCTTCACCTTTGCAGGAATGAGCGGGGGCTGATCGGCGAGCGCGAGGCCGACCTCGACGACCCGCTGAACGGTCTCGGGCGAGATGCCCAGCTCCTCCTTCGTCTCGCGGAGCTGGGCCGCGAGCTCTGCGACGCGGGCCCGCACGTCGCGCTCGATCTTGAGCATCCTGCGAGCGGGTTCCGCTTCCGCGACCGCGCGATCGATGTCGAGCCGGGTGCGGCGCCCCAGCATCGCGTCCTCGACCTGCGCGGCGATCACCGGTCCGACCTTGCCGAGGTCCTCGCGGATCGTCTCCACCTTGTGCGCGGCGCGCGCGAGGAACTCCAGATCGCCCTCCAGACTGCCCGGTGGCCGACCCGCCGCTCCCGCTTCGCGCCAGCCCGTCCCGACGAAGTGGAAGATTCGGACGATCTTCTCGCGCTGCCCGTGGCGATCGACACGGCCGTTTCGCTGCTCGAGCCGGTTCGGATTCCAAGGGATCTCGTAATGGACGAGGCGTGCGCAGTGGTTCTGGAGGTCGATGCCCTCCGAGGCTGCATCCGTGGCGAGGAGGATCCGGACTGGCGACTCCTCCGACTGGAAGGCCGCCTTCACCTTCTCCCGCTCCTCGACGGGCATCCCGCCATACAGGATGGCGAGGCGCCCCTCCTCGCCAAGTCCGGCGCGATCGAGGATGCCGTGCAGCCAGCGCTGTGTGTCTCGGTACTCGGTGAACACGATGGCGCGCCGGTCGCTCCAGGCGCCTGCCGGTTTCACGGTTTCCTCTAGCCACGCGACGAGCGCCTTGGCCCGGGCGTCCGGCTTCGAGTCCGCCTTATCGGCCCACTTTCGCAGCCGCTCGAGAAGACTCTGCGCCTCGCCGTCGAGGTCCGCGAGCGCGCCCGTTGCGAGTGCCACCGCGTCCTCCGCGGCCTCCTCCCACGCCTCGTCGTCAGCAAACTCCTCGTCCACGCCGGCCGCCTCGCGCTGGAGTGCCGCCAGCGAGGCCTCGGTCGCCTTCCGCCCCAACGAAGCAACGTGCTTCGCGAGCGTTCGGCGGAACGCCGCGGGCGACGAGAAGAGGCGCTTCTTCAGGAGCTTCAGGACGAACTGCAGCGCGAAGACTTCGGCCGGCGCCGCCGCGCCCACCGTCCGCAGCTCGGCGTAACGCGCGAGATCGTCGTGCGCCTGGCGCTCCTCCTTCGGGAAGTCCACCTCGATGGCAGTGAGCTCGCGCTTCGGGAAGCGCGGGGTACCGTCCCACAGCGGCGGAAGCTCGGACTTGAGCCGCCGGACCATGATCGTGCCGAGCTGGCGCTGGTCGATGGGAGCGCCCCGGTGGAAGCGCTGGTCGTCTACGAGCTCGAGCAAGGCCTGGAAGCTCTCGCTGTATCCGTTGTGAGGTGTCGCCGTGAGGAAGAGCTTGTGCTCGAAGTGCGGGACGAGCGCTCGAACGGCCTGCGTCCGGAGCGAATCGATCGCGTAGTTGCCCGAGCCGGAAGGCGCCACGTTGTGTGCCTCGTCCACGATGAGCAAGTCGAAGCGGCGGGGAAACGCAGCTTCTCCCTCGGCCGGGAGGACCTCGCGGAAGAGCCGGAGCGGCCGGTCGCGCTTCAAAAAGTCGATGGACGTGACGAGGCGCGGGAAGTGAGTCCAAGGGTTGACGTGGAGGCCGCGCGTACGGCGGAGCTCCTTCAGGAGGTCCGAATCGACGATCCTGAACTCGAGCCCGAACTTGTCGCGCATCTGATCGCGCCACTGGAGCTGCAGTCCGGCCGGGCAAACCACGAGGACGCTGCGGGCGCGGTGCCGGAGCAGCAGCTCCTGCACGACGAGGCCCGCTTCGATGGTCTTCCCGAGGCCGACGTCGTCCGCGACGAGCAGGTTCGCGCGCGGCATCTGGAGCGCGCGGACGACCGGATCGAGCTGGTAGTCCTCGATCTGGATGCCACTCCGGTACGGCGCGTGGAGGTGCTTCTGGTCCGCGGAGGCCACCGCTCCCCAGCGGATCGCGTCGAGGAAGGCGTCCAGGCGGCGCGGCTCATCGAAACCTTTCGGCTCGGGGAGCGTTTCCTCCCCGATCACGCGGGCGCCAGGCTCGAGCTCCCAGATGACGCGCAGCTCCTCCCCGTGGCCATCGTCGTCGACGGACGAGAGTTGTACGAGGTGCTGCGGCGGACGGGGAACCTTGAGAGGCGGAGGCGGAAGGGCGCTCTCCGCGATCTCCTGGACGACGTAACGGCGCTGGCGGACTTGGACGAGCTGGCCGGGGGCGAGATCGGACACGGGCATCGGTGGAATCCTACCGCGTCCCGGGAAGACGCTCGGTCTCGGACTGCTCGAGCACTCGATCGACGAGCGCGAGCAGCTCTTCAAGGCGAGCTTCCGGCTTCGAGTGCCAGATCAACGGCTGACTCTGGTTCGCCATCAGCTCGGGATAGAGCTTACGGAGGCCGTCCATGTAAGTGAGCGCCGCTCTGTCACCGAGGGCGGTCGGGAACGACCGCGGAGTCAGCTTGATAAAGCGGTCCAGGCAGAGCTTCAGAATGGTGGCCTGGTTCTTCTTCAGGAGAAGGGTTCCGTACTTCCCCTCCCCGCCCTCCAACTGGATGGTCGGGTGGCGCTGGATGAGGGTGCGAAGCCCGCGCCCGAATCGCTTCACGGCCTCTGGCACCGCTCCTGCGTCGAGCTCTGCGAAGAACTGCGGGACAGACCACGCCGGCTCGGCGCTGGCGTCCTCAAGCAGGGGTGCGGCAGCGGCTACGCGCGGCGCGGAGACGCTCGCCGCCTGCGGGGTCCCACCGGAGATGGCCGCTCGATGGCGCCCGTCGGAGTCGACCGTGACCTTCAGTACTTGCCGGATCTCGTGTTCGAGCAGTCCGCGGAGGTGCGGAACGAGGAGGTACCCAGCGCCCCCGTTCTTCACGAGCGGCTCGAAGATCGATAGCTCGACCAGCGCCAGATCCCACGTGCTAAGCATGTGCTGCGCAAGGAACGCCTGGCTGAGCTTCACGGCGCGCGAGTCTAGGCTGTCACCGGCGACGACGAGGAGGAAGTCGGCCTCCTCGATCCGCCGCTCCACCTGATGAACCGTGATCCCGGAGTCCGCGGGCAGCCCGGGTAGCTGGTCAGAGCGGAGTTCCGCAAGGTGAGCTGCGTAGTCGAGAAGCTGAGCGACGACTTTCCTGCGCCCCTCGGGGTTGTACGCGAGCTTCGTCTCCACGATGCAGACGCGTCCTGATTCAGAGACGAGCAAGACGTCGATCGGACCGACCTCCGTCTCAACCTCGCGGCCCCAAAACCACCAGTTCTCGTCTGTGAGGCCTGCCTCGATGCAGGGCTCGATTACGAGGCGAGGATTCGTCGCGATCGCGTTCTGGAACCAGTCTTCTTTGAGCTTTAGCTGTGCAGCCGTCCGTCTTTCGTAGGCAACCTGAGAAGACTTGGCACCGGTCTGAAAAACGCTCGCGGTGAAAAGCAGCGGACTCACAGTTCGCTTCATCTTTGAACCTCTGGCTGGTGCTTCGCCCGCCACCGCGGCAGCATAGTCAGCGTAGCATCGTGAGAACGCCGAGGGCTTGATCGCGGTTGTCGCCAGCTTCGCGTCGTGCTTCAGACAACTGCGGCATCTTGGCCGAGGGCCTCCTCACCGGGGCGCGCGTGTCGGCCCACGGTGTACGCTGTCTTCCGAATGCCGCGCCGCCGCAACATCTCCAAGTCCCGCTTCTGCGTCGGCCTTCAGTGTCTGCGCCGACTGTGGTGGGAGGTCCACGAGCCCGACGCGCCTGAGCTCAACCCCGACGGTCGGTTGCAGGCCATCTTCGATCGCGGCCATCGCGTCGGCGAGCTCGCGCGCGAGCGCTTCGCGGTCGGAACGCTGATCGACTTCGAGCCGTGGAAGGTCACCGAACGCCTCGAGGCCACAGCCGCAGCGCTCCGAGACGGCGCGAACGTGGTGTTCGAGGCGAGTTTCGCCGCGCGCGGCGTGTTCGCGGCGCTGGACGTGCTCGAGAGGCAGAGGCGCGGCTGGGGCCTTGTCGAGGTGAAGGCCACGCTCGACGTGAAGGATCAGTTCCTGCCCGATGTCGCTGTCCAGCTCTACGCCGCGCGAGCATCGGGCGTGGACGTCCGTCGCGCGGAGCTGATGCACCTTAACCGCGACTGCGCTTACCCTAACCTGGACAACCTCTTCGTTCGCGAGGACGTGACCAACGATGTCGAGGAGCTGATCCCAGCGATCCCGGGGCAGGTCCGGAACATGCGTGCCACGCTCGACGGCAAGCTCCCGGAAATCGAGCCCGGGGCACAGTGCAGCTCACCGTACGACTGCCCCTTCGCGCAGCGTTGCCATCCCGAGCTGCCCGAGCACCACGTTTCGACTCTCTATCGCCTTCACGCGAAGCGGCTCGCCGAATTCATCGGGGCGGGCATCGAGACGATCCACGAACTTCCAGAGGATGTCCGTCTGTCGGACGTCGCGGCGCGACAGGTTCGCGCCGTCAAGGCGGGCGAGCTCGTCGTCGAGAACGGACTCGCGGACGCGCTCGCAGCCATCGAGTACCCCGCCGCGTTCCTCGACTTCGAATCGATCAACCCGGCCGTGCCGGTCTGGAACGGTTGCCATCCCTACGAGACCGTGCCGGTCCAGGTGAGCTGCCACGTCGCTGGCGCGCGCGGCCGAGCCGAGCACTACGAGCACCTCGCCGAGGATGCCGACGATCCCCGGCCCCTGCTAGCCGAGGCGGTCGTACGTGCGTGCGGGAACACCCGGACGGTGGTCGCTTACAACGCTGGGTTCGAGGCGAGGTGCCTCGAGCACCTGGCGGAAGTGGTCCCGAAGCTCAAGAAGCCGCTCCGCACGATCCGCGGCCGGCTCGTGGACCTGCTTCCGATCGTGCGCGATCACGTCTACCATCCCGCGTTTCATGGCGGATTCGGTCTGAAGGCCGTCCTGCCCGCGCTCGTGCCCGCGCTCTCCTACGACGATCTCGAGATCGCCGACGGCGACGCGGCATCGACCGCTCTCGAGGCGCTCATCCTAGCGCCTGATTCGATCACAGCACCGGAGCGCAGGACGCTTCGGAAGCAGTTGCTCGCGTACTGCGAACGGGACACGCTCGCGCTCGTGAAGCTCACAGAGCGACTGAGACAGATGACGACTTGACGGTCGCGCTCGCTACCGAACCGTGGGCTCACCGTCGTCGACGTCGCCCGATCGGCTATGTTCGTCGCCCGTCGCCCCGTGCCACTCGCAGTGGTACTCGCAGCAGGGTGCGCCAGCCGCGCGGCACGCCGTTTCCGTGACGAGCACCGTTTCCGCACCGGATAACTCAAGCCCGCGCTGCAGACATCCGGCAACAACCGTCCAGCAGTGATCAATGAACGACGTCGTGACACGATAGCTAGACGGCCTTGAAGACGAGCGAGGTGTTGATCCCGGCGAAGGCGAAGTTGTTGTTCATGACGAGCGCTGGCCCCGCCGCGCGCGGCGCGCCGATGACGTAGTCGAGGGAGGCGCAGTCCGGGTGCGGGCGGGCGAGGTTGCGGTTGGGCGCGAGAAAGCCGTCGCGTATCATAGCAAGGCAAAACAGCGACTCGATCGCGCCGCACGCGCCGAGGGTGTGCCCGGTGAAACCCTTCGTCGAGGAGATCGGGACTTTCGCACCGAGCGTCCGCAGCACGGCACGGCTCTCGCAGACGTCACCGAGGTCGGTCGCGGTGGCGTGGGCGTTTACGTAGTCGATCCGGTCGGGCGCGAGCTGCGCGTCGGCAAGCGCGAGCTCGATGACCCGCGCCATGCCATCCTCGGACGGCGCCGTCATGTGCAACCCGTCGCAGTTGGTGGCGAACCCGACGATCTCGCCGTACACGCGCGCGCCGCGCGCCCGGGCGTGATCGTAGCGCTCGAGCACGAGCGTCGCGGCGCCCTCGCCGACCACTAGGCCGTCGCGGTCGGCGTCGAACGGGCGCGGCGACTCGGTGGGCTGATCGTTGTAACGGCTTGAGGCGGCATACATCACATCGAAGATGGCTGCGTGGACGACGTCCATCTCCTCGGCCCCGCCGCAGATCATGACCTCCTGCTGGCCGCCCCGCACCGCCTCGTATCCGGCGCCGATGGCCTGGCTTCCCGAGACGCAGGCCGAGCAGGTCGTCACCACCCGGCCGCGGATGGCGAAGTACTGCGCCAGGTTGGCGGCGCAGGTGTGGCTCATAAACTTGAGGTAGGTGGCCGACTGGATCGCGTCGAGGCTGCGGTTGAAGTAGAGCTTCTCGACAAAGTCGACCACGGCCGCACTTGTCCCGCCCGTCGAGCCGTACGCAAGACCAACGTGGCCGGACGAGAGCCGCTCCGGGTCGAGCCCGGCGTCCGCGATCGCGTTCTGGGTCGCGAACGTGGAGAGCAGCGCCACCCGCCCCATGGTGCGCGTCCGCTTCTTGGGGAACGGCGAGAGGTCGACCTCGGCCGGTGCGCCTAGCCGCGTCTTCATGTTGGCGATCTCGCCCAGCGCCGGGATTTGGCGCACGCCGCTCCTCCCCTCGCGGAGCGCGGCGGAGATCTCGTCCAGCGAGTTGCCGATCGGGCTTGTGACGCCGACGCCCGTGATGACGACGCGATGCCCGCCCATGCGCTCCGATCCTCGATTCTGGCCGCCGCTCAGGCGAGCCCACCGTTGATGCCGATGACCTGCCCGGTGACGTATGCGGCCTCGTCGCCCGCCAGGTACGCCGCAAGCGCCGCGACCTCTTCCGGCCGCCCAAAGCGACGCATCGGGATGAGCTTCAGGATCTCGTCTCGCGGGACGCGGGCCGTCATGTCGGTCTCGATCAGCCCGGGCGCGATCGCATTCACCGTCACGCCCCGGTGAGCCACCTCGTAGGCGAGGGCCCGCGTCGCCCCGATGAGACCCGCCTTCGCCGCCGCGTAGTTCACCTGGCCGCGGTTGCCCATCACGCCCGAGACGGAGGAGACGTTGATGATCCGCCCCCAGCGGCGTCGGACCATCGGCATGACGAGCGGGCGGGTCACGTGGAAGAACCCGTCGAGCGTGGTCCGCGTGACCTGCTCCCAGTCCTCGCTCTCGAGGGCGGGGAACGCCGCGTCGCGCGCGACGCCGGCGTTGTTGACGAGCACGCCGATGGGGTGCTCCTCGTCGGCAGCGAGCCGCTCCACCGCCGCCGTGGCTGCGGCCGCGTCCGCGACGTCGAAGCGGGCCAGCTCCACTGAGCCGCCCGCCGCCTCGATGGCGGCCTGCGTGGCGCGTGCCGCGGCGTCGTTCGACTTATAGTTGAGGACGATCGGATGGCCGGCGCGGGCGAGTGCGACCGCGATGGCGGCGCCGATGCCCCGGCTGCCCCCGGTGACGAGCGCGCGAGGCTTCATGAGGTTCGCTCCTCGATGGGACCCTGGTACACGTTCAGCGCCGCCGAAGCGACCTTCTCGCCGCCACGCGACACGGTGCAATCGAAGACGCCGAGCTGATCCTCGCCCCAGACGTGGGCGACCTCGACCATGAGCTCGTCCCCCACCGCGAAGCGGTCCACTGACAGCACGAGCTCGCGCGTGCCGAGCAGGAATCCGATCCGGGGGGGCCGGCCGGCGGCGCGGCCGCGCATCCCGGCGAAAGCCGCCACCGCCTGCGCCATGTACTCGAGCGCGATCACTGCGTCCACGGCGCCGCCCTCGACGAAGGTCGAGTCTCGCTGCAGCCGGACGCGGCATAGGGCGCGCTGGCCGTCGAAGGCGACCAGCTCGTCGAGCAGGAGCATCCGCCCGCGGTGCGGTACGAGCTCCTCGATGGGCGGCAGCGCAGTCATGAAGCCCCGGCCTCCACCTCGACCACCCAGCCGTCGGGGGGCGGCCCGATCGACACCGGCCCGGAGCGGCCGCGCCGCACTGCCTCGACCAGCGCGAACGCGCCGGCGCAGGGGTGTGCCTCGAGGGCGGGGGCGAGTGCCGCGGCCGCGGCGGACCCGCGCCGGGGCACCCCAAGCCGCGCGCGGGGCGAGGCGAGCGGCGCGGTGGCGAGGTGGAGGGCCGCCGCCGCGGCCACCCAGGGCCGCGCGGGCGCGAACGGCTCCGGCAAAGGCTCGTCGGCGAACACGACCAGCGCGTCCCCGCCGCGCTCCGCGAGGAGCGCGGCGGCCTCGACGAGCGCCATTGCCACCGTCTCCGGCCCGGCGGCGAGCGCCGTCGAGAAGCCGCGGTTGCCGCGCCCGATCGAGGCGTACGCCACCGGGGTATTGTGGACGCTGTTGTGGAACCGGATCGGCGACGGCAGGCCGGCGCCGTCACCGAACGAGCGCATCATCTCGACCGCGGTGCCGATCTCGCCGTAGGCGCTGCCGAGCAGCACGGGGATCGCGGCGAGGTCGGCGCCCGCCTCGGCGGCGGCCTGCGCCAAGGCATCGCACACGAGCAAGCTGAGCGGGCTCGCCCGGCGCCGCAGCGCCGGCGGCAGCGCCTGTGCGCCCGTGTCCGCCGCGGCGCCGCCCCCACCCGCGCCGCTAAGCCCGGGCGCGCTCAGCCCCACACCACCGACGTAGAGGCTATTCACGGTGCCGCCCCCAACAAAACGCTCACGTTGACGCCCCCAAACGCGAAGGAGTTGCTAAGCGCGGTCCGGAGCCGGCCGCTCCGCGCGCGGACCGCCACGTTTGCCCGGACGGCCGGGTCAAGCGGCTCCGCGCCCAGGCTGGCCGGCACGAAGCCGCGCTCGAGCGCGAGCGCCGCGAAGACAGCCTCGGTGGCGCCGGCGGCGCCGAGCAAGTGGCCCGTGTACCCCTTGGTCGACGATACCAGCGGCGACGTCCCGAGTAACCCCACGATCGCGCTCGACTCGGCGGCATCGTTGGCGGGGGTCGCCGTCCCGTGCGCGTTGACGTGGTCGACCTCCTCCGGCGCGACCCCGCCCTGCTCGAGCGCCTCGCGCATCGCCCGCGCCGCCCCGCGCCCTTCCGGGTCCGGCTGAGTCATGTGGTGTGCGTCCGAGGTCTCCCCGACCCCAAGCAACCGCACTGGCGCCTCGCCCTCCCGTTCCAGGAGGAGGAAGGCTGCGCCCTCACCGATGCTGGTGCCGTCGCGCGCGGCGCTAAACGGTCGACACGCGGTGCGCGACAGGGCCTCGAGGCTGGAGAACCCCCGCAGCGTCGTCTGGCAGAGTGTGTCGACGCCGCCCGCCACCACCGCGTCGGCGACCCCGCCGGCGATGAGGCGGCGCGCCGACCCGAGGACCTTGCCGCTCGACGCGCAGGCCGCCGAGACCACGTAGGCGGGCCCGCGCGCGCCGGTGAGCGCCCGCACCACGTCGAGCAGTCCGTGGAACGCGTGCTGCCGGTCGAAGTCGAACCTCGCCGGCAGCCGCCCCGTCCGCCGGTGCGCCGCGTGGGCGCGCTCCGACTCGGCCACGCCGCCGGTGCTCGTCCCCACGACGAGAGCGACGCGCTCCGGCCCCCAGCGCCGGACCGCGCGCTCCAGCTCGCGTGAGACGCCGGCCAGCACCTGCGCCGCGATGCGCGAAACGCGTGAGTCGTGGCTGGCGAGCGCGGCTGGCAGCGGCGCCGGCTCGCCCGCGAACGCGCCGCAGACCATCTCGCGCGGGACGTCGAGCGCACAGGGCCGGAGCCCGGAGCGACCCGCCTCGAGCGCGGCGACGACGTCGGCGGTGCAGCCCCCGAGCGCGTTCCCCACGCTGACCGCCATGATGGGGATACTTATCGGCGGCCCCGAGCCAGGCATGACCGCCGTTCATATCCGAGGCGGTAGACCCGGGTCAAAGCGGCGCGAAGCGAGCGTCGCCGGGGCGGTTCCGTTCCGAATTCAAGTATTTGTCGGCGGGTATCGCACTTGCCCACCCGCGTCCCCGTCGGGTACGCTCGGAGTCACTCGGGGTATCTCTCCCGCCACGACCTCATGCCGGCAACTACCCTTCTCACGGGAGCCCTTCCGGCGCGACCGCCCACCGCCTCCGATAGCTGGGGCCCGACCGGCATCGGCGCTGACGTCGTCGACGTGGCCCGGATCGAGCGCAGCGTCCGGCGCGCCGGGTTCGTGAGCGAGGTTTTCAGCGATGAGGAGCGGCGCTACTGCGAGGCGCAGGCGCGCCCGTCGCAGCACTACGCGGCGCGGTTCGCGGCCAAGGAGGCGTTCCTGAAGGCGCTCGGACTCGGCATCCTGAGCGGCGTCGAGCTGCGCGAGATCGAAGTCGTGCGCGACGCGGACGGCCGGCCCGGGCTCCAGCTCGGCACCTCGGCGGCTTCTGCCCTCCGGCGCGCCCGCGGCGGTCACCCGCTGCTCAGCCTGTCGCACGACGGTCCCTGCGCGCTCGCCTTCGTCGTGGTGCCCTGATGCGCTGGCTCGTCCAGATCGTCCGGCGCGTCGTCTTCACCGGCGGTGCCTTTCTCCTGTTCTTCGCCGTGGGGGCACTGCTCTCGTACGCGGTGCTGCCGCTGGCGCGGCGCCGGGCGGGCTCCCCCGAGCGCGGCGCTGCCCGCTGCCGCCGTATCGTTAGGCGCACCTGGATCGCGTTCCACGACTACATGCGATGGTGCGGCCTGCTCCACTACGAGCCGCGCGCGACGCGGCTCGAGCTGCCCCCGAGCGGCGCCGTGCTGGTGGCGAACCACCCAACGCTCGTCGACGTGACGGCGCTCGTCACCGCCGCCCCGGACCTCGTCTTCGTCGCCAAGCGCCAGATGTTCCGCAACCTGCTCGTCGGCCCGCTGCTGCGCGCCTGCGGGCACATCGAGTCGGACGTCGGCATCTTCTCGGGCGCGGCGGTCGTCGAGGAGGCGGTGGCGCGCCTCGAGCGCGGCTGCTCGGTGCTGGTGTTCCCAGAGGGCACGCGCTCGCCGAAGGGCGCGATCGGCCCGTTCTTCTCCGGCGCGTTCGAGATCGCCGTCCGGGCGAACGTCCCGATCGTCCCAGTCCTCATCCGCTCCGACCCGCCGGCGCTCATCCGGGGGCAGCGCTGGCACGAGATCCCGGAGCGGACGGTCCGGCTGACCGTGACGCAGCTCGCCACGGTTCCGCCGCCGCTCGGCCGGGCCGCCGTGGCGCGCGACCAGGTGCGGTCGATCTACGTCGAACTGCTTCAGCGCGCGGCCTCCGGCGAGGCGGCAGCGATCCCGCCGCCGTCGCCGGCGGCACTCGAGGAGACCACGTGGAAGAGCTGGAGCGTGAGATCAAGCAGCTCATCATCGAGAGCCTGAACCTGCAGGACGTGACCGTCGATCAGCTAGGCGCGACCACGCCACTGTTCGTGGAGGGCCTCGGGCTCGACTCGATCGACGCGCTCGAACTCGCGATGGAGATCCGAAAGCGCTATGGCGTACGCGCGAGCGGCGACGAGGCGAGGAACCGGGAGATCTTCGCCTCCGTCCGGAACCTGGCGGCCTACATCGCCGCGAATCGCAACGTCAACGCAGGGTGAAGGGCATGGACGAGAGCGCCATCTTCGAGAAGATCGCCCAGGTGATGTCGGATCTATTCGATCTGGATCGCAGCCAGATCACGCGGGAGTCCCGCTTCCAGGACCTCGGCATCACCAGCATCGACGCGATCGACCTGGTCGTCGAGCTGCAGCGGGTGACGGGCAAGAAGCTATCCGCGGAATCGGGCATCAAGGACGTCCGAACCATCGGAGACGTCGTCATGCTCGTGCAGCGCCACGTGGCCGGCGTTACGCAGCCGTGAGCCGCCGCGGATGCGCATCCTGCTCGTGTCGTTGAACCGGGTGCGCTTCCCTTACCCCGTGTACCCGCTCGGCGTCGACCACGTGGCTGGCGCCATCTCGCCGCCGCACGAGGTGCGGATCCTCGATCTGTGCCCGCTCGACCCGGCCGAGATCGGGCCAGCGCTCGCGCGCGCCGTGCGCGAGCTCCAGCCGGGCGCGGTCGGGCTGTCGATCCGGAACGTCGACAACGAGGACCAGCTGAGCGTGGGCGCGTTCCTCGACGACTTGCGGCATGCGGTGGCGGCCGTCCGCAGCGCGACCGCGGCGCCCGTCGTCCTGGGCGGATCCGGGTTCACACTGTACGCGGCTGAGCTGATGGAGGCGCTCCGGCCCGACTATGGGCTGGTCGGCGAGGGCGAGCGAGCGCGCGCGCTGTTCGACGCCATCGCCCGTGGCGCGAGCGCCGAGCGCTTACCTGGGGTTGCGCTCCCCGGGCGCCCCCCGCCGCCCCCACGACCGGTCGAGGGCGGCGCGCGCGCGCCGCGTGCCCCAGCCGGCGGAAACCCCGCGCTAGACTTCTACCTGCAGCGCGGCGGGATCCTGAACCTCCAGACACGGCGCGGCTGCGCTTTTCAGTGCGTATACTGCTCCTACCCGCTCATCGATGGCCGGGCCTCGCGCGCAACGCCGGCCGACGCCGCAGCCGCCGAGGCGAAACACCTCGAGGCGGCGGGCGCGCGCTACCTGTTCATCACCGACTCGGTCTTCAACGGCGACCCGGCGCACGCCCTGGCCGTGGCCGACGCCTTCCGGCGGGCGCGCCTCGGCATACCGTGGTCGGCCTATTTCGCGCCGCTCGCGCCGCCGCCCGGTTTCTACGACCGCATGGCGGAGGCGGGCTGCACGCACGTCGAGTTCGGGACGGAATCGCTCTCGCAAGCTATGTTGCGGAGGCTGCGCAAGGCCTTCCGCCCGGAGCACGTCCTCGCCGCACACGAAGCGGCGCGGCGCGCCGGGCTCCACGTGGCCCACTTCCTGCTGCTCGGCGGCCCCGGCGAGACCGCCGCCACCGTCGACGAGACGCTCGATGCTGCCGAGCACCTCGATGCCGCGGCGCTCTTCTTCTTCTGCGGCATGCGCATCCACCCCGGGACAGAGCTGGCGGTCCTGGCGCGCGCCGCCGGGCAGATCGCGCCCGGGCAGAACCTGCTCGCGCCCGTGTTCTATGAGCCCGCGGCCATCTCGCTCGCCGCGATCGCCGAGCGCGTCGCGCGGCGAGCCGCGGGGCGGCGGGGCTGGATCGTGGGCAGCGGCTCGGAGCGCGCCGCCGCGCTCCAGCGCATGTATGAGCACGGGCACACCGGCCCGCTCTGGGAGAAGCTCGTCGCGTGATGACGCGCGCTCTTCACCGCTGCCCGTCCCGCGCGCATCTCACCGGCGCGATCGCCTTCGCGCTGGCGGCGCTCCTCGCCGCGCGCGCCCCGGGCGCGGCAGCGCTGCCGCTAGCCGCGTTCGTCGCCGCTTGTGCGGCCGCGCCGTTCTTTCCGTCCTTGCAGTTCTTCCTCCCGAGCATCCTCCACGGCCCGCGGTCCCGTCGCGAGGTGGCGCTCACCTTCGACGACGGTCCGGACGCGCGGACCGTCGGTCCGCTGCTCGCGCTGCTCGCCCGCGAGGGCGTTCCGGCGACCTTCTTCGTGGTGGGCCGGCGCGCCGCCGCCGCACCCGACGCCGTGCGCGCCGTCGTCCGCGCCGGCCACGAGGTCGGAAACCACACTTGGTCGCATGATCCGCTGCTGATGCTGCGCAGCGCGCGCCGCATCCGCCACGAGATCGTCCGCGGCCAGCAGGCCGTGGCAGAGGCCGCCGGCGTGGTGCCGCTCGCCTTCCGGCCGCCGGTCGGGATCACGAACCCCTACCTCGGCACGGCGCTCCGGGCGCTGGGGCTCACGTGCGTCCTGTTCAGCTGTCGGCCGCTAGACTTCGGCAACCGGCGCTTCGCCCACCTCCGCCAGCGCGTGCTGCGCCGGGTGCGCCCAGGCGACGTGATTCTCCTCCACGACCTGCTCCCCCCGGACGTGGCGGTGGAGGCCTGGCTGGGCGAGGTGGAGGCGATCCTGGCGGGCCTGCGGGCGAGGGGCCTCGCCGTCGTGCCGCTCTCCCGATTCGTCGGCCGGCCCACGATGTGCGCGCCCGCCTCGGCACCGCAGGACGCCGCGCCCGGCGGAGCGGCGGCGGCGACGCACGAGCGCCGAGCGGCGCTGGCCGGCGTCGCCCGAGCGATCTTCGCTGTCTCGTACCCAGTCCTGGTCGCGGTGGGGGTCCCTCGGCTCGGACCGCGGCGCGCCGCGGCGCTCATGCTCGTCCTCCTCCTCGCGGTCGCAGGTCGCCTGCGCGCGCTCGGCGGCGGGACGCTTGCGTCGGCCGCCCTCCTCCTCGCCGGCGCCGTGGTGCTCGACGACAGCCGGCTCATGCTCTTGTATCCGACGGCCGTCAACGCAGTACTGCTCGGGCATTTCGCCTGGACGCTGCGCACGCCAGTCCCCATGGTCGAGCGCTTCGCCCGGATGCAGGTGCCGGATCTCCGCCCCGACGAGATCCGGTACTGCCGCACCGTGACCTGGGTTTGGGTGACCTTCTTCGCCGCGAACGGCGCGACGGCGGCGGCGCTCGCGCTGTTCGCGCCGCGCAGCTGGTGGGCATTCTACACCGGCGCCCTCTCCTACGGACTCGTCGGCGCTCTCTTTGCGGCAGAGTATGTCGTGCGCAAGGCGCGCTTCGGCCGCTTCGGCCGGCACCCAATCGACCGCGTCCTGGCACGCGCGCTGAAAGCGGGCGGCGCGCCATGATGCTCCCCGTCACCACCCACGCGCCGGAGCACCCGGTCGCGCTCGGCGCCGCAGGCGCCCGCACCGCCGCCGAGCTGCTGACCGACGCCAGCCGCGTCGCCGCGGCGCTCGCGCGCCGCGAGCCAGGGGAGGTCCTCCTCGTCTGCGAAGACCGCTATCTCTTCGCGGCCGGGCTGCTCGGCGCGTGGACGGCCGGCCACGCCGTGCTGCTGCCTCCGAACGGACAGCCGGAGGTACTCGCGGAGCTCGCTTCCGGCCCGCTCGTCCGCGCCTTCGCCGACGACCGCGGCGCCGGTGACCTCGACCTGCGTCAGGCGGTGCAAGGACCACCCGGCCCGGCGGTGCCAGCTGCGCTCGACGCGCGGCGCGCGCTGGCAGTGCTCATGACGTCCGGGTCGGCGGGGCCACACCAGCGGTGCCGGAAGTCGGCCGCGCAGCTGCTCGGGGAGGCTGAGACGCTCGCCCTCACCTTCGCCGTCGGCTCCAGCGCCCGGGTGCTGGCTAGCGTGCCGCCGCACCACATCTACGGTCTGCTCTTCGGCGTCCTCCTGCCGCTTCGCGCCGGCGCGGCGTTCGTCCGCGAGACTCCGCTCCACGCCGAAGCGGTCGCAGAGGCCGCCCTGCGCGCAGGGGCGACCCACTTCGTGAGCGTGCCCGCCCACCTCCAGGTCCTGGCGAGGGCAGAGGCGCTCCCCGCCTTCGTGCGCGTCTTCTCGTCCGGCGCGCCGCTCCCGGCGGAAACGGCTCGCGCCCTCCGCGGCCGGCTGCGCTGGGACACGGTCGAGGTGTTCGGCTCGTCGGAGACGGGCGGCATAGCGTGGCGCGGTGGCCCGGACGAGCCGTGGCGCCCCTTTCCCGGGGTGACCGTCTCGGCCGGCGAGGATGGCGCGCTGCTCCTCGACTCGCCGCTCCTACAGGCCAAGGCGCCGCGGCCCCTCACCTGCGCGGATCGCGTGGCGCTGCGCGGCGACGGGGCGTTCGAACTGCTTGGGCGACGTGACGGGATCGTCAAGGTGGGCGGGAAGCGCGTCTCGTTGCGCGAGGTGGAGGAGCGGCTTCTCTCCGTCCCCGGCGTGCGCGACGCCGCGGCGCTGGCGCGGGACGGCGACGGGGCGCGCGGTCAGGAGGTCTGGGCCGCCGCGGTGGCGCCGGGCTGGAGCGCCGGACGCCTGCGGTCAGTCCTCACCCGCTGGCTCGACCCGGTCGCGGTGCCACGGCAGCTCCGGCTCGTCGCGGCGCTGCCGCGCGACGGGTCCGGGAAGCTGCCGCGAGCGCGCCTGCTCGCGCTGTTCGAACGGCGGGCGGAGATCAGCGGGTTCGAGGTGGACGCCGAGGCGGCGCACACCGACGACCGCGGCCGCGAGGTGCGCAGGCTCGAGCTGACGGTCCCGCTCGAGCTGGTCTTCTTCGAGGGTCACTTCGACGCGCAGCCGGTTCTTGCGGGGATCGTGCAGCTCAAGCTCCTCGTGCTCCGGCAGGCGCGGCGCCTGTGGCCGGATCTCGACGCACTCCAGAGGATCCTGCGCCTGAAGTTCAGCAGGATCATCGGCCCAGGGACCCGGATCGTCCTCACGCTGACGCGCGCCCCCGCCGCTCCCGCGGTGGAGTTCACAATCGCGAGTCCCAGTGGGCCGTGCGCTTCGGGCACTCTCCACTTCCGCGCTCAACGGCCTACCGCATGATCGCTCTCCGTTTCTGCGCGCTCGTCCCGACCTACGATAACCCGCTCACCATCGGGCCGGTCGTGGATCGCATCCGGGAACATCTCGCGGAGGTCCTCGTCGTGGACGACGGCAGTGCCGATGCCGGCCGACGGGCCGTGGAGGCACTCGCGGCCACGGGGCGAGCCCACGTGCACCGCCTCGAGCAGAACCTCGGCAAGGGCGGGGCCGTGAAGGTGGGGTTCCGCGTCGCGCGAGAGCTCGGGTTCACGCACGCGTTCCAGATCGACGCAGACGGGCAGCATGACGTGACGGAGATCCCGCGGTTCCTCGTCGCAGCGAGCGAGCAGCCCGACGCGCTAGTGCTCGGCGTCCCGGTGTTCGACGAGACCGCTCCTGCGGGACGGCTTCGCGGGCGCCTCATCAGCCGCTTCTGGACGGATCTCGAGACCGGCGGGCGCGTCATCGAGGACCCGCTCTGCGGCTTCCGCGTGTACCCACTGGACGCCGCGCTGCGCGCCAACGCGAGAGCAAACCGGATGGAGTTTGACCCCGAGATCGCGGTCCGGATGATTTGGAACGGGTGTCGGGTGGTGAACCTCCGGACCCGCGTCCGCTATCTCTCGCCGGCGGAAGGCGGCGTATCCCACTTCCGCATGTTCCGGGACAACGTCCTCATAAGCCTCTGCCACGCGCGGCTCTTTATCACCGCTGTCTTCAGAGTACTCACGCTTCGCCGGCTGCGGAGGCGGGAGTGAATGTCGAGGTGCTGCCCCCGTGGCGAAGGATCACCGAGAAGGGCGGAACGCTCGGGATCGCATTCCTTGTTTTCATCGGCACGCTCCTGGGCCGCCGAATGGCTCGCGTCTTCCTGCGGTTCGTGGTCGCCTGGTATGTGGTCGTGCACGCTTCCGTTCGTCGGGCGTCACACGCCTATCTCGTGCGCGTCCAAGGCCAGGCCACATTTCGCGACGTCTATCGCCATGTCTTTGCCTTCGCGCAGGTTACCCTCGACCGGCTCTTCATGGTGCGCGGCGACTACCGTCCCTTCGAGATTACGTGCCATGGCTACGAGCACCTGCGCTCGTTGACGGACGCCCGGCGCGGCGCGGTACTCATTCTCGCCCACCTAGGCAGCTTCGAGGTGATGCGGAGCGTGTCCGTCGTTCAGGCGCTGCCGATCAGCGTGCTCGGTTACTTTCGGAACGCGGAAAGGCTCAACGCAGCGCTACGCAGGCTCAACCCGAGTGTCGACGCGCGGCTTATCGAGATCCGGCCACACGATCCGACTTTCATTCTCGAGGTGGAAGACCGGATTGCGGCGGGTGAGATGGTGGGCACGATGGGCGACCGAGTGGGCCATGACGGCAAGGCTGTCATGGTCCCGTTCCTTGGCGGCGAGGCCCCTTTTCCCACGGGCCCATACCTGCTCGCGTCGGTCCTTCGCTGCCCCGTGTACCTCGCGTTCGGCCTGTACCGCGAGCCGAATCGGTATGAGCTGCGATGCGAGCCTTTCGCCGAGCGGATCGAGTTACCGCGGGCCGGCCGCGAGGATGTGCTGAAGGGTCTCGCCGCCCGCTTCGCGGCACGCCTTGAGCACCATTGCCGGGCCGCGCCCTTCAATTGGTTCAACTTCTATGACTTCTGGACCACGCCATGAAAGCTGACGCGCGCGCCACACCCGAGACGGCCGTTTCGATCGGAGAGCGACCGCTCACCATCGAGGACGTTGTCGCGCTCGCGCGCGGATCAGCACACCCCGTGTTGGACACTTCGCCCGCCGTGATCGGCCGGATCCGGGCGTCCGTGGCGGCGCTGGATCGCCGCTTCGAGCGCGGCGAGACGATCTACGGAGTGACGACTGGGTTCGGAGAGTCCTGCCAGACGGGCGTTCCCGGTGAGCACGCGCTCGAGCTGCCCCGCAACCTCGTACGGTTTCACGGATGCGGCACCGGCCGGACGCTCGACGACGGGGCCGCCGCCGCCGTTATCGCCGTCCGGCTCTCCACGCTCGCGCGCGGCCACTCCGGGGTCCGGCAGGAACTCGTGGAGTTCCTGTGCGCGCTGCTGGCGAAACGGGTGCTGCCGGTGATCCCCGAGGAGGGGTCGGTCGGCGCGAGCGGCGATCTCACCCCCCTCTCGTACCTGGCTGCGCTCGTCATCGGTGAGCGCCAGGCGCGCTACAACGGTGAGACATTACCCGCCGCTGAAGCACTGGCGCGCGCGCGACTGTCACCTCTCCAGCTCCGGCCGAAGGAGAGTCTGGCGCTGATGAACGGCACGAGCGTCATGACGGCGCTCGCGTGCCTGGCTTTCGAGCGCGCGCGGCTTCTCGCACGCGCCGCGTCGACGATCACCGCCATCGCGAGCGACGTCATGCACGGGGACCCGGGTCACTTCGACCGGAGGATATTTGACGCCAAGCCGCACCCCGGGCAGGCACTGTGCGCGCGCTGGATCCGCGAGCACCTCGAGCCGGATGCGCCCAACGGCCGGCGCCCGGCCCGCGTTCAGGATCGCTACTCTATCCGCTGCGCGCCCCACGTAATCGGTGTCCTGCTCGACGCGCTCCCCTCATACCGAAGGATGATCGAGATCGAGGTGAACGGCGCGAACGACAACCCGCTCATTGACCCGGAGACCGGTGACGTTCTTCACGGCGGGAACTTCTATGGCGGTCACATCGCGTTCGCGATGGACGGGCTCAAGACGGCCGTCGCGAACGTGGCCGACCTGCTCGATCGGCAGCTCGCGCTGCTCTGCAACGAGACCACGAGCCAAGGGCTCCCCTCGAACCTCGTTGCGCGCACGACGGCCGACCGCGTCGCCCACCACGGCTTCAAGGCGATGCAGATCTCCGCGTCCGCTCTGACCGCGGAGGCACTCAAGCTGACGATGCCGGCGAGCGTGTTCAGCCGCTCGACTGAGTGTCACAACCAGGACAAGGTCTCGATGGGTACGATCGCGTCGCGCGACGCGCTGCGCGTCCTCGAACTCACCGAACGTGTCACCGCGATAGCGCTCCTCGCCGTGTGCCAGGCGGCGGACCTGCGCACCCCGGAGACATGCCGTCCGCGTACTCGCGAGGTACTCGCCGAGGTCCGCCGCACGGTCCCGATGAACACCGCCGATCGCCGCCAAGACGTCGACATCGAGGCCGTCGTCCGACACATGCTCGGCTGCGAGCTGCAGCTGGGATCGCCGGAGGAGCCGTGAGCCTATACGTCGCCCCCCCTCCGTCGGCGATCGCGATCGAGCTGGAGATCCCGTTCCACGACGTGGACGCCCTGCAGGTCGTTTGGCATGGGCACTACTGCAAGTACCTCGAACTCGGCCGGACAGTGCTCTTGCGGAAGCTCCGGCTCGATGCGCCCGATCTGATCGAACTCGGGTACCGGTTTATGGTCGCCGAGACGCACCTCCGGCACGTATTCGCGCTGCGCTACGGCGATCGCTGTCGCGTCTCGTCCTGGGTCACCGAGATCGAGAACCGCATCCGGATCCAGTACGACGTCCACAACGCGACGCAGGGCTGCCGCGCTGCGCGGGGGATGACCCTGCTCATCACGACGCGCGCGGACGGCACGCTCTGTTACGAGACGCCGCCGCCGATCGTCGATCGACTGCAGCGCGCGATGACGTCAGCACGGGAGGGACGGCCGTGATCACCGCGCTGCTATCGCTCGTGCTCACGGCCGGCGCGCCGGTGCCGCTGAGCCTGAGCTCGGACGCGCTCCGCGCCCACTACGCCGGCGTACGTTCGCTTCGCGCGGACGTGGTGCAGGTCAAGGAGGGCAAGTACTGGGCGCGGCCGCTGGAGAGCCGCATCCGGCTCCAATACGTCCCGGGCCGGGTCGTGTGGGAGACGCTCACTCCGGTCCGGTCGACCGTGGTGGTCAGCGACGCCGGGATGACCGTGACCGGCCCCGACGGGCGGCCTCGAGACATGGGGCCCGTCACGAACGACCCGCGGTTCGCCGCGATCATCCGGTTCATCCGCGCGCTCTTCGCGGTGGACCTGCCGGGGATCGAGCGCGACTTCGAGCTGTGTTACGCGCCCGGACGACTCGTCGCGAAACCCCGACCCGGTTCGGACGTACAGCTGTTCCGGGAGGTTCGGCTGGAGTTCGACGACGCCCTCGAGCTGAGGAACGTCGAGCTCGACTCCGCGACGGAGCGGACGCGCCTCACCTTCTCGCGCATAGAGCGTGACCGGTGAGATGGCTCGTCCGGTTCAGGCGCGAGGCCCTACTTCTAGCGATCACCGGCGTGCTGGCCTGGCTCGCGCGCGGCATCGTGCTCGAGGACGACCCGATCCGCTCACTCACCCACCCGGACGGAATCCGCGCCGCGCTGTTCGAGCATTACCAGGAGAAGAGCGCGTTCCGCGGCAAGGTCTTCGTTGAGAGCAGCGACCTCAGCGAAGGCGAGCGCGGTACGCTCGCGACGGCGCTCCGCGCGGGCGGCTACGAAGAGGTGCCGTTCTTAGAACCGCCGTCGCCGAAGCAGCTGCTCGCGCTCGCGACGCTGCTCCCGGCCGAGGATGCACGCCGCCTGACCGCTGACGACGCGCTGCGAGCGCGGGCCCAGCAGGTGCTCGCGGTTGCGACGCTGCCCGGCGGCGACGCCTACATGGGCGCCGTGCAGGCGGATCCGCTTGGGATGGGAACGACGCTGCTTGGCCGCCTCGCGGGAGGCGGCGCGAACGACGGGCCAGCCTCGGGCGCGCTGCACGTCTACTTGAGCCCGAAGCCCCTCGATTACGAGAAGGTGGGGCAGGTGTACGACGTGCTGGCGTCGCTTTCGCCGCGCGTGCACTTCATAGGCGGCGACTTCTTCGCGCTCGAGAACTACCGGGCGGTCAAGCACGACATCGTCGTGTGCTCCACGCTGAGTCTCGTCCTCACGCTCCTCGTCTTCTTCGCCCTGACCGCCCGCTGGGTGCTACTCGGTCTTCTTTTTTTGGGCTCGGTCGTCTCGTATCTCACCGGTGTGCTCGCGATCCGAATGTTCTACGGCGAGATCTACGCGGTCGTGCTCGCGTACACCTCCACGTTTGTCGGGTTCAACAATGAGTCGCTTGTGCACCTCGCCGGCGTGGACCTCGCGCGACGCGACCGCTCCGTGCTCGCGATCTGGTCCGCGATCGGGACGACGTTCATCGGATTCGTCGTCTTGCTGCTCGGCCGGTCGGTCATGGTGCGCCAGATGGCCCTCGCGTCGCTCGGCGGAATGGCTGGCTTTCTCGCGTACCTGTACGCCTACCGCCCGACCTTGCGGGACGCGCGCTTTCGCGGGTTCTCCTGGCCCAAGCTCACCCTGCGCCCCGCGGCCGTCGTAGCCGTATGTATCGCGTCGGTCGTGGGGGTCGTGGTCATCGGCCCGCCGCGCCTCGAAACGCACATCGACGCGTTCCGGTACAGCACCCCGATGCTCGACGCACAGGTCGAGCACTTCTCGCGCCGGCTCGACGCCTTATCGCTCGAGAACGTCGTCGCCGTCGAGGCGCGCGGGTCGCCGGAGGAGGCGCTCGCGCCGCTCGCGGCGGCAGGGGTCGTGGATCTCCGCGCTCACCCGCTGTTCGCCTTCCGCGGCGTGGCCGAGCAGGAGGAGACGCTCGCCGTGCTGCGCCGGACGTACCCCGCCGCAGCGGCGCGCTTCCGGGCGCTGCTTGAGGACGGCGGGCTCCGTCTCGATCCCGCCGTCCCCATCGCCGACCAGGCTAGAGTGCAGGACGGGTGGGACTACCTGCGCGCCGTCGGAGCGATCGGGCCCGTGCGATGGATGGACGAGGTCTCGGGCCGGCGCTGGGTGTTCGCCGGGTTGCGGAAGGGCGCCACCGCTCCGCCGGACGCCATTCAGCTCAGCCCCCGGCACTACTACGATACGCTGCTTTCATCATACTCCCGCGAGCTCGGGTGGCTGTTCCTCGCCGGCCTCGCGGCGATGGCGGTGTACCTCGCATGGCTGCAGCGGAGCGCCCTGCGCGTGCTGTACGTTTTCGCGCCGCTCTTCCTCTCCACGTTCGCGTTCTGTGCATACGCGCGCTTCACCGGGACGACGGTCACGATCGTCCACGTGATGGGCGCCTCGCTCATCATCGCGCTCGCGACCGACTACACCGCCGTAGCCGTATCCACGGACCACGGCGAGGTGGAGCTCTCGAAGGTGCTCCTGACCGGGCTCTGCACGCTCGCGAGCTTCGGGGTGCTGCTCGTCGCCCGCCACCCCGTGTTGCGCGACCTCGGCGCGGTCGTCACGCTAGGCTGCGGGCTGGCGCTGCCGTTCGCGCTCTTCCTCCGGCTCCCGCCCGGCCGCGAGGGCCAGGCGTGAGCGCGAGGATTGCCGCCGCCCTGGTGCTCGGCGCAGCGTGCGCCGCCATTCCACGCGGCGAGCGGCGCTCGTACGAGTTCCCTCCGTCCTTCGACGCAACACAGGCGGTGACCGTCACGCTCGAGGGCCGGACCCAGGAGCTCGTCGCCAGTCTTCGTAGGCGCGGGGACGACTTCGACCTCACCCTCTTCGACCCAGTGTTCTCATTCCCGCTGCTGACGTCGTCCTCGCACGGCGGGGTGGCTACCGAGGTCCGCCATGTCGAGCGCGTCCGCCCCGGCGACGGGAAGCGCCTCGTCGAGCTGCTGGTGCTCGTCTACGAGACGCGCTACCCGCTCCCGGTGGCAGGTGCGGCTGAGGCGTCGGTGGGGGCCGTGCGGAGCCGGCTTGAACAGCTGCCGGGCGACGCGCCGTGCCAGTTCCCCGGCGTGATCCTCGTTTCGCCGCGGTTCGGGGCCGGGCCGCAGGTCAGCGTGCGCACGGTCGAGGTACTGTGCGGCGGGCCCTGAGCGTACCCGCAGAGGTCACCGCGGCGAGGTTGCGCCGTCGAGGAGCCTGCGCAGCGTGTGCGTGACGTCCTCGCTCGTCAGGATCCCCTCGTGGTCCTCGTCGAAGCCGTAGACCTTCGTCGCCTCCTCCTGGGCGGCGGGGTCGAGCATGCTCTGCACTGTCACCTTCCGGTCGGAACTGCCCGGGGCGACAATCGACCCGCCGCCGCGGTAACCGAACAGCAGGTCGTAGCGGGTGCCGACGGGCAGAGCCCCACTGCGGACGGAGCGCAGGAACTCCGAGCCGGGCGCGATGTCGATCCACGAGCCGACGACGAATGGCGCGTGATCCACGCCGAGCCTCGCCATGGCCTGTCCTCGCCACGGCGTGGATATCGTGACGAGGAGGCACACGCGCCGCGCCCACGACAGCGCCGACGGCTGCCCCACTGCCGCCCTCGCCAGGAGACCGCCGACGCTGTGCGCGACGATCGCGAGTCGGCCGTAGTGATGCCGCGCCTCGAGCTCCTCGAGCATGTCGCCGAGCGTGTCGACCGCGAGCTGCAGCCGCGCCCCGGAGGGATATTGGAAAGCCCAGACCTGGAACCGGGAACGGTCGATCTGCGACACGACCCGCGCCCACTCCCGCGCATAGCCGCCTGCGCCGTGGATGAGGACGACCGGCATCCTGCGCGGATCGTAGGGCTCGAGGAAGTACAGCCCCCACCCGTATTGCTCGGCGAACAGCCCGGGGTTCCATAGCCCGACCTGCCCGGCGTGCGGAGAAAACCGCTCGTCGTCGAGCGACGCCAGCTCTCCCACCCGTCGCGCCGTCAGCGCGAACCGGACACTCGGGCCGCGCAGCACCTGCTCGAGCCGAGCGGCGTCTCGCGACGAGCGCCGCCCGGGGCGATAGTCGACGTCGATCCCTGTCGCGCTCTCGCCGCGGCCGATCCGCAGGGCCGTCGGCTCGCCGTACCACGCGACCGGCCGCTCCGCGTGATGCGGGTCCACCGGGGCCGCCGCGAGGGCCGCCAAGTAGTACGTCCCCGGGTCGACGAAGAAGGAGAACGTGCCAGGGCGGAACGTCGACCAGGATGCGACGACCGAGTCCTCGCCGACGTCCTCGCGGATGAGGAACACGGTCGACCTTGCCCATCCGTCCGTCGGAACGCGCAGGGTTCCCGAGATCGTGCCGCGCTCGAGCGCGCCGAGGTCATCGGCGATTATGCGGAGCGCGCAGGCGCCACAGAGCAGCGAGATGCTGACGACACCGATGATGCGGTTCAACGTATCGCTCCAGGCTCGAACGCGGCGGGAACTGCCATGCGGCGCTGGCTCCGCCCTCGGAGCAATTGCGCGATCCGCGGCCGGACCAGCGCGACAGTACCATCGATACGGGACGCGACTCCATCCGACGTCGAACTGCGGTCACCGGGCGCACCCGCGCTCCGCGAGAGGACCGGTGCCCGGTGTGGCCAGCGTCGTGCCACCTCGCACACTTCCCCACGGCCGCGGCCCACGCTCCCGCGAGCGGCCCGTCCGGATCGGGTAGAATCCGGTGGCGAGCGCTCGCTTCGTGGTCGAGCACGCGTTCGGCGCTCGACCCTGCGGGGTGCCGCGTTCCGACTTGAAAGGCGGCGAGTTCGCAGCACCTTGTGCCGCTGCCGTCCGGCGGCTCGCCTGGAGGATCGATGCGCACCTCGCTTGCCGCGCTCCTCGTCGCCGCGATGGTCGGGGTTCCAATCGTCGCCCTCGCGGGCGACGCCGCGCCCCCGCGCAGCGAGACCAAGGACGCGGCGCGCGACCTGGGCCGCGCGGCGAAGAAGACGACGCGGACCATCGGCCACGCCACCCGCGATGCGACCAAGGCGATCGGCCACGGCGTGCGAGACACCGTGAAGGAGGTCGGGCACGTGGTCCGCGACGCCGTTAGGGACTGAGGCGCGCGCGCCGTCCGCCGACGCGTCGGCCTCGACGCGATGACCCCGCCATGAGGCCACGCCGACGCGAAATCGCGCTGAGCCGCGGCGCCGCGCCCGCGCTGCATCCTCGGCCGGCGGTTGGGGCAGCGCAGGCGGTCCGCCCACGCTCCCTCGGCCGGACGAAACCGAAGGCCCCTGAGGACTGCGCCGGTGACATCTACGCGCTGCCGCAGCTGCGGACGAGGTTGATGCGCCACGGGAAAGTGCCCTCTCTGCGTCCACGCGAAGACGCGAGGAGTAACCCTTTTGGATGCACACCCCGGCCCTCAGCCAACTAGCGGCGATGATGGAAGGATTCATCGAAGTGGCGAGACTGGCCTAAGCCAGCGGCCCCGCTAGAACCTCTCGCCTCCGGGGGATAGGCCCCACGTCGACTAGGACTCTATCGAGCCTGACCCACTAACTACGCCTTGATGCCACAGGTTTCCGGTGCGCCTCGCGTCTCGCGCCAAGTCGGGCTCACATCCCTTCTCGTTGCCCTGTTCGCACAGGCCGGATGTCTCCCCGCCGGAATCGGCGCTCGCCTGATCTTCGAGACGCAACACAACCCCGTTTATGCCCGACCGCAGCTATCGTACGAAGAATGTTCCGTCCCAGGCGAAGGCGTGGTGATGCGCGGGTGGCTGTTCCACGCCGTGGGGCCTCGACGCGGCACCGTAATTGTTTTGCACGGCCGTAATCAGAACCGCTACAACGTATTGCCAGTTGCAGCTCGCTTTGTGCCGCGCGGGTATGACGTGCTCGCCTACGACCTCCGCGCGCATGGAGATTCATCGGGCAAGTACTCTACCTTCGGATACTTCGAGAAGCGTGATCTCTCGCGAGCGATTGATTATTTGGGTTCAGTTGAGGTGGTGGTGGTTGGTGTCTCGCTTGGCGCAGCGGTAGCGTTGCAGGCTGCAGCTGAGGATCAGCGCATCGTGGGTGTCGTCGCGGTCTCGAGCTTCACAACGATCGAGCAGATCGTGCGCGATCAGGTCCCGTGGTTCATCCCCACGCCGCTCGTCCGGGGTACGCTCCATAACGCCGAGACGCGGATCGGTTTCCGAGTCGAGGACGTCAACACCGTCGAAGCGGCCCGGCGCATCAAGGCTCCCGTCTTGCTTCTCCACGGTGCCAACGACGATTTCACTGCTCCCGAACACTCCCGGAAGATCTACGCTGCCCTTAGTGGCCCGCGCGAGCTCGTCATCATTGAAGGCGCCGGCCACACTGACGTACTCGCACACGACCGAGCCTGGGACCACGTCTGGAGCTGGCTTCAGGCGCAACGAGTGGTGGATGCAGCAACTGCAGGGAACCATTGAGGGCGGCGACATTCGAAGGTGCGCCATCGGCTCGTGACGTTGTCGCGGGCCGCCGCGTACCGCCGTGTATGGTGAGCCCTCGCCGGCTCACTCACAGCGAAATTCGATCGTGCACGCGACAACCTGCGCTCCTGCAACGAGCCGCGATTGAGACCGCGATCCGCCCGGGGAAACGACAAGCGCTGTTGCGAAGTCTGGGATGGAATCCGCAACATCCGGTATCGGAAGCCGCCGGAGATCCTTCAATTTCGCCGCCGGACAGTGCCTCGAGTCAGGGACCATGTCCAAGCCGTCAGTTCCACGCTCGTGTTCGCCAGCGCGTCGCGTGCGGACTGCAGATTAGCGCTATAACTCGACCATGCCGCGGTTCTCCGAACTCGGCCAGACGCGTTAGGAACGACGCAGCGAGCCAACGAACTCGGGATTTGAAACCAGCCCTCGAGCCGCGCTCTCGAAAGCGTTGGTGAGCGCCTCGTAGTAGTTCTGGAGGTTGTTCGTCCTGCCCCAGCGCTTGGATCTCCCGGAGAGCGCGCCGCGCCACAGCGTCGCTCCGCTCGCATCCTTCGCGACGACGGCGAACTCGACATCGCCATTGAAGAGGCCCGCCTCGACGACCTGGAGTTTTAGGATCTCGACCTCGAGCGTCACCGTCGCGCCCTTATCGACGAGGTCCATCCCCTGCCTACGCAGCACGTGGATAAAGCGCTCAGTCGCCCACACAGCGACGTCATCATTTGTCGTGACCTGCAACGGATGGTCGGGCCGCTTTACGTTGACGCCGATCACATGTGGTTCTGCGCGGCGGTCCACGAACAATGCAACCTTGAAATGGTGCGGGGCGAGGCTCGTCTTAGTGGCCACCGGCGATTCCTGATCCGCGAGCCATACGAGCGGGACACCGCTGTGCTCGGTACGAGCGCCGGCACATCCCGTAAACAGCACACCTGCTACGATTCCCCACCAAATTGTGCCGCGTCGAGCCTGCATGGCATGCCTCGTTTCCCAAGCGCAACAGACGGTAGTCTGCGTCACGCTGCGCGCCACGTTCCCGAACCGAGCGGAGGGTGTCAAGACGTTTCCCGCGTACGGCCCCGCAGCCTGACTCGATGTGTTCGCTGTTCGAAGGGCGGCTGGATGTACGACGTCCGCTTCAGGTGGCCGTCCGGGAAGCAGTACCGGGAGAAGCGGCAGATGCCGCTGCCCGGCAAGCTCACGGAGCCGAGAGCTCTCGCGTGGGCGAACGAGCGCTACCGCCACATCTTGCCCGCTGGTGAAGCGAAGCCGGACACGGGTAAGGAGGTGAGGGCCCCGACGTTGGCTGAATTCGAGGCACCCGCCACAAGAAGAATCAGCGCCTGAAGGCGAGCACCGAATATCAGCGCGAGGGCATCCTCCGGAACTGGATCATCCCGCTGCTCGGCACGTACCGCTTGGATGAGATCGACGTGGCCGCAGTAGACCTCCTCAAGGAGGCCATGGAGGAGCGGTCGGAGAAGTACGTCAACAACGCCCTCGCCATCCTGTCGAACATGGTGCGGACGGCGAAGTCGCTCCGGGTCATCGAGGAGCTACCGCTCGGGACCTTCGGACTCTCAAGGTCGATACCTCCAAGACTCCGCCGTTCTACACGGAGGAGGAGTACGCCCGACTCATCGAGTCCGCCCTGAAGCTCGACATCCGGGTGGCCGCCGTCGTCCTCCTCGGCGGCGACGCTGGACTCCGCTCCGGCGAGATCCGCGCCCTGCCCCCCCCTACGGCGTGATGTGGGTCACGAACCAGTTCCACATCGACCGGCAGGTCTGGCGAGACGTGGTGGAGTCGCCAAGAGCGGGCGCGGCCGGGTCATCCCGATGACCAACCGGCTCGCGTGGGTCCTACGAAAGCTCGGCCGCGCGTGAAGGGGGACACCCTCCTCCTCGACATGCCGTGAAGCTCGCCAGGCTCGACCGGGCGCGCGAGTTCACGCCGATCCACGTTCCAACCCCGAAGGATGAGGCTGGTCCGCGACTTGGTCCGTGCGAGAGAGGACGTGAGGAAGGACCTCGTCGCTGCTCGAAATCGCATGAGCAAGTTCCTCCTTCGCCACGGGCGCGTATTCCGAGATGGGAAGAACTGGACGGTACGTCACCGGAACTGGCTCATCTCGCAGACCTTCGAGCACGCTGCCGAGAAGGCGACGTCGATCACTACCTCGCCGCGGTGGACCACCAGGAGGCGTCACAGATGCACCTCGAGAAGGAGATCGTGTCGATCGCACCCAGCCGGAATACGCAGAGACCGTAGCGAAGCTGTGCTCGCTGCGCGGGATCGCGGTGCTTTCGGCCATGGTGCTCATCACCGAGAGCCAGGACTTCCGGCGATTCAGCCGACCGCGCGAGCTGATGGCGTACCTCGGGCTGATACCAAGCGAGCACTCCAGTGGCGCCACAGAGCGACGTGGCGGCATCACGAAGACTGGGAACTCTCACGCGAGGCGGATTCTGGTCGAGGCAGCGTGGCACTACCGACATCCGCCGCTGGCGCGGCACCGCGTCAGCAGTTCGCCCCTACGGTCGTCGCCTCCGCGCCATGCCACTCGCACCGGTACTCGCAGCAAGAAGCGCCAACGGCGCGGCAAGACGTCTCCGTGACGAGCACGGTATCGGCGCCGGACAGCTCGAGGCCGCGCTGCAGGCATCCCACCACCGTCCAGCAGTGATCCATGGGGACGCGCCAGTTCGCATCGAACGTACGGATGATGCCTGCGTTTTGGCCGACAGGCTCGTACTCGCGGTGCCCCGCCGTGTGGTAGGCCCGGTACAGGCGTGGCAACGATTCCAGGAAGAGCTTCGGCGCGGTACTCGTCACGTTCTGCCGCTGGGTTCGATCGAGTATCGCGTCGGCGTAGGCGCGGCCCACCTCGATGAAGGCGTCTGAACGCTCGCCAGGCGATACGACAGAGGCGATCGCGTCGTCTAGCCGGAGTTGAAGGCTGAGCGGATACCAGCAGTCTCGCCGAATCGGCCTGCGCAGCGTGACCGCGTCAGCCGGCGGGAGCTGCGCGAGAACGTGCTCCAGGGGGCCTTCGCCTCCCTTGCTGCGAAGATACTTCAGGCGGGCCAAGAGAAGCTCGCCTAAGACCTGCGATTCGGAATCCAGGTTAAGCACGCGCGGACCCCCCAGCCCGTGTTGACGGCACCGCATATAGCAACACTCACTGTCAATTCCAACTGGGTAGAGCCATACCTACGGAACCGGTTGGAGCGACCGAGCCGCTGATCCGGCGGCTCCCGAACTGAAACCCGTCATATTTCCTAACCGTGAACGGCCCTGCCCGCAACTGGGGCGATCCATCGCAGGCGGGACGCGAGGGTGATCATAAACCCAGCACTAGACTGCACTGTTTTTGCGGCAGCACGCGGGCTACCGGGCTTCAATGCCGGAGCTCTCGCTGGCCGAGATCCAAGCGTATGTTGGAGCGAACTTGCGCCGGCTGCGCGCCGCCCGGAATGTCACTCAGGAGGACTTCGCGTCGGTGACGGGCTTCACCGTGCAGTACATCGGGAAGATCGAGCGAGGCAAGACGAACAGCACGCTGGACACGCTTCGTAGGCTCGCGAACGCCTTGAGCGTTGCGCCGGCTGTTCTGCTGAGGAAGGCGACACTGCGGCCGGCCAAGCCCGGCCGCCCACGGAAACGCCGACTGCGCCGGAACGCGTAGGCACGCGGGCAGCAACCGGTCCACACGTGAGCGTCGCGATGGTGCAGGCGGGTGGGTCGAGTACTCGCTGTCGCCGCGTGTGAGGCGTGCCGCGTCGCCCTACCCGCGCCGTCCGCGTTTCCGAGGACGAGATGCCCCGAGAGCCTTCTCCTGTATGAGCGAGAGAGGGTCTACCTTGAGGGCTCTGGCGACGCTCTCAAGCGTGGCGAGCGGCGGAATCCGCTGGCCGCGTTCCAGCATCGAGATATAGCTGACGCTGACGCCAGCTCGGCTTGCGAGGACCTGTTGCGGCACGCCCGCGGCGATGCGCAAGACCCGGAGATTGTGAGCGACGATGTCCGCGAGTGTCATGGGCGCATGATAGCGCGATCGTTCGCCGCTTGGTGAATGCCTGATAGTGCGCCAGGGTGTAGGACACGCACCGTCCGAACACCACTCGGACCGGCGAGCGGCTAACAACCGCGATGGTCGAGGCGGGGGCCTCCCAGCTCCCACAGATCGACGACGGCTGCGATTCGCGACCGGCACCTCCTGCGCCGTGCGCCGCTCATCATGCTGCCAGCTGCGGCGCTAGCGCGATCTCGTCGCCGCAGGACGCGATACGAGCCGGTATCCGCGCCAGTCGCTCCGAATGGGAGCCGAGTGCCGCCGGGCGGGTGGTGGTGGTCGGCAGCGCTCGGCCCGGAACCCAGGCCCTCAGAGCGACCGGTTTTCAGGCACTTATGCTAGAGATCGAATCACCGAAGCGTCGCCATCTGGCCGCCAAAACGCGCGGGGCTCGTGTCGGGTCCACATGTGGTTTCGAATCAGCTTAGATGCGGTTGGAATGACGCCTGACTTCGATCTGATGGATCGGCAGGACGAGTGATTACTAGTTGCCTGTAGATCAACAGTCAAAAGGATGCTACATGCCTTCCAAGGACAAGGGCGGCGAGCCGCGCCGCACTGGAGAGAGCACGCCGCGCACGGGTGAGAAGGCCGTGCTCAGCGTTCGGATGCCGATGGAGCTCGCGATCTTCATTCAGGAGGAGGCGCGCGCACGCGCGCTGGCCGCTGGGGTCTCCGAGAAGGAACTCCCGGAGCCCGGCGAGAGGGCGCTCAACCTGACGAGGATGGTGAACACGATCCTCGACGCGTTCCGCACCTACTTCAACCTGCCTGTCGTGCTCGTGGAGCGGCTCGAAGCCGACCGCAAGGCTCTGAAACTGAGCCGCCTCGAGTACTTCCAGCACGTCGTCTACATGCGCAGCGAAGCGGTCATGAAGAACGGACCGGGGTTCGACAAGAGCGGAGCTCCCGGCGCGAAATCTGGCGCAGGCCGGACGTAGCGGGGGCTCCGGAGGTGATGCAGTCTGGACAGGAAGCGGCCCACATGGCCTGAGCTCACGGCGAGAGAGCGGCTTCGTCTGCTACCTCGTTCCGTGCGCCACTTCCTCGTAATTGTCCTCGTCTCTGTCGCGTACCCAGGACTCGCAGCGCTCTACGGCGCGCTTCATGGCGCTGGAGCGGGCAGCGTCCTGGCCTGGTCCTCCCATCATCTGCCGCTCGTCTGGGCTGGAGCAGCGATGGTTGTGTTCGTCGCCCTGCTCGCCCTCGAGCGGCCGCGAATCCACGCAGCTCGGGGGTACGTCGCCCAGCTGCGGGACCGCTTTCGCTCCGTTCAGGCCGAGTTCGAGCGCGCCGTCGAGGCTGCGCTACCTGACCGGCAGCGTAGGGACCTTGACCAGCCGGGACCCGAGGTCCCGGGCGCCGCACCAGAGCGACTCGACGGCATCCAGGCCGCCGAGAACACGAGGAGGTAGCCCATGCAGCAGAATGTCAGTCTCTCCGCGCGTCCCGAGTTCTCGATGGCGCGCATCGCCCTCGCAGCGTTACCCGCCGTCGCCGTCTTCGTCCTGGTCGTGCCGTCGCTCGCGCTCGCGTATCCAGGTCAGACGCTGCTCGAGTACGGCCGGAACTTCATCATCGCGCCGCTCGGACTCTTTGCGATCGTGGTCGGCGTCGGCGCCGCCATGTTCAAGCCCGACCTCGTGAAGGGCGCGATCTGGACGGCGGTCATCTGCGCCTTCCTCTTCGCGATCATCAGCGGCGCGCCCGCGATCATGAGCGCGCTCCAGAACAGCTAACGAGCCGGCCCGTGCGCGCGCCGGTGTACCGGAGCCTCGAGGCCAAGAACACGGTTCTTGGCCTCGCCTTCCCCACCGAATTCACGGTGGTGCTCTCCGCCTGGTGGGCCGGGATGATCGCCGCCGGCGCTTTCGTCGGCAGCGGCATCGCCGTGGCCGCGTACGTCCTCGTCCGGGCGGCGAACTACGGACGCGCGGAGGGGTTCGTGCAGCACTTCCTCCAGTTCAAGGTGCGCCAGCTCGTGAGCGGCAGCCGACTCAGCGCCGCGGCGCGGGTCAGCCTCGCTCGGGCGCCGAAGTTCCCTCATGGCGAGTACGGCTACGAGGGCCACGACCTCGCCGCGCGTCTCTTCGATCTCGTCCGCTCGCGAACGGGAGGGAGGCGGTGATCCGAGAGACTCCGCTCGCGGACCTCGTCCCCTTGTGGAGGACGCTGCGCGAGGACAGCGTCACCGTCCTCGTCACTCCCGCGCTCGACTACGTCGGGGCGCTCGAACTCGGGACGCTCGACGTCCGCTTCAGCGCTGACGAGCAAGCGTTCAACATCGGGGAGGGCCTTCGAAGCCTCGTCGGGTCCCTGGAGGACGAGACGACCCTCCACTTCGTCTACAGGGTCGACACGAACATCGAGCAGGTCATCCGAGAATACGAGGCGACCTGTCGAGCCGAGGAGCCCGCGCTGCGCGCGTATGTCGCTGGCCGCGCCCGGTGGCTGCGCGCTCAGCGGGTGCGGCGTACGCGCGTGTATCTCTTCTTCTCTGAGGCCTCGCCGACGGGCGGTGGGCTCGCGCGCGGGCAACTTGGGCTGCAGCTGCTCTACTCCCGCTCGCCGGCGAAGCTCTTGGAGGGGTTGCACCGGGCGCGAGTGAAGAAGCTCGGCCAGCTGAGGGACCGGCTCGCCGGACGATTCGCGCAGCTCGGCATCTCGACGCGAGAGCTTGACCTCACGGACGTACGCCGCATCCACTACGAGCTCCTCAACCCGGGCCGCGCCCGCGCTGGCGGTGCGCCGCCGAACGCAACCGTCCGAGAGCGGATGTGGAGCCCGGAGACGATCCGGCGGTACGGGAACCACGTTCTCGAGCTCACTGAGGCCGAACAGCTCTGCTTCGAGGACGTGGAGGACGGGCGGGGAACGTTCCGGCACGGATCACTCATTCGACGGGTCTGCACGCTCAAGGTGCTCCCGGAAGCGGGTACCTCCTACTTCTCCGCGGATCCGCTGCTCCGCCTCGCGACGCGCGATCCGGGCGGAGAGCAGGCTCCGTTCCCGTACACGCTCGCCGTGACGGTGCACGTGAAGCACCAGGGCAAGACGCGCTTCGCGCTCGACCGCTCACACAGCCTCGTGAAGCACATCAAGAACGCGCTCCCGTTCCTGCAGAACGAGAGCGTCGACCAGGACGAGGCCGAGCGCGCGAAACGCGAGAGCATCCGCGGCCTCTTCGAGGAGCTCAACAACCTGAGCTCCAAGATCGTGGCGCTTTCAGCGAGCCTCTTGCTCGAAGGCAAGTCGCTCGAGGAGGTCGACGCACAGACGGAGGCCGCCCGCGTGGCTTTCTCGCAGTGCGGCAACTCCGAGATGCTCGTCGAGGACGTCACGCAGATTCCCGCCTTCCTTTCCATGCTGCCCGGAGCGGGCCCGTACCAGCTCCGAAAGAAGGGTTGCACGAGCCGGAACGCTGCGGACTTCCTCCCCGTGTTCGCAGCGTGGAACGGGACGGCGAAGGCCGCCTCCGTCCTCCTGACGCCGGGCGGCGACTTCTTCCGTCTTCATCTCGCAGACAAGCGGCTCTCGACAGCGCACCACGGCCTCGTGGTGGCCGACACCGGGAGCGGCAAGTCGTTCGCCTTCGGCAACCTCGTCCTCGACGCGCTCGCTGCGGGCGACGAGGCGATCCTCATCGACAACGGCAACTCATGGGAACCGCTGACCGCGCTCCTCGGCGGAATCCACATCCCGGTCGACATCAAGACCTCGGTGAGCCCCTTCGTCGAGTACGCCGCGATGCTCGACCCCGAGAGCGGTGAGTTCTCGAACGAGGAGCTCCAGGACGTTGTCGCGTTCCTGCAGGTGTGCGCGACCGAGCCGGGCCAGCCCGGCTTCGACAAGGTCACGTTCGACGCCGTCGCGCGGGCGGTGCGCTGGTCGTACGAAATCCAGTTCCGCGAGCGCCCATCGGAGCGTCCGCTTCTCGGCCACTTCCGCGATGCGCTGAAGAGCTACCCATGGGAGAACGCCGACGACCGGGCGATCGCCGACCGCGTCTATCGCAAACTCGGCCCGTTCGCCGACGGGATGTACGCCGATTTCGTGAACCGGCCATCGAGCCTGCGATTCGACGCGAAGCTCCTCACCTTCGACCTCCAGCGCGTCTCGCAGGATCCGGTCCTGAAGCAGCTCGCCATGGCCTGCATCATCCAGGCGGTGACGAACCGGGCCTCGAGCCGGCGCGCCCACACCATCGTAGCGGTGGACGAGGGGCACGAGCACCTCGGCCAGGACGACGTGGGCGAGCGCTTCCTGGCGGGCTGCTACCGCAAGATGCGCAAGTACGACGTGTCCATGTGGATGATCAGCCAGGCGCTACGAGACTTCGTCAACGCGAAGGCTGGCCCCGCGATCATCGCGAACAGCGCTCTCAAGATCTTCCTCTGGCACAACCGCGGGCACGAGGAGGTCGCGAGCTACTTCGGCCTCTCTCAAGGCGCGCTCGAAGCCTTCCGGCGTCTCGAGCGCAAGCCGGGCCACTACTCGGACTTCCTCCTCATGTACGGGAAGGAGGTCACGACCGTCCGCCTCGCCCCGCATCCGCTCGCGTACTGGATTCTGACGACGGACCCACAGGACAAGGAACTCCTCACACGGGCCCAAAAGAAGAACCCGATGCTCGATCGGCTGCGGCTGCTCGAGGAGCTTGCCGCGCTGTACCCGCACGGCGTCGTGGGCCAGGGGGTTCGGTCTCGTTCAGCTGCATGAGTTCTGGTGAGGGAGGGGGCTCCTATGCTGCGCAGATTTCCGCGGTTCGTACTCGTCGCCGTCCTGTGTATCGCGCTCTCGCTCGGGGTCGGTATCCACGCCGCCTACGCGGACCTTTTCGGAGCTGACCTACCAATCCTGACGGAAATCCTCTCGACCGCGCTCAAGCAGCTCGACACCGCAAGCAAGACGTTCGAAACACTCGGGAACGCTTACCGCGAGACGAAAAAGATCGCGACCTACGCAGCCGATGCGAAGGCGGCGTTCGACGAGATCCAGTCCTTCAGTGGCAGCCGGCTCGCGAACAGCGGCCTCCAGGCCATCTACCGCGCGTACCCTGAGGTTTCGTTCCTACAGGGAGAGGCTCAGTACGGTTACCGGAGCTGGGGCCAGAGCTACGGCGGCCTCTCCCCCGAGCTGCAGCGGTGCCTGCAGGACATCACGAGGGACACGGTTCGCGCGGCTGGTTCGGGTACGAACGCCGGGGTCGCGCCGGTCGCCGGGAGCGGCTCCGCCTGTGACCAGTGGCAGCGGACGGTCACCGCTCAGAAGCTCGACCAGGATCTCCGGCGAACGTTCGGCGATCTGCCGCAGGGTCGCCCCGAGCTCGCCCTGGTCCGCGCCGACGACATCGCGCGGGAACAGCGGTACCAAGCCGAGCTCCTCAAAAAGGCCTCCGTCGAGAAGCAGGTCTACGACTCGAAAGACGGGATGCTGCAGAAGTGCCTGACCGCTCACGATCCGGTCGTGTGCCAGACGCTCGCGGCTCAGGCGCAGATCCAGACTTTCGAGCAGCAGGCGGAGACGAACCGCAAGCTCGAAGAGCTCATCCACCAGCAGACGGTCGCGAACGAGCTCAGGATCGCGGACGCGAGGCGAGTCGAGGACGAGGAGCGGGCGCGGCGTGCCTCCCTCATCGACGGCCTGCGGGCGTTCGGGTGGAAGGGGACCTCCGGCCAGACGAGCTCGAACCCATCCTCGCCAGCGGCCGCGACAACTGGGAGCGCCCAATGAGACCGCACCTCCTAGCGCGCCTCGCTTCCTTGGCGACGCTCGCGTCGATCGTGGCCCTGCCCGCGACTGCCGCGGCCCAGAACGCCCCGCCCGCCACCTCCTGGGCGGATCAGGGGTGGGATACCCAGGCCAGCCGCGAGGGCCTTCTCGGCGGTTTCCATTGGAACTTCGAATCCACCGATCCGAAGCAGGCGGCGATGCACGACCTCATCGTGAAGGTCCGCCACATCGCCTGGGAGTTCTTCCCGCTCGCGCTCATCCTCGGACTCATCATCGAGGCGTTCGGGCGAGCGCCGGGACAGGGACGCGATCTCACGGTCGTGGTCTGGCGGGCCATCGTCGTGATGTTCCTACTCTTCTTCTACGTACCGATCTTCAACGGCCTCATCGTCAACATCTTCGACCCGCTAGCGGACAAGGTGACGCCCGTGAGCGGCATGGGCGAGTTCCTCGACCGCGCTGCGAAGGCCGCGCAAACGATGCCGACGAGCGCGACGGCCGGCAGCACTTTGCCGCAGCCGCCGGGCTCGAGCAGCGGGGGCGTGTTGAGCGGGGTCACCTCCAAAGTCGGCGGCTTCTTCTATGACAGCCTCGTCGCGTTTCTCCTCCTCGTGGCCGAGGGGCTCATCATCGTCCTCGTGAAACTGGGGAAGATCCTCGCGGCCCTCCTCTTCTGCATCGGGCCACTCGCCCTCGTTGCTGCCATCCCACGCCCATCGTCGACCGGCACGAGATGGTTCGGCCATTTCATCACGGTGCTGTCCTGGCCGATCTTCACGGGCCTCCTCCTCAGCATCATGGTCGCGATGGGCAGCGAAGGCGCCGAGACGACTGGGTACATCGCCGCTGTGATCGCGTCCTTGCTGATGGGAGCGATCGCTCTCTCGACGCCGAGGCTCGCCGCTCAGGTCGTAGGTGGCACGCTCGAGAACCTCATGGCCACCGGTTACCGATCCGCGAAGGACGTCCAGAGAGACGCCGTGGGCGGTGCAAAGCATACCGGCTCGGTCGTGGCGCACACGGCAGGTGCCGCTGGCGCTGCGGCGGGTATCGCCGGCACGGCCGCGGGAGCCGCGGCGAAGGCAACGGGCGCAGCGACCGCCCTCGGCATGGGACCTCGCATCGATCCAGAGATCGTGCTGGGCGCGATGAGGTCGGCCGGCTCAGTCGCGTCGAATCCGCCCGGCGGCGGAACTGGCATCGCGGAAGAGCCTCCACACCCCTCCCCTCCTCCGCCGAAGACCCCACCAGCGCGCAGTTAGACCGGACCCGCTCACCCCCGTTCGGGGAGAAGGGAGCCCCTCGTGGCCAGCTCATTGCCCAAGCTCAGGACGGAGGCCTCTGATCCGCGGCCGCCCGGCGCGCCGGGCGCTGTTTGGGACGCCTTCGCACGTCAAGCCGCGTGGAAGAGCTGGGCGCTCGTCTTCCTCTTCGGCCTGCTTCTCCTGTCGCTTCTCGTGAACGTGCGGCTCGCGGCGCGACCGCCCGAGTTCGTCGTGGTCGAGAACCCCGGCGGGAAAACGACTTACGTGCGCCGAGGCGTCGCGACGGACGCCCTCCTCAAGTTCCTCGCTAACAAAACGAAGCCCCCTGAGATCGCGGTGGTCCGCTTCACCCGCGATTTCGTCCAGCTCGCGTTCGGGATCAACTCGTCCACGATCGACGCGAACTGGCCGCAAGCCCTCTCCATGATGACGGGCCCGATGCGGGAGCGGGTGACGAAGCAGACCGAGGCCGCGAAGCTCCTCGAAACGTATCGAGCCGCTCAGGTGCGGAGCGACCTCGCGATCGACGACATCCTCCTCATCGAGGAGACCCCCACCCTGCTGCACGTGAAGACCACCTTGAGCCGCCGCAAGGGCCCGCTCCTCGGCGGCGGCCCCTTCACCACCGACCGGCTTGCGGTGGATCTCGTCGAGGCCGTCGTCCCCGTTTCCAACGAGCACACCGACGGGCTCGCCGTCGCGGAGTGGCAGATCCAGGAACTCCCTGCCGACGCGCCGACCGCGCCGAAGAAGGAGGCCAGCAATGTTCCATAGCGTCGCTCTCGCAGCCCTCGTGTCTTTCGTGCCGGCGAGCACGCTCGCGGCCGGCCGCGGCAAGTCCTCCGACCCTGAGGCTGTTCTCGCGAGACGAGAGCTCCGCCGCCGGTCGCTCACGATCACGGACAGCAACGTCTCATCGCTGCCGGAGATTCACGTCGCAGGCGGAACGGCGACCATCTTGAGCTTCCAGGTGCCGCTCAGGGACGGCGGCGCCTTCATCGCAGACGTTAAGAGCCTCATGAACCCGCTCAGCCAGAGCGAGAAGTTCGTGGTCCTCGTTCCGAAGAGGGACCTCCCTGGCGCGCTGCCCCTCAACGTCTCCCTCGCCGATGGGACGGTCCTCACGTTCAAGCTCATCACGATCGCCACGGAAGCCGATGCGCAGGTCGACGTCGTACTCGACCTTCAGAAGAGCGCAGCGCCCGACTCCGCGGCTGCCCTCAAGACGAGCCTCGTCTCGGTGCGAGCGCAGCTGGACGAGTGCCAGGCCAACTCCGCAACGGCAGGCGTCGCGAGTGTCGCCTCGCTCTTCATGCAGCAGAATCTCGATGCTCCTCACGCCTTCGAGCGCCATGCGATTCATGGCGGCGACAAGCAGAGCCGACTCCTCGTCGAGGCTCGCTGGGTCTATCGGCTCCTCGGCATGACCTACCTCGTCCTGACGGTCGAGAACCGCGATCCGACGAAGTCCTGGGCGCTTGACCGCGCTGAGGTGAAGCTCCTCGGCGGTAGCAGCGTGGACGTGAAGGTGCTCTCGATCCAGACGGAGCTCGGGACACTGCCGCCGGACGTCACCGAAAAGGTTGTGGTGGCGTTCGCGACACCACCGCAGAGCGCACACCAGAGAGTGAGCCTCTCGCTTCTCGAGAAGGAAGGCGCGCGCCACGTCGTGCTCGACGCGCTCGATCTCTAGGGGGTTCCATGGCCGCGCACGTCGATCCGGACAACCTCCAGTCCGGCACCCTCGTTGGTGTTTACACCGTGGTCCGGCGTATCGGCGCCGGCGGCTTCGGGACGCTCTACCAGGTCGAGCGAGACGGGAAGCACTACGCCCTCAAGCTCTCGCGTGAGCGGCTCGGCTCGCTCACCCCGGAGAAGCGGAAACGATTCGAGGACCGCACCGACCGCGAGGTGGCCGCGCTCAAGTCGCTACGCCATCCGAACATCGTCTCGATCTACGCCGTCGACCGCTGGCCCGAGCTCGAGACGGGCTACCCGTTCCTCGTGATCGAGTTCGTCGAGGGTGAGCGGCTCGATGGGTGGTGCAGGTCGAGTTCGCCGTCCCTCCTGCGAATCTGCGAGGCGTTCGAGAAGATCGGCCGCGCCGTTCACTACATGCACGAGCGGCAGCTCTTCCACCGCGATCTCAAGAGCGAGAACGTCCTCGTCAGGAGCGATGGTGAGCCTGTCCTCATCGACTTCGGGATCGCAAGAGCTCGAGCGTCGTATCGAGTGACACGTCAGCTCGACGTGGTCGGCACTTCGACCCACTACGCCCCGGAGTACCTGGAACACGTCTACTCAGAAGCGTTTGAGCGCGGCGTGGACTTTGAGTGGACGGCGGCCACGGATCTCCACGCTGTCGGCTACATGCTGTACGAGCTCCTTGCTGGCAGGCCGCCGTTCAGCGGCGACAGCGAGCCGGAGATCTGGCGAGCGATCCAGACGGTCGTGCCGCGGGCGCCCTCGCTCGTGAATCCAAGGGCACCGGGAGCGCTCGACAACGTCGTCCTGAAGCTCCTCGAGAAGGACCCGCGCGATCGCTACCAGAGCGGCGCCGAACTCGCTGAGGCGATCCAGCGCATTCGCGAGGATCGAGCTGCGGACCCCGCATGGACAGGCCCGTTCGACATCCCAACCGAGATGCCTGGGGCCGTCGTCACGACAGCCGCGCGACCGCGGGGACCTCGGGCACGCGGTGATGAAGGCGAGATCGAGCCCATTCGGTCATCTACGGAATCGAAGCGGCCGACATCGGACGTTGACCACTTCCTGTCGACCACTCCCCTCATGCAGGCGCTCGAGAAGGGCGCTCGACCGGGCGCCGCGCCTGCCGGGCCGGTCGTGGACGACGTGCCGTTCGCGCCGCCTACAGTCGTGAAGCCGCTCTTCGTACCACCCGGCGCGGAAGCGGCAGCGCGAATCCCGCCGCCGAGCCCGAACGCTCCGCCGACGGTTCCGTCGGTCATCCGGCGCGTCAAAGAGCAGATCGAGCGGGGCGACAAGGCGAAGTCAAAGAAGCTGCCCATTCCCGCCACGATCGGGCTCGCGCTTGCCGTCTTCCTCTTGGCGTTCTTCGCAGTCGTCGGGAGGACGGGCCAGGCCGAACGGAATCCGAGCAGCCTCATCGAGAGGGTGAAGAAGGAGTCGGCTACGTCTGGGACGGCAGCGCAGGCGGACAGCGCGCCGCCTCCCGCCACGGCCGTGACGAACATTTCCCTTCCGCCGCCTCCTTCGCCTCCCCGACCGCCGGTCTCTGCACCAGCCGCACCGCCGACGAGTGCTCCGAGCGCGGCGGACGCACGCAGCATCGACCGCGAGCTCGTGGCCCACTACGGCGGGCGGCCGACCGTCCCCAGTACCGCGGATCACCCCGCCGATGGAGGCGTTGAGGCCGGCGCGGCTCAGGAACCAGCTTGGATGCGGCGGTCCCAGCCGCTCCACGCGCCGGCACGCGTCGCCAGGACAAACGCGCCCTTGGGCATTCCGACCGGAGCACATATCCCGGTGCGGCTCCTCACGACCCTCGACAGCCGGACCGTCGGGAACGGCCCCGTCGAGGCGAAGCTCTCACGCCCGTTCGTGGTCCGCGGTGAGGTGGTACTCGCGGCCGGAACCCTCTTGTTCGGCCAGGCTTCCGCCACGGACGGCCGCTTCACGATCCGGTTCGCGAAGCTGCGGCTCCCGGATGACCGCGAACTAGACTTCGCCGGCCTCGCGATGGACCGCGAGGACGGGAAACCCGGACTCGCTGCGAGCCGTCGGAGCGCGGCCGATCCGGTGCAGGGCGAGGGCCTCGGAACCGCCATCGCCAAGAACACGGCAGGCGTCCTGCTCAACACCGTCACAGGAGGCGTCGCACAGGATGTCGCGCGTGGCGCGGGCCAGACCGCCTTGAATCACCAGGACGCGACCGCCGCCGGACGGGGCGACACGCAACTCCTTGATCCAGGCGTCCTCTTCGACGTGTGGGTGGAACGCGCCTTTTAACGCCCGCTCCTCTGTCCTTGACATGCACCCCTAATGTGGCAAGCATCTGGCATCTATGTAGATGCCTATTGGATGCATGCTCTGGAGGGGGATCATGCAAGGGATTCTTCGCGTTCTCCGTCTGTCACTGGTGGCTTCCGTGTTCGCGCTCGGCGCATGTGGCGGCGGCGATGCGGTGAAGGGCACCGGAAGCGGCACCGGTACCATCAACGGCGTCGTCGTGAAGGGCGCGGTCAATGGCGCGACCGTCACCGCTTACAAGGTCGGCGACGATGGGAAACGCGGGGCGGCCCTCGTCAGCGCGAGCACGGGCCCCGACGGCTCCTTCGCGCTCAAGCTCCCCGCGTACAATGGAGTTCTCGAGGTGGCCGCAACCGGCGGCGTCTACACGGAGGAGGCGCTCCGAACGCCGCTCCAGCTCACCCGCGAGCTCGTCGCGCTCGTCGGGAGCTACAAGGCAGGGGCAACTGTCTCGCTCACGGTGAGCCCCGTCTCTACCGTGGCAGCTGCGCTCGCTCGCTACCACGTCGCGCACGGGTCGCCAGCGGCGACCGCCGTCGACGATGCGTGGACGCACGTCAACGGGCACTTCGGCAACATCGACTGGCGGACGACCGTCCCTGCCGACCTGAGCTCCCCCAGCGTCGTCACCCTCTCCCACGAGGCCATCGCCGGGCTCGTCCTCGCTGGTCTTTCGCAACAGGCCAAGATCATGTCTCAGAACAGCGGCGTGACGCCCGGAACGGTCGTGAGCGCAGCGACCCTCGGAGACGCGGCTGCGCTCGATGCAGGGGACGGCACCCTCGACGGCATCGCTCCGACAGGAGCGCTCGCGCAAGCTGGGACCACTCTGGATGGACAGACGTTTCGGCGCGGGCTCGGCCAAGCGATGCTGCTCTTCCTCGGTTCGGCCCAGAACGGCTCGGCGATCGCCTCGGCCGACGCGGAGACACTGGCGAGCAACCTCGCAGCGAACAGCGATCCCTACCTCTTCTGCCCGGGACAAGTCTCGGCGGCCTCGTGCGCCGGCAGTGGCATCGACCTCCAGGGCCCCGGCATCGCGTTCGTGACCCCCGCCGCGAACAGTGGCGTCACCGGTGCGGCCGTTGCCATCCACGTGACGGCCACTGACGCGAGCAAGATCACCGCGCTCCGGTTCACGGCACCGGTCGCGCTCATGGGCGAGATGGCGGTCCTCTCGAACACGACGGCCGAACTCAGCGCCACTCTCGACGTCTCGGCCTTCCCCGATGGCGCGCTCACCATCTCGGTCGAAGCCGAGGACGAGTTCCACAACAGCTCGACGAAGGACCTCACGGTCGTGGTCGCGAACCACGGCCCGACCATCAGCGTGAGCTCGCCCATGAACGGAGCGGTGGTCTCCGGCAACCTGACGCTCACGGCGCAAGCGATGCCCCAGACGCCTGGCGCCTCCGTGACGAGCCTCCTGCTCGTGAATCCGCCTCCGGGCGTGGGCACAGACCAACTTCCTGCGGCGGACGCGCTCGCGATGAGCTGGGATACGACGCAGGCTCTCGAGGGCCCGACGACGCTGCGGTTCCGAGCTGTCGATTCGTACGGGTCAGCGACCGAGACCACGGTCACTGTCACCGTGGACAACGTTCCATTCGGCGTCGTCACGATCGCGCTCAACGCCGGCACCCCGATCTCGGGCGCCACGGTCAGGGTCGTGGCGGTCGACCCAAACACCGGCGCCATCCGAACGGACGTCGGAGTGGGTGGCGTTCTCGGTGAGGGGGGGCCGACGAGCGCGGCTGGAATGTATGCCCTGACGCTCAGCGCAGAGAACTACCAGGGGCCGATCCGGATCCTCGCCGTGCCCCCCGCGGGATCGTCGCTCTGGTATCTCGATCCGACAAACCCCGCGTCGACCATCACGATCCCCTCGTCGATGGGCCTCACTTGCTTCCTCGCGAGCTACACGACCGGCACGGCCATCACCGTCCCGGTGACCCTCTGGACGACTCTGGCCGACGCTGAGGTCCTTGCGTATCTCCGTGGAGATCATCGCAAGTACCCCGTCCCTCACACGCTGCAGCAGGCGCTCACCTTCGGCGACCACCTCTTCACCGATCACGTGGATCCGATTCGCCCTTCCTACGGGCTCCGAACGACGGTCCCCGTCTCGCTGACGCAGCCTCCGACGCACAATCTCACCGAGGTCGTCTACGCCGCTTTCCCGGATGTCGCCCTGAACCAGCTCGCTCATGACGTGGGCGTCTGGGCCGGCCTCGGCTCGAGCGGCGTCATCACCGCGCCTTCGCTCGTCGCCCTACTGCAGCAAGACCTGCTCGCGGACGGCCAGCTCGACGGGCTCGGCGCCGGCGGCCAGCAGCTCCAGACGCCTGGCAGCCCACCCTACTCCCTCGACGCGAATTTCCTCCGCCTGTACCTGGCGAACGCGCTGGACGAGTTCATCCAGAGCCCGCGCAACATGACGGGCCTCACGAGGACGAACGTCGACAACGCCGGCGTCTACGGCACGATCTCGGGGGATACGTCGGATCTGTTCGGGCCGCTCTCTCCAGCGCCCTTCGACAACACCGCGCCGACCGTGACCGTGAGCGCGACGTACGGCTCTGGTTTCGCCGCTCCCGTCGGATCGACGAACCTCGTGTCCGGCAGCGTCCACCTGACCGTGAACGCGTCCGATCCCTCCGGAGTTCAGGGAATCTCTCTGAAGGCGAACGGCGTGAACGTGCCAGGCACGCTCCAGGCACACGCGGACGGATCCGCGACGTTCACGGCTGACTACAGCACCTCGGCCGTACAAGACGGGGCGCTGTCGTTCCAGATCCTCGCCATCGATTCGCGTTCGAACAGCGGCACGACCACTTTCAGCGTGACGGTCGACAACGCCCCGCCCTCGATATCCGTGACGAACCCCGTCGGCGGCATCTACTACTCGACTTCTATCTCACTCGACGCCAGCGCGAGCGACACGAACGGGGTGGCGAGCCTCGCCGAGGTGGCGAAGTCGGTCCCGGACCAGGACGCGACTCCGAGCCACTTCCTCGGGTCCTGGACCATCCCGGCTAGCGTCCTCGACGGCCCGACCGCGTTCACGTTCAAGGCATGCGACGTGGTGCAGAACTGCGCGAGCCAGAACGTCACCACGAACATCGACCGCACCGCTCCTGGGATCACGGTCACGACCGCGCCGCCCACGTACACGAATCAGGGCACGGTTACGTTCGTCGTGACTGCGGCCGACGGCGGCGCTGGCGTGGCAGCGGTCTATGCCCAGACGCCAGGATGGCCCGCAGTCGCGGGTACCTACTCGGCCGGCGCGTGGACGCTCTCGAACGTGCCTCTCGCGGAAGGTCAGAACATCATCAGCGTCTGGGGCATCGATAACGCGAGCCCGCCGAACGGCGGGCTCGGCAGCGCGACCACGCTCACGGTGACGAAGGACGCGCAGGCGCCGTCGGCCACGGTTCGAAGCACGCCCTCGTACCTCGACGAGCGCACCATGACCGTCGGCAACACCGTACCGGCCGCCTACTCGTGGCCGGCCGGTATGGGTAAGTCGAGCGTGGTCGACGGATCCGCGGTCTTCAAGGCGGCCACCCGGGTCGCGTGGAGTTCGAAGCCCACCACAGCCCAGCTCGAGGGAACGAACCCCGACAACCTGCCGTTCATCCAGTTCGCGGTGGCGACCGGGCCGGTGGACGCACCCATCACCGCGGCGAGCTACTCGATCGCGGTCAACGGCGGTTCGGCTCTCACTGGCGATCTGCTCGCATGGAAGAGTGCGGCCAGTACGGGCTCTACGTCCCTGTTCGACCTCCCGCTTACGGCTGACTTGATCCCGGCCCTGGCCACGGCAGCCGGGAGCTTCTCCTTGAGCATCAGTGCGACCTTCACCGACGCCGCTGGGAACAGCGGGTCGGTTGGCCCGGCGAGCGTCACGTATCACGTGATCGGGCCGCCCATGTACGTCATCGAGGACGTCGCGTACGCCAGCTACAACGATCCCAGGAGCACGTTCCCATACAAGCTCGCGAGCAACACCTACGCGACGCTGTTCGATCCCACTTCGGGCGCCTTCTACGGCGGCCAGGTTCGGCTGCTCCGCTACATCATCACCAACCCCGCCCCGTTCAACGTCGGGATCCGCTTCGACATCACGCAGTCACCCTCGGGCTCTTGGGTTTCCACGGAGACCTGGGATGGCACGCGCACTCGGCTCACCACGCGAAGCCCCGTCACTTACAGCAACTGCGTGTGCGCGTACCCCCCGTGCAGCTTCACGCCTGCCGCGCTCCCGTCGATGGATGGATTCACCTTCACCGACTGCTACCAGGCCGTCGGCGACACCTGCGCGCCCACGCCAGAATCGCAGTCCAATCCGCCGAGTGCGGGGAACATCACCGGCTGGTGGACGCACGTCGCAGGTGACACCACGACGAAGCTGATGTGTAGGCCGAAGCTCTGGTACGCCGGGGCGAATGCGGTAGCGATGTCCAACGTGACCGCACAGGCGTTCAACGGGCCATCTCCGACCGCCGGCGAGGTCATGCCCGCCACGAGCGTCGGCTCGTTCTCGGTGATCCCCGCCGCGAGTGGTGGCGCTCCCGGGACGCTGGTCGTCTACGTCACGCGACCGGTAGCGACTCCACGCACCATCTCGCTTGGAACGTGGAACATGTTCGCGACCGCGAACCGCTACGAGGCGAACAAGGGCTACGTATTCATCCCCGACAGCTACACCGTCTCGAGCTCATACGTCTGGTGGTTCAGTTCCGGCCTTGGCGGTAGCAGCGGATGGGTCGGAGAAGTCGCCGCCTACCAGGAGATCGGGTTCCTCTCAACAGCTACCGAGTCGGTCACGGCATCACTGACGCTCACCACGCAAGGCGTGTCAGGGAGTTCGCTCATCGGCGAAGCCGCGTCGGCCTCTACCGCCACGGTATCGCGCGCGCTCACGACGCACTGACAAACCAACCCAGGAGAATCCCATGCGGCTAACGCTCAGCCTCGCTGTCCTAGTGTGCGCATTCTTCACGTTCGGCTGTGGCAAAGAGGGACCCCAAGGCCCGGCCGGTCCCGTCGGGGCGACGGGGCCTTCAGGCCCCGCCGGCGCGCTGTACGATCGCGCGTCGAGCTACTGCAGCTCGAGCAGCGTCGTGAACGCGGCATCGAGCTGGACCGTCTCGGTCACGTGCAAGAGCGCCGGTGACATCCCTATCAACGGCTCGTGCTATGCCCCGGACCAGCCGGCGAACGCTTTCCTCGCCTGGTCCGAGCCGGTCGACTGGTCCGATACTACGAAGTCCGCCGGCTGGACCTGCACCTGGGGCTGGCAGCCCGGTACCGAACCGACGAGCCCCACGTTCTGGTTCAGCGGAACCGCCGAGATCTGCTGCGCTGCGCCGCAGTAGCAATATCGGAGCCACTTGTGATGCTGAGCTACACTCGCGAAAGGCTCGCGGCGCTCCTCCTCGGAACGGTGTTCGTTTTCACCCCCGGCCCGGCGTCCGCCGACCGCGGCGCCCTCACGCTTGAGGTGGGCGGCTTCGGATCAGTTTCCTCGCTGCCTCCTGGCGTCGGAACTGGGACGCCGGTCACGGGCACATCGCTCGGCGGCGTGCTCGGGGTGCGATACGCGCCGTTGCAGTGGCTGGAACTTTCGGCCGGCGGTTTCTACGAGGCGCCCGCTTCTTACTTCCACGCCGGCACCTCCGTCACGAACGAAAACGGTTCCTTCATCGGAACGCTTCAGAGCCGCGTCGGTTCGTGGGGCATGACCGTTGGCGCGCGCTACGTGCGGGGGCTCGTCTGGCGCTACTTTATCGGCCTGGAGGCCGGATTCGCGCGACGGACCGCCAGCCAGCTCGACCTCATCGATGTGACCGACCCCGCGAGCCCACGCAGTTTCGGGCTCGGCCTCGCGGATGTGACCACGACAGAGCTGCTCCTCGCGCCTCTCGTCGGCGTCGAGTGGGCAGTCTCGGATCACGTGACGCTGGGGCTCTCGTCGCGCCTACAGATTCACCTGGCCGAGCGTAGCAGCGTCGAGTTCATCGTTCCGATGACTGTGTCCTACAGCTGGTACGTGCTGTAGCCCCGCATCGTCCTCGGTTCCTGCCGAGTTCTCGATGGGGAACGGAGGAAAGCTTGCAACGCCATCACCGCGCTCTCCTCCGCGTCCCCTCTCGGACAAGGCCGGCGTCTACCCGCGAAGCCGATGAGCGGTTTGCTACGCGGCCTTGGAAGTCTTCGGCAGGGCCTTTCCCTTCTCGAAGACCGCGTCCTCGCCGAACTTCGCCACGATCTTCTTCTTCGTGTCGAGGCCTGTGGCCTCAATGACGAACTTAGGGACTCGCCGGGCGCTCTTGTCGGCGACCCACTTCGTCATGTCCGCAGGGCGCCGGCGGGGCCGACCAGCAGCACGAGCGGCGCGCCGTGTCCCTGTGACGGCCAGTCCTCGCTCGAGCTCCGCGGCGGCGATTTCGGCTACCTGGCGCTGGATCGCCGGAACGACGTTGCGAATCGCCGATGCAATCGCGTTCTTGAGTAGCTCCTCGATCGACTGTTGAGCAGGCATCATGACTCCTGAAGGTTAGGGTTCCCGAAGTGTAGCGGCCGGCAACGTCGTTGCCAGAAAACCGGCGGCCGCCATGGATCTCGTTCGGATCGGCGGCGATATCCTGACGTAAGTCGCGCCACTGCCGTGGCAACCGAGGGTCATGCCGTGCGTCGTGAGCTCTGCGCTGCACGGGAGGCTGCGAGCTCGTCGGCATACTGCTGAACCCTCACCCTGCACGCCGGACAGGCCCTCGCCTTGCGATACGTGTTGTCGTTCGCCGGTACAGCGTGTTGGCACACGAGGACGTCGTACCGCCTACTGCCCTGGCGCTCATTCTTCTTCACGATGCTGCGCCAGACTTCCGGAACCGTGAACTTTCGCGTCTTCTGCTGCGGCTTCGGCAATTCTCTTCTCCTCTGAGATGCTGCCCCCGCGGGCGAACGGCTTTACCACGTTTGCCGGCTTGCTGCTGTTCTAAATGGCTCCAGCAAGGATGCCACCTTCTGTTTGCCCGGTGTCGGCCCTTCTGGATTGCGTGGTCCTTCGCCAACTCTTGTCATACCGGCGGGATACCGTATCCGGCGCATGCTCCCCATCATTCTTGCCGCCTTCGTGGCCGCTCTGCCCTGCCAGGGGGCCGGACAGCATCGGAATCCCGCCGCCAAACGCGCCTTCAAGAGGGAACATCCCTGTCCGGGAGGCCCTGACGCCGGAAGCCACAGAAGGTGCCAAGGCTACATCATCGACCATGTCTGCCCGTTGGCCTGCTGTGGCCTAGACGCGCCCCAGAATATGCAGTGGCAAACGAAGTCTCAGAGCAGGGCGAAAGATCGCTGGGAGTTGAGCTGCGTGACGTGCCGGCCTGGATCGCCGACAGGTCAGGACGGGCGCAGGCCGTAGTTTCTCGGCCGGACGGCGCCTCAAAAGGGCGCCGGGAACTACTGCCTGTCGTTGTGGAACCGAAGCTGCGCCGACTCGATGTCGCCCAACAGTTGACCGTACGTGGCGGCGCCTGGCCTACTCAGCGGGTGGTATGGCGATGCTCAGAATGTGGGTGCGATCGAGCGACGGCTCGCCGGCGCCGCGCGCGGCTGAGCCTTCCGGCACTCCGATCCGACGCCATCGTATGCACGCCGAAGTGCATGCGCGAGCGGGAGCGCAAGAGACTGCGTGAGAGGTCCGGGCCAGGGTCGGACTACTACCGGCTGCCCGATGGCTGGCGATGCCGAGTATGTGGCCGGCCAGCCGTCGAGGTCTACGCCAAGCGACGAGCGGCAGGTCTGAGCCTTCCGTCACTACATGCCGAGACGTGCTCGAAAAAGTGCTCGAAGGCCTTGAGGCTGACGCGCTGGTTTGAATCCCGGCTCGTTGCGTCAGGATGAGACGCGATTCCGGCCTGACCGCTTGGAGTTGTACAGCTTGTCGTCGGCGGCCTTGATGAGCTCCTGCGGGCTCTTCATCTCGGCCCCGAGTTCCGCGACACCGAGCGAGATCGTCACCGGGATCACCACTCCCTCGAAGCTGAAGCGGTGCGTCTCGACTGCTGCCCGGAACTTTTCGGCCACTGTGGCGGCGCCCGCGCGTGGAGTTTCTGGCAGGACCAGCACGAACTCTTCACCGCCGTACCGGGCGAAGCACTCCTCGGCCCGGACCTGCGCTCGGATCGTCGCGCCAAGGTCGCGGAGCACGTCGTCCCCCGCGAGATGGCTGTGCGTGTCGTTGATACTCTTGAAATGGTCGATGTCGAACATCACGAGCGACAGGGGCCGAGCGTGTCGCTGCGCACGCACGATCTCGCGCTCGAGCGTCTCGAGGAAGAAGCGCTTCGTCGACGCCTGCGTGAGGGCATCGGTGACCATGAGGCTGTAAATCTCCTCGTGGTACTGCGCTTCCACGTCGCCGCCTGCGAAGAACTTGAAGATGGCCGGGCCGACCTTGAATCGGTCGCCGTCGCGCAGGGTCTGCTCTGAGACAAGCCGGTCGTTGAGGAAGGTGCCGTTCGTCGACTTGGCGTCCACGAGGGCGTAATCGCGGCCGCGGGGCTCGATCCTGGCGTGGGTACGGGAGACGCTCGGCGCGTCGACCACGATCGAAGCGCCGACGTCGCGCCCGATCGTCAGCGTCTCCTCGCCGTTCAGCGTCCACTTCCTTCCGAGGTGGGTGCGATCCTGCGCATGGATGAGGATGAGGCACGCGCCCGCAGGCCGCGCCTTTTCTCCGATGAGCGACAAGCGCGTGAGTCGCGTGCGACTCGGCACGGCCGCCGTGAGTAGGTCCTTCACAACGGGGGGCACGCTGCTGTGCTCATCCATGACCCGCTCCTCCTACAGGCGCCCGGGGCTCTGACGTTCTGCCGTACGCAACCATGTGGATTCTATTTAGATGCCCGCAAGCATCCTAGCTGATCTAGACTCCTCAGTGGAGGCGAGAGCGATGACGAGCACCACGAGGCGGCCGGAGCGCGGTGCGCTCCCCAGAGCCTCCTCGAACGACACGATCGTGGCTGTCGAGTTTCAATCAGATGAAGAAGCGGCCGACGTGCGTGGCGAACTCGAGGCGAGTGCTCTGCGCGTCGAGACTGGCTACGGTTACGCCACCAGCCTCGCCGGTGGCCGCAGCGCCAGCGCTCGGACCCTCAACGTGACGCTGTCGCCAGAAGCGGCGCGGATGCTCGGCTGTCGGCTCCAGGCTCTTGGATTCTCGGTCGACCTCGGAGCCATCGACGGCAAGCCGATCGCGTTCTTCTATCGCCCGTAGCAAGCGTGGTTCGTGAGGCCGCATGGCCGAGAAACCTGCCAGCCCGATGCCTCTGGTGCTGCGGCTCCCCTTGTCGCTCGCTCTTGCCGTCGTCCTGGTGGAGGCTCTCTACCGAGCGCCGTCGACGGGGCTTGTGGCACAGGGGCCAGCTGCGCGCGTGCTCGCGCTGGTCACGGCTCCCCTCCTCCAACGCTACCTGCCCGTCCGTGCGTGGGCCATAGCGCATCCGTGGCTCAGCGCGCTCACCGCGATCATCACAGCTGCGGCACTGCTGCTCATGGCCCGGCAGCTGCTCCTCTGGTGGCGAAATGAAGTCGTGGCGCGCATCGCGGGCACGTACTTCCAGCCGGCTCGTCTGGAGTTCCCTAGCGTCGAGTTGAATCTCATCGACGAACTGCACCTCCGCCCCGCCGGCACGACTTTCGTCGGGAAGTCGCCGCGACGCCGGTGGGGGCGTTGGGACTGGACGCCCGTCTATCTCACCGAGCAGCAGCGAGACTCGCATCGGCACGTCATCGGGAAGACCGGGAGCGGCAAGAGTCAGGGCGTGATCTGGCCACAGGTCTTTCAGGACGTCCTCTCCGGGAAGGGCTGCGTCGTCATGTCCGGCAAGGGCAGCGACGAGGAGATCGCCATCGTAAAGGCGATCGCCAGCGCGGCCGGGCGGGAGGAGGACCTGCGGGTGTTCGCGCTGCCGGCCTGGAATCAGCCACAGCTCTTCACGCACTCCTACAACATGGTCTACGTCGAACCGCGCATGCCCGAAGGCCCTGGCGGCGATCCGGTCCTCACCGCCGAGCGCGTCTTCTCGGTCCTGCCGCTCGGCGACAACGCCTACTACAACACGCAGGCGCAGATCTTCTTTACGAATCTCTGCAAGCTTCTTCACGGCATGGTGGACGGCGACGGGCATGGGTTCCCGTTCACGATGCGCGACATCGGCGTCTGCCTGAAGGGCGTCGGCGATGACGGCTGCTGGAACCGGGCGCTCTCGTGGTGCCTAGAGACCTCGGAGGAGCGCGGCGCCGCGAAGGAGATCAAGTCGCACATCGTGCGGCTTGGGCGCGACATCCACAAGGCGCTGTCCGGTCTCGTCGGTGTCGTCGACAACTTTCAGGCGCCGCAGGTGAACTCGTACGAGCCCGACATCGTGATGAGCGATGTCCTCGAGCAGAATCAGATCGTCTACGTCCAGCTCCCCTCGAACCTCTTCAAGCTGCAGGCCCCCGCGCTCGGCAAGGTCTTCCTCATCGACGTCCAGCAGCAGGGCTCGCTTCGCCAGGTCCATCGCACGACTCGCAACCAGCGGGCGTTCAGCGTCACGGTCGACGAGTTCGCGCGTTTCGCGGACAAGTCGGTGGTCGATAGCCTGAACCAGCTGCGAGACGCGCACGTCCAGTTCACACTGGCGCATCAGAGCGTCGCTGATCTGGAGATCGTGAGCCGAGAGTTCGCGATGGCGGTCTGGGACAACACGCGCTGCAAGGACATCCTCAAGCAGGACAACCCCGCCCTGTGCGAGCTCGTGAGCAAGTCGATCGGCACGGCCCAGGAAGTGCAGAAGACCGTGCGAACCGAGAAGGGTCCTCTGCTGACCACGCTCGCGACGCGCGAGGCCTCCACGCGCCTCGTCGAGTCGTACAAGCTCCACCCGAACGCCATCAAGAACCTGGCCCGCGCCGGCCAGGGCTATCTCTTCAACGACGAAGGGCTGCGGCCGGTCTGCTACGGGATGCTGCCCGCGAACTTCCGGGCCACCTACCCGCTCGCGAGCAAGGACCAGTCGGAAGCGCGTGGCCTCAAGCTGTACGAGAAGTTCGTGCTCGGGTCCCCGGAAGCCGCGGTGTCCGCACCCGTCCCTGGTTTCGGTGGAACCTGAGGAGATCCTGGGAAGCTGCACGCCGCCACCGATTCCGCTGCCCTATCACGCGGCTCGGTCGTCTGGAGGAGCGCCGACGTCGCTGCACCATAGGAGACGCCATGATTCCGGATTCGGTCATCGAAGAGGTGCGAGCGCGCTTGGACGCCGTGATCGTGATCGGTCGCCACACGAAGCTGCGCAAGAGCGGGTCGAGCTTCTCCGGCACCTGTCCGTTCCATGCCGACAAGAACCCGAGCTTCCGCGTCTACGCGGAGAAGAAACGGTTTCGGTGCTACGGGTGTGGAGCTCACGGGGACGTCTTCGAGTTCCTCCAGAAGCTGCAAGGGAAGGAGTTTCCAGTTGTCGTCCGGGAGCTCGCGGCTGAGCTGGGAATCGACGTCTCGCAGGAGACAGCTTCCTCGCAGCTAGAACCGCTTCGTCAGGAGAAGGCTGGTGCGCTCGCCGCGTGCGAGGCGTCCACGGCGCATTGGAGTTCGAATCTCTGGGGAAGCGCCGGGGAGAACGCTCGCCGGTACCTGAACGTTCGCGGCGTCAACGAGACGACTGCCCGGGAGTTCAGACTCGGCGTGGCGGTGAAGGAGTGGCACGACCTGCACCGCGCCGTAGCTGGCAAGAACGGGCTCTCGAACGCGGACCTCGGGCGAGCAGGCGTCGTCGTCGATGGGCGCAAGGGGATCTACGACCGCTTCCGCGATCGGCTCATCTTCCCGATCACCGACCTCGATGGCCGCGTGGTTGGTTTCGGTGGCCGAGCCCTCGGCCACGAGGCCGGGCCGAAGTACATCAACACCCCTGAGACCGCTCTGTACAAGAAGAGCCGGGTCCTCTACGGCATCGGCCAGGCGAAGGATGCGATCCGCAAGTCAGGGGTGGCGATCCTCGTCGAGGGCTACTTCGATGTCCTCTTGCCTCGTCAGGCGGGCGTTCGGAACGTGGTGGCCGTGTGCGGGACCACGCTCACTCCCGAGCACCTCGAGCTGCTGAAGCGCTGCGAATGCCGCGAGCTCGTCATGCTCTTCGACGGGGACGCAGCCGGTGCGGCCGCCCCGCCTCAGCTCGCGGGCGCCATCTTCCAGGCAGGGCTTTCCGCGCGCGTGGCAAAGCTCCCGGGCGATCCGGATGAATACGTGCGTGCGCACGGCCGCGCCGGCTTCGAGGCGCTCGTTGCATCCGCGCCCTCGCTGACCGAGTACCTCATCACCCGGGCCATCGAGAAGCACACAGGCACTGCAGCAGCGACGCATGCATCCGTCGAGCAGAAGCTCGCCATCGTCCGCATGCTGGCGCCGCACGCGTCCGCGCTCCCCGAGGGGCTGACGCGCTCCGCGTTCGAGCGCCGGATCGCTCAGCGTCTGGCGCTGGAGATCGGAGGTGTACGGGAAGAGGTACATCGCCAATGCGCACGCTCAGGCGCTCCCGGACCGCGTGCGGAGCGAAGCCAAGGGGCCGGAACATGAAGCCTTTTGACGGCGACCAGAGCGGGCCTTGCATCCGGGTAGCAAAATGCTACCTTTCCTCGGGCATGGGCCAGCCCGTCAAGCTTTCCGAGAACCTCGTCCTGGATGCTCGCATCGTCGGCGAGACGTCCGAGCGCTCGATCGCTAGCCAGATCGAGTTCTGGGCGCGGCTCGGGCGCGCCGTGGAGCCCGTGCTGCGCACCGAGACCGTCCTGCGGCTCAAGAAGCGCGGGGAGGCCGTTCCTCTCTCGGCTTGTCTCAGCTCCGTCGACACGGCGAGCGGACGCGAGCGGGTGAAGGCTCACCTTGCAGCTGGGCCATATCCGCACTTCGAGCCAGCGCCCGGGCGGCCCGGCTTCATCGTCAAGATCGATGAGGATGGGACGCGCACCGTCGGTCGGTTCGTCAACCGGCAGTTCCGGCCTGCCGGGCGCCAGTGACGTCCCCGTTCGACGCGCGTCCCATCATCGTCGCGCTCGCCGGACCGAACGGAGCCGGCAAGACGACGTTCTACGGCGCGCACCTCGAGGCGGCGGGACTGCGGTTCGTGAACGCCGACGCCCTCGCGCGAGAACTCGAGATCGACGCCTACGAAGCTGCCGAGCTCGCCGATCGCCTCCGCAAGGCTCTCGTCGACGCGCGCGAGAGCTTCGTCTTCGAGACGGTGTTCTCCGACCCGGTCGGTCACAAGCTTGAATTCCTGCAACACGCGAGCACGCTCGGGTACACGGTCGTGCTGTGCTTCATCGGGCTCGAGTCGCCTGAACTGAGCGACGAGCGCGTCTCGATGCGCGTGCTCCAGGGCGGACACGACGTACCGACGGAGAAGCTGATCGCCCGTTATCCCCGAACGCTCGAGAACCTGGCGCGGGCCATCCACGAGCTGCCGCATGTGTTGGTCTTCGACAACAGCGACCTGGCCCATCCGTTCCACAAGGTCGCTGAGTTCGAGTCCGGCACACCGGTACTCGTGAATCGCCCGCTACCCGAGTGGCTGCCTTGGGGCTGATGTCACGCGCACGCGTAGTCTACAGCGCTTCGCCCTGTAGCGCTCACGGTTCAAGCTTCGTCGAACGCAGGAGCGGCGAGCTCCCGCTCGTGTCCCCTACGGCCGGTGCAAGCCCGGGCGGCGCGATGGGGCCGCCGCGCTCCGAGTATCGAGCGTAGTACGCCAGCACTGCCTTCACGTACTCGGGCGTTTCGCCGTTGCGCGGGATGGGCGCGAACAGCTGCCGCGGCCGGGCGTTGTACGCGACGAGCGCGCTGATGACGTCGCCTCGGTAGTGGCGCAGCAGGACCGCGAGCAGCCGCACGCCGGCGAGGATGTTCTTCGCTGGATCGAACAGCTCCTCGCGCGACACACCTACCTTCGCGGCGGTCATGGGAAGCAGCTGCATGAGCCCCAGCGCTCCCGCGCGAGAGGCCGCGCGCGGATTCCAGGAGCTCTCCCGCGCGATGACCGCCTTGACCAGGGCAGCAGGGACGGGATGAACGGCTTTCACGTCTTCGATCGCTTGGGAGATCTGGCGGTCGTACAAGCCGTCGGGCGCGAGGGCGCCGCTGGAGAGAAGAAGCAGGAGCGTGAGCACGTCGGCTACGGGCATTTCCGCGATACCAGTTCGGCCGCTATGGAATCCGCTCGAGGTCATCGAGATCGGGCGGCGGCGTTGGCAGAGGGGCTTCGTCCGCGGGAGAAGGGGGTTCCTCCACCGCGCCCGCCACTGGGGGTGAGGGCGGTGCCGTTGCTACTGAGCGCGTGGCCGACGGCGCGGCTCCCTGAGGAGCGTGGTTGTCGCTGCCACCAAGGAACTCGACGAGCTCAGCGACCACCTTCACACGCTCTCGATCATGGCCCGTCTGCTTGTCCTTCCAGCGGTCCGTCTTGAGCCTCCCCGCGACGTAGACCTGGCGCCCCTTTGCCAGATAGTGGCCGCAGAGTTCGCCATGACGACCCCATACCTCGACGTCATGCCACTCGCGCTCCTGCTTCCGGTCCCCGCCCTTCTTGTCGACCCAGCTCCGGGAAGTCGCGAGGCGGAGGATCGCGACGGTCTGTCCTCCGACCTGGCGCACCTCGGGGTCTCGGCCGAGGTTACCGACGAGGATGACCTTGTTGACCATGTCCTCAGTCCGCCTTCGCCGCCAGCACGGTTCCGACAGCGCCACGCGCGTGTGCGCGCCGCAGCTGTGTCTTGCCAGCCGCTCGGCTCGCTTCGGGTATCTGACCGCTCACCTGTGCAGCGGCAGCGCGTCGCGCCGGTTCCCGCGGCGAGGGGTGCACCAGTTCCAGGAGCACGAGGCCCAGGACGAACAGGACGAGCCCGAGCAACAGCCGTCGCGGGAGTCGGAGGAGAAGTCCGACGACCCCAAACATGATGTGGAACAGGAACATGCGATCCCCCTTCCTCGGGGTGAGTTTCGCCATGTTCACCATCTAGATGTCAAGTGGATGCTATCTGGCAACGAGCCTGCTGCGCCAGCTCGCGCAGCTTGGCAATGGCCGCGCGCATCTCGGCATCGTGGCAGGTCGGGCAGCCGCCAGCCCCGTAGGACTCGACCGCTCGGAGCCGCTCCTCGAGCACTGAGACGGCGTACTCTACGGTCTGCCGATCGAGCGGGGGCGGAGGGGGACGAGTCGTTCGCCGCATCCCGGCGGAGTAACATACTATCTGAACGCCTGTCCAGTGAGTGACGTTCCAACCCTGCCCAGCGGGGGATATGCCGCTTCAAGTCCCCGGCATCACGATGCGCGAAAGACGCAGTCGCGCCACGACTTGTCGGGCCGGAATCGGACGAAAGTCGCGTGCCGCAGACCGCTCCGGCTCGACGCGAGGAATCGAACCTCGGCCACGAGGGATGGCTCCAGCCAGACCGCAGCACGTCCCGCACCTCGGCACGCTGGCGACTCTCGATGGATCTGGAGCAGCGCGGGATCAAGCACCGCCAGTTGCGCGGCGCCGATCCCCACGCGCCCCACGTACCTCAACCCGCCTCCGCCGACCGCCGCCAGGACGAGTCCGGCTTTCCAGAACGTGGCTTCGCTCGGCTCGGCGATCCCTACGATGACGAAGTCCGCAGTCTCCTCGATCTTGAACTTCAGCCAACCGGCGCTGTAGCCGGGCAGGTAATGCGAGTCGGCCCGCTTCGCGACGACGCCTTCCAGCGACAGCTCGCGAACGCCGGCGAGGAGCCGCTCGCCACAACTTTCGACGTGGTCCACGTACACAAGCCCCTGCTCGCGACCAAGGAGGCGGCGGAGGCGGGCCTTCCGCTCTAGCAGCGGCAGCTGCCGCAGGTCATGCGTCGCGTTCGTCCTGCCGCTCGCAAAGGCCCGAGCTCGGAGCCCCTCGAAATCGGGCAGCCCGTCGGCACCGAAGACCACCAGTTCGCCATCGAGCAGGGCGCGGCGTGCCGGAAGGGCACGGATCGCGGCAGCCACCTCCGGGAAGACGCTCGTCACGTCCTTCCGGCTCCTGTAGCGCAGCCGGACCACGCTACTTTCCTTCGAGGCGAGCAGGCGGAAGCCGTCGTACTTCAGCTCGAAAACCCAACCTCGCGCCGAGAAAGCTTCTGCGCGCGCTGTAAGCGCCAGCTCCGCCTCAAGCGGCCCACGCCAGACCGGGAGTTGCCGAACTACCTCGTTCCGCCCTGAGATCGCCGTCGGCGCCACGCCCGATCAACTACGCCGCCGATGTTTCCTGTCGAGGGCGGCTGGGCAGGAGAGCGCTCGATCGAACCGCCGCCCCGTGCGAACCGCGCACTTAACGCAGCGGGGCGGAGAGGCCGTCTACAGTCGGTGGCGAGCACGGCCTTCGACGCCGGCCAGAGTCCACCGGAGGCGCCTCGCGAACGTCGTCGAGTTCGTTGACGGTCACCTTGAGGAACCTCCTCGATTTCGCATCTGGGAGGTCTACTTCACCCTCTGCCCAGCTGCCTCCCGCTTCTGCACCACACCGTGTTACGAGCGAACTTGTTCGTGAGTAACGCGTCCTCACCCAGCGCGGCCCCGACGCGCCGGGGCCGCGCCGCTCGATCATCGCCGCCAGCGCCCCGCCTCGGAGAAGCTGTAGTAGCCACCCGCAGCCACGATGACGTGGTCGCGCGCCAGCACTCCGACGAGCTCGGAAGCCGCGCGCAGTCGCTCAGTCAAGTCTGCATCTTCGGGTGATGGGGCCGGGTCGCCCGTTATGCGCTGCGTTCCATAACCGGCGTTATGCGCGGCGGGTCGTTATGCGCAGCCGCGACGGCGTGACGCTGAGCCGTCGGCGAACCGCTGCTTCGTCGCTACGCATAATGAGGCAGGGAGAGGTCTCTGTCAGCGGCTCCATCGGCCCGCCTCGACGAAGCTGTAGTAGCCCTTGGCGGAGACGATCACGTGGTCGCGCGCCACGACCCCGATCAGCTCGGCCGCAGCCCTGAGCCTCTCCGTCAACATGAAGTCCTCGCTGCTAGGGCTGGGGTCGGAGCTGCTCGGGTGGTTGTGAACGAACACCACGCCATGCGCCGAGGCGCGGAGCACCTCGCTGAATACGTCGCGCGGGGAAACCGGGCACTGTGTCAGCGAGCCCTCGGAGATCCTTGCGGTCTTGATGAGGGAGCCGCGGACGTCGAGCAGGACGACGTGGAACTCCTCGCGCGGCGCGTGGGCGACGTGGCGCATCAGCTCCCAGACGCGATCGGGGCTGAGGCAGCGTTCTCCGCGCTTCGGAGCGGCCCAGGCGCCGCGCCGTCCGAGCTCGAACGCGACGGCGATCGCGGCGGCCCGCGTGGGCCCGATTCCAGGCGTGGCCTGGAACTCCTGCGGTGTGCTCCAGGCGAGCTGAGCGAGGGAAGAGTTTGAAAGGAGGCGGTGGGCGGCGTCGCGGGTGCTGTTGGCACCAGCGGCAGGGCCGAGGAGCAAGGTGATGAGCTCCTGATCCGACAACGCGCGGACGCCGACGGTCTCGAGACGGTCGTAGGCGGAGAGGACGGCAGGATGGGTCACGTGTGGCTCCTTCCAGCGAAGTGACGACGCGCTGGCCCGAAGGCCGCAGCGCGTCGTCGCGACGCATGGAGATGAGCGGTGATGCGAGCCGGATGCCGCGCCGAACGTTCAGGAAGATGCGAGCCATGGAGCGTGCACCTCCGGCTGCGGAGCGCCCGGGCGTCCGAGGCACGGACTTTCTTCCGCGTCGGGGCTGCGACGATTTCGCAATGTCCGATTTCTTGAGCGGTACACCGTGAGTGTCACGCTTCACGGCCATGACCACCGCCGGCAGGTACTTCTCCCGTCGCGACGGCATGAGGGACTACATCGAGGAGGGACCGCTCCTCCCTGCGCTCGACGAGTTCGCGAACGAGCTGGACCGCGCGGGCTACAGCCCCCACACGACCGCAGGCTATCTGCGCGGTGCCCGGCACCTGACCTGGTGCATCGAGCACCGCCGGTTCCGCCGCTCCGACCTCACGCTCGAGAACCTGCGAGCCTTCGCGCGCGCACCCCACGCCCGCTGCGACTGCGCGTTTCCGGAGAAGCCGACGCACAGCGCGTTCAGCGCCATGAAGCCCTTCCTGCGCATCCTTCAGCGGCGAGGGATCGCGCCGGCGCCAAAGCCGCCGCCCTTCGCGAGCGAGCTCGCCAGATTCGGCGCCTACCTGGAGGAGGTGCGAGGCGTCGCCGACGAGACGCGGCTGACCCGGCTGAGAACGCTCGCGGGCGGCCTCGGCGTGCTCATGCCCGCCGGTCGCTTCGACGTGCGGAAGCTGACGGTGCCCGCGATCAACGCGCTCGTCGCGAGCTTCGCCGAGAAGCAGCAGATCCAGAAGGCGAGGTGGATGGCGGACACGCTCCGCGCGTTCTGCCGGTACCTCGACACGACGGGCGAGGGTCCCCGGATCGACGGGAAGTCGATCCGCGGCCCGAAGGCGCGGAAGTGCCAGCCGCTGGCGAAGGCGCTCACGCTCGAGCAGCTCAGGCTTCTGCTCCGGCCGCTCCGCGAGGACACGCCCCTCGCGGCGAGGGACTTAGCGGTCCTGCTGGTGCTCGCTCGCACGGGCCTTCGGCGCAGCGACGTCGCTCGGCTGGCCCTGAAGGACTTCGACGGACGGGCAGCCACCCTGAGCGTGCGCAGGAACAAGTCGCGCCGGGCGCACGAGGTCCCACTCCCGTCGGAGGCGCGGGATGCCCTCCTGACCTACGTCTGCAAGTACCGGCCGCGTCGAACCGGGGATGCCCTGTTCCACGCGGAGAACTACCCGTACGACAAGGGGCTCACCGCGAGCGCGGTCTCGGCGATCGTGGCGCGCGCCTTTCGCAGGTCGGGAATCGAGCACGTCTCGATGGGCGCGCACACGCTGCGCCATTCGCTCGCGACGCATCTCGTGGCGAGGAGAATGCCGCTCAAGAGCATCGCGGACGTCCTCATCCACAAGTCGATCGAGACGACCGCGCTCTACGCCCGGCTCGATCGCCAGCGCCTGGCCGCGATCGCGCGTCCATGGCCGATCCCAGCGAGAAGTCCCAACCCGAGGAGCCCCACGCCATGACGCGATACGTGTCCCTCGTCCAGCAGGCGGAGGATTACTTCGCCTGGAAGCGCAAGCTCGGCTTCCGCCCGCGGACCGAGCGCGAGGTGGTCCTGCACTTCGCTCGACGCGTCGACGCGACGAGGCCCCGCGAGATCAACGTCGACACGGTCGTGACGTGGGCGCGCGACTCGAGACAAGGCTCCGCGCGGTACATCGCGCAGCGGTACGAGGCGGTCCGGCGGTTCCTGGCTCGCATCGCCCAGTCGAGGCCCGGCGTGATCGTGCCGCCGCCGGGCTATCTCGGGGGCAGGTTCGTCCGGACGCAGGTGCACATCTACTCGGAGGCCGAGATCCGCGCGCTGATGGAGGTCGCCCTCACGTTACCTCCGGTCACGAAGCTCAGGCCTCACACATGGCACACGTTCTTCGGGCTGCTCGACGCGACCGGCATGCGCGTCGGGGAAGCCATCCAGCTCGACACCACGGCCGTGGACCTGCGGGAGGGAACCCTCCTCGTGCGCCGGGACAAGAGCGGCAACTCGAGGCTGCTGCCGCTCGCGCCGACCACCGTCGACGCGCTCGTGGCGTATTCCGAGCGCCGCGAGCACCGGCACAAGGACCCAAAGTCGCCGGCCTTCTTCGTGACCGAGACGCGCGGGACGCGGCTCCAGTACCAGTACGTGAACCGGGCGTTCTGCTTTCTCCGAAGGACGCTGGGATGGCGCGCGCGGCCTCTACCTCGGGTTCATGATCTCCGGCACACCTTCGCAGTTCGAACGCTCCTCGACTGGATCCGGGCGGGCAAGGACGTCGACGTGGAGATGCCGGCGCTCACCGCCTACCTCGGGCACGCGAAGCCGGAGAGCACGTACTGGTACCTATCGGCGGTGCCGGAGCTGAGCCACCTCATCACCGGCAACATGGAACGCCTTGCGGGCCTGCGAGCAGGGAGCACGGTGCTATGAGGCGGCACGAGCCCACGCTGGCGCTCCTCGTCGAGCGCTTCCTCGTCGAGCACCTTCCCATCGAGCGCGGCGCGAGCACGCGCACCGTCGAGAGCTACGCGACGACGCTGCGGCTCCTCGTCAACTACTGCGCCGGCGAGCGTGGGATGAACATCGGGGCGCTTCGCCTGGAGGACTGGAACGCGGCGACCATTCTCGAGTTCCTGAAGCACCTGGAGCAGCGAAGGGGGAACGAGCCCAGGACACGAAACCAGCGGCTCGCCGCGCTGAAGTCGTTCTTCAAGTACATCGGCGCGCGGCAGCCCTCGAGCCTCCAGGTCGTCGAGCAGGTGCTCAAGATCCCGCACAAGCGCCACGACGAGCCGCTCGTTGGGTTCCTCACGCGAGAGGAGCTGGAGGCGGTCCTCGAAGCCGCGAACACGCCCGAATGGTACGGCCAGCGGGACCACGCGATGCTGCTCACCGCGTACTTCTCGGCCGCGCGCGTCTCGGAGTTCACCGGGATGGACCGGAGGGATGCCGACCTCGCCGGCAGGGAGGGGCGCATCAGGATCCGCGGGAAGGGCCGCAAGGAGCGCACGGTGGTGCTGCCGGCGCGACCTACCGCGGTCCTGCGCGCGTGGGAAGCGCAGCTCGCGCCGGACGTCGTCCCGCTCTTCCCAGGGCGGGCGGGCGAGCGGCTCACCCGGTCCGGCGCCGCCGACCGGCTCCGGCGCGCCGTGCTGCGAGCGAGCGTGGACTGCCGGTCACTCCACGGGAGGCGCGTGTCTCCTCACGTCCTGCGGCATTCGATGGCCATGCACCTCCTCGAGAATGGGGTGAGCCTACCGGCGATCGCCCTGTTCCTCGGGCATGAGAGCATCGAGACGACGAACAAGTATCTCGTGGCGAGCTCGAGGCTGAAGCGACAGACGCTGGAGTCACTGCCGCCCCTCGGCCCTTGGCGCCGCCGGCCGTCCCGACAGGAAGAGGATCGGCTGATCCAGCTCCTGGAGTCGCTGCAGCGCTCGGGGGGCGCGCCGGCGAGGGTCCTGCAAGCGTCCTCGGCGCATCCGGTGCCGTCGGGTTCGGCCTCGCCTGGTGCTACGTGGCCATCCGATCGAGTCCGTCGTGACGTCGGCGGATCCGGCAGAGAGATGTCCCGGCTGCCTACGGGTCGCCAGCCACTTCACGAATGCCCGCCGCGTTGATGCGGCCACCACTTCAGGCTCCACCTGCCGCGGACCGGGATCACGGTCCGCGAAAGACCTGGACCTCGTCTCCGTACAGGTGGTTCCCGTAGTACTCACCCTGGCGCTGCTCGGGGTGACGCTCAAAGTCGATGTACGGAGCGCCACAGCCTGGACAGCGGAAGGGGTTCGCATAGCGGAAGCTCTTCCCGCACTGCTGGCACGGTGGGAGGCGGGCCTCAAGCCGCGCCACCGCCACGGGGTCCGCCGGGGCCAGCAGCGGCGGCGCGTCCTCGACGGTGTTCCTGGCAACCAGCGTGTGCGTACCGGTCTCACAGTAGAAGTAGACGAGGTTGGCAAAGCCCGCGTGGAATGATTGGAACCGGAAGCTGCGCCTGCACTGGTCGCAGATCGCGACGTGCGAGACGTTGCCCGGAGTCACACTCCCGGGAAAGTGGAACCCACGGAAGAACAGTCCTCGGCCGATCAGTTCGGCGGGAGCGGTCTCGCACTCCGGGAGGTAAAGCGGCTGGAACCGGATACCCTTCGCCTTCCCTTCGGCGAAGGCTTGCCTGAAGTCGCCAGGCCGTTCCACCACGACGCAGTCGGCCTGGACTGCGAACGTGGGGTGGACGCGAACGGAGAAGTAGACCATCCGTCCACCCTCATCGCGCGCCGACGCGATGTCGTAGCTCCATTCCTGCCCCCCGCTGCCGACCAGGACGAGGGTGCAGGCCTCCTGGTCAGGAACCCCGGCCTCGGGCGTGACCTCCACTGGGACCTGCTCCTTGGTTATCCGTGCGAGCTCTCGCCCTCCCCACATGGCGCGCAGGATCGGCTTCCCCTTGCGGTGGAACCAGGACATGGCGGGAGAGCCTAGCAGGCTCGTCGCCGGAGGGGGGAACTCGCCTAATTATGTTCTCCCAGAGTGGCACGAAAGACTCTCGAGACGTGCACTCCGCCGACTAACTGCGCGTAACAGAGACCTGCGCATAACCGAGCTTGGGTGATTATGGACGAACACGATGCCATGCGCCGCCTCGCGCACTGCCGTCCGGAAGACGTCGCGCGGGTTCACTGGGCACTGCGTGAGCGACCCCTGCGCGATGCGCTCCGTCCGCAGAAGCCGGCCCCGCACGTCGAGCAGGACCACGTGAAACTCCTCCACCGGCGCGTGCGCGAGCGGGCGCATCAGTTCGTAGACGCGACCCGGATCGAGCACCCGCTCCCCCCGCTTCGGCGGGCTCCAGGCCCCACGCCGCCCCAGCTCGAAGGCCGCCGCCAGCATCGCCGCGCGCTGCTTCGTGAGAGCAAGCCGCATCGCCAACTCGCCCGCCGACGACCAGGCCAGCTCGGCGATCTCCATCGAGGAGACCGCGGCGAGCGTGCTGCTCCCCAGTTCGCATCCCGTGACTGCGCGGAGGAGTTCTTCGTCGCTCATCGCCCGCGCGCCGCTCGTGAACATCCGCTCGTGCACCGCCAACATGTCGGCCTCCCCGGTTCGGGTTTAGGCTGCTGAAGCAGCAGCCCTCGCCCTCCCCCAGGCCAGCGGAGCGAGTGACGACCGCGGCGAGGACGCGAATGCGGACTGTCACGTGGGACTGCGGACACCGAAGAGCGTGGAAGGACGAGATCGGCCGGCGCGAGCTACGCATCAGAACATCCGGCGCGCCGACGGCCGGCGCGCCACCGCGCTTGCTGCGGCGATAGCCGCGATTCGGCTACGACCGCCGGCGCCGCGAAGCGGCGACACCACCGGCGGTCGGTATGAGCTCATGCCAGCCTGCGCGGCTTGGTCTCACCCCGCAGAGCCAAGGCTGACGCCCACGTGGGGCGGATGCACTCGTTGGAAGGCCCGCGGAGCGGGATCCTCTGATCCCCCCAACGGCGCTCTTCAGGCATGCTGGGGCTGCGGGCGCGCCCCTGGCGCTGCTCACGCGCTGGCAGCGACCAACGCGCGCTTCCGGACGATCGGCGCGCGGGCGGCGATCCCCAGCCGAGGCAGCGGGAGGCCGAGCGATGGCGGAACAGGCACCGGGGCTCCCTTCGGCCACCACCAGAGTCCCGCCGCAGGATCCCAGCGCCATCCGGCGTCCTTCAGGTCCCTGAGGATGTTCGCCGGCGGCTTGCGGTCGAAGCGGAGGGCGGGCTGGCGGCCGCGGTGGCGCGTCTTCTCGACGTGCAGCTCCGGCGCGCTCCGAGCTCGCTCGGCGTCACCGACGAGCCGCAGCTCGAGGAGCGAGACACCGCAGTACGTGCAGCACTCCTCCTGGACGGACGAATCGGCGGCGTAGAGCGGCAGGATCGGCCGGCCGTTGTAATCGACATCGGAAGGCGCGAGGCCGGTCGTCGCTCGCAGGCACCCGGGGCAGAAGACCTCGTCGTTCGCGCTGTACCCGAGGATGGTGAAGGGCTTCATCGTTGGCATCTCCCTGCTCATTGGGGGCGGCACCGCGCCGCCTCGCCCAGGCATGGGCGGGGCGGTGCCGGCCCTCGCGACGGCGGGCGGCGGCGTTGCCGAAGCGACGGGCCTGTCGGAGGACGTGACGGCGAGCGCGGCTGTTCGCGCTCGCTGGCGCGGCCGACGCACCCGGCGCCCGAGGCGCTTCTAGCCGCCGCCCGACGTCGTCCTGCAGGGAGAAGGCGACAGGCTGAAGCCACGGGCCCAGCAGACGCGCAGCTTCGTCAGCAGACCTTGCTGCCCGCCTGGCTCGCCTCCAAGGGAGGCTTTCGTGGCGAGAGCCAAGCGCTCGGGAATGGGGTCCCGGTGCTGAGCCTCTGATGCAGCTCGAGCGCGACGCTCGCGAGCCGCATCACGTCCTTCGCGAGGTCGTGACCGGGAGCCCGCTGTGGGCTCAGGATCCTGCGCGCGAGAACCAGCTGTTCCTCTAGCAACTTGCTTGCGATGCGTGCCACGGCCGTGGCCTCCTTGTGGTTGAAGCGACACCGCGCCGCTCGCCGACCGCGGCGCGTGTCGCGAATGAAGTCTGCCGGCTAAGCAGCGACATCCGCCAGGGGTGCTGGCGCTGCTTCCTCCTCGTTCGCGCCGCCGGGCTCCGCGGACTCCCCGCGCGCTCCACGACCCAGGAACGTCACCTGGTCGGCGACGATCTTCACGCGCGAGCGATTGTCGCCGCTCTGCTTGTCCTTCCAGAAGTCGGTCTTGATGCGGCCCTCGACGTACACGCGGCTCCCCTTCGCGAGGTGCTCGCCGCAGGCCTCGGCGCGCTTCCCCCAGACCTCCACGTCGTGCCACTCCGTCTCCGTCTTGCGCTGGCCCGAGTCCCGATCGGTCCAGCCGCGGGACGTGGCGAGGCGCAGCTTCACGACCGCCTGCCCACCCGGCGTGTACGAGACCTCCACATCGTTTCCGACGAATCCGACGAGGATCACCTTGTTCACCATGACGTTCTCCCATTCGCGTGGGCGGCACTGCGCCGCCTCGCCCGCTGGGCGGCGCGGCGCCGCCAAAGCGACAACGCGGTGACTCGCGAACGACGGAAGACCAGCGCTTTGGTGTTCCTTGGGGGCGCACTCGGAAGCGGGCTCACATGCTCACCGAGCCTGGAGGAGGGCGGGGCTCGGCCGGTCCCCCCCCGCAACCGGTCGCACCGCTCTCCACGGGCACTCCAATTTCGTCCGGGTGCCCAAGCCTCTCTGGCGCAGGCGCAGCAGAACAGGGCCGCGCACCGCGCGGCTCTCAAGCTCTGGGGTCGAGAGGCTCCAGCACTTGCAGCGCCGGCGCCCCCGCGACAGGGCCCCGGCCGCCGCGAACGGCCACCGCGGCGCAGGATCTCGGCGCGCTCAGGCCTCGGCGGGCTCCTCGTCGTCGTACGGCGTGAAGCGGGTCAGGTGCAAATCGGGCGGGTGATAATCGCCGCACAGCTCGCAGTGAACGATCTCGAGCTGCACGTGGCTGAACTCCTCTTCGACCTCGTGGTGGAGCATCGGCTGCGTCGGAACCAGGCTGGCCATCTTGCGACTCCCTGTGGTGGGCGGCACCGCGCCGCCTCGCCCGGCACGGGCGGCGCGGTGCCGGCCTCACAGCGCGCGAGGGTCCGCCGTTGCCGCCGCTCCGCCCTGCAGGCCCGTGCCACCGAGGCTGTTCGCGAGATGGCGCGGGCCTTGCCCCGGCGGAGCGGCGGCGCGCCGTTAGGCGGACCACTCGCGCGCGTCCAGGAGGCGCTGTGGCCAGCCGGCGGCGTCCCGGCTCCTACGCGGCGAAGAGCGCAGCGGCGCTCGAGTCGTCCACGGTCGACAGGTCGGCGACGGCGTGCACCTCGTCGCACCACGGCAGGAGCCACTCCCGTTCGACCCCGATCCCGAGCCCCAGGATGGTGACGCCGAGCGCCGCCGCATCTGTGCGGAGCGCCGGCGCCGAGCTCGGGTCCGAGCCTCCGTCGGTGACGAGCACGATGTCGGCCTTCCTGAGCGCACCGGGGTGGCCCCGGATGATCTCGAGCCCGCGCTTGAGCGCCACGCCAATTTCGGTCCCTCCCCCGCAGCTGACGAAGAGCCCCTCCTCCGGGATCGGCTCGCCCGGCCTGACGACCGCCTCGAACTTCACGCCGCCATCGAACCCCATCAGCGCGTACATCCGCCGCTCGCGCTGCGCGTGGTCGAGCAGCGCCAGCGCGAGCGCCGTCGCCCAGACGTCGCGCGGCCCGTCCATGGAGCCGCTCTTGTCGAGCAGCACGACGAGCGGGCCCTTGCCGAGCACTGCTGTGCCCGCGAGCTGGTACTGGAGCACCTGGCGCTCCAGCATGGCGCGCATGAAGTCGAGGCGGAGTAGGCGATGCGAGAGCTTCGAGAGCTCGGCCGGCAGCGCTCGCGCGAGGTCCGCCCCCTGTTCGACGTCCGTGATCTCGTCCGCGCCGTGCTTCACGCGGGAGCGGCGCTTGTTGGCGGCGATGCGCTTGAACCGTCCGGCGAGCGCCGCGATGCGGCGGAGCCGCTGATCATTCTTGAGCCTCGCCGCGAGGGGCCTCACCGCAGGGTTCTCGCCGGGAACGCCCTGCTCCGTCCCGACGCCAGGGGCGTGCCCGCCATTTAAGTCGACCTGCGCGAGTCCCTCGCTCGCGTCCCGCAGCTCCTCGACCGCGCGCGCCGCCTGCGCGCAGGCGGCTGCGAGCGGGCGCCGCAGTGGGTCTTTGCTCGACCCCGGCGCCTCCGGCGAAGGTGGCTGCTCGGGTGGCGGGACGTTCATCTCCCGGAGGAGCGTCTCAACCGCGGCGGCCGCGGCCGCCGAATCTCCCCGGCACTCTGCCGCGAGCCGCGCGAACGCAGGGAGCCGGTCACAGGTCGCGTGGATGCGCTCGGCCCAGGGCCGGAAGGCCGGATTCGTCTTCCCCGGAGGGAGCCGCTCCCCTTCCCCGGTGTAGAGGCGCTCGAACAGCTCATCCTCAAGCCGGAGCGAGGGGCCGTCTCGGTCGTTCGCGCGCGGCATCTGCCGGTGCTCGCGATGCAGCATGAGGTGCCATCTCGATACGTCGAAGAGGAGTCGTTTCATGTGAAGTCTCCGGTTGGCTACCGAACGCGGCGCGTGGCCCGCTCGCGGCCGCCCCAGCGAAAGCGGCGGCCGCAGGCGGGCTCGCACGAGGGCGCGCCTGGCGACTCTCACCGCCCCCCGCCCAGACCCAGGCCAGCGCTGAGAGCCCGCGCGAGGTCGTAGTGGAGCTGTCCGATCTCCTGGTCGGCATCGCCGAGCGCCTGCTTCGCGCGAGGTCCCGCTGCGCTCCGGAGCTCCTTCAGCTTGTCCTGCTGCGCCTTGAACTCCTCCAGCGCCTGAGCTGCCTGGGCGAGGTAGCTCTTGCGATCGGTACCGCGCAGAGCAGCGACGCGCGCCGCGGTCTCGCGCGCGGCGTCGAGCACCTCGGCCGCCTTGGCGCTCACCGGGTCCGCCAGCTGACCGACGAGGTGCGCGACCTTCGAGTACTCCTTCGGCTCGCGCCAGAGCGCGTGCGTGAGTCCGAGGAGGTCCTCCGGGGTGGTGCTGGCCTCGCCGGCGAGGTAGGCGCTGGCCTGCACGATCTTCAAGGTCTTCTTCCAGCGGCGGTCCGACGCGATGATCCCTTCGGCCTTGCAGCTATCGCGGATGCTGATGAGCGCCTGGAGGGTGTCGTCCGTCACGCGAACCTTCGCCACCTGCGCCTGCGCCTCGCGCAGCGTCGTCATTGAGAGCGCGACCGAGGCCGTCGGCTCCGGAGCGACGAGGACCGCGCGGAAGTTGCTCGGCCGCAGGAGGTACTGCACGTCGAAGCGGAGCAGGAACCGGTCGAACAGCGCCTCGAGCTCCTTCCCCTCCGGCAGCTCGTTCGAGGCGCCGAAGAGCGACACGAGCGGCATCTGCATGGGCGCGCAATCGTTGTGGAACAGGCGCTCGTTCATGGCTGTGAGCAGCGAGTTCAGGATGGCCGAGTTCGCCTTGAAGACCTCGTCGACGAACGCGAACTCCGCTTCCGGCAGCTTGGCCGTCGTGACCCGCTGGTACCGGTCCTGCTCGAGGGCCTTGAGGCTGATCGGGCCGAAGAGCTCCTCGGGTGTGGAGAACTTCGTGAGCAGGCGCTCGAAGTAGCTCCCGCCGAAGGCCTGCGCGATGGCGCGCACGAGCGCGCTCTTCGCGGTGCCAGGCGGCCCGAGGAAGAGCACGTGCTCGCCGGCGAGCACGGCCGCGAGGGCGCCCTCGATCGCCTCTCGGCGTTCGGGGAACCTCTTGGCGAGGTCGGTGCGAAGCTGCTGGAGCTGCGAGAGTGCAGTCGTAGTCATGGTCGATCCTCCCTTCCGATCAGGCGGCCTTGGTCTGGAGCAGCCCCTCCACCTGGAGGGTCAGCTTGTTGAGCGCGGTCTCGAGGTCCTGGACCTGGACCTGGAGGACGGTGTGGTAGAGGCGGGCCTTCGAGCGGAGGGCCTCGAACGTCTCGAGGCGCCGCGCGAGCGTGGAGGCTCGCTCCGGCGGAGCGATGAGGAAGCCCTCGATCTCGGCGCGCAGCACGCTGATCTCCTCGTCGATGGAGGTGCGCGCCGCGTGCCCGAGCGCCGCGGTGGCTTCTGCGCTCGCGTGGATCGGCACCACGTCGAGGCGCGAGGCGCCGATGTTCGAGACCGCCCGCTGGAGCTGGCGCAAGGTCTCGGCGTAGGGCGCCGGAACCCAGTACACGCCGCCGTTCTCGCGCAGCGTGACGGCGGCGCAGCAGTTGAGCGTCTTCACGAGCGCACGGCGGACGTCGTCCGCCGTGTGCGTCGTGAGGAGGCGGTCGTAGGCGGTCGAGATCGAAACGACGAGGTCGTGCCCCGGCCGATCCGAGTCGAGCTTCGCGGGGGCGTGCCGGTCGAGCCGGACCCGCGCCTCCTGGGTCAGCGAGACGTTCCCGGCGCTGTCGCGCGCCTCCACCATGACCGCGAAGACGATCTCGTCCTCGTCCTCCTTGCCGAGGCGCAGGAGGTGGTCATGCTGGCCGACCTGCGACTCACGGACGGCGGTCTTGAGCGCCTTCTCCGGAGTGGGCGGCTCGGGCAAGAGCCCCGCCGCGAGCCCTGCGTTCGCCCAGACGGATTCGAGGAGCGAGCGGGTGATCCGAGCGTCGGTGAGCGTCCACCAGAGAAGATCGCCGACGTGCCTCCCGGCATTGAGCGTGTACGAGCGAATGAGGTCCAGTGACATGCGGTTCTCCCTGTGCGAGTGGGGCGGCACCGCGCCGCCTCGCAGAGGCGGCGGCGCAGGTGCCGCCTACGCCAGGGGCTGCTGACACCGCGGCCAAGGACGCGGCTCATTGCAGATGAAGGGAGAGCAACTGCACGGTGGGCAGTTGAAAACCCCCGGGGCGTGAGCCCCGGGGGTGCGGTGTGCTCGACGCCACAGGGAGCGACGTCGAGCTCTGCGACACGTTCACACCGACTAGTTTCGTGGCCGCCGTCGGGCGAGGACAACGGCTGTCGCGCGGAAGCTTACGCGGCGACCTTCTTCGCCTTCCGCGCGGCACGCTCCGCGCGTCGCGCTGCGATCTGGTCGCCGCTCGCCTTCTCGATCGCGTCCAGATCGACGGCATACGCCGCAGCCGCTGCCGTCGTGCGCTCGGAGTACTTGGTCGACCAGGCGAAGTACGCGCCACGCGCGAGCGCCAGCTCGAGGATCAGCGCGCGCAGGCCTCTCCCATCGAGGGAACGAGCGTGAGCCGTGAGAGTGGTCTCGGGGGCTTCGCCCTTGCCTCGCTCGAGGCCGCGACGCTTCACCGTGTCCGCGATGGCGTCGTGATATCCCCCGTGCGCCATCGCCTCGAAGATGAGGCTCGCGAAGGTCGGATCGTCCGCCGGCCGCGCCTCCGCTGCGGCGACGATCGCGGCGAGGACGTTGCTGATCGTCACGCGGCGGACGAGCGCTGCAGCTCGCGCCGCAGCTGCGTCGACGGGCTCGCTGGGGTCCTGTCCCGCTTCGCCACTGGTATCCGCGGATAACCCGTCCGGAGTGCCTGGCGCGGAGGCCGGCGCCTTCAGCCGCCGACCGAACTCGACTCCGGCCTGCTCGAGCGCGGCGAGAGCGTCCGCCTTGAGGAGGAGCGCGTGGGGAACGCCCGTCGGATCCGTGGCGAGCGTCGGCTTGGGGCAGAGATCGCCAAGGAGCTTGCGCCAGGTGCGCCGCTCCGGGTCGTCGTAGCACGGCAAGTCGGCATCGACGTACTTGCTGTTCCAGGGGAGCTGTACCGTGCCCTTGTAGATCTCGTTCGACTGGTGCTCGGTCAGCACCGCGCCGCCCTTCGCGACCACGTCCTCCCCGAGCTTCTGCCGGTGCGCCCCGAGCTTGCTCCGGAAGCAGACCGCATCCGTGCAGGTGTCCTTGGGGGTGTCGTCGGGGAAGAGCGCGGGCTGGTTCCCGCTGCGCTTCGCGCAGGTGGTGCAGGCCCCAGCTTCCCGGACGAGCTTCGCGTCCTTGAGGCTGAACGGGGCACGGTCGAGCCGGGTGAGGTACTTCTGCTCGATGAGATGGGCGAGCTCCTCGGTCGGGAACGCCGCGCCCTCCTCCCCCTCCGCGAACGCCTCGCGGAACTCCGCGAGGGCCTCCTCCTGCAGTACCAGCGGGATGGCCCGGGCCACCAGGAACGCAGCGCCGGTGGTGAGCTCGCCGCCCCAGAACGCCTTGCGCATGGCCGGCCCGAGCGCGGTGAGCTTGAGGCGCGCGTACACGTACTGCGCGGAGCGGCCGACGAGCTCCGCGAGGGACTCAGCGGTGTGGAAGGGCTTCCCGCGGGCGCCCTTCATCGCGAGCAGGTCCTCGTAGGCTTCGGCCTCCTCCATCGGGTGTGGATTCTCGCGGCAGGCGTTCTCGACGATCCGGAGCTCGTGCGCCTCTTCGTCGGTCAGCTTCTCGACGGTGGCAGGAATCGCCTTCAGGCCGACCTTCTTCGCCGCGCGGAAGCGCCGCTCGCCGTAGACGATCTCGAAGCGCGACCCCTGCGGCCGCAGCTTGATCGGCTGCTGGACGCCGTGCTCTCGCACCGACGCGACGAGCTCGTCGATGTTGCGCGAGTCACGGTTCAGGGGCGACGGGTCGATGTCGTCGAGTGCGACGAGCTGGACCGGCAACGGCTGCGCGCTCTTCGAGGGGGCTCTCGTTGCAGACCGAGCCTTCTTCGCGCTGGTGGTACTCGTGCTCATGTGGAGTCTCCTTGATGGTTCGCGGCGGCACCGCGCCGCCTCGCCCGCAGGGCGGCGCGGTGCAGACGCTGACGTCAGCACGCATGGCGGGTGACACACCGACTCCGCCTACTCATCGGACGGCTGGCGTCAGGCGGACCGCGCGCCGCGCCGGCGTCACGGCGCGCTGGCGCGGTCCCGCCTCGGGGCCGCTCGCCGACGGGCGGCGGACCACCCTGCCCGGTCGTCAGGCGGACCGCACGCCAGCGCCAGCTTCACCGGCGCGCCGGCGCGGTCCTGCCTCGGCGCCGCTCGCCGACGGGCGAGCGGAACACTCTGCCCGGTCGTCAGGCGGACCGCGCGCCAGCGCCAGCTTCACCGGCGCGCGGGCGCGGTCCAGCCTCGGCCCCGCTCGCCGACGGGCGGCCGGACCACTCTGCCCGGTCCTCAGGCGGACCGCGCGCCGGCGCCAGCCTCATCGGCGTGCAGGCGCGGTCCCGCCTCGGTGCCATTCGCCGAGGAGCGCGCGCATCGCGGCACCGGTCGTCAGGCGGACCGCGCGCCGGCGCCAGCATCATCGGCGCGCGGGCGCGGTCCAGCCTCGGTGCCATTCGCCGAGGAGCGTGCGCTTCGCTGCACCGGTCGTCAGGCGGACCGCGCGCCGGCGCCAGCATCATCGGCGCGCGGGCGCGGTCCAGCCTTCGGGGCCGTTCGCCGAGGAGCGCGCGCATCGCGGCACCGGTCGTCAGGTGGACCGTGCGCCGGCGCCGGCTTCATCGGCGCGCGGGCGCGGTCCAGCCTTGGGCCGTTGGCCGACGGGCGGCCGGCATCGCGCTACCCGCTCCTCAGGCGGACCGCGCGCAGGCGCCGGCTTCATCGGCGCGCCTGCGCGGTCCTGCCTCGGGCCGCTCCCCAACGGGCGCCACGCATCGGTCGCGGCGGGGCGCCGCCTTGCCCGCAGTCGCCACGGGGGCTCGCGCTCAGCTCACTGCAGCGGTCAGCCGCTCTTCCGATTCCCCTCGTCGGACGGTGCGACTGTCGGGCGCGTCTGGCGTTTCTCTGCCCCCGACCACGTCTTGCTCGACCCTGCGGCGGCGCCTTCGACGAGCCAGACGATGAACTCGCGAGTCTTTCGAACAGTGCTTCTCACTTCGGCTCGGAGGTCCTTCGTACCCCCTCGCGACTTGAGCTCATCCAGAAGGACGTTGAACCCGTCCTTTAGGAGCTGCGCGTCGCCGACCCTGACCCGCGCCCTGGGCGCCGGCTTGAGCCCGGTCGCCGCGACCGACTTCTCTGCAGCCGGCCTCGCCTGCGCCCGCGGCCTTGCCACCGAGAAAGCCGGAGTCCAGCCAGCAGGGAGGGCCGACGTCAGGAGCTCCCGCGCTTTGTCGAAGGTCATGACGTGCACCGGGAAGTCTGGCGGATTCGCGTCCTTCGCGTGCTCGGCCTGGAGCGCCTCGAGCACGTGCACGCGGCGCCATTCCGAGTGGACAAGGAAGAGCAGCTCCGGACGGTACCCGTCCGGGAACGTCGATCGGTACGCAGTGGTCTGGGCTTCGGCGCCGATCGGCGCGGCGACGAAGAGCCCGTAGCGGCGCGCCTTCATGGTCGTCGCACCGGCGTTCATGGTGCTCATGGGCGAGATCGTGTGCGTCCCCCGCTCCGCCTCGATGAAAATGCGGCGTTGCGCGAACGGCAGCTCGACGATCGCGTCCGGGCGCAACAGGTTCGTCTTGAACGCCGCGTTGTCGTCGAGCGTCCGGAAAGCGATCGGCCGGTCGGTATCGCACAGCCACCGGAACGGCAGATCGCCGGGGCTGACCGGAGCCCCTCGCGCGGTCGCCATCGCGACGAACAGATCATTCAGCCAGAGGTCGTGCTGGAGGTTCGCCACGACCGCGGGTGTCGTCGAGTACGCCCGCAGGTACGGGAGGAGCGGTGCGACGGCGTTGTACCCGTCGTTGGTCACCGCCCAGGCGGCCACCTTCGCTCGTTCCTGCCGCGCACCAAAGAAGAAGTCCTGCCGGACATACCCACCCCCGCCTGGACGCGCAGCGGCGAGCATCGCCAGACGCCGGTAGGCGATCGTGATGTGCCGACCAGGGAACGAAAGCGCGATGAGCTGATCCGCCGTAAGGCGCCGCGCGATGGCGAGGAAGCCGAGCACGTCGTAGTCGCGCGCCGTCAAGGTGACCGCTTCGACCCGCTCGCAGACTTGGACGCGGCTCGTCCCTTCCGCGCAGCGCTCGACGTCGATCGAGTAACGGACGGCGGGCCCCTCGGCCTTGAGCCGCTGCCGCACGGCCGCGACGAGATCTTTCTCCTCCATCGGTGCAGCGTCGGGCCCGAGCACTAGCGAGACCGTGAATCGAGCGCTCGCGCCTGCCGATTTCGGGACCGTATCGACTGCAGCCCGAACGGCGAGCCCTGCGACCTCATTCGCCCCAAGCATCGACTCTTCCCCTCCGGTTCTTTCAGCCCGCTTATTCGTCGCCTCGGCCTCCACGAGACAGCACCCCGCCCTTTCTCGATTCCGAACCATCGAGCCTTCACCGATGTGTCAGCGATGTCTTGACTCGTTGCCCTGGTTCCCCCTGCTCTGCTCGCTTCGCCCCGAACCACGCCACTCCCACCAACCCCGCCACCTCGGCCCACCAATTACGTCACCACCACAATTGTTTCTTTCTTCTTCTTAACTCTTTCCTTTACTCCTATTCCCCACCTCACCATCACCCACCAACTTCACCTCTCACTCTTTCCTTCTTTCTTTCTCTTCCTCCTCTCTCCGTTAACTATCTTCCCCCTGTCCTTGCCCCACCCTCTTCTTCTCCTCTCCAAGTCTGGTCCCAGTTTCCCGACCCCTCTCCCCAGTCGTTGGGGGAGAGGGGTCGGGAAACTGGGACCCGCACCGTTACCTCGGATCGCGCTCGCCTGCTGGGTGGGGCAAGGACAACCATTTCCGCGACTTAGACCTGCTCAGGGTGCCTAATAGGGTGCCGAATCAGGTGCCAATGTAGGTGCCTAACCGACATGGCACCCTACTCGGCACCCGCTGTCAAGGTGCCTACAGGGTGCCTAATAGGTGCCTACTGGCATCGCGATTCAACCACTTGTCGCTGGTCAAGCCTGACGTCACCGGTGACGTCCACCGATCGTGAATGGCCGGGTTTGGCTGAAGGCCCACCGTGCACAGCTCCGGTCAGGACGCATCCGCTGCTCGATCGACGTCACCGGTGACGTCAACTGGCCAGCTCTCGTGAGAATGCCCTGCCGAACAACAAACGCGGCGCGACGTCACCGGTGACGTCGACGCCGGCGCGGCAGAAGGCACCGGGTACCGCATCGACGGACGGGAACACGAAGGTGTCGGCGCAACGCGAGGCCACAGGGCGACGAGACACGCGAATCTTTCCTACTCGTCCCGGTCCCCTCAGAGATCCTCACTGGTCCGCGCCCGTCCTCGGAATCCGTGAAGAAAGGGTGGCTGCGGACGAGGGCGGATCCAGGGCTCTCCTACCCTTCGCGGCCCGGTCCTTCAAAGGTCCCCGTTCCGACCCTTAGGAACAGATGCCTAAAGGACGTTGCCCTGCCACCTGCTAGCCGCGTTGGAGGGAGCCTAGAGCGCCGATCAGTTCAAGATCTCCCTGAATCCGCTCGCTCCCGCGCGAGGATCCACGGCGCTGGGCTCAGCGGCCAATTCGCTGGGGCGCGAAGTGACCCACCAGCGCGGAGGCCAGATTCCTCGCGCGATTGGGCTCTACCCATTGCGCGCAGCGCTCTGCGATGCGCTCCGCGATCTGCGGCCACGCCTCGAAGAAACGCCCAGCTGAGGCAAGGCCGGCGTAGATCCGCTCCACGTGCGAGAACATCTCCTCGCGCACGGCCTCGGCGAGTCGCTCCCGCTCCTCGGCGGTGAGGCCGACCTCCGGAGCGACCGCCGCCGACACGCGGACGCCGAGCATGCGGCCTTCGATGAAGGACAGAGCCCGCGCGTCCGCGGCCGTCACCCAAGGCTCGCCGCGTCGGCGGGCTTCGTGCTGGGCGTTAGCCTCTTCGGCTGTGACGAGCCGGGCGCCGCGCCCCAGGATGTCGAGCGCCCGCGCGCCGATGCCATCGGTGGCGCCGTCGACCAACTCGACGAGGAAGTAGTGCCCAGAGCACTCGGCCTGGCTCCGGCTCACGCCGGGAATCTCATCGAGGCGCGCCAGCACGGGCGCGAGTTCGGCACCTCAAGCGAGGCCCGGGACTGGGCCTCAGCTGAAGCCCCTCGTGCGGATGACGATGGCGCGCGTCACGACCCCAGTGTACCGGTGAGCGTTCGGCGAGGTCGAGGGCGACCTCGCTCGTCGTCACCGATGACGCCGTAGGCACGGAGCTTCCGCCAGAGCGTGTTCGCTCCGATCCCGAGCGTCTTCGCCGTCTCCTTCCGGCTCCCACCGTGATGCGCGAGGACCCGCAGCACGTGGCGCCGCTCGAGCTCTGCGAGCGGCAAGAGGGTCTCGTCCACTAGCGGGACTTCGCCGCCGGCCAGGATCTCTGGCGGGAGGTCGCCCTCCTCGATCCGTGGCTTCCCCTCTGCCAGCACGACCGCCCGCTCCATTGCGTGCTCCAGTTCACGCACGTTGCCTGGCCACGGGTACTCGAGGAGTCGGTCGAGCGCGCGCGCCGAGAGTGAGCACGGGCCGCAGTGGTACCTGGTGCAGTTCCGGCGCACGAACGCGTGCGCGAGCGGCAGCACGTCCTCACGCCGCTCGCGGAGCGGGGGCACCTCGATGCTCACCACCTTGAGCCGGTAGTACAGATCCTTCCGGAACTCTCGCGCTCGGACCATCTCGCCGAGATCGCGGTTCGTGGCCGCGATGATCCGGACGTCGACCCTGCGGCTCTTCGCCGAGCCCACGCGCCGTACCTCGCGATCCTGCAGGACGCGCAGGAGCTTCACTTGGACGGAGAGAGGGATCTCTCCGACTTCGTCGAGGAGCAGTGTGCCGCCCGTTGCCGCTTCGAAGAGCCCCTGATGATCACGGTCGGCGCCGGTGAAGGCGCCCTTCACGTGCCCGAACAGCTCGCTCTCGAGCAGGGTCTCAGGAAGCGCTCCGCAGTTCACGGGGATGGACGGCCCGGCGGATCGCGGCGAGAGGGCGTGGATGTGGCGCGCGATGCGCTCCTTGCCGGATCCGCTCTCGCCGGTGAGCAGCACGGGTGCGTCTACCGTCGCGACCCGCTCGGCGAGGCCGAGGACGCGCCGCATGGCAGTGCTCCTCGCCACGATCTCGTCCGCCCTGGGGAGGTTCTCGGGAGCCATGGCTCATTCGTATTCCAGAATGGCGTCTCGTGCATTCCATTCTGGCATTTGCGAGCACGCGGCGTCTTCTCGGTGGTCGCCCAACCTCCTGTCGCGGCACAGGAATGCCCGCATCGCGAACTGGCCCGGTCCTTGGAGTGGGCAGGGCCTGGATCGGAATCGGGGAACCTCATGGAACGAGCAGCGTCACGGCCGGCCGAGCCCACTAGGAGGCTCACCGCAGCATCGATCGGAGCAGCGATCGCCGCGGCGTTCGCTGCTTCGCTCTGCTGCATTGGGCCGCTCGTGCTTGCGGCACTCGGCCTCGGCGGAGCAGGCCTGCTCGTCAAGCTGGAGGCCTACCGCCCCTACCTCGCGGTCTTGACGGTCGGCCTGCTCGGCGCGGGCTTCTACCTCACGTATCGACACCCCAGGCCGGCCGGCGCCGGTGCATCCGGGAGCCCGGCCTGCGACTGCACGGTCCCGACGGCGCATCGCTTCGGGCGCGTGGCGTTGTGGGTAGCGACGGTCGTGATCGCCGTGTTCCTCGCCTTTCCGTACCTCGCCGGGATCCTCTTCGGCTGATTCACGGATGGAGCATGTCATGACCCTCAGGGCTTCCATCGGCGCGGCAGTGATCGCAGCGGCTGCGCTGGTGATGGCAGCGTTTCCCTTCGAGTATACGAGCGCCGAAGGCGTCGCGGTCGCGGGCTCCACCACTGTATCGCTCCATGTGGAGGGCATGACCTGCGCCTCCTGCAAGATCGCCGTGCGGACTGCTCTCTCGAAGCTGGACGGCGTGAGAAACACGAGCGTCGACGTCGCGAACAAGAGTGCCACCATCGAATACGACCCGAGGAAGGTGACGCTGCAGCAGCTGGTCGATGCCGTGAACCGGCTCGGCTACCAAGCCAGCCTTCCCGCGCAGAGCGGTTCTTAGGAGAACGCGATGAGCTCATGCTGCTCAGGTGGGAGCTGCGAGAAGTCCGACGCGCATGCGAGCGCGGAGACCGCTTGCCCGCGCTGCGGTGCGGTCGGCAAGGTCGTCGGGGACGAGACGATCCGGTCGATCCTGAGGCCGGGGCACGCCGAAGGACTGCTCGCGGTCGAGCGCCGTTTCTGCAGGACTCCGAGCTGCGCGGTTCTCTACTACGGCGCCGACGGGCGCGTGGTCGAGAAGGACGCGGCGTCGGTGCGCGTGGGCCTGAAGGAGACCGAGGACCCGATCCCGCTCTGCTACTGCTTCGAGTTCACGCGCGCGCACGTCCGGCAGGAGGTCGCGGAGACGGGTGACAGCACGATCCCGGACCGGGTCGACGCGGAGATTCGGGCCGGGCGCTGCGCCTGCGAGCGGAAGAACCCGTCCGGCGCGTGTTGTCTCGGCGACGTGCGGAGGGCCGTGAAGGAGGCGAAGGCTGCGCTCGCGGTCGAGGGGCGGTCGTGACGCAGCTGACGACGCGCTGCACATCGTTCGGAGGGGGCCGAGCCGCGGCGCGCCTGGCGCACTGACGGAGCGAGGTGGTCGTGATGGCCTCCACGAGGCAATGTGATTTGGTCATCCTCGGGTCCGGGTCGACGGCGTTCGCCGCGGCTCTCCGAGCGCAGGAGCTCGGCAAGACGGCGGTGATGACCGAGGAGCGCGTCCTCGGCGGCACCTGCGTGAACCGGGGCTGCCTGCCGTCGAAGAACCTCATCGAGGCGGCGCGATTGGTTCACGACGCAAGCCATCCGCGCTACCCGGGATTGTCGCCGGTCGCGCTCGGCATCGACTTCGGCGCGCTCGTCACGCAGAAGGACGAGGTGATCGGCGATTATCGCGAGAAGAAGTACAGGACCCTGCTCGGCGGCCAGTTCGACGTGGTGGAGGGGCACGCAGAGTTCGTCGATCCGCACACCGTCCAGGTCGGCCGCGAGCGGCTCGCCGGCGACAAGCTCCTAATCGCCACCGGGTCACGGCCGGTCGTCCCTGACATCGACGGACTCGCTGAGGTGCCGTACCTGACGAGCGATCTGCTGTCGAGCGGCGAGGCGGTGGAGCTGAGGGAGCTGCCGCGGTCGCTGCTTGTCGTGGGCGGCGGCTATGTCGCGCTCGAACTGGGGCAGATGTTCCGACGCTTCGGAAGCGAGGTCACCCTGGTCGAACGAAGCGAGGGGATCCTGGCGCGCGGGTACGAGCGGGAGGTCGGTCCGACGCTGGCCGCCGCGCTTGAGGCAGAGGGAGTCCGTATCGTGACGCGCGCTCGCGTCCGCTCGGTGCGGGTGGACGGTAGCGAGGTCGTCGCCGCAGTCGACGTCGGCGGCCACCCTCGCGAAATCCGCGCGGAGAGGCTCCTCGTGGCCGCTGGGCGGAGGCCCAACACCGACCGCATCGCGATCGAGCGGTCGGGCGTGAGGATCGGGGCCGCCGACGAGATCCAGGTGGACGAGCGACTGCGGACCAACGTGCCGCACATCTTCGCGGCGGGCGACGTGATCGGGCGCGAGGTCGAGAGCCAGATGGCGACGCCCGTCGGAAGCCAGGACGGTGGGATCGCCGCTCACAACGCGCTCTCGAACGAGGAGCCGCGGACCGTGAGCCACCGAGTCATCCCTCGCGCCATCTTCACCGACCCGCAGGTTGCGGTCGTGGGGATGACCGAGCAGCAGGCCGTCGCCGCTGGCTATCCCTGCTGGTGCCGTGCGCTGCCGCTGTCGCTCGTGCCCCGCGCCGGCGCGATCCGCGACACGAGGGGCGTGGTGAAGATGGTCGCGAACGCGAGGACGGACGAGGTGCTCGGCGTCTCGATGGTCGGGCCGAGCGCCGCCGAGGTTATCCACGAGGCGGCCATGGCGCTTCGCTTCCGCGCGAAGCTCCGGGACTTCATCGACCTCCTGCACGTCTACCCGACGATGGCGGAGGCCCTGAAGATCGTGGCGATCTCGAGGTTCAAGGACCCCGCGAAGCTCTCGTGCTGCGCGGAGTAGGTGGGAGCAGGTAGGCGTCGCGGCCACTCTTGGCGATGTCTCGGCGCAGGCACATCAGACTCGCAGAATCCTCGGGCTGCCGGGCGGCTCTAACTTCCGAACCTCGCGCAAGGAAACGCCAGAATGACCATCGGTCGCTACGTTCGGCTCTTCGTGGGCTCGTTCACGCTGCTGGCGCTCGCGCTCGGCGCGCCGGCGAGCCCGATCTTCCAGAGCCAGAGCTGGCTCTGGTTCGCTGCCTTCGTCGGCGTGATGATGACCCAGAGCGCCCTCACGGGCTTTTGCCCCATGGCCATCGGCCTCAAGGCGCTCGGCGTGAAGCCTTCGGCCGCGGGGGAGTAACCGCTGCGTAGGGTCTTGGTCTGCCGAGTGGTCGATCGCGGCTCGAACGTCGAAGCGTCCGACGCTCGGGCCGTCGTGTAGCCGTTCTCGATCTGAAGGCTGGCCGGCTGCTGCCATCCAGGTAGCCCCGCGGACCCTATCGCTTACACCCAGAGATCGACAGGGCCCATCCGCCCGTGATCCTTTTCGCCTTCGAGCGAGCCTGCGCTCGCGCGGAGGCGGCGATGGAGCGGTGGCGGCCGAGCCAGACGGTCACGAAGCAAGAGCAGTTCATCCTCAAGCGGCTTGAGAAGAAGCGGAAGCTCTTCGGCTTCCTGCGCAAGCACCGCCACGAGATCTTCGACGACGAGTTCCAGGCGGAGCTCGAGGCGATGTACCGGGACACCGGCGCCGGGAAGAAGCCGGTGCCGCCGGCGCTGCTCGCGATGGCGCTCGTGCTGCAGGGCTACCTCGGGATGTCGGACTCCGACGCTGTGGAGGCGACGGTCCTCGACTTGCGGTGGCAGCTGGTGCTCGATTGCCTGGGAGCCCCCTTCTCGCAGGGGGCGCTGCAAGCGTTCCGCGAGCGGCTCATCGCGCACGACATGGATCGGCGGCTGCTCGAGCAGACCATCGATCTGGCGCGTGCAACGAATGAGTTCGACTGGAAGAAGCTGCCGAAGACGCTGCGCGTGGCGATTGACTCGAGCCCGCTCGAGGGCGCCGGGCGCGTCCAGGACACCATCAATCTGCTCGCGCACGCGGGCCGCAAGGTGGTCGAGTGCGCGGCGGAGCTGCTCGGGTGATCGGTGGAGCGCGTGTGCCGCGACGCGCGGGCCCCATCGCTCGGCGAGTCGAGCGTGAAGAAGTCGCTCGATCTCGACTGGAGCGACCCAGCGCAGAAGGCGGCGGCGGTGAAGTCGCTGGCTATCCAGCTCGAGAACCTGAAGGACTGGATCGGCTCGGAGCTCGCGGCGGAGATGAAGAAGCCGCCGCTCAAGGACGAGATCGAGACTCTCGCGCAGCTGATGAGCCAGGATCTTGAGCCCGACCCGGGCGGAGGCGGCGTGAAGATCCGCGAGGGCGTGGCCGCGGACCGCCGCGTCTCCGTCGAGGATCGCGAGATGCGCCACGGGCGCAAGAGCAAGTCGAAGCGCTTCAACGGCTGCAAGCGCCACATCGCGACCGACCTCGACAGCGACCTCATCCTTGGCCGGCGCGATCACGCCGGCGAACCGGCCGGAGGACGAGGCCGCGCCGGAGCTGAAGCGAGACATCGCGCTGCAGGGGCGTGGGATCGGCGAGCTGAAACATTGACCGCGGCTACATCGCAAGCTCGCTCGTGGACGAGATCCTCGGCGCGGGCGGCCAGGTCATCTGCAAGCCCTGGGTGGCGCGCAACGGGAAGTCCTTCGCGAAGGGCGACTTCAAGCTCAACCTGCGCGACTTCACCATCACCTGCCCGGCCGGCGAGACCGAGCGCATCAAGTTCGGCTCGGTCGTCGAATTCGATCCCGAGGCCTGCGATCACTGTCGCCTGCGCGCCAACTGCACAGTCGCCGGGATCGGCAGCGGCCGTACCGTCGCCATCGCTGAGAACGAGCGGCTCCAGCACAAGCTGCGCAAGCTGCAGAAGACGCGGGTTGGCCGGGCGAAGCTACGCGAGCGCGTCGGCGTCGAGCACCGGCTTGCCCATCTCGCCCGGCGCCAGGGCCGCCGCGCTCGCTACCGCGGCGTACGCAAGAACCTCTTCGACCTCCGCCGCGCCTGCGCCATCCAGAACCTCGAAACGATCCAGCGGAAGGCCGCGTGATGAGATCGCTTTCAAACCGGTCGGTGTTCTAGGTCAGGGTTGAGCCGCCTCACTTCTTAACGCGCGGCTTTCCGGTCGCCGGGTCGATCTGCTTCATCAATTCGTCGAGCAGCTTGTAGAGCCACTCCACTTCGCTGATGTACTGGCCGCTCTTGAAGTAGGCCCGCACGTCCTGACTTCCCGCACCGGCCGCCGCCTGCTCGTAGTTGCCGTGCATGAGCGTGTTGCGAACCTCCGCGATCGCCTTGATGGCTTGCTCCCGTGTCCCGGTCCCCGGGATCGTCAGCAGGTTCCGCTTTGCCGACGTAGCCATCTCCAACAGGTTTTGCAGTGTGTGCCTCTCATTTGCGTCAGAGCCGAGCACCGCCCGCAAGAAACGCTCGAGGGCAAGCAGTACAAGGAGCCCTTCCGCGAAGTGGAGTAGCTTGTCCTGCGGGTCGCCTGCCTTGAACTTGAGGTTGTGATCCCTGACGAGGACAAGCTCTCTGACGATGTGCTGCAACTCCTGGTGTTGTTCCTTGAAAGTTGCCATCGCACCCTTCCGTGCTCGCGGGTAGCGCCTCCGTCGAGTACTACTCGTGATCGCCATTCGCGAGGCGGCCGAGGGGCTCTGGGCGCGCCACGGGTTCAAGCAGGCGGGGGGCACACTACAAGCAGGGGTTCCAACGCTATCGCGTCGAGTTCCTCACGCGACTTTCCGAAGTAGCAGTCGGTGGCTGGGCTTGATCCGGCGTTCTCAAGCCGGATCAAGCTCGCGCCTACGCTGCCTTCGGCAGCGGCTTGCCCTTCTCGAAAGTCGCGTTCGCGCCGTACTTCCCGACGATCTTCTTCTTCGTGTCCAGGCCGGTTGCCTCGATGACGAACGTCGGAACGCGACGCGCCCGACGATCGGCCGTCCACTTCCTGATCTCGGTTCGCCCGGTACGACGGCTCTTGACCAGGCGCTTCGGGGCGCGAACAGCGCGCCCGGCTGAACGGACTTCGATCTCGACCTGCTCCGCAACGAGCTTGGCGATCAAGTTAGCGATCGCGGTCACCGCGGGTCGGATGGCTGTCAGGATATCGGAATTGATGGAGCTTGCAGCAGCGGCGCGTGGCATTCGAGATCTCCGATGCGTCTGTGGAACCGAGGGGTTTTGTCCCTCATATTCCAGGCGTCTTCGCGAGTCCACAATGATGACGCCTGAACGTTTGCGGCCCCGGCGGTGCTCGCCGAGGCCGCAACACGACGTCGCGCGGGTGCTGGCTACGCCGCGACCTCGAACTCCGCGAGCAGGCGCCGCAGGTGCGCGACCAGCTCCGCCCGCTCCGTAGGCCCCAGCGTGTCCCGCCGAGCTCGAGCGAGGTCGATCACGAAAGTTTCGTCCGATATCTCGAACACCGGCGGCAAAGGGTGCCTGTCGCCGGTGGTGGCGTCGACCGCCGCCGCATCTGCAGCCGGCGGCGCCGCGTCGTCGTCCGGCCGCCCGAGAGCACCCACGTACGCCTGAAGCTTCTTCGCAGACCACTCCTCTGCGAGGACGCGCGCGATGAGCTTCTCGAGCTTCGCGAGCGCCTTCTCCTTGTCGTCGGTCTTGTCGCCGCGGGCGTAGTGCCGGTACGCCCGGATGACGTCCAGCGCGTGCCGGCTCGAGAGAACGCGCCGTTCTCCGTCCACGTTCGCCCCCTTGACCATCGCGGTCTTCACGACGAGCGGCGCTTCGTGGATCTCAATGAGGCGCTGCACCTTGCGGAGGGGCCAGCGCAGCTGCTCCGCCATGCCCTTGCTGTCGAGGCCGTCCTCTTCCATGGTCTGTGCGACGACGCGAGCGAGCTCGACGGCGTTAAGGTCTTCCCGCATCACGTTCTCATAGAGCTGCCGACGTCGGACGTGCTTCGGCTCGCGGTTGATGACGGCGGGCACAGTGGCGAGGCCCGCGAGCTGGGCCGCGCGCCAGCGCCGTTCGCCCCAGATGATGACGAAGTGCCCGTCCTGGCTGGCGTCGGGTCGAAGCTCCAGCGGCTCGATGATGCCCTCCCGGCGGATGCTGGCCGCGAGCTCCTCGAGACGCCCTTTGTCGAACTCCTCGCGGGCCTGCGACTCGTCTCGGTTAACGAGGTCTATCGGGACCTCGACGATCTCCTTCCCTGATCCGGTGAAGATCTGGTTCAGGGATAGCCGGGGCCTCGGCGTTCCGGTCGCGGCGTCGGCCTGCGGACCGCGATCAGTGAGCTGCGCCGCCGACACTCGAGCGCCCTCAGACATGGGCCGCCTCCGTCCGCGCGAGGAACTCCTGCACGAAGACTCGGTACGCGTCGGGCCCCTTCGAGTCCTTGAACCTCGCGTCGAAGAGGGACGCGGCCTCCGCCATCGAGCGGGCGATTGCGACGGCGCGCGGGATCCGCGCCTCGTAAAGCGCTTCGCGACACTTCTCCTCCACGAACGCGAGCGCTTCCTCCGACTCCTTATCGCTCGTCCAGAACGTCGGCAGGTACCGGATGAGCGGTCGAGCCTGTCCTTCGAATACCTCCTCCAGGATGGTACTGAGCTCGACGATGCAGCTCGCCGCAAATCGCGTGAGTTGGACCGGCGCGATGATATGCCCGCACGCGACGAGCGTATTCGCCATGACCGCCCCGCCACCCGGCCGACAGTCGCAGAGGACGAAGTCGTAGCGGTCCTCCACCTTGTCGAGCGCGCGGCGCAGCTTCACCGGGCCGCTGACCATCGTCTCCTTCCCGAGCCGCATCTCGGTGAGGACCGGGTCCGGGTCGGCGGGCACGAGGTCGAGGTACTCATCCAACTTCACCGGCGCGAACTCTCGCTCAGGGTGCAGCATCAACTCTCGCGACGTGTAGCTCACGCGGAGCTTGTCGATCCCGAGCACCAAGCTCAGATCGGCCATCTGCGGATCGAGGTCCACCACCAACGTGCGCTTCTTGTGCTCGCGGAGCCCCCACGCGAGCGCTGCCGCGGTCGCAGTCTTCCCGACGCCTCCCTTCGGCATCACGACCGCGGCCCGCACTGCCCTTCGCTGCTCAGTCATTCCGCACCTCCATGTAGGATACGCACCTACCTTGGCAGCGTATAGGATGCTATGTAGTTGTCAACTGGCATCTTCTAGCTTTCCCGCCCATCCGCAGGTTCCGAGCCATGGCTAACGCTGTGGCGCGCTCTAAGTGACCGACGGCCCTACGTCACCGGTGACGTACGCCGCGCGCAACATCACGACCTTCGCCGTCACGAGCCTAGTGTCCGGCCCCCCCGGCGGCTTTGGCCCCGCATCGAGGCGGGCGTCTGGCGCACGCGCTCAGTTCCCACGACGTGGGCGCCGACCCCGTGAGGAGCCGATGACCTGCTCCGCCCTCGCACTCGCTGCACTGCTCGCAGCCGAGTCAGTGACTCCGTTCGAGGTAGTGGAGCCCACTACGCGGCCAGGACGCCGGGCTACTTCCCGTATTTCCCCAGCCGCGCTCAGCACTCCGCGCCCCTACGCCTCTTCATCGAGGCCGCGAAAGAGCTCGGGGTGCGCGCACCGTGACCCTACGGTCGGCCGCTGATTCAGCGCGTGTCCCCCCCTCGGTGTAGACATCGCGCCATGCGCGAGGCCATCGACGTCGCCCGCGGCGGCAGCACCGAGCCAGCCGAGGTTGAGACGCCTTCAGGCGTGGATGAGAAGGACGACGGCGGCTTCGCTGCGTTGCCGCTCGGGTTTCTCGGAACGCCTGCCGGGCAGGCACTCAACACCAAGATCGCAGACTGGATCGGAGCCCAGAACGATGGGAGCCGGGCGCGCCACCATCGGGAATCGACGGAGCTGCACTGGCGCTACGGGCTCATGGTGCTCGTGATCGGAACCGCCGCGGTCCTGGACAGCACGATCGTCGGGTTCCTCGGTCTGGCGCTCGGGTACCTGTTCGGTCGTTCGCAGAAACAGGAGTAGCTACCGGCGGGTAAGCAGCCGCTCCATGTCAGCCCCGCCTGATAGTATGGGTGCGCATGCAGACCACAACCGGCATCGCGTCGCCCCAGGTCGCCTCGAACCCCGATCTCGACTACCTCCTTGCGCAGGTCGCCGAGGCGGTCCAGCTCACGAACGACCAGTACAACCGAGCGACGGGCCACTACGAGGCCGTCGGAGACTGGCTGGCCGCCCCGGGTGGTCCGCTGGCGGCCTTCGCCCCGACGATCTACCCGCAGGGCTCGATGCGCCTGGGGACGACGGTGAAGCCGCGCGGCGAAGTCGAGTACGACCTCGACTTCGTGTGCGAGGTGCGGGGAGGTGCCTGGACGGCGATGAAGCTGTACGACGCCGTCCACGATCGCCTGCACGCCCACGAGACCTACCGGGCGAAGCTGAAGAAGAAGAAGCGCTGCCTCTCCCTGGAGTACGCGGGCGATTTCCATATGGACATCATCCCGGCGATCGCAGACCTGTCGCGAGGCGGGACGTGCGTCAAGATCCCGGACACTGCGCTCGCGAGCTGGACGCCGAGCAACCCTCGCGGATACGCAGACTGGTTCAAGCAGCGTTCCACCGTGCTCGTAGAGAGGCTCATGAAGGCCGCGGCAACCGAGCCCCTGCCTATCCAGAGCGACGCCTCCGAGAAGCTCCCGCTGGCGCTCGCTGTTCAGCTCATGAAGCGCGCGCGCGATGTTGCGTTCAACGGAGCGGACGATGCTCCACGTTCCATTATCCTGACGACGCTGTCCGGGAATTACTACTCCGGGGGAACGTGCGTCGTGAGCGCGATCATCGAGGTCGCCCGCGCGATCCAGCGGCTCGTCCGGACTGCGGCACCTGGACCCATTTCAGTGGTCAACCCCAGCAACCCCGACGAGGACTTCACCGACGGGATCACCGGCGAGCGCCAGAGGGCGCTCGGGAGCTTCGCATCCATGCTCGAGGCCCGGGTCGTCGAGCTGACGCAGCTCCGCGGAGAGCGCCTCCGTCTTGCCCTGGAGAAGCTCTTCGATGGCGGCCCCGGTGCGAAGGTCCACCCTGTCGCGGCCGCGTTCCAGAAGTACGCCGAGTTGCAGAAGACCCGTCGCGACGCCGGCACGCTTACCTCATCCGCGAAGGGCCTCGGAGTGGTCGCGCCTCTCGCTGGCGGCTTCCGAGTTCCCAGCAACACGTATTTCGGCGACTGATGTACCGCGCTCGTCCGCTTTCCATATCGCAGCAGGCTATCGCGCTCCGAGCACTCTGGCCCGGGTGCCACGTGGCCGTGCAACGCGAGACGCGCATCCGCCGCGGTCGGAAGCGCACCACGGAGTTCCTGATCGCGAGCGGCACGCTATCGGCGACTCCGATTACCGAGGAGTACGAGGTTCGGATCGAGTATCGCGAACGCGAGAACCCGAAGGTCTTCGTGGACCGGCCAGCGCTCGCGCGCCGCGTCGAGGCGCCCGACGTTCCGATTCCCCACATGTATGAAGCGAACACCCCGGGGGCAGAGCGGCCCTGCATCTTCCTTCCAGGAACAGACTGGGACTCCACCATGGCGATCGCGCGGACGATCCTGCCGTGGTTCCGATGCTGGCTGCTCGACTACGAGGTGTGGCGCGCCACGGGAGTCTGGAGCGGCGGCGGAGCGACGCACTCGGGCCCGAAGGCCGAGGCGACATCCCCATAGACCGGCGAGCGGTCCGAGGAAGAACACGCATGGCCAAAGCTCCTCCGAAGCATCCAGGCAGCCCGTCGTCACCGGTCACACCCGTCGGACGCAAGATTAAGGAGAGCACGCGGATTGTGCTCGCTGTAGCTGCCGGAGGACGGTGCGAGTTCCGCGGGTGCAACCAGTTCCTTTTCGAGCACCCGCTGACGCTCAAGGCCGGCAACTACTCGGAGAACGCGCACATCGTAGCGTTCAGCCAGGAGGGCCCACGCGGAGAATCGTCGGCACGCCCCAGGGACATCAACGCTCTCTCGAACCTGATGCTGCTCTGCAAGACCGATCACACGCACATCGACAAGAACCCATCAGATTTTCCGGTCGACGCGCTCAAGTCCTACAAGGCTGAGCACGAGAACCGGATACGTCATGTGACGGGGCTAGCGCCGAACATGAGAACCACCTTCGTGCAGCTCAAGGCCAAGATCGGCGGTGACGCCGTGGGCATCCCGATCCACAACGTGACAGAGGCCGTGGCGCCCCGGTACCCGTCGGATACGACCGGGTATGTCATCAACCTGACGGACTTGGAGCACGACGACGACGCTTTCGTCGCATCGGCCGAGAAGACGATCGCGACCAAGGTCCGCCGTCTTTACGAAGGCGGTTCCGACGTTCAGGAGACTCGCCACATCTCGCTGTTCGCGCTCGCCCCGATACACCTGCTCGTTTATCTCGGCACGCGACTCAGCAACAAGATGACGGTCGATTTCTTCCAGCTCCACCGTGACGGAGAGAATCCTTGGGCATGGAAGAAGACCGCTGGTCCCGCGGTGAAATACACATCCCGCGTTCTCCAGCGCGGGACGAACAATTTACAAGCAGCTCTCGTCCTCTCACTGAGCGGCGCGATCGACCTGTCTCAACTCCCTGCCCAAGTCACCCGCCAGCACACGGTGTACGAGATCACGCTCGCCAGAAGAACGCCTTCTACGGACTTTCTCCGTCGTCGAAAGGACTTGCAGGCATTCCGACGCGCTTACCGCGACACGCTGGCGAAGATCAGGAAGAACCACCCACGCGTTCGCGAGATCGAACTGTTCCCGGCCGTTCCCGCCCCGGCCGCGATCGTCTGCGGGTACGACCTCCTGCCAAAGATCGACCCTCTCCTCCGCGTCTACGACAACGACCGCAACCGCGGAGGCTTTACTCTCCGCACGACGATCAACCCGAATGACAAGCAGTACGACTGAGCACGTGTCGTGAACAGGTCCAGGCGAGCACGCGCTGTACGGGGGCCCAGATGACTCCCCACTCGTACCTGCAAGGACTCCTGTCGCAGTACGCATTGCAGCAAGCAGAACTGAACGTCCTTCAGCGCATCCGAGGCGATATCGAGACCTGCCTTCGGCGAGCGTACGGAAGCTCGCCGCGCATCTACTACGGTGGGTCCTACGGGAAGGACACGATGATCCGCCCGTCATACGACCTCGACCTCGTCGTCTACTTTCCGAGCACCGAGCTGGCGTCATTGAAGGACATCTTCTGGCACGTCCACAACGTTCTCACGGGCTCCCGGTACGTCGTAAAGCCGAAGACCGTTGCTCTGCACCTGCCGTACGACAACGGGTTTCACGTTGACGTCGTTCCCGGCCGTGCACAGGACGCCACATTTCGCTACGCGACGCTGTTCAAGAACGTCGGCAACGGGAGCACCCTCCAGACGAGCCTCAAGGTTCACATCGACGCGGTACGCAGGCCCGGGATCCGCGAGATCGTCAAGCTGATGAAGCTCTGGCGCGTTCGGCGGCAGTTCTCCAGCAGCACCTTCGCGCTGGAGATCCTCATCAACCGCGCCTTAGCGGGAACGCCCGTGTCGGACTTCGCGCGGAGCATGCAGCAGGTGTTCTCCTTTATCGTTTCTGACGTTCAGTCGATGCGGTTCGTCGATCCTGCGAACTCGAACAACGAGCTGGACATCAGCCTCTCGGAACGAAGCGCGCTCTACTCTCAAGCCGTTCAGGCGCTGAACGCTCCGTACTGGGGTGATATCGTCTGGTAGACGGGTGCGCTTTCGCTCTCGACCTGTCGGAGCAGGTCTCGCCCACATGCCGCGGAGTACACAGTGGCCGCCGACCCGATTCTGTATTGCCTCGAACACGCGACCGACTACCGCCAGTTCGAGAGATTCTGCTGCGACCTCATGGTCCGTGCAGGATGGACGGGAATCGAACCACTCGGCGGGTCGGCTGACGGCGGCCGAGATGCGCTGTTCACCGGCTCGCGCAGCAGCGCGCCGGTGATCTTCGCGTTCAGCTGCCGGAAGGATTGGCGCAACAAGCTCGAGGAGGACTTGGACAGAATGGTCGAGTGCGGGCACCCGTGCTCGTCTGTGGTGTTCGTTACGAGTCGGTCTGTCACGGCTGCGGAGCGCGATGAAGCAGTTTCGTTCACTCACACAACCCACGGCTGGGATTTGGAGCTCTTCCCCGCGGAGCGGATTCGCACGCTGCTCTCAGCAGGTGCTCGAACTCTCATTGAACTCCACCCCGCGATCTTCAACCCAGCCTTCTTCCCGAAGAAGGTGCATGCTGAGACGCCTCGCCACAACGAGCCGTATTCGGTTGGCAACGGAGCGTTGGCTGCGTTCGAACTCGGCCTCGCGTCGCAGAACCTCGAGTACCGAGTATCGTTGGCAGCTTTCCTGATCGGCCCCGTCCCCGAACCCGACCTTCACATTCCCCTTGACGATCTCGCGGCGCGCCTGACTGCAGCCAGCCGCGTCATCCTGCCCAAGTCCGAGGCAGACAGCATTCGCAACGGATGTGCTTCGCTTCGTTCGGCCGCTAGTTCCGCTGAGACGACCGAAGAAGCACTGTGTGGAATCGCGAGAGCGCTTCAGGCGCAGATCGCCTCGTCCAAACTCTTCCTGTCCGAAGATCGCGCTCAGGCGGCATTCGCAGTTGGCGAGCACCTCGGCCTATGGGACCGTACTTCGATCGAAGAACGACATGCGAGTATCGCGCCGATTGCTCCAAGCCTCACGACTCTCGGACTCGCGCATCTTCTTCCACAGATCGAGGCGCGACTCGTCCGGTTTCGGGAGGCGAAATCCGTCGACGACGTCCACGTGCCTTCTGAGGTTTCCGATTTGGTTCGGCGCGCTCTATCGCTGCCCCGAAGCGTGCCCGACGCGTCAACTGCGCCTGACTGGAGTGGAATCGAGGAGCTGCTTCGGGACCAGCACCGGCGATTCCGAATGGAAGGACGTCAGCGTTGGGCTTCAGCGCAAGCCCACGGTGTACCTGCCCCACCGTCCATCCTGGAACTGGCTGAGAAGACCGTGCTCGCCGGTGATGACGAGGATGCGTACGCAACGCTGGACCTGCTACGACGCGAGAAGGCGGTCCCGCCGGAAGTCTGGCGCCGACTTGCCGTTGCGATCGCGCGTGGCGAGTTCTCAAACCGCGAACGGACGCAGCAGCCGCTCGCATACGAGCTCGTGAAGGACCCGGATTCGATCGCAACGGTGTTCCGCGCGCTTATCGCTAGCCAACTCCCGGGCACTACAACGGACGCGCTTCTGTCCGCGATCTACTTCCTGGTTGATGGCAACTTGCCGCTTCTGCGCCCCAACGCTGAGAACGTCACCGAGGTATGCGAGGTCCACTCCTCGAATACGTGGTCTGCGAAGATCCGTTCGGCTCTTGGCTAACGCGACGTTCCGAACCCTCCTGATCTACGAATCCAGGAAGACCAGAGTCGTCGTTCGAGCCATCGGAGGAGGGGAAGCGTTCGCAGTCTCCTCCGGAGTCAGCGAAGAGGTGCCGATGAGCCTTTCGTGGGGCTGGAGACGCTTCACGACTTGGCGTTCCGGTTTCAGCCGACGGCGACGTCCTTGAACTGGTGCACCGGGCGGCACTCGACCCTGCCCTGATCACATCCGGAGCGGCAACGAGCGCGAACACGCGCACGTCGAGCGGCTGAGCCGGTTCCGAAACTCGGGGGGGAACTTCATGACTTCGACGCTCTCGAAGAGTCGTGGACTCCGCGGTTCCGCCGCTGAAACGAGCGGCGCCCCTCCGGCTGAGAACGGCCGCGCGAACGCCGGTGCTGGACGTTCGAGCGAAGGCGATCAACGTGGTCGCCCTCCTTGCGCCTCGCCCGGGCACCTTCTGCTTACGGTGTGTCAGCCGTCTCCAGCATGGCCGCGTCCGCCTTGTTCTGCAGGTTGACGTCGCCCGTGACGAGCACCACCCGCGCGGCCGGGTGCTCCGCCGCGACAGCGAGGACAGCCGCGATGATGCGATCGTCCGCCACGGAGGCGTCGAGCCAGGAAAGGGAGCCCTTCACGTCGGGCTCGATGTGTAGCGACTGGACGGTGATGGAACCGTCGACGACCGTGCCGTCGTTGAGCGTACGTCCGGCGCGTCGCGCCTGGTCCCGCCAGCCCTTGATCCTGGTGATCGCGCGCATCGCGCCGTCGCGAACGTCCGGATTCTTGTGTGCGATCTTGAGGTCGTCGATCTCGTCAAGAACGGGCGGCAGCAGCACGAGCGTGAAATCGTCGCGCCCCGCGATCGGCCGGTACATGACCGGATCGGGTTGGTCGACGAGGCTGTTCGTATCGGGCACGAGCAGCACGCCCGTGGTGCCGATGCCCTCGAGGACCGAGAGGACCTGGGCCAGCGCGTCCGCGTCCTTCCGGAGCGCGGCTTCGTTTCGCGCCTCGTCGGCCGACAGGGTGTAGTTCGTGCCGAGCTCGATCCACGCGCTCTTGAACTTCTTGTCCGCCTTCCTCCAATCCGACACGAGCCTTTCCGGAGCCGCGCGCAGGAGCACGCGGACGACTTCCGAGAAGGGTTCGTACCGCCGCTTCAGCTCAAGCTGGGCATCCTGCTGCGCGGCGCTCGGCTTCTCGAAGTGGAAGTCGGCGCCCGACATGACGACGGCCGTCCCGAGGTCCCGCTCGAGGCGACGCACCCCGAGGCCTCGGGCCAGCTCCGACGCCTGCTCAACGATGCGCTCGAGCGAGCTGCGAAGCCGGGCAGCGATCGTGTTCGGCACGTGCATGTCTCCTCCCTCGACTGGCGCGGCAACCCTGGGCGCCGCGTCCTCGAGCAACTCCGGCGCGCCGCCCGACGCCGCACTGCCCGCACCGTCCGCACCGAGCGTCACGGATTTTGGTGCGCCGGTGGTGCGCAGCGCACCATCCGGAAAAGAAGAAGGCCGCGTTCCGTCGGTTTCCCGAGAGGAATCGCGGCCTTCTGAGTCGGGGAGACAGGATTTGAACCTGCGACCCCTTGGTCCCGAACCAAGTGCTCTACCAGGCTGAGCCACTCCCCGGTGCTTCGATCGGCGGTACTGCACCGCGCCTCGGGAGGGCGTCGGTCCGTCGCAAGGCGGCGTAGATACTGGACCTCCGGAAAGCTGTCAAGGGTGAAGAGCGAGCGGGCGTGAGGCGGGGGATCGAGCGGGCTGCACGCCGGCGGTTGCGTGCGCCGGAGCGCTCTGGAAGGCGCTCCAGCACGTGCTCCGGCGACCTCCGGGCGCCCCTCCTCCCGCCCTCCCCCGGCTCCCTCCGCGGCCGGGCAGCAGGCGCGCGAGAGGGCCCCAGGCGCGGCGCTGCACGGCGCCCGGGCCCTCCCGACGCATCCATCCCTCCCGGTCAGAAGCCGGTCACCATCGCGTCCGCGGCGAGCCCGTCGAGGCGGCACTCCACCCGCGTCGTCCCGGCGGCGAGGGCGCGGACGAGGCCGGGGGTGCCGGAGTCGAACGCGGCGGCCGTGGGCGCGGCGCTCCACCAGGTGACGTCGCGGGTCACGTCGACGCGCACGCCGTCCGAGTACCTCGCGTACGCGCGGAGGGAGTCGGCCGTCCCGACGGGCAGCGGCACGGCCGGGGTGCTCGGGTACAGCTCGACGAGCTGGGCGCTCGAGACGGTGAACCCGGTGGACTCCTGCCACGCCGGACCGGACGCGGTGATGAAGGCGTGTCCGGGCTTGAGCGCCTGGATCGCGCCGGGGCCGATGACCTTCAGCACCGTCGGATCGCTCGACGTCCAGGTGACCGCCTCGTCCGCCTGGGAGTCCACCCCGATGTTGCGCACCCAGTCGAAGACCGTGACGGACGTCCGCTCGTGGACGTGCAGCACCGTGGAATCGTGCAGGCTGGAGAAGTCGCCCGGCAGGTCGAAGACGTTCACGGCGATCCGCGTGTCCACCCCTCCGTACGAGGCCGTGACGAGCGCCTCGCCGGGCGAATGCGCCGCGATGGAGACGTAGGCCCCGGAGGTCTGCACGGACGCGACCGTCGGGTTGGACGACGCGACGGTCAAACCCTCGATGGTGCTGGAAACGGACTGTCCCCGCGCCTCCACCCGGATGCTGGTCCACCCTCCGGGCGCGAGGGTGAGCCGGCGCTTGTCGGGCACCAGCGCCGTGTACGAACCCGCCGTGGCGTACACCCACGCCGTTCCCGTCGCGCCGCCGAACGCGGCGCTGACCGTGCCGGTGCCGGCCGAGAGCACCTTCGCGATCGGCGGCGAGCCCGAGACGCCGACCACCACCCCGTCCGCGGACCAGGTCGCGAGGCTCGTCACGTCCACCTCCGCCGCGTTCGGGACGAGGACCGCGGTCGCGGTCGGCGCGAACGAGAGGCCGACGACGTCGGGCGAGTGCGTCGCGATCGTCACGCTCGCGACGGACGGCGGCAGCCCGGTCACGGGGACGTCCACGATGGACCCGCCGAGGGTCCCGGTGAGCACCGCCGACCCGGGCGACACGCCCAGGATCCCGAACGTCATGGCGGCGTTGTTCGCCGTCAGGACCGACGTGGGCCGGGCGACGTCGGTCGCGCTCGAGGTCCAGGTGACCCACGGCGTCACGTCCGCCGTGAAGGTGCCGCCGGCGCCGTCATCGAACGTACCCGCGACGGCGACCCGCACCGTACCCGCCGGCACGACGCTCACGCTGGCCGGGGAGGCCGCGAGCGAGCGGAGCGGCGCCACGTAGACGGTCGCCGACGCGGTGACCGCCGTGCCACCGGACACGGCGTACGTCGCCGTGATCGTCGTCGTCCCGGGCCCGACCGCGGTGAGCTCGCCCGGCTTCGCGGGGTCGGTCGAGAACGTCGCGACCGCCTGGTTGGAGCTGCTCCAGGCGACGGCGACGTCTGGATTCCACCCGCTGTGATAGGAATACCCATCCGCCGAGAACTTCGCCGTCGTCCCCTGCGGGAGAGTGTACGGTCCGACCGCGCCGTTCGCGAGGGCGGGCTCGAGCGAGAGCGCGTACAGCGACTCCTGGACCACGACCTCGGCGCGGCCGGCCACGCCCGCGACCGTCGCGATGACCGCCGAGGTCCCGGGACGCGTCGCGGTGAATCCGCCGTAGCCGAAGTAGCCGACGGGCGGATCGTCCATCACCCACTCCACCGCGTCCCCGACCGGCACGGCCTCCCCGCTCGCGAGGTGGGCGGTCGCGGTGAACACCTGGTTCTGCGTCACCGCGAGCAGCGCGGACGAGGGCGTCACCTCGATCGAAGCGGGCACGGGGATCACCGTCACGGTCGCGGTGGTGCTCACGCCGCCGAACGACAGGGTGAGCTTCGCCGTCCCGGGCGCGTGCGCCACGAGCCGAGGTTGGCCTCGCAGGCCGTAGACGACCTCGACGATCGAAGGCGCGTCGGACGACCAGCTCGCGAGCTCGCCCACCGACGCCGTCGCCGTCCCCGCGGACGCGGTCGCGTAGACGTTGGTCGTGAGCCCGGCGACCAGGGGCAAGGAGGACTCGAGCCACAGCGCGGTCGGCGCCAAGACCTGGACCGTCACGGTCTGCGTGAGCCCACCCGCCCGCACCGCGACGGTGGTCGAGCCCGCGGCGAGCGCGCGGTAGCGAAGATAGCCGTCGGGCTCTCGCTCGACCGCCACGACGGCGGGGTCCGCCACGGTCGCCTGGACGACCTGATCCGCCTGGGCCGACGTCGCGTCGGGGAACGAGAGCGTCCCGGACAGCCAGGACGTCCCGCCGACCACCAGCGTCTCGGTGGTGCGATCGATCGAGAGCTGGCTTGCCGTCGAGCCGGTGACCTGCAGGATCGACGCGGCGGAGACGCCGGCGTAGCTCGCGCGGACGACCGCGCTCCCGGCGCTCATCGCGGTCGCGACGCCGGTCGTCGGCTCCACGGCCGCGACCTGCGGCGCGTCCGTCGTCCAGACGGCGCTCGCGGTCACGTCCTCCGTCGTGCCGCTCTTGTGGACGGCGGTCGCGCGGAGCGGCAGCACGTCGCCGGCCGGGACCAGCTGCGGCGCGGGGTCGATCACGAGCGCCGCGATGCCGTCCGGTCCCACCGTGACCGTCGCGCTGGCGGTCATCCCGGACCAGGAGCCGGTCACCGTCGCGCTCCCCTGCGCGAGCGCCTCGTACCATCCGGATCGCCCGGCGAACGCGAGGACGCTCGGGGCGCTCGACGCGAAGACCGCGAACGGGGTGACGGTCTTCCGGCTCCCGTCGGCGTAGACCGCCCTGGCGTCCACCCTTCGGGCGCTCCCGACCGCGATCGTGGCGCCCGCGGGCAGCGTCAGCTCGAGCCCCACGAGCGCGGGCGGCTGGTTCGCCACCGTCGCCGTGGCCTGCGCGGTGAACCCGCCGAAGGTCGCGGTGAGCTGCGCGGTGCCGAGCTTCACGCCGGTGAGCGCACCGACCGTCACCGTCGCGACGTCCACGCGGTCGCTCGCCCAGGTCGAGAGCCCGGTCACGTCCACCTCCGGCCCGGCGGCCGTCGCCCCGAGGCAGCGGAGCGCGACGGTCTCCCCGACGCCGACCACGGGCGCGGCGGGGTCGATCCGGACGGCGGTCACGGTGGCGTCGATGACCGAGAGCGCGGTCTCTCCCCGGATCCCGCCGAGCGTCGCCCCAACGACGGTCGTGCCGATGGCCAGCGCCGTCGCGACCCCGCGCGTCCCCGCGGTGTTCGACACCGTCGCGGTCGCCGAGGTGGACGAGGACCAGGTGGCCTCCGCCGTGACGTCCCGGGTGGTGTGATCCTCGTAGGCGCCCGTGGCGTGGAACGCGACCGTCCCGCCGACGATCGTCGAGGGGTTCGCCGGCGTGACGACGATGGCGGTGAGCTTCGCCGCGGGTTGCGATCCGCCACCGCCCCCCGAGCACCCCACCACCGCGAGCGCCACGAGCCCGAGCACCGAGATCCGCCGCATGGTCCCCCTCCGCGGGAAGCGGCGCGAGAACGCCGCGTTCACCAATGGATGACGGACGCAGAGCGTACACGGGCGCAGCGTGGCCCGGCAAGCGCGGGGCGCGCGAGGGATCTCCCTATGTCGGAAGGTGAAAGGACGGCGCCACCGCGGTCACCGCACGCAGACGGCCTCCAGGTCCGCGAGCTCCTTCGGCACGCCCTCGGTGAGATTCACCTGGCCGCCCTCGGTCACGAGGACGTCGTCCTCGATCCGGATCCCGACGCCGCGCAGCTCCGCCGGCGCGTCCTGGTCGTCCTCGGGGACGTAGATCCCGGGCTCGATGGTGAGCACCATCCCGGGCACGAGCGGCCTGGGCTTGCCGTCCACGAGGTAGTCGCCGACGTCGTGCACGTCCATGCCGAGCCAGTGGCTGGTCCGGTGCATGTAGTACTTGCGGTACGACTTGTCGGCGATCCGCTCGTCCACGCTCCCCTTCAGCAGCCCGAGCCCGACGAGCCCCTCGGTGATCCGCCGCACCACGCCGTCGTGGATCGCGTCGAGCGTCGTGCCGGGGCGGACGGCGAGGATCGCGTCCTTCTGGAGTGCGAGGCAGAGCGCGTAGAGCTCGCGCTGCGCCGGGGTGAACTCGCCGGACACCGGGAACGTGCGGCTCACGTCGGCGGTGTACCACTCGTACTCGCCGCCGGCGTCCACGAGGCACACGTCGCCGTCCCTCAGCACGGTGTCGCCGGCGCGGTAGTGCAGGATGGTCGAGTTCACGCCGGCGGCGACGATCGTCGAGTAGCCGGGGCCGGTCCCGCCGCGGCGCCGGAACGCGTACTCGATCTCGGCCTGGACCTGGGACTCGCGCCGGCCGGGCTGGCCGTCGCGCATCGCCGCCATGTGGGCCTCGGCCGTGAGGTCCGCGGCGCGGCGGAGCTTCGCGAGCTCGTCCGGCCCCTTCACGAGCCGCAGCTCGTGGAGGATCCGCCCGGAGTCCGCCACCGCCTCGGGCGCGCGCTTCCCGGTCCGCGCGGCCGCACGGAGCGCGACCAGCACCCGCGTCAGCCGCGCGTCCCACGCGGCGTCGAAGCCGAGCCGGTACCAGAGCGTCGGCGCGCCCTCGACGAGCGCGGGGAGGAGGTCGTCCATCTCCGAGACCGTGAACGCCTCGTCGGCGCCGTAGAGCTCCTTCGCGCCCTCGACCCCGGCGCGCCGGCCGGTCCAGATCTCCTTCTCCCGGTCGCGCGGCCGGACGAACAGCACGAGGCGCCGCTCGCCGCCGCGCGCCGCGAACACGGCGCACCCGTCGGGCTCGTCGAGGCCGACCGCCCACGCGTGATCCGAGTCCTGCCGGAACAGGTACTCGTTCTCGCCGTTCCGGAGCTTCTCGCCGGCGGCGGGCAGCACCATCACGCCGCCGCCGCGCCGCTCCAGCTCCTCGAAGATCCGGGCGCGGCGGGTCGCGTACACGTTCGGGTCGAAGGTCATGTGCGTCGAGATATAGACAATCAGCGCGCCCCCGGCCAGCGGGCCCCGCACCACGCCTCGAACGCCGCGTGGGCCTCGGCGGGCGCGCCCGGCGCGGCCTCGAGCCACACCGTGTCCTCCGGCGCCTTCTCGAGCGGCACCTCCACCTCGACCAGCTCGTCGCGCCGGAACACGGTGAGCCGCACGAGCCCGCCCGGTCCCCGCTCGCACAGCCGGTCCCACAGCGCCGCGCGGTCGATCCGGAACCCGTCCTCGGCGACGAGCTCGTCCTCGGCGTAGAGCCCCGCCCGCCAAGCGGGGCTCCCCTCCCGCACGGTCTGGACCGCGAGCTTCGGCCCGGGGGCGAGGTCGATCCCGAGCCACCCCGCCGGCGGCCGGCGGTCGTCCTCCTTCGGCGGCGTGCCGCCCTTGTCGTCGAACCCCTCCGCCGCGCGCCGGTGCAGCGCCACGCCGAGGAGCCCGAGGTCGAGCTCGAGCGGCCCGACGCCGTGCACGTGTCGCTCGAAGAACTCCCGGGCGGCGTCCGCGCCGAGCAGCTCGGCGGCGACCTGCTCGACGCCGTCCTCGGGGACCCCCGACTCGCCCCACCGCGCGACGAGGGTCCGCAGCAGCACGTCGAGCGACGACCCGGCGCGGCGGAGCGCGAGGTCGAGGGCGAAGGCCACGAGCTCGCCCTTCAGGTAATAGGAGATGGTGCTGTTCGGGGTGTTCTCGTCGGGCCGGTACAGCTTCACCCACGCGAGGAAGCTCGCCTCCTCGACGCTCGTCTTGCGCGCCCCCGGCGCGCGTTCGAGGAGGGTGAGCGCCTCGCCGAGCTTCCTCAGATGGCGCTTCGGCTCCACCAGCCCGGCGCGCACGAGCGAGAGCCCCTCGTAGTACGAGGTCGCCCCCTCGAACCACCAGAGCAGGCGCGTGTACTGCTCCCGCCCGTAGTCGCAGGGCAGGAGCGCCGCGGGCCGGAGCCGCTTCACGTTCCAGAGGTGGAAGAACTCGTGGGCGACGAGCCCGAGGGTGTCCTCGTAGGCGTCGCGAGGGAAGAACTGCATCCGTCCCACGCTCAGGGTGCTCGAGCGGGCGTGCTCGAGCCCGCCGCGCCGCTTCTCGGTGAGGTGCAGGATGAAGAGGTAGCGGTCGTAGGGGAGCCCGCCCATCCGCGCCGCGAACGCCTCCACGATCTTCCGGGTGTCATCCACGAGCCGCGCCTCGTCGAGGTTCCCGCGCCCCCAGATCGCGAAGGCGTGCGGCTTCCCGCCCGCCGTGAACCGCACCAGCCGGTGCCGGCCGAGCTCCACCGGCGAGTCCACCAGCTCGTCGTAGTCACGCGCTGTGAACACGTCCGGCCCGCCCTCCAGCGCCGTCGCGACCTGCCAGGCCTCGGGCGCGTCGATCTCGAGGACGTGCGCCTCCCGCTCGCGGCCGGGCACGTACGGGAAGACCGCCGCGCCGTTCAGGTACCCGTGCGTGCCGTCGAGGTGCGCCGTCCGGACGGTGAGCTCGTTCGCGTAGACCCGGTACCGGAGCACGAGCCGCCGCGCGCCGCCGGTCGCCACGCGCACCCGGTGCTTGTCGAGCCGCTGCACGGCGAGCGAGCGCCCCGCGCCGTCCTCGGCGTGCAGCCCCTCGACGTGCCGCGCGAACTCCCGGACGAGGTAGCTGCCCGGCGTCCAGACGGGGAAGCGAAGCTCGACCTGATCGCCCGGCTCCTCGATGGCCACCTCCACGTGGAAGAGGTGCGAGTGAGGCTCGGGCATGGCGAGGCGGTAGCGCATACCGGTCGAGTGTAGCCCGGGATCAAGTCCGCCTCCCGGCCTTGCTGCTATCTTCACGCCCGGACCGGGGAGGTCGGGTGGCTGCTTCTTCACAGCGCGGCGGTGCCCTGGCGAGCCGCCGGGAGCCGCTCCTCAGGCTGTACCTCCTCGGCCGCTTCGAGGTCGTCCGCGAGGACGTCCCGATCCCGCCGCAGGCGTGGCGCCGCCGCCGCCCCGCCGACCTCCTCAAGCTCGTCGCGCTCGCCCCGGGCCGCACCCTCACCCGGGAGAAGGCCATCGAGGCGCTCTGGCCGGACAAGGATCCGGCGAGCGGCGCGAACAACCTGCACCGCGCGCTGTACGATCTCCGCCAGATCCTCGGCGGACGATGGGTGGACATCGAGCGCGGACGGCTGCGGCTCCGCGAGGACGTCTGGCTCGACGTGGACGCCTTCGAGCACGCCGTCCAGGCGGGTGGGCGCGAGCGCTGGGCGGAGGCGGTGGCGCTCTACCACGGCGAGCTCTCGCCGGAGGATCGCGAGTCGCCCTGGCTCGCGTCGCGCCGCGCCCTCCTCCGCGCCCGCTTCGCGGAGGCGATCGAGCCCCTCGCACGCGCCGCGGCCGACGAGGGCAACGGGAGCGAGGCCATCCCCCTCCTTCGACGGCTCCTCGAGGTCGAGCCGGCCGCGGAGGACGCGCACCAGCTCCTCATGAAGCTCCTCGCCGGCTCGGGCCGCCGCGCGGAGGCGCTCCGCCAGTACGACGCGTGCGAGTCGGCCCTGCACGCCGCAGGCCTCGCCCCCTCGGAGCAGACGCGCGGCCTGCGCCAGGCGATCCAGCGGGGCGAGCTCGGGCCCGCCCCCGCGGCGCTCGGCGCGGACGGTGCCTGGCGCGCGGCACGGCGCCTCCTCGGCGCGGCGGAGCCCGCGCCGGTGCGTGGCCGCTCGGCGATCCTGCTCCTCCTCGAGTCGCTCGCGGAGCGCGGCTACGGCGCGCTCGTCCTGCTGGGCGAGCGCGGCGTCGGGAAGACCCGCCTCGCCGTCGAGGGGGCGCGCATCGCGCAGGCGCGCGGGGCGAGGGTGTTCACCGGCATCGCGTGCGCGCCGGCCGCGGCGGGGGCCAGCGCGCCCTACGCGCTGTTCGCGGATCTGTTCCGGGAGGAGGCGCGGGTCCACCCCGGCGCGCCCGACCCGTTCGCGGAGATCGCGGCCGGCGGGTCGGCCGAGGCGATCCGGCTCCGGGTCCTCGACGCGGTCGTCGCCGCGCTCGTCGCCCTCGCGGAGGGCCACCCGCTCTGCCTCGTGCTCCAGGATCTGCACGACGCGGACGAGTCCTCGCTGAACCTGCTCCACTTCCTCGCGCGCCGCGCCCCCGAGCTGCGCCTCTCCATCATCGGCACCTGCCGGGAGGACGCGATCCACGCCGGGACGCCCATCCAGATGGCGCTCGCGCACCTCGACGGCGGCCGGCTCGCGCGCGGCGTGCGCGTGCCGCGCCTCGGCCTCGCCGGCACGCGGGAGCTGGTGGAGGACCTGCTCGGCGGCCCTGCGCCGGAGGGCGTCGTCTCGAGCGTGTACCACGCCACCGACGGCCTCCCGGCGCTCGTCGAGGAGGCGGTCCGGAGCCAGGCGGTGCCCGGCCAGCAGATCCCCGCGGATCCCGCCGCCGCGCTCCGCGCGCGCGTGGCGCGGCTCGGGGCGCGGGCCGAGGCGCTCCTCGCCGCCGCCGCCGTCGCGGGGAGGCGGTTCGACTTCGAGCTCGTCCGGCCGGCCACCGGGCTGAACGCGCACGAGGCCGTCACCGCGCTCGAGGCCTGCCTCGAGGCGCGCCTCCTCGACGAGGACGGCGCGGGCTACCACTTCCACGACACCGTGGTGCGGGACGTGATCTACGACGGCCTCGCCCCCGAGCGGCGGGCCGCGCTGCACGCGGCCGTGGCCGACGCGATCGAGGCCGCCGCCGGCCACGCCGCCCCGGCCGAGGCCCTCGCGTACCACCGCCGGCTGGCGGGCCAGCGCGAGCGCGCGGTCCGGCACCTCGTCGCCGCCGGTCACCGCGCCGCCGACCGGGCCGGCCTCTCCGAGGCGCTGACCTTCTTCGCCGAGGCGCTCGCGCTCCTCGATCCCGACGACGTCTCCGCCCGGCTCGAGCTGCTCGACGCCGCGGGGCGGGTGCAGCTCCAGCTCGGCGAGCTCGGCGACGCGGCCCGCTCGTTCGGGGACGCGGCCCGGCTCGAGGCGAGGGCGGGGGCCGGACCGGCGCCCGAGCAGCGGGCGCGCGCCCACCGGCTCGCGGCGGTGGCGCTCGCGGCGGGCGGCGATCTGACCGGCGCGCAGGAGGCGATCGACGACGGCCTCGTCGCCGCCACCGCGCAGGCGCCGGAGGAGGTCGCGCCGCTCCTCCACCTGCGCGCGCAGCTCCTCTGGCACGCCGGACGCCACGAGGCGGCCCTGGCCACCGCGAGGGCGTGCGTCGAGACCGCCGCGGCGGCCGGGGACGCGGATCTCGTCGCCCGCGGCCAGGACCTCGCGGCGATCGCCGGCGGCATGCTCGGCCTCACGGAGCTCCCGCCCGACGAGCCGCTCCCGGCGCGCGCGCGGCTCCACCAGGACACCGCGCCGGAGCACCTCCTCGACGTGCACGCCACGCTGTGGGAGCGCGACCTGCTCGGCGACGCCTCGGCGGCGGAGGTCGCGCGCGCCGCGGCCCTCATCGTGGAGCGCGCGCGGCAGCGGAACGCGCCGGAGGCCGTCTCCTCGGGGCGGCTCGGCGAGGCGACCTGCGCCCTCGCCGGCGGGCAGCTCGAGGCGGCCGAGCTGGCGCTGCGGGCCGCGCTCGAGGGCTTCCGCGGCGGCAGGTCGGCGTTCGGCGAGGCGCTCGCGATGGAGCGGCTCGGGACGCTGCTCACGATCCGGGGGCGGATCGACGAGGCGCGCGAGCTCCTCGGCGACGGCGTCGTGATCGCCGAGCGGGCGGCGCTCCGCCGTCACGTGCTCGTGCGCCTCCACGCGGCCGAGGCGCGCAACCGGCTCGCCGCGGGCCTGTTCACCGCCGCGGAGGACGCGGTGAAGGAGGCGAGCGAGTCCGCGGCGCGCCACGGTGAGTGCGCGTCGTGCGACGCGATGCTCCGGGCGGAGGCGGTCCGGGTCGCCATCGCCCGGGGGCGGATCGCGGACGCCGACGTGGAGGCGAGGCAGCTCGAGGAGCTCGCGAGCGCCCGCGGCGGCCGGGTGCTCGGGGCGATCGCGCGCCTCGCCCGCGCCCGCGTCCTCGTCGCGCAGCAGCGGAGCGAGGACGCCCTGGTCGCCCTCGCCGAGGCGCGCGCGGCGTTCCTCGCCGCGGGCCACCGGTACGAGGCGGCGCGGTGCGTGCGCCTCGAGAAGTCGCTGCGCGGCCCCGCCGGGCTCGCGCCCGCCCTGCTCGAGCTGGATGCGCTCGTGGTCGTGGACGGGGACGCGTAGCGGTCATCACGCCCTCAAGGGCGGCCTCGCGCGTTCACCCGACCCCGCACCCGGACGCGAACCCGTCATCCCGACCCGTGTCCCTGTCCCGCCTGCCCCGTGGCCCGACCCCCGGTGATCCGTCGGGGGACGGCCCTCGACGCCCGCCGGCCGCGCTCCTAGATTCGCGCGGTGGATCCCTACGGCCTCCGGCGCGTCGTCTCCCCGCCCGGCGCCCTCCCCCAGCGCGCCGAGGTGCTCGACCCCACCCTGCCCCTCGGCGAGGACGAGCTCGCCATCGCGGTGGAGGCGCTCCAGGTGGACGCCGCGAGCTTCCGCCAGCTCGAGGGCGCGGTCGGGGGGGATCCCGCGCGGCTCGCGGCCGAGGTGCTCCGGATCGTCCGCGCCCGCGGGAAGCTCCACAACCCGGTCACCGGCTCGGGTGGGATGCTGGTCGGGCGCGTGTCCGCGGTGGGCGCCGCCCACCCCGCCGCGGCGAACGTCCGGCCCGGCGACCGGATCGCGACGCTCGTCTCGCTCACGCTGACGCCGCTCCGGCTCGACCGGATCCGCGCCGTGCACCCCGAGCTCGACCGCGTCGAGTGCGACGGCGAGGCGATCCTCTTCGCGACGGGGCTGTGGTCCCTCCTCCCCGACGATCTCCCCGAGCCGGTCGCCCTCGCCGCCCTCGACGTGTGCGGCGCGCCGGCGCTCGTCGCCCGCCACCTGCGGCCGGGCCTGCGCGTGCTCGTGCTCGGCGCCGGGAAGTCCGGGGCGCTCGTCGCGGTCCAGGCGCGCGAGAGCGTGGGCGCGACCGGCGGAGTGGTGATCGCCGACCGCTCCGAGGAGGCCCTCGCCGCGGTGCACGCGCTCGGCGCCACGGACGCGGCGCTCCGCGTGGACGTCACCGATCCGCTCGCGGTGCTCGCCGCGGCGGAGGCGGCGGGCGGGCGGTTCGACCTCGTCGTGAGCTGCTCGACGGCGACCGGCGCCGAGCTCCCCGCGATCCTCGCGGTGAAGGACCGCGGCACGGTGATCTTCTTCTCGATGGCGACGAGCTTCACCGCCGCCGCGCTGGGGGCCGAGGGGGTCGGGAAGGACGCGACCCTCCTCGTCGGGAACGGCTACGTGCCCGGCCACGCCCGCCTCGCGCTCGATCTCCTCCGCCGGCACCCGCCGCTCCGGAGCCTCTTCGAGGCGCGAGCTGCGCGCTTCGCGGGCGTTCCCCATCCGTGAACGAGCCTGGAGGTCGTGCAGGCGGAGGTCGCGCGGCGGACCTTCCGGGCGGCGCCGGTCCGGCTCGCGGACGCCTCGCCGCGGCGACGCGCCGCCCCTGACGCGCGAAGCGCCGGCGTGACCGGGAGAGCGAATTACTCTCGGTCAGGAAAATCGCGTGACCGTTCGCCACGAACCCTGGGTCACCGTGCCGGGCCCGCAACCGTCCGAAGTTCGCGGCGGCAGCGCGGACCCGATCTTGCAGTGCCAGAGTCCGCACCCGCGCGTCGGCGCGGGGCGGAGCGGGCGCCGGGAGCGGCGCCCTACCGAGAGGGGCGCTGGCCGTGGCGTCCGATTCCACGTATGGCGATCCGGCGATCGGCTCGGACGAGCGGCCGATCCGGGTACTGCTGGTGGAGGACGACCGCGACCTCCGCGGCGCGCTCTCCGACCTGCTGCGGCTCGAGCACCTCGACGTCGTGGAGGCGAGGGACGGGCTCGAGGCGCTGCACCTCCTCCGCTCGGGCGAGCCCGCCCCCGACGTGATCCTCCTCGACCTCGTGCTGCCGATCCTGTCCGGCCGGGAGCTCCGCCAGGTGCAGCTCGAGGACCCAGCCCTCGCGGGGATCCCGGTCGTGCTCCTCTCGTCGTGGCCCCTCGACGTGCTCGCTGACGTGCCCGCGGCGGCGGCGCTCACCAAGCCGTGCCGACCGGCGCGGCTGCTCGAGACCCTCGCCCGGGTCGCGCGCCCTCGGCGGTGACGTCACCGCTCGAGCGCCGCCCGATCCCACTTCCCGAGCGTCGCCGCGCGGGCGTAGGTGCTCGCGAAGAACGCCAGGAGGTCGTCGTCCGGCTGCCCGCCGGTGCGCACGGCCTCGTAGTCGAGGAGGTACTCGTGGAACCGCGGGTCGTATCGCGCGGCGGCGGGGCTCACGGTCCCGTTCGCGAAGCCGGCCGGCTCGGGGGCCGCGTACGCGTAGAACGCCGCGTCCTGGTCCCCGGTGCCGGGCCACCACCCGAAGCTCGCCACCTCGTGCGAGTACGCCTCGCGCGTGATGGGGCCGGCGTTCGGCCGCGGCGGCGCGCGCCGGCCGGAGAAGAAGGTGAGCGCGAGGTCGAAGCTCCCCCAGTAGAACTGGATCGGGCTCGCCTTGCCGACGAAGCCGCCGCGGAACACCTGGAGGACGGCGCGCGTGGCGAGCAGGATGCGCCAGAAGCGGTGCACGGCGCCGGCGTCGTACGCCGCGTGAACCGTGTCCTGCTCGAAGCGGATCTTGTCGGCCTCCGGGATCTCGCACGGCTTGGAGTCGATCCGGACCGGGCAGCCGAGCTCGTCGAGGGCCGCCATCAGCTCGCGGTGGAACGCGGCGACCGTCATGGGGCGGAGCGGGACGCGCCGTTCGCGGCCGTCGCTCAGGTCGAGGCGCAGCGCGTGCTCCACGAAGTCGAAGGCGATCTCCAGCACGTCGTCGCCGACCGGCATGGGCGAGGTGGTGAGGCCGCGGGCGGTGAGGTAGAGCGGGACGTTCCACCAATGGTTCTCGAGCGGGGTGAGGGCGAGCCGGACCTTCCCCACCACCTGCGTCCAGAGGTGGAGCGTGTCGCAGGTGTCCCGCCAGCCCGCCAGCGGGAGAGGCGGCCAGCGCGCCTCCGCCCCCGCCGCCTGCACCTCGGTCCGCCTCGGCTCCGCCCCGGTCTCGCCGCTCGCCGTCGGGTCCATGCGCCCGACGATAAGCACCCGGCCCGCGAGGCGCCGGCCCGCGTTACACTGCGCGCCACGGGGCCGTGGCGAAACGGCAGACGCAGGGGACTTAAAATCCTCCGCCGGGCGACCGGCGTCTCGGTTCGAGTCCGAGCGGCCCTACTCTCCCGGGGAGCGTCGCGCCCAGGTGGGCGCGCCCCGGGCCGTCACGCGGTCGGCTGCTCGGGCCCGGCGACGTCCAGGATGCTCCAGTCCTGCTCGCGCGCCCAGTGCCGGAAGTCGTGCCAGCCGACCTCGGGGTACGTGCGGACGAGCCGCTCGACGTCCACGCCGTAGCCGACCTGGTCGAACCACTCCCACATGCGCGCGAGATCGGTGCTCCGCCGGCGCACGGGGTCGAGCGAGGCCTGGACGAAGTCGACGTCGCGCCCGCTGACCTCCGCGAGGATCCTCGCCATCTCGGGCCCGGTGAGGCTGTCCGAGGCGATGTCGACGCGCCGGTCGCGGAACTCGTCCGGACGCTCGAGGACGACGCCGACGAACCGCGCGATGTCCTCGACGGCGATCATCTGGAGCGGCCGGCTCGGAGGCAGCGGCAGGGCGAGCGTGCCGGCGCGCAGCTCCGCGACGAACCACGGGCCGATCAAGTTCTCCATGAAGAAGACGGGGCCGACGATGGTGTACGGGACGCCGAGCTCGCGGACGTGCGCCTCGATCTCGGCCTTGCTGTCGAAGTGCGGGATGCCGGTCTCCTGGTCCGCGCTCGCGACCGAGGAGTAGACGAGGTGCTTCACCCCCGCCTCCCGGGCGGCGTCCGCCGCGCGGCGGCCCTGGCGGATCTCGGCGTCCACCCCGGCCTCGTAGGGGGTCGCCATCGCGAAGAAGGCGTCGGCGCCCGCGAGGGCTCGCCGCACCGCCTCGACGTCGTCGAGGTCGGCCTGGCGCACGTCCGCGCCGAGCGCGCGGAGCTCCGCGGCGGCCGCCGAGCCCGGCCGCCGGGTGAGGGCGCGCACGGCGTGGCCTCGCTGGAGGAGCAGGCGTGCGACCGCGCCCCCCTGCGTCCCCGTGCCACCCGCGACCGCGACGGTGATGGGCTTCGGCATGGCGACCTCCTTCCCGGAGCCAACAGAGCCAATAGCCGTCGCCGGCGCGGCGCGCCGCGTGCCTCGAAGGTCGCGCGTTCGAGGGGGGCCGGCGGCGCCGCGCGTGGATCCGGGATCGCCGGCCTCCCGCGTCGCCTCGGGGACGAGCTGGTGGAAGAGGCTCGACTCGCGCTTGAAGAAGCCCTCGGTGTGGAAGGACGCCTCGAGCCCGAGCACCTCGAGGTCGAGGTGGTGGAGCACCTCGTGGAGCAGCGTGCGGAGGAACGTGCGGAACGCCACCACGCGCGCGTGCCGGGCGGTCCGCATCCAGACGCGGATCACGGGCGGCCCGTCCACCGCCGGCGCGTACAGCCCGTGGAGCTCGTGCGTCGCGCCGCGCGGGCGCACCGCGTGGATCTCGAGGCGCGGCGGCGCGGCGCCGAGCGCCCGGCACACGCCGGCGCAGATCGCGAACGACGCCCGGGCGATGGCCGCGCCGTCGCCGGCGTCGAGCGCGGCGCGGAGCGCGGCGACGTGGGGGTGGAGCGCCGCGACGCCCGGGACGGCGACCGAGGTGATGGCGTCGCTCCGGCGGTAGACGGCCTGCGCGCGGCGGGAGAGGCGCTGGTAGTAGGCGAACGGCACGCGCGACCCCGGGCGGCCCGCCCCCGTCAGCTCGGGAAGGGAGGCGGGCGCACGGCCACGCCCTCGATCGGCCGGCGCCCCGCGAACCCCTCCTCGACCCCGTGCCAGTGCGTCACCGCCGGCTCGCCGAACTGCCAGCACAGGAGCACCGTCTCCCCGTCCAGCGTCGCGTAGAAGTCCACCAGCCCCAGGTCCACGTCCTTCACCAGGCAGCCGAGGCCGTTCACGCGCTCGATGGCGCCGGTGATCTCGCCGGCGAGCTCCCGCAGCCGCGCCGTCTCGCGCGCCAGCCCCGGCGGCGGCGCGCGGTCCTCGGGCAGCAGCGCGACGGCCGCCTCGGCGCCGCCCACCGCCTCGACGAGCGGGCCGAGCGCCGCCCGGGCGCGCGCCACCCGGCCGAACTCGACCTCGAGGCTGGACACCAGCCCGTTCGCCTCCTCGACCGTGAAGAACCGGGGGCCCGTGTCCATGGGCGGAAACGACGTCATGGCCGTGTTATAAGCGCGGGTTCAGGCCCGCCGAGGGCGGAAAAGGATCCTTCCGACGTGCTCGAGACCGTATCCAAAGGGTTCAAGGCTGCCCGCAACAAGCTGAAGGGTCGCACCGAGATCACCCCGGAGGTGGTCGACGACGCCCTCCGCGACATCCGGGTCTCCCTCCTCGAGGCCGACGTCTCCTTCGACGTGGTGAAGCGCTTCGTCGCCCGCGTCCGTGAGAAGGCGATCGGCGAGGTGGTCGAGACGAAGGTGAAGACGGAGAAGGGCGTCCTGAAGGTCTCGCCCCAGGATCACTTCGTCAAGATCTGCCACGACGAGCTCGAGGGGCTCATGGGGCCGGTCGACACCTCGCTCCGCTTCGCGGAGAAGGGGCGCCCGAGCGGCATCATGATGGTCGGCCTCCAGGGCTCCGGCAAGACGACCACCGCCGGCAAGCTCGCCAGCCGGCTCCTCAAGGACGGCAAGAAGCCGCTCCTCGTCGCGGCCGACGTCTACCGCCCGGCCGCCGTCGATCAGCTCAAGGTGCTCGGCGAGAAGCTCGGCGTCCCGGTGTTCCACGAGCCGGGCGTCGCGCCGCCGGACATGTGCCGCCACGCGTTCGAGGCGGCCCAGCGCGACCACGCGAGCGTCGTCATCTACGACACCGCCGGCCGCCTCGCCATCGACGACGCCCTCATGGCGGAGCTCGAGCAGATCAAGGCGCAGGTCCTCCCGGAGAACATCCTGCTCGTGGCCGACGCGATGATCGGCCAGGACGCGGTGAAGACCGCGGCGGAGTTCGACCGCCGCCTCTCCATCGACGGCTTCATCCTCACGAAGCTCGACGGCGACGCCCGCGGCGGCGCGGCGCTCTCCATCAAGGAGGTCACCGGCAAGCCCATCAAGTTCCTCGGCATGGGCGAGTCGATGGACCGGCTCGAGGAGTTCCGTCCGGAGGGGCTCGCCTCCCGCATCCTCGGGTTCGGCGACATCGTCGGCCTGGTCCAGGACTTCCAGGAGCACGTCGACCAGGAGACCGCCGAGGCCGACGCGCAGAAGATCCTCTCGGGCGAGTTCACGCTCGAGGACTTCGTGAACCAGATCCGGCTCGTCCGGAAGATGGGGCCGCTCGGCGAGCTGATGGAGAAGTTCCCGCTGTTCGGGGATCTCCCGGAGAACTTCCAGTTCGACGACCAGGCGCTCACGAAGATCGTGGCGATGGTCGACTCGATGACGAAGGCGGAGCGGCTCCGCCCCGACTCGATCACCGACGCGCGCGTGAAGCGGGTGGCGAAGGGCTCCGGCCGCACCGAGAAGGAGGTCCGCGACCTCCTCAAGCAGTACAACGCCATGCGCGGGGTGATGAAGCAGATCGGCTCCGCCCCCGGCCTCCTCGCGCGCCTCCCCGGCGTGAAGCAGCTCATGCAGCTGCGCAAGCTGCAGGGCAAGGGGATGGAGGACGTCCTCGGCGAGGACGCCGGCGCGGTCGAGCGCGCGATGCAGGGCGGGCTCGATCCGCGGATGGCGGCGCAGATGGCCGGCCTGCCGAAGGGCTACACCCCGCCCATGCCCGCCGGCGCCATGGCCCGCGCGCGGCTCATGGGCTACGCGCCCGAGCCGATCACGGCCGAGAGCGCGAAGGAGCGCGAGACCCGCCGCAAGAAGCGGAAGGCGGAGCGGCAGGCGAAGAAGAAGGCGCGGAAGGGGAAGAAGCGGTAGCCGGCCGCTCCGCGCGCCGGAGGTAGGGCCCCGTCTTCCGTGACCGTGACCGTCCCCGTGACCGTGACCGTCCCCGGGCCCCGTGCCCGCGACCCGGTTCCCGGTTCCCGTGGCCCCTGAACCGTGCCCGTGACTCGCCGCGCTCTCCGCCCCTGCGGATACACGGGCCACGGGCCACAGGACTCGGCCCACGGTGACGGGCACGACCACAGGGTCTCGGTGGCTGCTGCACCGTCCCCCTCCCGCGCTTACCCTCCCTCCGTGCCCGGCAGCCTCACCCTTCCGCTCCTGATCCCGGTCGAGCCGCGCAGCGTCACGGTGGAGGACGGCTCCGAGGCCGTCGCGCTGCACGACCCGAGCGGCGTCGTCCCGGATGTGGATGCGGTCGCGCTCTCCCCGGCCGCCTGGTGGCTCGCGGCCCATTTCGACGGACGCCGCACCCCCGACGAGATCGCGGCGCGAGCGCGGGCCGAGGGGCTGGAGGTCACCGGGGCGGAGGTCGCCGAGCTCGCCGACGCCCTCGCGCGAGCAGGCTTCCTCGAGGGGCCGGTCCACGACGGGCTCCGCGCCCGCGCCCTGGCCAAGTACCGCAGGGCGGCGGCCCGGGCCCCCTCCTGCGCCGGGGGCGTCTACCCGAGCGACCCGGCCGCGCTCCGCGCCGCGCTCGACGGCTGGCTCGCGCACGCCGACGGCGTCCCGCGCGTGCGGGCCCCGACGCTCCTCGTCGCCCCCCACATCGACTACCGCCGGGGCGCCGTGGGCTACGCCCACGCCTACCGCGCCCTCGCCGAGGCCGACGCGGACCTCTTCGTCGTGTTCGGCACGGCGCACGCGTCCCCGGCGAGCCTGTTCACGCTGACGCGCCTCGACTACGGGACGCCGCTCGGCCCGGTCCGGACCGATCGCGCGGTGGTGGACGCGCTCGTCGCCGACCTCGGCGAGGACGCGCTCCTCGCGGACGAGCTGCACCACCGGGACGAGCACTCGGTGGAGCTGCAGCTCGTCGTGCTCGCGCACGTCCTCCGCCGGCCGTTCGCCGCGCTCCCGGTGCTCTGCTCGTCGATCTCGCACCTCTTGGATCCCGCCGCGGCGACCGCGCCCTTCCTCGCCGCGCTCGCCCGCGCCCTCGCGGGGCGCCGGGTCTGCTACGTCGCGGGCGCGGACCTCGCCCACGTCGGGCCGATGTACGGCGACGCCCGCGCGCCCACGCCGGCGGAGCTCGCCGCCCTCGCGGCGCAGGACCGGCGCACGCTCTCGTTCCTCGCGGCCGGCGATCCGGAGGGGTTCCACCGCGACGCCGTGCTCGACGACGACCGGCGACGCCTCTGCGGGATCGCCCCCATCTACGCGGCGATGAAGGCGAGCGGCGCCCGCGCGCGGGTCCTGCACTACGCGCAGTGGACCGACGGGACCGACAGCGTGAGCTACGCCGCCGCCGCCGGGTGACGCGGCACGGGGGATCCCGCTCGCCCCGAGCGTGGCGCGCTGGCGGGATCACCCTCTACGCCGGCGGAACACCACCCCCGCTCGCCCTGAGCGTAGCGCCGCGTTCTTCCGCGGCGCGGAGTCGAAGGGCGAACCCGGGCCCGAGGCCCGGCGCCCGTCCTCACTCCTCCCCCTCGTCCTCGACCGCGTTCTCGCCGTACTCGATGGCGCACGCCGGGCAGAACGCGTTCGGCGGCTCGGCGCCCGGGACCTCGATGGTCGGCCCCTCCGCCCCGCAGACCTGGCACACCCCCGGCACGAGGACCTCGCCGCGATCGATCGGGCTCTCCTTCGTCGGCTCCTTCACGATCCACCTCGCTTCCGTCGCTTCGGGACCACCAGCCCGCGCGAGAGCCGGCGCAGCACGCGCTTGAGCTGACGCCGCTTGTAGCGCTCGTGCGAGGAGTCGCCCGCCTCGTTGACGCGCGCGGTCGCGCGATCGACGACCTGGAACTCGACGAGGGAGAAGACCACGCGCCCGAGATCGTCCGCGGTCGAGCCGACGGGCCGCAGCAGGTCGTCGATCCGGACCGGCAGATCCACCACGAAGTTGAGGGTCCGGTACCCCTTGCCGCTGAACTCGTTCCGCGGCGCGGCCGGGTCCTTGCGCTCGAGGTCGGGCGGGAGCTGGAGCTGCGCGGCGAGGGCGGCGCCGTCCGGGTGACGGGCGAGGAGCTCCCCGAACGGCACCAGGTTGTTCTGCGTCTGGTTCGGGACCGCGTAGTTGAACGGGAACAGGTGGCGCGCGAGGTGGTGGACCACCGGGGCGATCTGGTCGGTCGTCTCGGTCACGATCCGGTACCGGACCCGGTCGAACACCTGCGCGGCGACGGATTCCTTCTTGGCGAGGAGCTTCGTCACCAGGGACGGGCGGCTCTTCACGCTCCCCGCGAACTCGACGACGGGCATCCCCTCCGCCCGGAGCCGGGCCGCCTCCGCCATGACCCGCCGGTTCACGCGATCGGCCAGGTCGGCCTCGCGGATGGGGGTCCGGAAGAGCAGCTCCCGCGCCTCGAGGTGGTGGATGACGTGCATCACCTTGAGGACCACGCACGCGATCCGGCGGTACTTCCGCGGCTCGACGGCGCCCGACGCCAGGAGGAACGGCGTGCGGAGGTCCTCCGGCTCCGCGACGGGCGCCGCGACGCGGTAGCCGAACGCCGTCCGGAGGTAGTCCACGGCCTGGCCGAGGATGGCGCGGAGCCGCCGCTCGTCGCGCGGGTCGTCCAGATCGAACAGGTTGAGGCGGAGGAACGCGTCCACCTCGGCGGGCTCCTTGAAGTCGAGCCGCTTCCAGTCCACGACCGAGCCGCCACGCAACAGGAGGCGCAGCTCCTCGAGCTCCGCGGTGCCCATCTGCTCCAGCGGGCGGTACGAGGAGGACGGACCAGGCGCGCGCTTGAGCTCGATCGTCAAACGAAGGGCCTCGGGCGGTGGAGGAGCGCCCGCCGGGAACCGGCGGCGCAAGGGGGAACATGGCAGCGGGCGCCGGCGCGGTCAAGCGAACCGCCGTGACGGCCCGGCGGAGCGGCCCCTCTCGACCCGGCCGCCCGGTCCCCTGTAACCTCGCCCCATGAGCCCCCTCGCCCCGCTCGCCGCGCTCCTCCTCGGCGCGCTGCCGTACCCCGCGCCCCGCCTCGCCACGCCGACCGAGGCCACGAAGTGCGACACCGGCACCGTCCTCTCGGTGGAACCGCAGCGGTCCGAGCTGCGCATGACCACGCCCGCCGGGACGGTGCTCTACCGGGCCGGGGTGGACGTGCAGGTGTTCGGGGCGGACGGCAAGCCGCTCGGCCCGGTCGCGAAGGTCGCCGCCGGGCAGCGCGCCCGCGTCTACTACGTCATCGACGGCGGCGCGCGGGTGGTCGAGATCGATTTATTGTAACGAGGGCTGCGCCCTCGCCCCGCCGAGCACAGCTCGTCGGGGCCCCACTCCTGCTGCGCGGGGCCCGTGACCGCTCGCGCCCCCGCTTCGCGGGGGTTCCGCTCGCGGTCCCCGCGCGGAGGGGCTGCGCCCCTCCCCCCGCCTGCGGCGGGGTCCCTCCACCCTGCGTGACGGCTTGAACTGCGGTCCACTCCGCACGACGCGGCGCGCGATTCCCCCGTGATCCGTGCGCGTCACCGTCACCGGCCTCTACCGTGACCCGTGAACCGGATCCCGTGGCCCGTGGCCCGCTCCCGTGATCCGACGCCATCGGGTCATGGGCAACGGGCCACGGGAGGCGGACACGGGGAACGGTGACGGTCACGGTCACGGGCACGGTGACGGTGACGGTGACGGTGACGGTGACGGGATGGACGGAGGGCGCCACCCCGGGCTACGCGGGACGGCGCGGGCTTCGCCGCGCCGTCCCTGATCGACACCGCCCGTTCAGAACTTGATCGGGAACGTCACGTCGGGACGGCCGCTCACCGAGCGCGGGAACCGCATCCCGCGCAGCACCCCGGTGAGGCACTGCGCGACTGGGCTCGACGCGTACTGGGGCGTCGCGCACGAGACCCCCTGCACGCCTCCGTCCGGCGCGATCGACCAGCGCATCTTCACGACCCCGGTGGCCGCGGGATCGCGCTTCTTCTGCTCCTGCACGCAGCGCTGGAGCGCGGACACCCGGCCGAGGATCGTCTCGTTCACCTGCGCGTCGGTGAGCCGCTGCGGGACACCGCCGCCGCCGGGCGCGGGCGGCACGTAGACCTTCCGGCCGCTGCCGCCGAGCGCCTCGTCCAGCGCGGCGTCCCCACCGCCGTCGAAGTCGAGGAGCGAGTCCTTCTTCGACGCGGGGCGCGCGGCCGGCTGCGGCGCGGGGGCAGGCGCCTGCGCGGCACGGGCGGGCTCCTTCTCCTTGCGCGAGGCGGGCGGCTCCTTCTCCTTCTTGCCCTTGGTCGCCTCGTGACGCGCGGTGGCGGGCGGCGGCTCGGCCTTCGCGGGCGCCGGCGCGGGCGGCGGCTTCGGTGCCTCGGCGACGGGGGCCGGGGCCGGCGCGGGCGCCGGGGCCGGGGCT
>NZ_JALCZA010000019.1 GCF_022690765.1 Anaeromyxobacter oryzisoli | reverse complement strand
CGGCGCCGAGGGCGCCGCCGCGGCGCCGGCGGGCGACCCGCGGATCGCCCTCGCGGGCCCGCGCGAGGAGGCCCTGCCGGCGCTCCTCGGGGCCGCGCTCGAGCCGCTCGGCGCCGGGGTCCTGGGCGCGCTCCCGCCGCCTCCGGACAAGGTGGTGCTCGACCCCGGCTACTACGGCGCCGTGACCGTGGACCACCGCGCGCACCTCGCGCGCCGGGTCTCGTGCGTGCGCTGCCACGGCCCCGGGCCGGTCCACAAGATCGGTCGGATGCCCCCGGCGCGCGCGCACGAGTCGTGCCGCGGGTGTCACGAGGAGCTCGCGCGAGGGCCGACCGAGTGCCGCGGGTGCCACGTCGCGAAGGTCGCCCCGCCCGACACCGCCGTCGCCGCCGCCGGCCCGCTCGCGCCCGGCGGCGAGGCGGCCGGGAGCGTGGCGCCTCCGGCCGCCCCGGGAGCGACGTCCTCTGGACGCGCGGCGCCGGAGCTAGAGCCCGGGCACGCCGGGGGCCCGGACGCGGACGACCTCTCCGATCACCTCGCGCTCCGCACCTCCGTGCACGCGGGGACGACGATGCTCGTCGCGCCCGGCGTGGGCAGCGCCGAGGCCGGGCTGCTCGTCGGCGTCACGCTGCGCGGCGAGGGCTACCTCTGCTCCCAGACCCTGGAGTGGGCGGGGATCACGGGCGGCCGCGGGCGGGCGGTCGGCCTGCTCGGCGGCGGCTTCCTCCTCCCGGTGAGCCGCAGGGCGGACGCGACGCTCGAGCTGATCGGGGGCTTCGACGCCCGGGAGGGCTCGTTCGCCGACCTGGTCCCCGCGCTCGGGGCGCGGGCCGGCCTCCAGTGGATCGGCGGGCGCCGCTGGGCCGATACCGTCCGGCTCTCGGTCACCGCGCTCGCCGACGTGTCGCGGGGTCACGATCCGCCCGCGAGCCAGATCGGCAGCTTCACGGTCTCCGCGGCGCTCGCGGTGGGCGTGGACGTCTCGAAGCTGCGGTGACCGGCGGGGGCGCCTCCGAACGCGAACCCGGACCCGAATCCGAACCCGTCGTTCGTCGCCATCCGACGCATTCGGGAAGGCGTTCGGTCGCGTCCTGGATCACGGGCCGCCGTGGCCCCCAGTGGCCCCCCCCCGGTGGCCCGAGCCCCCGTGGCCCGAGACCCCGTGCCCCGAGGCGCCGGGCCCGAGACCGAGACCGATAGCGCGAGGGGGGAGTCCGACGCCCGAGGTCAGCGCGCGATGGTGTAGCGATCGACCCGGTTGTTGTTCCGGTCCGCCACGAACACGTCGCCCTTCTCCGTCAGGCAGAGCTGGCCGGGGTACTGGAGCAGCCCCTCGCTCACGCCGTACGAGAGCTGCCGGCCCTGGAACGACCCGTCGGTGCCGAGCACGACCACGCCGTGCCCGACCTGATCGACGATCAGGAGCTTCCCCTTCGCGACCACGAGGTACGCCGGGAAGCTCATCTCGTCCTTGAGGCTCTTCGAGAGCGACGTGAACGCGGTCGCGCCCTTCGCGGCGGACCAGACCATCGCCTGCCCCGCGTCCACGGCGTAGACCGTGCCGGCGGCGTCCACGGCGAGGTCCGTGAAGACGCCCTTCGGGAGCGCGAGGGTGCGCGTCACCGCGCCCGCGGGATCGAGCACGACCACGCGGCCCGCGCCGTCGAGGGCCCAGACGTTCCGGTCGGCGTCCAGCTTGAAGGCGACCGGCGCGAACGTCCCGGGGAGATCGCCCTTCGGCTCGACGGCGCCGACGTACGCGCCCTTCGCGTCAAAGCGGAGGAGGCGCGATCCCTTGCGGTCCAGCACGACCGTCCCGCCCTGCGGATCGAGCTGCACGCGCACGGGGGCGACGAGCTGGGGGACCTTCAGCTCGGTCCCCGCCCCGACGCCGTCCTCGCGGACGGCGTACGTGACGAGCCGGGAGTTCCCGGTGTCCGCCACGACCAGGGCGCCGCGGTCGTCGCAGGCCACGCCCTCAGGCGACCGGAGCGGCCCCTCCTTCGAGTCGATGTAGACCGCCTCCGTGTAGGTGAACACCACCGGCTCGGCCCGGACCAGAACCGGTCCGAGGGCCGCCGCCGCGAGGGCGAGGAGCTTCGTCGCGTTGGACACCGTGATCACCTCCGGAACTGCTCGTGGCACTTGGTGCACAGGGCCGTGGTCGTCGCGTACGGGATGAGGTGCTTGAACTCGGTCCCGTGGGCGCGGTGGCAGGAGACGCACTCGAGCGTGAGGTTCCGGTTCCGCGGGTCCTTGTACTTCGCGCCGACCGGGTGCGTGGAGTGCTTCTGCCAGTCGTGACAGCGCCCGCAGAGCTCGACGCTGTCCTTCGCGTTGAACATGAGGGCCGAGCTCGACGAGTGCGGGTCGTGGCACTTCGCGCACCGCCCATCCTTCATGGGCGCGTGCGGGGTCTCGGACCGCGCCTGCCGGGCGATGGTCGCGCCGTGGCAGGCGCCGCAGACCGCGACGAGGTTCGCCTTCACGAGCTTCGGCTCGGAGGAGGCGTGCGGCGTGTGGCAGTTCAGGCAGGAGTCGCCCTCGGTCACCGCGCGGTGCACGCGGCTCTTGTCGAGCATCGCGTTCACGACCTGGTTGTGGCACCCGCGGCAGAGGGCCATCCCCGCCTGGCGCGGCTTGAACTTGTTGGGCGAGCCGGGCGGCTCGTGGCACTTCGAGCACTGGCCGCCGGCGACGGGGGGATGGACATTGTTCCGCAGCATGGAGCGGGCGTTCGAGCCGTGGGGATCGTGGCAGCTCGTGCACCGCGCGGTGCCGACCGCGTACCCGCCGTGCTGCTGGGCGAAGATCGGCCGGTCCACCTTGTGGCACGACGTGCAGAGTCCGGGCACGTCGGCCTTGAGGAGGGTCGCCCCCTTGGCCGAGCCGTGGACCTCGTGGCACGCCGTGCAGCCCGACGACACCACCGGTCGGTGCTTGAACTTCGCGTCCTTGGCCGCCGTCACGATCCCGGCGTGGCACTTCCCGCACAGGTCGTTCCCGGCCTTCACCAGGTTGAACTGGGCGTCCGACGCGTGCGGGTCGTGACACTCGCGGCAGCGGTTCTCCGCCACCGGCTTGTGCGTGCTCTTCGCCGCCGCCGGCGTGACCGAGTGGCAGCTCAGGCACACCTCGCCGCCCTCGGCGGCGAGCAGCTTCCCGTGCTCGGAGGCGTGCGGGCTGTGGCAGCCCGTGCAGTCCTTCGCGCGGACCGGGGTGTGGACGAACTTCTTCTGGAGCAGCTTCTGGAAGTCCGAGTGGCACTCGAGGCAGACCTGCCCCGAGGCGCCGGGCTTGAGCTTCAGCTTGCCCTGGGCCGGCGCCGCCCGCGAGCCCGCGGCGGGGGCCGCGGCGAGGGACAGCGCGAGGAGAATGCCGATCGACGAGCTCATCGTGCGCGTCTCCCTACTTCGGTTCCACGACGTGGCAGCTGTCGCACTGTCGGGCCGCGAACGGCGCGTGGATCGTGCTCTTGAACATCTTCGGATCCGGTGAGGCGTGCGGGTCGTGGCAGCTCGTGCAGGTGATGTCCGCGGCCTGGATCCCGATGTGCGCCTTGGCGAACGCCTTGTCCTTCAGGTCGTGGCACTGGCCGCAGAGCTCCTGCAGCGGCTGCGCGGTCAGCTTCGCCTGGGGCGCGGAGTGGGGCTTGTGGCAGTTGAAGCAGTCCTCCACCGGAGGGTGGGCCTTCTGCTTCGTGATCCGCTCCTTCAGCCCCTTGTGGCAGCCGTAGCAGACGTCGGGCGTGCCGGCGACCATGAGGTACCGCATCTTCGACTGGTGCGGGCTGTGGCAGCCGGTGCAGTCGCCCGCGGCGAACGCGGCGTGGACGCTCTTCGCGGCCTTCGCCGTCTTGTCCAGGTCGCCGTGGCAGTTCATGCACGTCGTCTTCGCGTCCGCCGACAGCATCCCCTTCGAGTTGGAGCCGTGCGGATCGTGGCAGTCGAGGCAGTCGCCGCTCGCGAACGGCGGGTGCGTCGTCATGCCGGGCGACGCCTTCATGAGGTCGGCGTGGCAGGTCTGGCAGAGCTTCGCGCCGGCCGCCCGGAGGAGCTTGGGGTTGTCCGAGACGTGCCCCTGGTGGCAGGCGGTGCAGCTCCCCTGCAGCACGGGCTTGTGCGTGTACGTCTTGACGAACTTCGCCTCGAGGTCCGCGTGGCAGCGGTAGCAGACCTTGTCGGGCCGGCCGGCCAGCATCCCCTTCACGCCCGAGCCGTGGGGGTCGTGGCAGGCGGTGCAGTCCTTCTTCGCGAAGGGCGGGTGGACCACCTTGGCCTTCGCGGCCTCCACCTTGGCGTGGCACGAGGCGCACAGCGCCGCCTCGTCCGTCTTGAGCAGCCGCTTCTGGGCCGACGCGTGCGGCCGGTGGCACGCCACGCACCCGCCCGCCATGGCCTTGTGCGGGAACGAGGGCGTCTCCGCCATCCGGGCGTGGCACGACTTGCAGAGCGCCTCGCCGCCGAGCCGCGTCATCGCCTTGTTCGGCGACGCGTGCGGGTCGTGGCACGAGAGGCACTCGCCCTTCTTCACCGGCGCGTGGACGACGGCGCCGCCGCCGTCGAGCTTGCCCGCCTCGTGGCAGTTGGCGCACAGGGCCCCGCCCGCGTCGCTCGTGCCGAACGGCTTCGGCGACGTCGCGGCGGCGTGGCAGTCGCTGCACGACGAGTCCGCGACCGGCGGGTGGACGGAGGCCTTGAGGAGCTTCTTGCCGTCCGAGGAGTGCGGATCGTGGCAGCGGGTGCACGCCCGCGTCTCGACGGGGTAGTTGCCGTGCGCCTTCTTGAAGCCGCCCGCCGCGGGGGAGTGGCAGCCGGTGCAGAGCTTCCCCTGCTCCTTCACGAGGAGCTGCGGCGCGTCGGAGGCGTGCGCGGCGTGGCACGCGAGGCAGCCGTCCTTCGCGAGGACCGCGTGCACCTGCTTCCGCTGGAACGGCGCGCGATCGTGGCACTGGAAGCACGCGTCGTTGCCGGTCGCCTTGAGCATGTGCGGCGCGTTCGAGCCGTGCGCGTCGTGGCACTTGCCGCAGGACCCGTTCCGCAGGACCTTGTGGACGTTCGGCTTGTTCATGCCGATCGCCTCGCGCTTGTGGCAGCCGTAGCAGAGCTGGTTGCCGGGCTCCTTCAGCACGAGCTTGCCGACGATGCCGTGGCGCAGGTGGCACTGGTCGCAGGCCCTGGCCTTGACCTGCGGGTGGACCACCTTCAGGCTCGCGAAGCCATCGACCTCCTTCTTGTGGCAGTCGATGCAGTCCTTCTTCTTGAACCCGCGATCGGCCGCGGCCGGCGCGGGCGCGGCGAGCAGGGCGGCGGCGCAGAGCGCCGCGAGCCCGACGAGACCTCGACTTGCGGAGTGGCTGGTCACTTCGAATTCCTCGCGAGGCCGGCGCTAGTCGCCGATCCGGGTGATGAAGACCTCGACCTTGTGGGTCTTCCGCAGCTTCGCGGCGTACTCCTTGATCGCCTTCGCCAGGTTCTCGGAGAAGACCCGCTTCACGATGCCGTCGCGGACGGAGGCGTACGGCTGCTCCTTGGGCGCGGCCTGCTCGAGGACGTGCACCACGTAGTACTGGGGGCCGGCGGTCTCGAAGAGGCGGTAGTCGCCCCGGCCGGCGCCGGCCAGCGCGGACACGAGCTCCGGCGGCAGCGACTTCGCGCTGAAGGTGGTGCCCTCGAGCTGGAGCTGCTGCTTGTCGGCGGGGATGAGCCCGTCGGAGTTGGCGCGGAGCCACTTGAACTCGGTCCCGGCCTGGAGCCGCTTCAGCGCGGCCTGCGCCGCCCGCGAGGACGAGAACGCGAGCCCCTCGAGCCGGTAGAAGGCGGGGTAGGTGAACTCCGCCTTGTGCTTCGCGTAGTAGTCCTTCCCCTCGACCTCCATCACCTTCACGTCGGGGATGATCACCTTCTCGGCGAGCTGGCCGAAGAGCTGGCCGCGCTCGAACTCCGCGACCGCGTCGCGGTACTCGGCGGTGCTCGCGATCCCGAGCCGCTTCGCCTCCTTCAGGAAGAGGCGCTTCGTCACCATCACCCGGAGGGCCTCGTCCTTGTGCGAGTTGACCCGCTTCTCCTTGATCGGGCCCTCCATCCCGTGGAAGAAGCCGGCCTCGAGCTCCGTGGTCAGCTCACCCACCGTGATCGGTCCCTCGCCCGCGATCGTCGCGACGGTCCGCCGGTCCTTCTTCATCGCCTCGAAGCCGGGCTTCTTGGCCTCGAAGTCGAGCGCCTGGAGGAGCTTGAGGTCGATCCGGGCGTACCGCTTCTCCAGATCGGCCCGGTAGCGCTGCAGCTCCACGGCCTGCCTGCGCTCGACGGACTCGGCCTCGGCCTTGGCGCGCGCGGCACGGTCGTCCGGGTACTGGAGCCCGTCGAGGTGGACGACCGCGAACCCGCCCTCCACGGCGACGGGATCCGTCGTGTCGCCGGGCTTCAGGGCGCTCACGGCGGCGAGCACCTTCGGCAGCATGTCCTTCGCGCCGACCGACTGCGCGCCGGCCTGCCCCTTCGCCTTCTTGCTCGCGAGGGCCTGCTTCGCGAGCGCCGGGTAGGCCTTCCCCGCCTTCACCTGCGCCGCGAACGCCTTCGCGTCCACCTCGGCCGGGAACAGCACCGACCGGATCTTCCAGTGCTTCACGCTCTCCCGGTACTTCTGCTCCACCTCCATGGCGTCCGGCTTCAGCCCGCGGGTCGCCCGCCGCTCCACCGCGGACCGCAGCTCCGCCTGCTCGAAGGCGGCGACCGCGGCGCGGACCTTCGGGAGCTTGTCCAGCTCCATGTCGCGGGCCTCGAGCACGAGGAGCCGCATGTCGATCAGCCGATCGAGGATGGGGCCGACGTCCGTCTTCGCGTGGTCGCCCTGCTTGTGCTGCGCGTGCGCGCCGGCGAGGGCGTCGTCGAGCTGCCGGAGCGTGATGACCTCGTCGTCCACCGTCGCGACCGGCGTCGTCGCGAACCGCTCCGAGAAGAGCGGCACCTTGCGGTCCGGCCGCGTCAGGTAGGCGCTCATCTCCCCGGAAGCGGTCGCGGGCGCCGGCTTCGCGCCCGCGGGGCGCGCGTTGGCGCCTGCGCCCTTCGCGCCGTGGCTCGCGCCGGAGGGAGCGCCGGGATCCGCGCCGCCGGCGAGGGGCACCGCGAGGAGGGCCAGGAGGATGAACCGGTTCTTCACGTGTCTCCTTTGGAGCCGCAATGGTTCGCGGCTCGCGCGCGTGGCGGGTGAGAGGGTGCCGTGCGCCCCGGGCTGCAACGCATGTGCCCAGGCGCGTCGCGGGATCCGGGCCGGATTCCGGGCTCCGAGGCCGCGATCGCGCGGCCCCGATTCGTTTGTGCCGCAAGGTCTGCGCCGCGGCGCCCGCCGGGCCGACGATGTTGCGCCGGCCCGATCACCGCGTCCCCTCCCCGCCGCGCGCCGGCGACACGGCCGGCGCGCCGGACGGCGGCGCGGGCTCCCCCGCGGAGGAGGCAGGGGCCGCGGCCTCGTCGGACTCGTCGGACTCGGCGGGCACGAGCGGGCCGACGGGGATCGCCGGCGCGGTGAGCGGGCGCCGCCCGCCGCCCGCGGCGAGCTGGTCGATGGCGCGCCTCGCCATCCGGCAGGTCAGCTCGCCGACGGTGCCCACCGAACCGGCGTCGTAGAAGAACACGCCGTCCCGGCCGGTGCCGATCGACGACGCCTCCCACGCGACGCCGCCGCTCTCCCGGTCCAGGGCGAAGGCGGTGAAGCTCACCCGCGGCGTGTCGCCGTCCAGGTACTCGCGGACGGTGCCCGCGACGACGAGATCGGCGCGCAGCACCTTGAGCAGCGTCATCGCGTAGTCGAGGGAGAGCCCGCCCTCCATGATGAGCCGGTACCGGAGGAGCTGATCCCGGACCTCGCCGGGGTCGATCACCGTGAACCGGTCCCGGGCCCGGAGCTGGCGCACGAACTCGAGGGCGACCAGCTCGCCCGCGTGGCGCCGCTCGGAGGCGTTCACGAACGGCAGGATCGCGACGGTGTAGCGCCGCCCCTGCGCGAGCTGGGGCGCGCGGTAGCTGATGCGCGGGTCGAACCGCCCGTCGCCCGCGCACAGCGGCGCGGGCGCGCCGCGGCCGGCCAGGTACCCCGCGAGCGAGTCGCCGAGCCGCTCGAGGACCTGCGCCTGGAGCCGGTCCATGCTCCGGACGAGGCCGAGCCCGAGCAGGCCCGGCGCCTCGTTCCCCGACCTCGAGACCTGGTCCACCCAGAGGACCACCGGCTCCTCCCCCCGGACGCCGACCAGCCGCAGGGCGAGCCCGAGCCGCGGCCACGGGCGCACGGCGTAGACCTGGACGGCCGAGACGAGGATCGCGTCGACGTGCAGCTCCTCGCGCGCGGCGCGGGCGGTCTCCTGGTCCACCCCGGCGGTGTTGCGGATCCGGTGCGCCCGCAGGAACGTCTCCACGTCGTCGCGCGCGGCGACCTCGACGCCGCGCCGGCCGAGCTCGGCCTCGATCGCCGCCGAGAGCTTCCCCACCGGCGTGGACGACGCCGCCAGGTTCTCCAGCGGGAACAGCGCGACGCGCGGGCCCCCGGGGCCGACGCCCTCGAGCGCCGCGGGCGGGGCCGCCGCCCGGTGCGAGGCGCAGCCGCCCAGCGCCGCCGCGGCGAGCGCGACGGCGAGCGCGAGCGCGCGCCGCTCAGCGGAAGAGCTTGTCGAGGAGGTCATCCGCAACCTGCTCGGTGACTTGTTCCATCGGCTCGCCACCGCCGCCGAGGAGGCGATCCCCGAACCCGATGCCCCCCTTGGTCGAGGTCGCCGACCAGACGATCCTCCCGGTCGAGGTCTCGTACATCTCGAGGCTCACGGACAGCACGTTCCCGGCCGAGCTGCCGGAGCGGACCTCGCCGTACTCCTTCACCACGCCGCGGATGATCGCGTCGGCCTTCAGCAGCCCGCCGAGCTTCGTGATCTCCTCGACGCTGGGCGCCCGCGGGTCGGTGACGGCGAGCCGCGTGTACCCCCGCACCACCTCGCCCGGCGGGAGCACGTACACCGCGCCCGAGGCGAGGAGCATGCTGGAGAAGACCTCGCGGACCCGGTCCGCCGCGGCCGCGTCGCGGGAGAGGTTCGAGAACGGGAGGACCGCCACCGTCTTGACGGCGGCGAAGTCCATGTTCGAGTCCTGGAAGCCCCGCCGGGCGCGGCCGCCGCCGCAGCCGAGCGACAGCGCGAGGAGGCTCATGGCGACCCCCACTCGCATCGAGCTCCTGCACGCGGCGGGCGGCGTTCTTCGAAGGTTCATGGTCCGGTCCAAGGTGGGCTCACAGCGTGAGGGTGAGCACGGTCAGGAGGGAGTCGGTGCGGGTCCGGGCCGCCGCCGCGCGGTTGTCGATGTTCGAGTAGCTCACGTCCACGAGCACGCCCGGCCGGAGCACCCAGTGGATCCCGGAGACGAGGGTCTTCACGACGGCGTCCGCGGCGGTGTCGAGGGACTCGCCGTACGACACGCGGAGCTGCAGATCGCCGCCCTGGAACGGCGAGAAGGCGACGGAGCCGTTCGCGAGGGTCGTCTGGCGGACGCCCTTCAGGATCCGGCTCACCACCGCGCTCAGGTACAGGGCGCTGAACGGGGTGACCGAGGCGCTCCCCTCGACGCGCTCCGTCTCGGACCGTGTCCAGGGCTGCCGCAGCGGCGCGGTCCAGGTGGAGCCGTAGAGGTACGTCGCGCCGAGGGCGAGCTTCGGGTGCGGCGTGGCCGACACCACCGCCGTCGCCGAGACCGCCCGCGTGTCGATGCCGAGATCGCTCGTCCCCGCGTTCACCCCGCCGCTCGCGAGCAGGCTGAGGCCGCGGTACAGCTCGGCGCGGTTGAAGAGGTTCAGGGCGTTGCTCGTCGCCACGCCGATCGGGGTGGAGGACCACTGCCCGCTGTAGGTGAGGGCGTGCGTCAAGGTGGGGATCGGCTGCGCCGAGGTGGACGCGGCCCACAGGAACGCGCCGGTGTGGCCCGACCCCGCGTCGGCGTCCTGCCGCTGGAACCGGCCGGAGACGCTCCACGTCTGGTCGAGCCGCTGCGCCAGCGAGAGGCCGTTCACGACCGTGTACGAGGGGCGGTCGCGGTCGCCGGCGTGGTTCACGGACGCCGACGAGTCCCACGAGACGTTCGGCACCGAGAACAGGCGGGTCTGCTGGGTGGCGACGAGGGTCTGGTTGTTCGTGGTGGTGCGCCCCCGCACCTCCGACGCCGGCTGCACCAGGAAGAGCTGGAGCTTCGTGACGAGGATCTGGGCGTAGTCCTGGTTCGTCGTCACGCCCGGGCCGAGCGGGCGGACCACGACCTTGAGGTACTGCGCCTGGGTGACGGCGATCGGGATCTCGAACCGGTTCTGGAAGTCGGAGAACACCACCGCGCCGGCGAGCGGCACCGGGGTCCAGGTCGCGTTGTCGGTGCTGCGGTAGGCCTCCCAGGTGAAGGCGCCGGCGATCTCCTTCGGCAGGCGCTTGTTCACCCAGACGTGGACCATGCTCACCTTGGTGAGCGCGTCCTGGAGCTGCGCGCCGAGATCACGGTAGGCGACGTCCCCGAGCGGCACGCCGAACCCGATGTTCACGCTCGCGCTCACGCTGGGCGATGGATCCACCAGCGTGGGGTTCGCCTCGAGATGGTCGAAGGTGGGCCGGTCCTGCGGCTGCTCGACGAGGGAGAGGCCCGTGAACGGCAACACCTGCGTCGAGACCGTCCCGCCCTGGCCCACGGTCGAGGTGCTCGAGATGGTCGAGGAGACGTTCGCCGACATGTAGACGCTCGTCCGACCCTTGAACAGCTTGTCTCCGTAAGACACCTGCGCCGACTGGATGATCGAAGTGGTGTCCGTGCCGCTGATCCGATCGAGCGGGTTCGAGTAACGCAACGAATACCGGAGCTGGAGCTTGGGAATTCCCAGGTACTCGGCGCCGACCAGCACGTCGTCCACCGTGATGTCCTGGTTGCGCCGCGTCACGTCGAAGGTGTTGGACCGCGAGGCCACCACGCTGAGCTGGGGGAGATCCGCGGGCCGCCAGAGGGCGCGGGCGTTCCAGCTCTCGTAGACGAGCCGGGGCGCGCTCACGTCGGTGCCGGTGTTGGACTCCTCGGTGCGGTCGTAGCCGCCCGAGCCGCTCAGCGCGCCCAGGTTGAGGCTCAGGTGCCCGTATCCGTTGGCCCGCCAGGTGTCCTGGTCCGACGAGACGCCGGCCGTCCGCTTCCAGATCCGGGAGTCGTCGAACGTCCCGCCCGCGTCCAGCGCGAGGTTCGGGAAGAGCGTCTTCGAGAGGGTCAGGACGTAGCGCTGACCGACCGTGGTGCTGTTCGTGGTCTGCTCGGGGCTCCCCTGATCCTGCTTCCGCTCGCGGGTGAGCTCGAGGCGCGGCTCGAGCAGCGCCGACCACGTGTCGGCGCGCGCCCCGGCCGCGGCCAGGAGCGCGAGCGCCACCGCCACGCCCCCCGCCGCTCCGACGACGCGGCTCGCGAGCGGAGCGGACCTCATCGCCGCTGCCCCGCGAGGACGAGCTGGTACGGCCGGTCGCCCACGTCGAGGGTCGCGCGCCGCTCGCGGCTGGCCAGGTCGATGACCGCGATCTGCCGGCGCTCCGGGAGGAGCGCGAGGAGCGTGTTCTCCTGGTCGGCGATCGCGAGCCAGCCGACGTCGCCGGCGACGTCCAGCGCGTCCACCCGGACGAGGGAGAACGGGTCGAGCACGGCGATGGAGCCGCCCAGCGCCCCGCCGACGTAGACCAGGTCGGTGCGGGTGTCCACGAGGACGGACCGGGCGCCGAGCCCGACGAACACCCGCGAGACGACCGCGAGGTCGGGGACGGAGAGGACCGTCAGGTAGACCGATCCCGCGGAGACCACGAACAGGCGCGAGCCGTCCCGGCTCAGCGCCGCCTGGAGCGGCTCGGGCTCGGTCGCGGCGGTCCCCACCACCGCCCGCTGCGCGACGTCCACCACCGTGATCGCGCTCGAGCCGCGATCGAGCACGTAGGCGCGCTGGCCGGCGCGGTCGAGCAGGAGCCCCCGCGGCGCGTCCCCGACCGGCACGCGCGCGAGCTCCGAGCGCGATCCCAGGTCCAGGAACGAGAGCGCGTTCGCCCCCTCGTCCACCACGAGGAGCGTGCGCCCGTCGCGCGCAAGGGCCATCTCCGCCGGGCGGTCGCCCGGCCGGAGGGCGATGCTCGGCAGCGCCGCCCCCGAGCCGAGATCCACGACGTCCACGGCGTCCTCCAGCGACGCGGCGACGTACAGGCGCGCGCCGTCCGTGTCGAGCACGAGCCCCCGCGGTCCGGCGCCCGTCGCGAGCACCTCGCCGACCTTCGACCGCTGGCGGTCGAAGGCGGTGACGCTCGCGCCGCCGGCGTTCGAGCAGAGCGCCACGAGCTGCGGGACCGGCCGCGCCGGCGTGAAGGCGGTGAACGCGGGCGCGAAGGCGTACCCCTTCTGGACGGCCTCGCCGTACTGGAGGACGACGGAGAGGACGGCGGCGCGCCCGGGCTGGACCGTGATCGCGGCGGGGACGAGCGTCGGCTCGCTGGGGACGAGCAGCCGGGACGCGCCCTCGTCCGTGGCGAGCGTCGCGCCGCCGATCGCGACCTGGAACCCCTGGTAGCGGCCCGCGGGCAGGCGCCCGTGCGCGAGGAGGCGCTGGCTCGCGCCCGCCTCCTCCGAGATGCGGGGGAGCCGCAGCTCGAGCGGGATCGCCTTGCCCTCCCCGCTGACCACGGCCGCCGACGCGAGCGCGACGTCGAGCCGCTCGGCCCCCGGCGGCAGCGGCTCCAGGTAGATCCAGAGCTCGCCCTCCTCGCGCAGCCGCGGGAGGCCGTCGCGCCCGCCCGCAGGCAGGTGGCAGCCCGCGGCGATCGCCGCGACGGCGAGGAGCGAGGCGAGGCGGGCCCAGCGGAGGCGGGTGAGCGAGACCGGTGCCATGGTCCTCCGGACAAAAAAGCAGGGGGCCGCAGTGCGGCCCCCTGCTGCACTATCCGAACAACACCTGCGAGTGCCCGACTAGTCCTTCGCGTGGCACTTGTTGCAGAGCGACCGCTGGGCGTAGGCGAAGGTGGACGCCGGGCGGTCGTAGTAGGCCGCCGCCTGCTGCGCCTGCGTCATGCCCATCGAGTACTGCCCGTAGGCGCCCTCGCCCGTCGCGTCGGTGCCAGCGTAGGCGCCGCCGAGGGTGAGGAACTCGGCCTTGTTGTTCCAGCGGGAGAGGCTGTCGAAGCCGCCCGCGTGCGCGCGGTGGCAGGACAGGCACATCACGTTCTCCGTGCCGGCCGACGGGCCCGCCGTGTACGCGCCGGTGTTGCTGGCGTGCGAGGCGAGGGTCGCGATCGTCGTGGTGCCCTCCTCGTACGGGACGAGGGAGGTGTAGGAGGCGGTCTGGACGCCGGTCAGGTCACCGGACATCTTGTACGCGTTGTAGATGGCGGCGATCGTCGTGCCGTTGGCGTTGCCGGCGAGGTCGTTCGCCGTCGCGGTCAGGAGCGCGCCGTTGCCGGCCGGGTGGATGAGCGCGGTGTTGGCCGTGTTGGTGTTGGCGTTGTGGATCGACCGGTGGCAGTTCGCGCACCACTCGGACATGCCGGCACCGTAGGCGACGCGGACCTCGCTCGTGGCCTCGCTCTGGTTGTACTTGGCCGGGGCGACGGCGACCGGCGGGTTGGCGTTGAACGGCAGCGGGTTCGTCACGGACATCTGGGAGTAGTTGGCCGGGGCGAGGAGGCGGTACACGCCGACCGCCTCGTCCAGCGTCGCGACCGCGCCGTACGAGCCGGAGGAGCCGATGGGGAGCACCTTGGCCCCGAGCGCCGAGTTGGCGATCGTGCCGTTCGCGTCGATCACGCGGGCGCGGCTGTGCGGATCGTGGCAGCTCGCGCAGCTCAGGCTCGCGGCGGGGAAGCTGCCGCCCGGAGCGGTGAGCAGGGTGGTGTCGGCGACGAGGCCGTAGTCCTGCGCGACGACGTTGTGGCCGTGACGCTCACCCTTCGAGGTGACCGGCGCGCCGTAGCTCGCCGTCGCCGAGAAGGTCATCGTGACCCAGGAGAAGTCGCCGCCCGGGGTCCGCTCGACCGGAGCGGCCGTGCCCGTGGGCGCCGGGAACGTCATGACGTGGTAGCTGCTCGGCGCCGTGTCGCTGGCCGCGTGGCAGTTGAGGCACGTCGAGCTGTCGTCCGACCCCTGCAGCAGGTAGGCGTTGCCCTGGAACTGGGTCAGCGACGCCTTGCCCGCGGCGTTCCAGCCGGCGAGGGTCGTGTTGCGACCGCCGGACATGGACTTGTTGCCCGACGAGTTGTGCATCGAGTGGCACCCGTCGCAGTACGCGACGCCGCCATCGTGGAACGCGTACGCGCTGGAGAAGCTCAGCGCGGCCGCGGCCGTGACTGCGAGTCTGATGAACTTCATTGTCTCTCCGCCTTCGTTGCCGGTCCGGCCACCCTGGTCGGCCCGGAGCTTCGGTTCCCTGCCTTTGCTACGCGAAACATCCCTGCCTGCTGCGCTGCTACACATCGTCCGGCGACTGCCCCGACACGACGACATCAGCGGACGCGGCGGTGCTCACCGCGCCCGGAGCTTCATCCCCCCGCGGCGTCCGGGCCGGCGATCTCGACCCGGAACACCGAGACACCTCGCATCGCGCCCTGCGCGACGAACACCTGCCCCTTGCCGACGGACACGTCGATCGGGGCGATCAGGTTCTCCGGCGCCTCGCCGCGGTACCCGAACTCGCCGACGAACTCGAGCGACGGGTCGAACACCATCACCACCGCGCGGAGCAGATCCGTGACGTACAGGTAGCCGCGCTCGTCCGCGGCGATCCCGGCGACGACGTTGAACTTGCCCGGCGTGCTCCCGCGCGTCCCGAACCCGCGCACCTCGCCGGCGGGCGACACCACGAAGGCGCGGAACATCGGGCCGGCGGTGAAGAGGAGGTTCCCGGAGGGATCGACCGCGAACCCGGTCATCCGGGCGTCGTCGCGGTTCTTCGCCTCCGCCGCGACCTTGGCCTGCAGGTCGTACGTCGCCTGCACGCCGCCGTCCGTATCGGCGACGAGCACCTTCAGGTGGGCCTTGTCCGCCAGGTAGAGCTTGCCGCCGGAGTACCGGATGGCCTCGGGCGCGAAGCCCTTCGCGAAGGCCGCGGGCACTCCGCGCAGGGCGAGCGGCGCGAGGGGCTCGCCCCGGTAGCTGCACCGCTCGAGCACCGCCCGGCCGTTCTTGAGCGCGAGGACGAAGAGCTCGCCGTCCTCGCGGATCGCGACGTCCGTCACGGTCCCGAGCGCCTCGTCGTCGCCGAAGGACTGGACCTCGATCCCGCTCTGGCGGAAGACCCGCACCTCGCCCGCGCCGCGGTCGGTGACGTAGAGCTCCCCGGCGGAGCGGTCGTACGCGAGCCCGGCCCAGCTCATCGGGATCGCGCCGTTCACGTCGGAGAGGTTGAAGAGGTACGCGGCGCGGAGCTCGGCCGCCCCGGCGCCGGCGGGCGCCGCCGCGATCGCCGAGGTCACCGCGGCGAGCGCGGCGAGGAGGCGAGGGCTGCGATGGAGCGGGGAGCGACGCACGCCGGCAATCGTTTGCAAGCAAAAGGCCGGAGCGGGGCCGCCAGATTTTGTCGGTACGCCAACGATCTGACTCCAAAGGAGTTGGGGGAGTTCCCCCAGACCTCCCCGGACTTGGGTGTATTGACGCACCCAGCGCCAGGCGCGATCCGAGCAGGCGTCTGGACGCTCCGACCGGCCGCGCCGCGGCGCGCGAGCGACCTCGGACGCGGAGCGCCGCGACCGCGGACCGTCACCGCGGACCGTCACCGCGGACCGTCACCCCGGACCGTCACCGTGACCGTCACCGTGACCGTCACCGTGACCGGCTCTGCGTGACCCGTGCGCCGCCTCCCGTGGCCCGTGGCCCGATCCCCGTGATCCGACGGGGATACGGGCAAGGGGACACGGGACGCGGGTACGGGTACGGTACGGCGCGCCCTCGACGGCGAGCGGGCGCCCGTTTGCACGCCAACGTCAGGCGCCCGCAGGCGCCACCGCTAGTACGGCATGTACCAGTACACCGCGAAGCGGCCGGCCGGCGTCCAGGGGCCGACGGAGGCGGTCTCGACGGCGTCCCGGGCCTGGACGCGCCAGGAGTAGGTGACGCCGGGGTACTGGGTGACCGCGAGCGCCCGCTGGTACGTCGTCCCGTCCAGCCAGACGTCCACGAGCGGCGCGTCGAACGTCGACGTCGTCGCGAGCTGGAACCGGTACTGGACCGGGTGGCCGTCCGGCGCCGCGACCGCGCTCCACTGGAAGGTCGCGGTGTAGGAGGCCGGCGGCGGCGTGCCTCCCCACTCGTACGCGAAGTCGGGCTCGGGCGTGAGCGCCGGCGCGGGCGGCGCGCTCGCGGAGGACGTCGTGAACGACGTGATCGGCGAGAACGCGACGTTCCGGAAGGCGTCCGAGGTCCGCACCCGGATGGCGTAGGACGTGAGCTGGGAGAGGCCGGTGAGCGCCACCTGGTGCGTGGTGGTCAGCGCGCCGTCCCCGACCGTCGTGCCGAGCGCGTCGCTCGCGGTCCCGAGCTCCACCCAGGACGTGGCGGGCTCGTCGGTGGTCCAGGTGACGGTGGCGGCCGTGGCGGAGGCGGAGAGGGTGGGCCCGCTCACGAACCGGGGCGGCGTGTACTCGACGACGGGGAACCAGCCCGGGCTGTGGCAGTGGCTGCAGTAGCTCCCGTTGCCGTTGGGGTGGTTGTCCCACGTCGGCAGCGTGAAGTTCACGATGCCCTCGTGGCCGTGGCAGAAGAAGCACGGCTTCCCGGCGGGCGCCGGATCCGACGTGTGGCAGTTCGAGATCATGCAGCCGGCGTGACGATTGCCGAGGTGGCAGTTGGCGCACAGCATCTCCGCCCCGACGCCGGCCCGGTCGATGGTCGCCGGCACCACGGGGACGCCGCCCGCCGTCGAGGCGAACAGGAACGCGTTCTGGCTCGCGTGCGCGTCGTGGCACTCGGTGCAGGCGAGCGGCCCCTGCCCGACCGTGTACGGCGACGCGAGGGTGCCGCCGAAGCCCGCCCCCCCGCGCGCCCCGTGGAAGTCGCCCGTCGGGCTCGACCAGCCGGGGAGGACGGGCGGCGTCTCGCCGGAGATGGTCCGCCCGCTGCCACCGTGGCAGCCCTGGCACGTCGCGTTGAGCTGGACCGGGTCCGACACGGACGCGTCCACGACCTGACCGCTCCCGACGTCGATGCGGACGTGCCCGGAGGTGTGGAGCGAGGTCTCGTGGCAGCTCTGGCACGCCGCGCGGTTCGTCGTGGGATCGGTCTGGGCGACGGTGTGCGCGGAGCGGTACGTCTGGCTCGCCGAGGCGACGTTGGAGTGGCACGCCGAGCACGCCAGCGGCCCCGGCGTGCTCCAGGAGACGGCCTGAGGGCTGGCGCCGAACGGGTAGTGGCACGCCACGGTGCAGCTCGTGGTCCCGCTGCTCCGCACGACCGCGCCGCCGACCGCGCTCGTCCCGCCCGGCAGCGTGGGCGCGTCCGCGAACCCGTAGGAGCCGCCGCACGGATGGCAGGAGGCGCACCCGATGCCGGTCGTGGCGTGCTTGTCGTGCGCGCCGGTCCCGCCGCAGGCGGAGTCGGTCGCCGTGAGGGGCTGGCGCGCCGGGCCGTCCGCCGCCGCGAAGCCGTTCGGATCGGCGCTCCCGCCGGCCGGCGCCTGCCGACCGCACGCGGTCGGCAGGACCATCGCCAGCGAGGCCACCATCACTCCGATCGCTCTCATGATCTCCCCTCCGATTCGTCGGCGCGAAATCTGCGGGGCGCCCGAGGCGCGGTGCCCGGAAGAATCGCCGGCGACTCCGAGTTTCGAAGAGGTGTCGTCGGCGCCCGACGCGCCGGCGAGCCGACCGCTTGCTCTCCGAGTGGAGAGCACTATTCATCAACGCCGGGGGCGCTGCCAAGCCCTCGCGCCGCTTTCTCGTTTGTCCTCCAAGTGCGAGACCGACCGACACCGCCGCCGCGATCCGCCGAAGTGCCGGGACGGACTCGGCCGGGCGCGCCGCGCCGGCTGGTCCGGCCGGAGCCTCGCCCCGCCCGGCGCGGTCCATGCAGGACCGGTCGTCCGCTCCAGGACCTCGCCCGCACATGACGACCCTCCATCCCCGCCGCGCCGTCTCGCTCCTCGCGCTCTGCACCGTCTGGGCGGCCCTCGCGTGCGGCGGCGGACCCAGGGCGTCCTCCTCCGGCTCCCCACGACCCGCGCCGACGCCGACGGGCGTGCCGATCGGCTCGCCGACCAGCGCTCGCATCGGCGCGGCCGGCGGCGAGCTCTCGACGCCCGACGGCCTGATCACGGTCACCGTGCCCCCCGGCGCCCTCGCGGAGGCGCACGACTTCACGATCCAGGAGATCGTGAACTACGCCCCCAACGCGGTGGGCGGCGCCTACCGCCTCGGCCCGGAGGGGACGACCTTCTCGACGCCGGTCTCCGTCACCTTCCGCGCCGAGCTCGCCTCCCAGGATCTCGACGACCTCGCCGTCGCGTACCAGGACGTCTCCGGGTACTGGGTCCGGCCCGCCCGGATCGTCCGCGACCGGACGGCCGGGACGCTGACGGTCCCCACCACGCACTTCAGCGACTGGACCCTCGTCACCACGCCGTCCGGGCGGGACCTGTCGGGCACGTTCACGCTGACCCAGACCGTGGCGCTGCCGTTCTCCGCCACCGGCTCGGCGACCCTGAGCTACGCCGGCGAGAACGCCTACGAGAACTTCTACCTCCTGCCCGGCACCGTCACCGCCCCCTCCCAGATCCCGTACGGCTCCTCGACCTGCTCCCCCTCCGGCGCCGCGGACGCGACGTTGCCCGTGCAGCTCGCGGAGATGATCAAGAGCCCGGCCCAGCTCCTCTGGGCGATCAACGCCTACTGGACCCTGAGCTGCACTGGTCCCTCGGGGGCGTCCACCAACATCATCTCGACCCAGTTCGACACCGCCGGCATCAACCTCATCGGCTGCGCGCGCCACTACGACGGCACGCCGGTCGTCGGTCCGGCGCGCGCGGCGGGCAGCTACACCATCGACTGCGGCACCCAGGGATCGGTCCACGCGACCTGGGACTTCAAGTCCTCCGTCTGCGGCCAGCCGTGCACGCCGGCGAACGCCTGCGACACCGGCACGTGGTCCTGCGACACCGGGACCGCGGTCTGCGTGGACACTGGGACCCCCGTCGCGAACGGCACCTCCTGCGGCACGGACCAGGTCTGCAACGCCGGCGTCTGCGTCGCCTGCACCGCCAACGCCGCCTGCACCCCCGCCAACGCCTGCGACGCCGGCCTCACCTCCTGCTCCACCGGCACCCAGGTCTGCGTGGACACCGGCACCGCCCTCGCGAACGGCACCACCTGCGGCACGAACCAGGTCTGCAACGCCGGCGCCTGCGTCGCCTGCACCGCGAACGCCGCCTGCACCCCCACCAACGTCTGCGACACCGGCCTCACCTCCTGCTCGACCGGGACCCAGACCTGCGTGGACACCGGCATCGCCGTCGCAGACGGCAACTCCTGCGGCACGGATCAGGTCTGCTACGCCGGCACTTGCACGGCCTGCACCGCCGGCGTCGCCTGCACCCCGGCCAACGTCTGCGACACCGGTGTCACCTCCTGCTCCACCGGCATCCAGGTCTGCCTCGACACCGGCACGGCGGTCGCCAACGGCACGTCCTGCGGCACGAACCAGGTCTGCAACGCCGGCACTTGCACGGCCTGCACCGCCGGCCTCGCCTGCACGCCCGCGAACCCGTGCGACACCGGCGTCACCTCCTGCTCCACCGGCGCCCAGACCTGCGTGGACACCGGCACCGCCGTCGCCAACGGCACGGCCTGCGGCGCGGGCCTGACCTGCAACGCGGGCGGCTGCGTCGCCAGCGCGACCGTGACCGGCACGAGGACGGCGACCTACTGGCCCGACGCCGGCGCGACGCTCCCCGTCGCCGCCCCGGACGTCGGCGTCGCCACGGTCGAGGCGCTCGTCCCCGGCGGCGCAGGCGGGTGGATCACGTACCCGGGCGCCTTCGCCGCCGACGGCTCCTTCACGATCCCGAACGTCCCGACGGGCAGCTACGTCCTCGTCTTCCGCGGCCTGGACGGGGTCTGGCGCGACGTGGTGACGACCGCGACCGCCGTGGATCTCGGCTACGACGTGCTCGGGCGCGCCGGCGCCGCCGACCCCACCGCCTCGACGCCCGTCACGCTGAGCCTGAGCGGGCTCGATCCCTGGAGCCTCGGCGACGAGGTGCAGGTCGTCTCGTCGAACGCGGACGTGTGGGACTCGCTCCCCATGGCCTCGGTGGGCGCGGGCGCGGTCTCCGCGGACTCGGTCGAGGACTGGTACGCGAGCGCGGTGGGCGGCCCGCTCCACCTCCTCGCCACGGGCGACCCGCTCACGATCTTCCAGCTCCACACCACGCCGGCGAGCGGCGGCCTCCCCTCGTACCTGTCGGCCACCGCCGTCGCGACGCCGCTGGGCGTGACGCTGACGAGCGGGACCGCGTCGACGATCCCTGCCGCGCTCGCGCCGCCGGCGAGCACCGGCGCCGTGACCGTGGACTGGAACGTGGCCGGCTTCGAGGCGCTGCTGCCGGCGATGGGGCCGCCGGGGACGACGGCCTCCCGGGACACCTTCGTGGTCGGCGCCAGCGCCCAGCCGCTGTCGCTCCCCGCCCCCGCGCCGCGCGCGGACCGGCACCCCACCCTGTTCCGCATCGAGGTGCCGGGCGGCTCCGGCCAGACGTCCATCACGTTCGGCACGGCTCCGACCTACGGCCACGTCCTGGACGCGATCTGGAGCGAGTGGCGGGAGGTGGCCTTCGAGGCCACGGCGAGCTTCCTCGCCCCCGGCGCGACGACGCCGTTCACGGCGGTCGCCTCCGCGGGCCGTCGCGAGCCGATGTCGGCGCTCCCCGCCGGCACCGTCGCACCCACCCTGAGCCCGGTCCAGTCGCCGCTCGTCGGCGGGGTCGCCCTGTCCTCGCTGTCCACGCCCGCGGCGGTGGGGTCCGCGCCGGTCGTGTCCTGGACCGCGCCCTCGACCGGGGCGCCGACCCACTACACCGTCGAGGTCTTCCAGCTCTCCGCGTCGGGGTCCGCGAGCGTCGCCACCCTCGTCGCCGTCGTGACCACCGGCGCGACGCAGGTGCAGCTCCCGCCCGGCCTCCTCGCGGCCGGGAGCACCTACTACGCCCGGATCACCGCCTCCGGGCTCCCGAGCGACCCGTTCGCGACCCGCCCCGAGCGGTCGGGCGCCACGGGCGACTGGGCGAGCACGCTCACCGGCACGTTCACGCCCTGAACGCGCTCACGGGGGGCGCTGCACGATCGGAGAGGCGCCCCCGGCCCTCTCGTCCGGGGCGCACGCGAGCGCCGGTCCGTGGGGGATCCCCATCGGGAGCGCGCCGCCGGGGCCGCCGGTGAGCCTAGCATCGGGTCGAGGCACACCGAGGCGCGCCGTCCGGGCGTCCGCGCGGCGCGCGGGAGGTACGGCCCATGGCGGAGTGGAAGAAGATCACCTGCGCGATCGATCTCTCGGACGCGTCGCGGCTCGCGATGGAGTCCGCGGCCGACCTGGCCCGCGCGCTGGGCGCCGAGCTGACGCTGCTGCACGTCCACGAGACCACCCCCATGTCCGCGGTGGACCTGCTCGTCACGCCGGGCGGGCTCGCCGAGCTCTCGGCCGAGGAGACCGAGCAGACGCTCGCGGATTGGCGCGCGAGCGCCTCGGAGCGGTCCGGACGGCGGGTCCGCTCCGTCGTCCGCACCGGCGCTCCGGCCGCCGAGATCGTCGAGCACGCGCGCGACGAGGGGACGGATCTCCTCGTGGTCGCCACCCACGGCCGCCGCGGCCTCGCGCGGCTCGCCTTCGGGTCCGTGGCGGAGAAGGTCGCGAAGCAGGCGCCCTGTCCGGTGCTGCTCGTCCGGTCGCGGACGGAGCCCGAGGAGGACTCCGCCTCGGGCGAGTCGAGCTGGTACCAGCCGGTTTGATAGCGCCTCTCGGTTGGGTCGAGCCCGTCGCGAGGCACACGATGCCGTCGCCGAGCCGGGGCACACGACGACGGAGCAGCGCAGGCGTGCCTGGAAGGCACGTCGAGCAGCGGACGGAGGAGTCTGCCCGGCGCAGGCAGGCAGCGTGCGCCGCAGCAGGGCTCAGCCCAATCGAGCGGCGCTGCGAAGCTCGAGCGGGCCGAGCCCGCGGGGAGGCCTCCCGCCCCGGTCGTTGCCGGAGTCGGCGCGCGTCCACAACGACGACGCATGACGCGTCGTCCGATCGTCGTCGCGCTCCTCGCCGTGCTCGCCGGGTGCAACGACTACTCGTTCAGCCCCGTCGGGCACTGCCTCGTCCAGCCGGGGACGGTCCAGGTCCAGCTCGCCAAGGTCTCGAGCGCCGACATCCTCTTCGTGGTGGACGACTCCCCCTCCATGGACCCCAAGCAGCAGGGGCTCGCGGACAGCTTCAAGGACTTCATCGGCCGGATGGTCGCGACCAACACCGCGCGGGCCGGGAAGGGGCTCGAGGCCATCGACTTCCACGTGGCGGTCACGACGTCCTCGATCTTCTACGCCGCGGCGGGCACCCGCGCGTGCGTGGCGGCCACGGGCGGGAACCAGTGCTGCCGGCCGTCCTCGTGCACCGACGTCGCCACGTGCGCGCGGGGGACCGGCGACGGGTGCGGCGCGGGCCAGGCCTGCGTGTCCACGCCCCTCCTCGACGCGTCGGGGAACTACGTCCTGGGCGAGAAGGCGCAGTGCTGCGCGATCTCCGACTGCGCCCCCGCCGGCACCGGCTGCGTGCCCGGCGACGCGTGCCCGTTGATGACGACGGCGTACGCGAACCCCGCGCCGAGCACGTCGTTCTGCACCGAGGGGCTCGCCGTCCCGGGCGCGCCGTACCCGTCGGGCACCTTCGTCGCGGCGCCGGGCAACCCGACGGTGCTCGACTTCCCCAAGACGCTGGGCTGGGGCTCCTGGGGATCCGCGACGCCGGACCCGGCCCTCACCGCCCTGGTCCAGCAGTTCACCCAGAACATCCGGGTGGGGAGCTGCGGCTCCGGGCAGGAGCAGCACCTCGAGGCGGCCCGCCTCGCCCTCCAGAAGGCGCTGGCGGGACGGCAGCCCGGGCTCGCGGCGGGGACCTGGCCGCACCCAGGGTCCAAGCTGGTGGTGGTCTGGGTCGGCGACGAGGACGACTGCTCGAGCCCGACCTCCGCGCCCCTCGCGATGGTGACCTCGACGCCGGGCGCGGACAGCTGCGTGCTCGACAAGCGCCGCCCCGCGACGGCGCAGCGGGAGATCCCCGTCCCGACGTACGCGGACTTCCTGGCGGGGCTCGTGAAGCCCGGCGGCGCCGCGGATCTCGGCGCGGCGTTCATCGTGTCGAGCGCGCGCTGCGCCGACGGGACCTACGCGCCCGCCGACTCCTGCACGGGCACGCCGAGCTGCCCGGTCCAGCCGCCGGCGACCTGCCACGCCGGCCCGGTCTGCGGCGGAGCGTACGCGGCGGGCGAGCGGTTCCTCGCGCTGGCCGACGCGCTCCGGGCCCGCGGGTTCGGGGTCGTCGAGGGCACGGTATGCGACGCGTACCCGCCGAGCTCGTTCGGCCCGGTGCTCTCGGCCATCGCCGATCTCGCCCGGCCCCTCGCCGCCCTGAGGCTCCCGACGCGCCCCGCGGCGCGCGCCGTCACGCAGCTTCGGATCGTCGACGGCGACGGCGCGACCCGGCGCATCTGCGCGGCCGGCGCCGAGTGGTGCTTCGTGAGCTGCAGCGACGCGAGCGCCTCTCCCGCCTGCCTCACGGCCGACACCTCGGCGTGCATCGCGATCGACGAGGCGAAGGGGGGCTGCGTCGCGAACCCGGGGGAGACCTACTCGGCGGAGTACCTCGGGATGCTCCCGGCCGGCGGCTGCACCTCGGCGAGCGAGTGCGCGCAGGAGCTCGGCGGGGCCGCGAAGGACTGGACCTGCTCCGTCGAGGCGGGGGCCTCGCTCGGGAGCTGCGCCTGCTCCGGCGGGTGAGCGGCGCGCTCCCGGGTCGGCCGCCGGGCCGGACGTCCGGCGGTCCGCGCCGCGGCGCGGCGCGCCGGACACCGGGCGGATGACCGGACCGCCGCTCGACCGACGTGGGCGTGGCGCGCGGCGCCGGGCGTTCGAAAGGTAGCGCTCGATGCTCCGCGAGATCGCCACCCCGGGCGCCGGCGCGCGCGGCCTCGTCGCGCCGGCGGTGATCGGGATCGTGGTCGTGGCGCGGCTCCTCCTCCTGCCGTGGCTCGGGCTGTTCAACGACGAGGCGTACTACTGGGAGTGGTCACGGCGGCTCGCCCCCGCCTACTTCGACCACCCGCCGCTCGTCGCCTTCGCGCTCGCGGCGTCGACGCGCCTGCTCGGCGACACGGCGCTCGCGGTGCACCTCCCGGCGTTCCTGCTCTCGCTGCTCACCTCCGCGGTGCTGTTCCGGCTGGTGCTCGACCTGTTCCCCGGCCGCGCGGAGCTCGCCTGGACGAGCGTCGCCGCGCTGAACGCGGCGCCGCTCTTCGGGCTGGGGGCCGTCTTCACCACGCCCGACGCGCCGCTCCTGTCGCTGTGGGTGGCGACGCTGGCGCTCGTGTGGCGCGCCGTCCACGGGCGGCCTCGCCTGTGGTACCTCGCCGGCGTCGCCGCCGGGCTCGGCATGCTCTCGAAGTACACCTTCGCCCTGCTGCCGCCGGCGATCCTGCTGTTCCTCCTCCAGCCCCGGCACCGCCCCTGGCTCGCGCGCCGCGAGCCGTGGATCGCCCTCGCGATCATGCTCGCCCTGTTCGCGCCCGTCGTCGCGTGGAACGCGGCGCACGGCTGGACCTCCTTCGCCTTCCAGTCCGTGGACCGGTTCGGCGGCGCGTTCCGGCCATGGCGCACCGTCCCGCGGTTCCTCGTCGCGCAGCAGAGCGTCACCCCGCTCCTTTGGATCGTCTGCCTCGGCGGGCTGGTCCGGAGCGCGCGGCTCGGCCGCGCGGGCAGCGACGCGCACGCGCTCCTCGCCGCCGCGAGCGCGGTGATGCTGGCGTTCTTCGCGGCCGCCTCGCTGTTCACGTACGTGAACCCGAACTGGTTCACACCGGCGTTCCTGACGCTCGTCGTCGCGGGCGCCGACCTGCTCCTCCGCTGGCGCTCGCCGGCGCTCCGCGCCGCGCCCCTCGTGCTCGCCGCCGCGGTGACGCTCCTGATGGACGTGCAGGCCCTGACGCCCGTGGTGCCGATCCCGCCGCGGACCGACCTCGCCACGGACCTGCACGGCTGGCGGGCGGTCGGGGAGCGCCTGCGCGCGCTCGCCCGTACGATGCCGCGCCCGGGCCGCGTGTTCGTGTACTCCCACCGCCTGCAGCTCTCGGCCCTCGCGGCGTTCCACGCGGGGCCGGGCCTGGAGGTGACGCGCCTCGGCGGGAGGCGCGACGACGCGTACGACGACTGGGCGCGGCCGCGGCGCGGCGAGGACGCGATCTACTTCTGCGACGACCAGCGGTACGCGCCGCCGCGCGAGCCCTTCGCGCGCTGCGAGCCGGCCGGCGCGCTGCCCGTGACGCGCGGCGGCCGCACGGTCCGCACGTTCCACTTCTGGCGCTGCCTCGGGTTCGAGGAACGTCGCGGCGCCGCGGCCTCGCCGAGGGCGCCACCTCCCGACGCGGCGGCGACCGCTGCGCGTGCGGGTGCGGGCGCCCTCAGCGCCGCCAGCGCCGACGGCGAGGGCGGAGGCGACCGTCCCCCTCGCGCCCGTGCGTCTGCGACGCCGGGTGCGGCCCCGCCCCGATCGCGCCCGGCGCCCCGCTCCCCGCCGGAGCCGGCGGCGCGAGCGGAGGGCGCATCACGCGGATCACCTCCGGCATCGGCGCGCCGCGCCGGCGACCCGGCTCGTGCCGCCCGATGGGGCGCGGGCCGGGGCCGCCGTGCGGCTGGCGACCCGCGGTCGGCTGCCCACGCGGCTGGCCCTGCTGCGCCTCCGGCCGGCGCTGCGCGGGGTGCTGCGGGTGCGCGTCCGACCTCTGGGCGAGCGGCTGCGGCCCCCCATGCCGCCGAGGCTGCGCGCTCGGCTGCGGCCGCTCCCGCCGCGGATCGCGGCCCGGCGAGGGAGGCCGGCCCGGCCTCGGGGCTCCGTCCGTCCGGCGCTCCGGGGGCCGGCCCGACGGCACGAAATCCGGAGTGAGCTCGCGCCGCTCGTACGCGCGCCAGATCTCGCGGGCGTCGCCCCGCGCCGCCTCGAGCGCCGGGTCGAGCGCCGCGAAGAAGCGGCGCAGGTTCTCGACGTCGCGGACGAGGAAGGACTCCGCCTGACCGTTGTGGGCGGCCCCGACCACCTGCGGGAAGTCGATGATCACCGGGCCGTCCCGGCCGAGGAGGACATTGTACGGCGAGAGATCGCCGTGCACGAGGTCGCAGCCGAGCATGCGGACGACGTGCCCGCGGAGGTCGGCGTAGAGCGCCGCCGCCTGCTCGCGGGTGACGCTGGCGTCCACGAGCCGGGGCGCGGGGTGGCCGTCCGCGTCGACGACGAGCTCCATCAGGAGGACGCCCTCGTAGTACGTGACCGGCCTCGGGACGCGCACGCCGGCCGCGTGGAGCGCCCAGAGCGCGTCGGCCTCCTTCGACTTCCAGGCCTCCTCGGCGGCCTTCTGGCCGAAGCGGGTGCCGCGATCCATCGCCCGCTGCATGCGCGTGTCGCGGACCCGCCGGCCCTCGCGGTAGCTCGCGTCGTTGCGGAAGCTGCGCGTCTCGCGTGCCTTGTAGACCTTCGCGGCCACGATCTCGCCGCCCTGGCGGACGAGCCAGAGATCGGCCTCCTTGCCGCTCTTCAGCCGGGAGACGACCTCGTCGATGACACCGTCCGCGAGGAGGGGTTCGAGGGGATCGACCATTCGAGCCCGAGAGGATTAGAGGAGTCGCCGCCCCGGGTCAACCCGGAGCGCGCGGCGGGGCGCCCGTCCGGTTGTGCCGGCCGCCCGACGTCCACATCGTGGGTGCATTTCCGGGGGACGGCCATGGAGACCCACAGGACCCAGCTCCTCGTGTCGCGCGGGTGGATCCAGGCGCTGATCCTCGTGTTCGTGGTGGGGTTCGGGATCCTGGGGATCCTCGCGGTCCGCTCCTACACCGCGTCCCCGCCCATCCCGGAGCGCGCGCTCGCTCCCGACGGGCGGGTCCTCTTCACCCGCGCGGACGTGCTCGAGGGGCAGCAACTGTTCCTGCGGCGCGGGCTCATGGAGTACGGCTCGGTGTTCGGCCACGGCGGCTACCTCGGCCCGGACTTCACCGCGGACTACCTCCGCCGGTCCGCGCGGATCGTCGCGCGCCGGAACGGGGAGCCCGAGGACGAGGGCGGCCCGCGCACCTGGGAGGAGCTTCGGGTGAACCGGTACGACCCGACCACCGGGACGCTCCGCCTCACGGCGGGGCAGGCCGCGGCGTTCCCCGAGCTGGAGCGCGCCTACGGCGAGCTGTTCGCCCAGCCGAGCAGCAGGACCGGCCTCGCGCGGGACCTGCTCCCCACCCCCGTCGAGCGCCGCCAGCTCACGGCGTTCTTCGGCTGGACCGCCTGGGCCGCGTCGGCCCGGCGCCCGGGCGCGGACTACTCGTACACGAACGACTGGCCTCCCGAGCCCCTCGTCCGGAACCGCCCCACCGGGCCGATGATCGTGTGGAGCGTGCTCTCGCTCGTGGCGCTCCTCGGCGGCACCGGCCTCCTGTTCGCGGCGTTCGGCCGCTGGCGCTTCCTCGGATGGAAGGGGCGCGAGGCGCAGACCCTCGCCTTCCGCCCGCCCGGCGAGGTCTCGCTCACCCCGTCCCAGCGCGTCACCGCCTGGTTCTTCCTGGTGATGACGCTCCTCTTCCTCGCGCAGACGCTCGTGGGCGGCGCGACGCAGCACTACCGCGCGGAGCTCTCGAACTTCTTCGGGATCGACCTCGCCGCGCTGCTGCCCTTCAACCTCGTGCGCACCTGGCACGTGCAGCTCGCGATCCTGTGGGTCTCGACCTCGTTCCTGGCCGCGGGGATCTTCCTCGCGCCGATGATCGCCGGCAGGGAGCCGCGCAACCAGCACCTCCTCGCGCTGGCGCTCCTCGCGGCCCTCGCCGTCGTGGTCGTCGGGAGCACCGTGGGCGAGCTGGCGGGCATTCACGGCTGGACCCGGAGCGCGTGGCTCGGCAACCAGGGGTTCGAGTACCTCGACCTCGGCCGCCTCTGGCAGGTCCTGCTCGTGCTCGGCCTGTTCGCCTGGGTCGCCCTGCTCTACCGGACGCTGCGCCCGCGCCTCGCGCGGGAGCACCTCGGCAACATGCCGTGGCTGTTCTTCTACGCCGCCCTCGCGATCCCGGCGTTCTACGCGGTCGGCCTGCTCGCGAGTCCGCGCGGCCACTTCACCGTCACCGACTTCTGGCGGTTCTGGGTGGTTCACCTGTGGGTCGAGGACTTCCTCGAGCTCTTCACGACCGTCATGGTCGCGTACCTGTTCGTGCTGCTCGGCGTCGTCGCGGAGCGGGTGGCGCTCCGGCTCGTCTACCTCGAGGCGATCCTCTACTCGATCGGCGGCGTGGTCGGGACGATGCACCACGTGTACTTCTCGGGGGAGCCGGCGGAGCACATGGCGCTCGGCGCGTTCTTCTCGGCCGCCGAGGTGATCCCCCTCACCTTCCTCACGGTGGAGGCGTGGAGCTTCCTCACCCTCGGGCAGGCGCAGCACCTCGGCGCGCGCCGCTTCCCGCACCGCTGGGCGGTCATGTTCCTCGGGGCGGTCGGCTTCTGGAACTTCGTCGGCGCGGGGGTGTTCGGGTTCCTCATCAACCTGCCGATCGTCTCCTACTACCAGATCGGCACCGCCCTCACCGCGAACCACGGCCACGCGGCGATGATGGGGGTCTACGGCATGCTCGCGGTCGGGCTGGCGCTCTTCGCGATCCGCTACCTCGTCCCCGCAGACCGGTGGTCGGATCGCCTCGCCGCGGTGAGCTTCTGGTCGCTGAACGTCGGCCTCGCCTGGATGGTCTTCGCGACGCTGTTCCCGATCGGCGTCCTGCAGCTCTACCGATCCGTCACGGTGGGCTACTTCGAGGCCCGCCAGCTCGAGTTCCTCGCCGGCCGGCCGCTGTCGTGGTTCGAGTGGGCGCGGTTGCCCGGCGACGCCCTGTTCATCGTCGGCGGCGTGCTGCCGCTCCTCGTCCTCTGCTGGCGCGCCGTCCGCGCGGCGGCGCAGCCCGCCCCCGCCCCGGCCCCGCGCGCGGAGGCGGCGAGCCCGCTCTTCACCGAGGTCACCGGCCCCGGCGGCGAGCCCGCCGCGGCGCCCGCCGCGCGAGAGGAGTAGCGGCGAGCCTCCGGCGGCTCGCCTGCCCCTCCTACTTCTTCTCCTCGTCCTCCTCGCCGGAGCCGAGGAGCGCGGAAAGGCTGGGCCCCCCGCGCGCGGCGCCGAGCTTCCGCACGGCGTCGAGGTGGTGGAGGAGCAGCCCGCGGTTGTCGCCGACGCTCAGGTTCTGGAGCTCGAGCGCGCCGATCCGGTCCTCCGGCGTGAAGGCCGGCTCCGCCACGCGCTCCATCGAGAGCTTCTCGGGGGCGTAGCTCATGTACTCGGCCTTGGTGGCGAGGATCGTCCAGTCGTCGCCGCGGCGCAGCTCGACCGTGACGGATCCGGTGACCGCCGGGGCGATCCAGCGCGTCAGCCCGTCCCGGAGCATCATCGCCTCGGGGTCGAACCACTTCCCCTCGTAGAGCAGCCGGCCGAGGCGCCGGCCGAGGGTGAAGTACAGGTCGAGCGTGTTCTCGTTGTGGATGGCCGAGAGGAGCCGCTCGTAGGAGAGGTGCAGGAGCGCCATGCCCGGCGCCTCGTAGATCCCGCGGCTCTTCGCGTCGATGACCCGGTTCTCGATCTGGTCGCTCATCCCGAGGCCGTGGCGCCCGCCGACGCGGTTGGCCTCGAGGAAGAGCTCGTAGGGCGAGCCGAAGCGCGTGCCGTTCAGCTCGACCGGCATGCCCTGCTCCCAGACGATCGTGACCTCCTCGGTCTTGACCGGCACCTCGGGGCGCCAGTGCGCGACGCCCATGATCGGCTCCACGATCCGCATGTTCGAGTCGAGCCGCTCGAGGTCCTTCGCCTCGTGCGTCGCGCCGAGCACGTTCGCGTCGGTCGAGTACGCCTTCTCCTTGCCCATCTTGTAGGGCAGCTTCCGGCGCTCGAGGTACTCGCTCATCTCCTTGCGGCCGCCGAAGGCGGTCACGAAGGCCTGGTCGAGCCAGGGCTTGTAGATGCGCAGCTGGGGGTCGACGAGGATGCCGTAGCGGTAGAACCGCTGGATGTCGTTCCCCTTGTGCGTGGAGCCGTCGCCGAAGACGTGGACGTCGTCCTCGCGCATGGCGCGGACGATGGCGGTGGTCGTCACGGCGCGCCCGAGCGGGGTGGTGTTGAAGTACTTCTTGCTGCCCGACGAGAGGTGGAACGCGCCGCACTGGATCGCGGCGATCCCCTCGCGCACCATCGCGTCGCGGCAGTCCACCAGCCGCGCCGCCACGGCGCCGTGCTGGCGCGCGATCGGCGGGATGTCCGCCGGGTTGGACTCGTCCGGCTGCGCCAGGTCGGCGGTGTACGCGTGAACGGACATCCCCTGCTCGGACATCCAGGCGACGGCGCAGCGGGTGTCGAGGCCGCCGCTGAACGCGATGCCGATGGCGGTGCCCTTCGGGGGGAGCGACTTGTAGATCCGGCTCATGGTCCGGCGACGTAGCAGAAAACGCGGCCGCATTCCAGCGTGCGGTTGTCCCGAGGCGCGGCGCTCCCTCGCTCGCCCGGCGCGTCCGGGGCCGCGGGACCCGCACGGCCTGGCCCGGCGGCCTCGCGCCCCGCGTGCGGCCGCCGCCGCGCTCGGCCGGGTCGGCCGGGAGGCCACCGACGGCGAGGGATGCTACTCGTAGGGCATGCACGGCACCCCGGCCCTCCTGCTCGCGCTCACGGTGGTGCTCTGCGTGGCCGCGATCACGACGGTGCTGTTCCAGCGCCTGCGCCAGCCGGTCGTCCTCGGGTACATCCTCGCCGGGCTCATCGTCGGCCCGCACGTCCCGGTCCCGCTCGTCGCGGATCAGCGCACCATCCAGACCCTCTCCGAACTCGGCGTCATCCTCCTCATGTTCGCCCTCGGGCTGGAGTTCAACCTCCGCAAGCTCGTGCGCGTCGGCCCGACCGCGGGGCTCACGGCCCTCATCCAGGCGAGCATCATGGTCTGGCTGGGCTTCGTGGCCGGCCGGGCCTTCGGGTGGACCACGCTCGAGAGCGTGTTCGCCGGCGCCATCGTCTCGATCTCGAGCACCACCATCGTCGCGAAGGCGTTCGACGAGCTGCGGGTGAAGGGGGCGCTCCGGGACCTCGTGGTCGGCATCCTCCTCTCGCAGGATCTGCTCGCGATCCTCTTCATGGCCATCCTCACCGCCGTGGCCACGGGGGCGAGCCTCTCCGCGGGCCGGCTCGGGACCACCCTCGGGCAGCTCGGCGCCTTCCTCGTCGCGCTCCTCGTGGTCGGGATGCTCGTCGTCCCGCGCGCGATCCGGTACGTGAGCCGGCGCGGCTCCCCCGAGACGCTCCTCGTCGCGAGCCTCGGCCTCTGCTTCGGGATCGCGTACCTCGCCGTGGCGGCGGGCTACTCGGTCGCGCTCGGGGCGTTCATCGCCGGCTCCCTCGTCGCCGAGTCGGGCGAAGCCCACGCCATCGAGGGGCTGGTGCGGCCGGTGCGGGACCTCTTCGCCGCGATCTTCTTCGTGTCCGTCGGCATGCTCATCGACCCCGCCCTGGTGGCGCGCCACTGGGGGGCGACCCTCGCCCTCGTCGCGCTGGTGATGGTGGGCAACTCCGCCGCCGTCGCGGTCGGCGCGTTCCTCACCGGACACGGCGTCCGGACGTCGGTGAAGGCGGGGATGAGCCTGGCGCAGATCGGCGAGTTCTCGTTCATCCTGGCGGCGCTCGGGACCTCCCTCGGCGCGACGCGCGACTTCCTGTATGCGGTCGCGGTGGCGGTCTCCGCGTTCACCACCCTCACCACGCCCTGGCTCATCGGCGGCTCGGAGCGCGTGGCGGCCTGGATCGACCGCAAGCTGCCGCGCCGGCTCCAGACGGTGGTCGCCCTGTACGGGAGCTGGGTGGAGCAGGTCCGGGCCTCCCCGCGGCGCGGCACCGTCGGAGGACGCGTCCGGCGGATCGTCCGCGCCCTCGCCGTGGACTCGGCCGGGGTCGCGGCGATCGTGATCGGCGCGTCGGTCGCGAGCGCGCCCGCGTCGCGGTGGATCGCCGCGACGGTCGGCCTCGCGCCGGGGGCCTCGCGCGTCGCCCTCTGGAGCGTCGCGGCGCTCCTCGCGGTGCCGTTCTGCGTGGGGCTCCTCCGGAACGCGCGCGGGCTCGGGCTCGCCCTCGCCGCGGGGGCGCTGCCCGAGGCGGCGGCCGGCCGACCGGACCTCGCCGCCGCCCCGCGCCGCGCCCTGGTCGCCACCGTCCAGCTCGGCGCGACGGTGCTCGTCCTCGTCCCGATCGTCGCCCTCACCCAGCCGTTCCTCCCGGGGGCGCCGGGCGCGGCCGTCCTCGCCGCCGCCATCGTGGTGCTCGGGATCGCGTTCTGGCGCAGCGCCGCCAACCTTCAGGGGCACGTCCGCGCCGGCGCCCAGGTGATCGTCGAGGCGCTCGCGAAGCAGGGCGCGGCGGGGGCCGCCGGCCCGGGCGAGGACGCGCTCGGGCCGTTCCGGGCGATGTTCCCCGGGCTCGGCGAGCCGGTGGTGGTGCGCCTCTCCGCCGACAGCCCCGCCGTCGGTCGGAGCCTGTCCGAGCTGGGCCTCCGCGGCCGGAGCGGGGCGTCCGTGATCGCGATCTCGCGCGGCGGCGCGTCGGTCATGGTGCCCACCGCGAGCGAGCGGCTCCGCGCCGGCGACCTCCTCGCGCTCGCCGGCACGCACGAGGCGATCGCCGCGGCGCGCGAGCTGCTCGGGGCGAGCACCGTCGGGGGCGCGCCAGGCGCCGCCGCGAGCGCGTGACGCCACGACGGGGGGCCGACCGCCCGCTCCCCGAGCCGCCCCCGCGCAGGCTCCCAGGGTGCCCCGCCGGCGGAGCGGGACCACCTTGGCGGTGATGGCCGCCTCGACCGACCGTTGGGCCTCCCTCGCCGCCCAGCTCCGCGCGGACTCCATCCGCGCCACGACAGCCGCGGGCTCCGGACACCCGACCTCCAGCCTCTCCGCCGCGGACCTCATGGCCGTGCTGCTCGCGGATCACCTCCACGCCGACTGGAAGGACGCGCGGAGCCCCGACAACGACCGGCTCGTCTTCTCGAAGGGGCACGCGGCGCCGCTCCTGTACGCCATGTTCAAGGCCGCGGGCGTGATCTCGGACGCGGAGCTCCTCACGCTGCGCAAGCTCGGGAGCCGGCTCGAGGGGCACTCGACGCCCGCGCTCCCGCCCGTGGAGATCGCCACCGGCTCCCTCGGGCAGGGCCTGCCGACGGCGGTCGGCGTCGCGCTGGCGGCGCGCCTCCTCGGACGGGAGCTCCGCTGCTGGGTGCTCCTCGGCGACAGCGAGATGGCGGAGGGGAGCGTCTACGAGGCCTTCGAGCTCGGGAGCCACTACGGCCTCCGGACGATCGTCGGGATCCTCGACATGAACCGCCTCGGCCAGCGCGGCCCCACCATGCTCCAGTGGGACGGCGAGGCCTACGCCGCGCGCGCCCGGGCCTTCGGCTGGCGCGCGCTCGTCGTGGACGGCCACGATCGCCCGGCGATCGACCGCGCGTACACCGAGGCGGAGGGCTCCGACCGTCCGGTGCTGATCGTCGCCCGCACGCGGAAGGGGGCCGGCGTCTCGTTCGTCGAGGACCGGGAGGGGTGGCACGGCAAGGCGCTCTCGCCGGACGAGGCCGCGAGGGCGCTCGCGGAGCTCGGGGACCCCCCCGGCGATCTCGTCGTGTCGCCGGTGGCGCCGCGCCCGTCCCCGCCGCTCCGCGCGCCGCGCCGCGGGCCCTTCGAACCGCCGCGCTACGAGCTCGGCGCCCAGGTCGCCACGCGCGCGGCGTTCGGCGACGCGCTCCGCGCCCTCGGCGCCGCGCGGGACGACGTGGTGGCCCTGGACGGCGAGGTGGGCAACTCCACGTACACGGACCGGTTCGCGAAGGCCCACCCGGAGCGCTTCTTCGAGATGTACATCGCCGAGCAGCAGATGGTGTCGGCGGCGGTGGGGATGCAGGTCCTCGGGCTGGTCCCGTTCGCCGCCACGTTCGGGGCCTTCTTTACCCGCGCGCACGACCAGGTCCGGATGGCGACGATCTCGGGGGCGAGGCTGTGCCTCGTCGGCTCTCACGCGGGCGTCTCCATCGGCGAGGACGGCCCCTCGCAGATGGGGCTCGAGGACCTCGCGATGATGCGCGCCGTGGCGGAGAGCACGGTCCTCTACCCGTCCTGCGCCACGACCGCGGCGGACCTCACGCGCCAGCTCGCGGACCGCGGCGGCGTCGCGTACCTGCGGACCACCCGCGAGAAGACGCCCGTGCTGTACGGCCCGGAGGAGCGGTTCCCCATCGGCGGCAGCAAGGTCCTCCGCCGGTCGGGCGCCGACGTCGCGGCCGTCCTCGCCGCGGGGATCACCCTGCACGAGGCGCTCCGGGCGCACGACCTGCTCCGGGCGAGCGGCGTCGCGGTGCGGGTGGTGGACCTCTACTCGGTGAAGCCCGTGGACGCCGCGACGGTCGAGGCGTGCGCGCGCGAGTGCGGCGGGCGGCTCGTCGTCGTCGAGGACCACTGGCCGGAGGGCGGGCTCGCCGACGCGGTGTGCGAGGTGTTCGCCGGCCGGCCCGCGCCGGCGATCACGCGCCTCGGCGTGCGGGGCATGCCGCACTCGGGCACGTCGCAGCAGCTCCTCGACGCGGCCGGCATCGGGGCGGACGCCATCGTCGAGGCGGTGAAGCGGATCGCGCGGCCGGGATGAGGCGCTCCCTCGTCCGGCTCGAACGTCTTCGCGACGGGATGCCCGGTCGCGTGGAGGTGGCGCGGCCCGTTACCGCGGAGGTACGATCATCGCTGCGTCCGCGCGCGCTCGACGCGAGGGCGTGACGGAGGACGACCCCGCTCGAGCCGAGCGCCCCATGACGCCTCGCTCCTCTCCCGAGATCCGCGCGCTGCTCCGCAGCCTGCTCGACGCGGCGATCGCCTCGGCGGCGCCGGAGCGGTGCGTCCCCCCGCACCTCCCCCCGACGCCGCGGGGTCGCCTCGTCGTCGTGGGCGCCGGGAAGGCCTCGGCGGCGATGGCCCGGGCGGTCGAGGACCACTGGGAGGGGCCGCTCGAGGGGCTCGTCGTGACGCGCTACGGATACGCCGTCCCGTGCCGGCGGGTCGAGATCGTGGAGGCGGCCCACCCGGTCCCCGACGCGGCCGGGCTCGAGGCGGCCCGCCGGATCCTCGAGAAGGTGTCCGGCCTCGGCCCGGACGATCTGGTGCTGGGCCTGATCTCCGGGGGCGGGTCGGCGCTCCTGCCGAGCCCCGCGCCCGGCCTCACGCTGGAGGACGAGCAGCGCGTGTCCGCGGCGCTGCTCCGGAGCGGCGCGACCATCTCGGAGACGAACTGCGTCCGGCGCCACCTCTCGGCGATCAAGGGCGGCCGGCTCGCCGCCGCGTGCCACCCCGCCCGCGTGCTGTCGCTCCTCGTCTCGGACGTCCCGGGCGACGACCCGGTGGACATCGCCTCCGGCCCGACGGTGCCCGACCCGACCACCTGCGCGGACGCGCTCGCGGTGCTGGAGCGCCACCGCGTCGCGACGCCGGACCGGGTCCGCGCCCTGCTCGAGAGCGGGGCGGGCGAGACCGTCAAGCCCGGCGACCCGCGGCTCGCCGGCGCCGAGGCGCGGCTCGTGGCGACGCCCCAGCGCGCGCTCGAGGCGGCCGCCGCGGAGGCGCGCGCGGCCGGGATCCCGGCCCACGTCCTCGGCGACGCCATCGAGGGGGAGGCGCGGGACGTCGGCGCGGTCCTCGCCGCGGTGGCGCGGCAGGTGGCCGATCGCGGCCAGCCGTTCCGGCCGCCGTGCGTGCTGCTCTCCGGCGGGGAGACCACCGTGACCGTCCGCGGCCACGGCCGCGGCGGGCGCAACGTCGAGTTCCTGCTCGCGCTCGGCCTCGCGCTGCGCGGTCACCCCGCGATCCACGCCATCGCCGCCGACACCGACGGCGTGGACGGCCAGGAGGAGATCGCCGGGGCCCTCCTCGGGCCCGACACCCTCGAGCGGGCCCGGGCCCTCGGCCTCCGGCCGCGCGAGCGGCTCGACGACAACGACGCCCACGGCTTCTTCTCCGCGCTCGGCGACTCCGTGGTGACCGGCCCGACGCGCACCAACGTGAACGACTTCCGGGCGATCCTGATCGACGCGCCCGCGCCGCCGCCCGCCGGAGGCTGACGGACCGCTCCGGCGTCCGCCGGGAGCACGGTCACGCCGCGACTTCGCCCGCTCACTCTGGGTCCTCGTCCGCCGCCGCGGCGAGCGCCGGCACGCGGGCCGGCACCTCGAGGTTCCACACGATCCAGATCGCGCTCGCGGCGGCGAGCGCGCCCGAGCAGGCGAAGACGATGTTCACGCCGACGACATCCGCCAGGTAGCCGCCCACCAGGATCGAGACGATGGTCGGCGGCGTGAAGATCGACGTGCTCGCCCCGTACACCCTCCCCCGGACGTCCGCCCTCGTGGACCTGTCGCGGAGGGAGTGGATCCCGACGACGGTCACGTAGAAGACGCAGAACGACGCGAACGCGACCGCCAGCGCGACCTGGTAGTCGGCGACAAGGCCGAGCGCGCCGAAGGACGCGTAGTGCAGCACCAGCCCCGCCATGATGAGGCGCTTCTCGTCGAAGATCCTCGCGACGAACGGCCCGATCACGCTCCCGACCAGGCTCCCGAGGGCGACGGCGGTCATGAAGACGCCGTACTCCGCCTCGGACCGGCCGAGGTGGTGCGTGACGTAGACGACGAAGAGCGACAGCTGCATCCCGAGGAAGAGCCGCCAGCACACGCCGATCGCCCCGAGGCGCCGGATGCTGCCGCTCTGCGCGATGTAGCGGAGCCCCTCTTTCAGCGAGGAGGCGGTCGCGCGCGGCCTCGCGACCCCGCGCCCGGCGACGGCGTCGTTTGCCTCGCAACGCTCGACGCAAGCGGGTGGCGCCTCGAGCGCCAGGCTCGACGCGGCGCAGAGGACGTACCCTCCGCTCGCGACCAGCATGAGCACCTGCTCGTCCAGCCGGCGCATGACGAGCCCCGCCAGCGCCGGCGCCCCGATCCGCGCCGCGTTCAGGATGGCGAGGATCACCGAGTTGCCCCACGGGTAGTCGCCGGCGGGCATGATCACGGCCATCAGCGCCGTGCGGGTCGTGTTGATGAACATGATGAAGATCGTGGCTACGAACCAGAGGACGCAGATCGCGGTCACGTGCTCCGCGACCCCGAGCGCGAAGGCCAGGACCCCGACCAGCCCGGCGTTGACGGCGAGGATCCACCGTCCGTCGTACCAGTCCACCAGCACGCCGTAGACGGCCGAGAACATCTTCGGGAGGAACGTGATCGCGGTGAACACCCCCACCGAGAACGCCCGGTGGGTGAGGTCGTAGACGTGCACCGTCAGGATCAGGAAGACGAACTCGTACCCGAAGGCGGACAGCGCCAGCATCAAGCAGAAGGCGACGACGTTGCGCAGGGTGCTGCTACGGCCGGCCCTGGCGCGGCTCGTCGGTGATCCCGTGGTCGTCGTGCCCATGTCGTCGTTCCCGCGTCATGTGTCGCCGCTTCGCCCGGATGCTGGCGCGCTCCGTCCGCATGGCACAAGGACGGCGATCGGACCTATTCGGCTACGCAGCGCGATGCCCGTCGCGACCGTTCGTGAATGCTGAGACCGCGGAGCGCGATGGCTCGATCCGCGCGATCACCCTCGTTGCGCCACGCGGCGCGACGCGGCATGCTCCATGCCCGATGCGACGTCGCGTGGTGATCGTCGCCTTCGACGCCTGCGAGACCCTCGACGTGGTGGGTCCGCTCGACGTCTTCGCGACAGCCGGCGAGATGCTCGAGCAGCGAGGCGCGCGCGATCCCGGATACGAGCCGATCGTGGCGGGCGCGACGAGCGGAGCCCTGCGCACGGAGAGCGGGCTGTGCATCCTCCCGGAGGTCGCGCTGGCACGTGCGTCGGCCCGCGCCCCGATCGACACGCTCATCCTGGCCGGCGGCGTCGGAGCGCGACGCGCGGCGCAGGACCGAGCGATCTTGCGAACCGTCGTGCGCGCGACGAGCCGCGCCCGGCGCGTCGCGGCCGTGTGCACGGGCGCGTTCGTGCTGGCCGCGGCCGGCCTCCTCGACGGGAGGCGGGCGACGACGCACTGGGCGTTCTGCGACGAGCTCGCCGCGACGCATCCCGGCGTACGCGTCGAGCGCGACCCCATCTACGTGCGCGACGGCAGGTTCTGGACGTCGGCGGGTGTCACCGCGGGCATCGACCTCGCCCTGGCCCTCGTCGAGGAGGATCTCGGCCGCGAGGTGGCGCTCGCCGTCGCGCGGTGGCTCGTGGTCTTCGTCCGCCGCGCCGGCGGGCAGTCGCAGTTCAGCGCCCAGCTCGCGTCCCAGCTCGCCGCGCGCGCGCCGATCCGCGATCTCCAGGCCTGGATCGTCGAGCACCCCGACGCCGCGCTGGACGTCCCCGCGCTCGCGCGCCGCGCCGGGATGAGCGTGCGCCACTTCAGCCGCGTCTTCCGCGCCGAGGTGGGCGTCTCGCCCGCAGCGTTCGTGGAGCGCGTCCGCGTGGAGACCGCCCGCCGGTTGCTGGAGATGACGACGGACGGCGTCGAGCAGGTCGCCGACGCCGCCGGCTTCGGCACGGCCGAGGTGCTCCGCCGCGCCTTCGCCCGCCGGATCGGCCTCAGCCCGCGCGAGTACCGGGCGCGCTTCGGGTCCGGGCGGAGCTGATCGGGGCTCCCGGCCGGTGTCGCCTCACCGGCTCGCTCGCCCCGTGGGCGCCGAGCCCCGGAGCTGCCGCACGAAACCGAGGCGGTCGACGATCTGCCAGTGGCCGGCGACCTGGCCGTCCTTCAGCTCGTACATCGTCTGCCCGGCGAAGGTGAGACGCTCGCCCGTCGCAGGGAGCTCCCGCAGGTCTCCAGCGTGGGTTCCCTCGGCGCTCCACCGCACCGCGACGCGATCCCCGGCCACGACGAGCTCGTGCGTCGTGAACACCAGGTCCGGGAACGCGGTCCGGGAGTACGCGACGCGCTCCTCGTAGGTCTCGCGGTCGAGGGTCTGCCCGTCCCAGGGATCGCCGGGATCGGAGTGAATCGCGTAGCGCGGAGCGATCAGCCTGCCGATGGCCCGGTAGTCGCCCTGGCTCCAGACGAGTCGGTAGAGCTCCGCGACGACCGCCTCGCCCGCAGGGGCTTCGAGCGGCTCCTCGTCCGCGCGCGCCGCCTCGCGCGCCCCGTGAAGCGCGTGCTCCCGGACGTCCTTCGGCCAGCGCTCGACCAGGGCCTCGAAGCGCTTCGTGTCGCCGCCGAAGAGCGCGCGACAGGCCTCCTCGTAGTTGGGGCGATCCCCCGCCATGGCGGAGAGGAACCGGCTCAGCGCGGTGCGAATCCGCCGTGCTCGCTCCTTCCCGGGGTGCGTCGTGCTCGCCCGTTCGACGAGGCGTCGAAGGGACCCCGAGATCCCGTTGGGCTGCTCCGCGAGCCACTCCCAGTGACGAGGCAGGAGCGACACCTCCCGGCTCGTGACCCCGAGCCGCGGCCGTCCCGGCCCGCGCCGGGATCGCTGCGCTTCGCGCTCGAGCACGTCGTCGAGCGAGCCGCGCAGATCGAAGTCCACCTGCCGCCCGGTCTCGACCTCGAACACCAGCACCAGCTCCGAGCGATCCCGGTCGAACCGTCGCTTCAGGACGGGCAAGACGTCACGGAGCGAGCCGGAGGCGATTCGACGGGCGCCGGCGAACACCAGGTAGGTCGCGTCGTTCTCCATGGGAGACGCGTTATACCCGGGCATAATTCGAAAATCAATATTCGCCGGGTAATAAGAGGAGACCCTCGCTCCGGCCTCCCGGGCCACGACCCGGCGAGCCGGCCACGGGGACAGGGCCGCCGCCGCGCTTCGACCGCCCTCACGACGCCGCCGGCGGCGCGCCCGCCTTCGCCCCCGCCAGCGTGGCGGGCCGCTCGACCAGCGCGACGGGCAGCACCTCCTCCGCGGAGTCCACGAGGACGATCCGCAGGCCGCGCCGGGCCTCCTCGGGGATGTCCTGCACGTCCTCCTCGTTCCGGCGCGGCAGGATGACGGTCTTCACCCCGGCGCCGAACGCGGCGAGCGCCTTCTCCTTGATCCCGCCCACGGGGAGGACCTTGCCGCGGAGCGTGATCTCGCCGGTCATCGCCACGTCGTGGCGGACCGGCACGCCGAGGGCGGCGGAGGCGATCGCGGTCATCAGCGCGACGCCGGCGGAGGGGCCGTCCTTCGGGATCGCGCCCGCGGGGACGTGCACGTGGACGGTGCGCCGCTCGAACGCCCCGGAATCGACGCCGAGCCGCTCGGCGTTGGAGCGGACGTAGGTGAGCGCCGCCATCGCCGACTCGCGCATCACGTCGCCGAGCATGCCGGTGAGGACGAGCTCGGGGCGGCCGCGCATGATGGCCGCCTCGATGAAGAGGACGTCGCCGCCCGCCGGCGTCCAGGCGAGGCCGGTGGCGATCCCGGGGCGGTCGATCCGCTCCGCCGTCTCGGGGTGGACGCGCGGCCGCCCGAGCAGCTCCGGGAGCGCCTCGGCGCCCACCCGGATCGGCGTCGCGCCGCCCTCCCCGATCCGCCGCGCCGCCTTGCGGGCCACCGCCGAGATCGCGCGCTCCAGGCCGCGCACGCCGGCCTCGCGCGTGTACTCGCGGGCGATGCGCCGCAGCGCCGCGTCGTCGATCTCGAGCTCGCCCTCGCGCAGACCGGTGGCGCGGAGCTGCTTCGGCAGGAGGTGCCGCCGCGCGATCTGGAGCTTCTCGCTCTCGGTGTAGCCCGAGAGCGCCACCACCTCCATGCGGTCGAGGAGCGGCGGCGCGATGGTCTCGACGGTGTTGCCCGTGCAGATGAAGAGCACCTTCGAGAGGTCGAAGGGCATGCCGAGGTAGGCGTCGGTGAACGACTGGTTCTGCGCCGGGTCGAGCACCTCGAGCAGCGCCGCCGCCGGGTCGCCCTGGAAGCTCGCCGAGAGCTTGTCGATCTCGTCGAGCATCATCACCGGATCCGCCACCTCGGCGCGGCGCATGGCCTGGATGACGCGGCCCGGGATCGCCCCGATGTACGTGCGCCGGTGGCCGCGGATCTCCGCCTCGTCGTGCACCCCGCCGAGGCTGAGGCGCACGAAGCGCCGCCCCATCGCGCGCGCGATCGACTGGCCGATGGAGGTCTTGCCGACGCCCGGCGGCCCCACGAGGCAGAGGATCGGCTCGCGCCGGCTCTCCTCGTCCGTCCCGAGCGGCGGGAGCGGGGCGGGGGTCGCGGCGCCGTCCCCGCCGGGCGACGCGGGCGCCTCGAGCGCCGGCCCGCCGGCCGGCCCCATCCAGGGCGCGGGCGGGGCGGGCGCGGCGGCGCGCTCGGCCCGCAGCTTCCGGACGGCGAGGTGATCGAGGAGCCGCTCCTTCACCTCGTCGATGTCGTAGTGATCGGCGTCGAGGACGGCCCGGGCCTCCACGAGGTCGATGGCCCCGCCCGTCGTCCGTCCCCACGGCAGCGCGAGCACCCAGTCCAGCCAGGTCCGGATCATCCCGTACTCGGGCGACGCCGGCGTCATCCGCTCGAGGCGGGACAGCTCGCGCTCCACCTCGCGACGCGCCTCGGCCGGGAGGGTCGTCTTCTCGAGCCGCTCGCGGAACGCGCGCGCCTCCTCCGCCTCGGGCGCCTCCTCGCCGAGCTCGCGCTGGATGGTCCGGAGCTGCTCGCGCAGGATCGCCTCGCGCTGCGCGCGGGTGAGCTCGCGCCGCGTCTCGTCGGCGATGCGCGCCTGGGTCTCGCCGACCGCGATCTCCTGCTGCATCAGCTCCACGACCTTGCGCAGCAGCCCCGCGGTGTCCCCGATCTCGAGCAGATCCTGCCGCGCCGGCAGCGGGAACGGGAGCGTCGTGCCGACGAGGTAGGCGACGGCCCGGGGATCCGCGAGCGCGTCCACGCTCCCGACGAGCTCGTCCGGGAGCCCGGCCAGCGCCGCCGCGCGGTGGAAGAGGTCGCGCACCGTGCGCACGAGCGCCTCGGTCTCGGTGCCGGGCGTCTCGAGCCAGGCGAGGCGCTCGACGCGGCCGATGAGGTAGGGGTCGGTCCGGGCGAAATTCGCCACGCGGATCCGCTCGATCCCCTGGATCACCACGCGGTAGGTGCCATCGGGCGCGCGCGCGAGCTGCTGCACGAGCGCGGCGCAGCCGATCTCGTACACGTCCCTGGGCCCCGCCTCGGGCGGCGCCTTCTCGTCGCGCACCGTGAGCGCCGCGAAGATGCGGTGCGTCCGCATCACGTCCTCGAGCGCGCGGACCGATCGCTCCTGCCCGATCGCCAGCGGGTGGAAGGTCAGCGGGTAGACCACCCGGCCCCGCACCGGGATGGCCGGGAGGAGGTCCGGGATCTCCGGCGCGCCGCCGGGCGCCTGCGATCCGGGGTCGGGGGTCATGGCGAGAGCCGCCGCGGGAGCTTGGGGAGCAGCACGGTGAGCAGCCCGCGGTCGTAGCCCGCCCGCACCGCGTCCCGATCGACCTCGTCGGGCAGCGCGAGCTCGACGCGGAACGGGCCGTAGCGCAGCTCCGCGAGGTGCACGCGCTCGCCCGGCACCACCCCGGGCCACGGCCGCGTCCCCTGGATGACGACGGAGTCCTCGTAGACGGCGATCTCGAGCTCCTCCTCCGCCAGCCCGGCGAGCTCGGCGCGGAGGGTCCACGCGTCGGCGCTCTCGAGCACGTCGCACGGCGGGCGCCACAGCGGCGCCGCCACCGGCACCGCCGTGGAGAGCGCGGACCACGCCGCGGAGAACGTGGAGGCGCCGAGCGTGCCGACCGCGCGGCCGTACCGGATCCGCAGGTGGGTGAAGCGCATCCCACGTAGAGTAGGCGCCTCGCGCCGCGGCGACGCGGGACCGGGAGGGTGACCGGCCCAACGACTCGTCGCGTCCCCGCTCGCGTCGCGGCGCCTCGACGCACCCTCCCTGCGCGGGGCAGCGGCGATCCGAGCGAGGCGCCGCACACCGCCCCGCTCGGGGATCGCGACGTCTCTCGGCGGGCGACACCTCGACCGACGGCGAGACGCACCCGGAGTGATTACCTGACGGGGCACAGGGGGTCTCCGCCCGTGTATCCGGCGGCGATCCGCGGCACGCTCCCGACCGTCGCGCTTCACCATCGCCCTGCGGGCAACCGGCGCGCGGCGGAAGGCTTCCGGCGCGATGCCCGCGACACGGGTGACTCCGCGGGAACCCCGTCCGCGGAGCAGGGCTCCCACGTTCGGCGGGCCGCCGCCGACCGGCCGCGTGACGACACATCTCGAGACGAGGCGGAGGTGCGCGTGTCCATGGAGCCGGGGCGAGGCGTGCCGGGGTGGGTCCTCGCGCTCGGCGCGCTCTCGACCGCGCTGCTCGCCCTCCCCGCCGCCGGACAGGACGCACCGCCGCCCCGGGTGGTGCCCTGGCAGGAGCCGTCGCCCTTCGCGCGGCCGTTCCTGCAGCTCCCGTTCGACGATCCGGTGCCGCTCCGGGCGGGGCGGACCGAGATCGGCCTGCGCACGCTGTACTCGAACAGCTTGATGCGCGGGCGCTCCCCGGCGCTCTCGGTGGACGTCTCGATCGAGGAGGCCGCGCCCGCGCTGTTCGTGCGGCGCGGGTTCGAGCCCGGTTTCGAGCTGCAGCTCGCCGTCCCCGGCGTCGTGGACTACGCCGGGTTCCTGTGGCGGCCCATCAAGGCCGTCGAGTCGGTCTTCGCCTCGGTGAACGTGCTCCGCACGGGTCCGCCGCCCGGGGAGGCGCGCTTCCGCGTCGTCCGCTCCGACGGCCGGGGGGTCGATTGGACGGGAACCGAGGGCGGCCCGGGTGACGTGTGGGCCGCCGTGAAGGCGCCGATCGCCGGGGGACGCGGCGGGACGGCGCTCTCGTGGCGAGCGGCCGTGAAGATCCCCACGGCGGACGTCCCCTTCGGCAGCGGCGGGGTCGAGCTCGGCGCCGGGCTCCTCGGCGCCTGGGACCTCGGCGACACCAGGCTGCGCGTCACCGGCGATCTCATGGTCCCGCTGCGCGGGACGTACACGAGCGCGCGCATCTCGACCCGGCCCCACGCGGCGCTCCAGCTCGGCGCCGCGCACCGCTTCACCTCGTGGCTCTCGGCGCAGCTCCAGGGGAGCGTCCACACCTCGGCGCTCCGCGGCACGGGGCTCGACCAGATCGACGGCTCGACCTGGTACGTGCTCGCCGGCGTGTCCGCGGCGCCCTCGCGCCGGACCTCCCTCACCTTCGCGCTCGTGGAGAACGTCTTCCAGCCGTCGCGCGGCGCGGACATCACGGCGGTGCTCGAGATGGCCTGGCGGCGCTAGACGAGGGTTCGCGATCCGCGAACGCCTTCGGTGGGGCCCCTCCCGCTGACCGTTCTCGAATCGTGATCGGCCGTTTGGTTTCGCCGCTCGTCCGGGAGGCGGGAGACCGCTCCGGACGAGGCTCGCACGGCCGGGCGCTTCGGCGTGCGCCCTCCCGCTCGGTCCCCCCCTCGGGCGCCCGGCGCGCCCGTCCCGACCAAGCGTTGTCGCCGACCCCGGCCCTCGCGAGATTGAGATCGAGAGAGAGGAGACGGCGATGGAGATGCTCGGTTCGTTGCTCCAGGAGGTCGGGAAGGACCGGTTCGAGGACTTCGCGCGGCGGTGGGAGCAGGGCGCTCCCTGGGACACGCTGCAGGACGACGAGACGATCTCGCTGTACGACCGGATCGTGGACGAGATCGGGCCGGCCGCGTTCGAGGAGGCGGCGCTCGCCAGCCTCGACCGGCTCAGCTCGCAGGAGCGCCGCGCCCTCGTGAGCGAGATGCAGGCCAACGGGCGGCGCCAGGATCTGAACTACCCCGGCGTGCACGAGGAGGGGCTCGACGCGCCCCGGAAGCTGGCCGGCCTCCTCTCTCGCATGCACGGCGAGCGGCGCGGGATGATCCGCCAGTTCCTCGCGGCGAGCGAGTCCACGCCGGAGACGGGCGGGATCCTGTCGAGCCCCACCGCCCGCGCGACGCTCGCGGGGATCGCCGTGATGGCGGTTCGCCAGGCCGGCCGGAGCGGCCTCGCGTCCCGCAGGTCGTAGCGCGAGGAGCCGCCGGCGCGCCCCGCCCGGGCGCCGCGGCACGAGCGCCGAGGAAGCGCGCCCGCCGTCCATGCGGGTGCGGGCGGTGCTCGCACCCAACCAGCCGGCCGTAGGATCGCTGCGCGGCGTTACCCTCGCGCCGCTCGTCCGCCCTCCGGAGGCGTCATGAGGGGCTTCAGGCAGTTCCTGCTGCGCGGCAACGTGGTGGACATGGCGGTGGGCGTGGTGATCGGCGCGAGCTTCGGAGCCGTGGTCTCCGCGCTCGTGAAGGACCTGCTCACGCCCCTCATCGCGGCGATCGTCGGGAAGCCGGACTTCTCCGCGCTCGTGTTCGAGCTCAACGGCAGCCGCTTCCTCTACGGGGACTTCGTCAACGCCGTCCTCTCGTTCGTCCTGATCGCCGCGGCCGTCTACTTCTTCATCGTGCTGCCCGTGAACGCGCTCGTCGCCCGGTCGCACCGTGAGCCGCCGCCCGATCCCACGACGCGGAAGTGCCCCGAGTGCCTGAGCGAGATCCCCGTCGGCGCGCGGCGGTGCGCCCACTGCACCGCCGCGGTCGGGCCGGCCGCCACCCCGATCTAGCCATCGAGACGACTCGCTCGGGGCGCCCCTGCGCGCGCCCCGGCATCCCGAGCGGCGAGGAGATAGGAACGGAGCAGGGCCGGCGCGCCGGAGGTCGCCCGCGCCGCAGGAGCGCAAGGCTCGCGCTCGCCGGCCAGGGGGGCGCCGTGATCGAGCCGAGGCACATCCGAAAGGTCGTGAAGGGCCGGCCCACCGTCGAGGGCGCCGGCGTCCGCCTGCACCGCGCCATCGGCTTCGGCTCCCCGCAGCTCTACGATCCCTTCCTCCTCCTCGACGACTTCAGCTCGAGCGTGCCGTCGGACTACGTGAAGGGGTTCCCGTGGCACCCGCACCGGGGGATGGAGACCATCACCTACGTGCTGCGCGGCGAGGTCGAGCACGGCGACAGCCTCGGCAACCGCGGGGTGATCGCCTCGGGCGACGTCCAGTGGATGACCGCCGGCAGCGGCATCGTCCACCAGGAGATGCCGCGGGGCGACGCGCAGGGCGCGCTGCAGGGGTTCCAGCTCTGGGCCAACCTGCCGGCCGCGCGAAAGATGATGGACCCGCGCTACCGCGGCGTCGCGAGCGGCCACATCCCCGAGGTGACCGACGACCGGAGCGGCGCGCGGATCAGGATCGTCGCCGGCCGGGTCGGCGCCGTGACCGGGCCGGTGCGGGACGTGGTGACGGGTCCCGAGTACCTCGACGTGACGGTCCCGCCGGCCGCCTCCTTCAACCACCGCACCGCCCGCGGCCACACCGTGTTCGCGTACGTCTTCGAGGGCCGGGGCGTGTTCTGCCAGCAGAAGGACCCGTACGGCTACGACGAGGAGGGCGCCAACTACTTCGACATGGAGCGCGACCGGCTCATCGGGCCGCGCCACCTCGTGCTGTTCGGCGACGGCGACTCGGTGAACGTCACGACGGAGGAGGCGCCGGTGCGGTTCCTCCTCGTCTCCGGCGAGCCCATCCGCGAGCCGGTCGCCTGGTACGGCCCCATCGTGATGAACACGCAGGAGGAGCTGCGGACCGCGTTCGACGAGCTCGAGCGCGGGACGTTCGTCAAGGTCCGCGGCCGCTGAGGCGCGGAACGGGAGGGAACGTGGCCACCGTCCAGTCGAACCTCACGAAGGCCCAGCTCGACGCGCTCCGCGGCCGCCTCGAGGCGGAGCGCGCCCGGCTCACCCGCGTGGTGCGGGACACCGCCGAGCTGCCCGCGCCGCCCCGCGACGAGCCCGCGGAGCTCGAGGAGTCGGCCCAGCGCGCGGCGGACGCGGACCAGGAGCTCGGGGTGAGCGAGCGGGAGCGCGCCCTGCTCGCCGAGATCGAGCGGGCGCTCGGCAAGCTCGACGCCGGGACCTACGGCATCGGCGAGACGACCGGCGACCCGATCCCGTACGAGCGCCTGGCCGCGGTCCCCTGGGCCCGCGACGCCGCCGACGCGGAGTGATGGCGCCACCCGCTCGCGCCGGGCGCGCGCGACGCGCGCCCCGTCGCGCCGCGCACGCTCACCCCCGGCCGGCGGCGCCCCCCCGGAGCACGAGCTGCTCGGCGGGCGAGAACGCGGTCTTGCGGATCAGGGTGGTGCTGACGAGGCAGCTCAGGGCGGACGACGAGAGGATCGTCGCGAGGACCACGAACTGGTAGATCGCCGCGGCGAGCGGCGGCGCGCCGGTGAGCACCATCCCGGCCATGAGCCCGGGGATCCAGACGATCCCGAGGGAGCGCAGGCTGTCGATGGCGGGGATGAGGCTCGCCTCGTAGGACGACCGGACGAAGCGCGCCACGGTCTCCTCCGGGGCGGCGCCGAGGGCGAGCGCGGTCTCGATCTCGGCGACGTGCGCCTGGACCTCGCCGCGGAAGCGATCCAGGGCGAGGCCGTTGGCGTTCATCGCGTTGGCGACGAGCATGCTGCCCACCGGGACGAGGGTCCCGAGGTCGGTGGCGATCACGCCGGCGAGGGTCATGAGCGCGATCACCCCGCCGGAGCCGACGACGACGCCGGCGAGCGAGGCGCGGAACGCGCCGGGGATCCGCCCCGCCCGCCGCATGGAGGTCGCGGCGGCGGCGGCCATCATCGCCGCGAGGAGCGGGACGCTCGTCCACCGCGGGCCGCGCATCAGCGCGGCGAGGACCGAGCCCACCAGGGCGATCTGGACGAGCCCCCGGACCAGCGCGACGGCCGCGTCCGCCTCCACGTGGATGCGCCGCCGCCGCGCGAGGAGCACCACGGCGAACGCCAGCGCCGCGGCGACCCCGGCCTGGGCGAGCCCCAGGAGCGTGGGATCCTCAATCCATCCCTTCAGCACGCAGCACCTCCTCGAGCGGTCCGACGCGCCTCACCCTCCCCGCCTCGACCACCATCACCCGGCGCGCGAGGCGCGCCGCCTGGGCGAGGTCGTGGGTGACCACCACGCAGGTCAGGCCGCGGGCCCGCACCACCTCGGTGACGAGGGCCTCGATCCCGCGCTTGGAGGCGTCGTCGAGCGCGGACGTCGGCTCGTCCAGCAGGAGCACCTCGGGCCGGTTCGCGAGCGCCCGCGCCACCGACACGCGCTGCGCCTCGCCCCCGGAGAGGTGGTCCACGGCGCGATCGGCGAAGGACGGCAGCCCCACCAGCGCGAGGAGCCGGGCGACGTCGGCGTCCGGGAGCCGCTCCCCGCGCTGCGCCGGGCCGAACCGGACGTTCTCCGCCACCGTCCCCGGGAACAGCACCGGCGCCTGCATCACCATCCCGACCCGGCGCCGCAGCTCGCGCGGGGGGAGCGCGCGGTAGTCCCGGCCCCCGAGGTAGACGGTCCCGCCCGTCGGCTCGTCCAGCCGATCGAGCAGGCGCAGGAACGACGACTTCCCCGAGCCGCTCGGGCCCACCACCGCGAGCACGTCGCCCGCGGCCACCTCGACGGAGATCCCGTCCACGATGGCGCGGCCGGCGACGACCCGCGTCAGCCGCTCGGCGCGGAGGAGGGCGGTGCCTGGCGCGTCCATGGCGGCGCAGCCTATCCGCGCGCCCGGGCGGCGTCACCTCGGCATCGGGGACCGGGGGGGCGCGGCGCCGCCGGCCCGCCACGCGCGAGCCGGACGGCGGGGCGCCCGGATCCGCTTTGGCGGACGGCTCGCTGCTGCTAGAAGGAAGCGCCGTGAACACCCGAAGACTCGGAGCGGACGGTCCCCTGGTGTCCCGGCTCGGCCTCGGCATGGCCGCGCTGGGGCGCCCCGCCTATCACACCCTCGATCACGGCGCCGACTTCCCCGGCAGCCGCTCCCTCGAGCAGCTCCGGCGGCGCTCGCACGAGGTGCTCGACGCGGCGTTCGAGGCGGGGATCCGATACCTGGACGCGGCCCGCTCCTACGGCGCGGCGGAGGAGTTCGTGCGGTCGTGGGCGGAGGCCCGCCGCCTGACGCCGCGCGACGTGACGATCGGCTCGAAGTGGGGCTACCGGTACGTCGGCGGATGGCGGATCCAGGCGGAGCGCCACGAGATCAAGGATCACTCCCTCGCCAACCTCCGGGTCCAGGCGGCGGAGACGGAGGCGGCGCTCGGGCCGTACCTCGCGCTCTACCAGATCCACTCCGCGACGGCCGACGGGCCCGTCCTCCGCGACGCGGCGGTGCTCGACACGCTCGCGCGCCTGAAGCACCGGGGGATCCGGATCGGCGTCACGGTGACGAGCCCGGCCCAGGCCGACGCCATCGCCCGCGCCCTCGAGATCGAGCGAGACGGCGTGCCGCTCTTCGACTCGATCCAGGCCACCTGGAACCTCCTCGAGCGCTCCGCCGGGGACCGGCTCCGCGAGGCGCACGCGGAGGGGCGCCTGGTCATCGTCAAGGAGCCGCTCGCCAACGGCCGGCTCACCCCGCGCGGCGACCTCGCGGCCGCCGGCGCGCTCGCGGAGGTGAGCCGCGCCGCGGGCAGCACGCCGGACGCGGTGGCGATCGCCGCCGCGCTCGCGAACCCGTGGGCCGACGTGGTGCTCCTCGGCGCGACCACCGTCGATCAGCTCCGCTCCAACGTGAAGGCGCTGCGCCTGGCGCTCTCCGCGGAGAGCCTCGAGCGCCTCGGCGAGCTCGCCGAGGAGCCCGCGCGCTACTGGGCACACCGCGCGACGCTGCCCTGGACCTGATGCACGGCCCGCCCCGGTGTGGCGCGGACACGCGTGGCCGGCCCGTCCCGTGGCCGTCCCCCGGCCCCTTCGGGCCTCGCCGCGAGGTCTCCGGGCGACGCCGCGCTCCCACGGGAGGGCGCGCGTTGGCGGGGACGGCGCAGGGGACGGATACTGGACGGGCGGCGCGGCGGGGGGCCCGGGTGACGGGGCGGCGCGGTTTGCGGTTCCTCTTCGCGCGCGGCGCTTATGGAGGAACCATGCGATTCCTGCACCCCGATCACGACGAGGCGCTCGAGCTCTCGCTCGACGACGTGTTCCTGGTCCCCGGCTACTTCGAAGGGAGCTCGCGGCTCGACGTGGATCTCCGCCCGGTGGACTTCGCCGGCGGCTCGCACCCGATCGTCTCGGCGAACATGAACGCCGTCACCGGCAAGCGGATGGCCGAGACGATGGCGCGGCTCGGCGGCCTCGGCGTCCTGCCCCAGGACATGGACCTCGAGACCGCGACGCGGATCATCAAGCACATCAAGGGGGCCGATCCGCGCTACGACACGCCGCTCCTCGTGACGCCGCGCGCGACCCTGCGCGACGTCCTCGGCATCATCCGCAAGCGCGCCCACGACATGGTGATCGTCGTGGACGACTCCCAGCGCCCCCTCGGCATCGTCACCCGCGCCGACCTGCGCGATCGCGATCAGTACTCGCCCGTGGGCGCGTTCATGTCGTCGCGGCTGGTCACGATCGCCGCCGGGACGCCGAACCGGGACGCGTTCCTCCTGATGGAGGAGCACCGGGTGAAGTCCGCGCCGGTCCTCGACGCCGACGGGCGGGTGGTGGGCGTGCTCACCCGCGACGACGCGGTCCGCCTGGAGCTCCTCGAGCCGTCGCTCGACCCGCAGGGCCGGCTGATGGTCGCCGCCGCCGTGGGGATCTCGGCGTCGGCCGCGACCACCGCCGCGCGCCTCGCCGAGCTGGGCGCCTCGGCGATCGTGCTCGACACCGCGCACGGGCACCAGCGGCGCATGATCGAGGCGATCCGGGAGGTGCGGCGCGCGATCGGGACGTCGCTGCCGCTCGTCGCCGGGAACGTCTGCACGCCGGAGGGCACCCGCGCCCTGCTCGACGCGGGCGCCGACGTGGTGAAGGTGAACGTCGGCCCCGGCGCGATGTGCACCACCCGGATGCAGACCGGCGCCGGCCGCCCCACGTTCTCCTCGGTGCGCGCGTGCGCCCGCGAGGCGCACCAGCGCGGGCGGCACGTCTGGGCCGACGGCGGCGTGCGCGACCCGAGGGACGTCGCGCTCTACCTCGCGGCCGGCGCGTCGCGCGTCATGATCGGCACCGCGCTCGCGGGGACGTACGAGAGCCCCGGCGACATCAAGGAGGATCGCGACGGCCGACCGTACAAGGAGAACTACGGCATGGCGAGCGCCCGCGCGGTCAGCGATCGCACCGCCGGCCTCGACGCGTTCGAGCGCGCGAAGAAGGGCTTCTTCCGCGAGGGGATCTCCACGTCGCGCATCTACATCCGCGAGGGCCGGGAGAGCGTCGGGGCGATCCTCGTGGACATCATCACCGGCGTGCAGTCGGCCTTCACGTACGTCGGCGCGACGACGCTGCCGCAGCTCCACCAGAAGGCGGTGGTCGGGGTCCAGACGGCGGGCGGCTACCTCGAAGGGAAACCGAGGGGGTGAGGCGGGCTCTACGGGGGAGGCGGGGCGCCCGAGGGGCCCCGCCTCCGCGCGACAAGACGCGACGCCCCGCCGTGGCGCCTTCCCGGGGGGCGCGCGTCTGGCGACGATTACGCTTCCCACGAGGAGATCCGCGTCACGGCGTTGGCGCGGGCGCACGGTGCTGGCGACCACCCCACAGGAGCTCCTCCCGCCCTACCGGCTCCCCGCGGCCGAGGTGGTCGCCGCGCTGGACGGCGACGCGCACGAGGGCCTGTCTGCCGACGACGTGCAGCGCCGCCTGCTCCGGTACGGCTGGAACGAGCTGCCGTCGGCGCCGCCCGTGCCCGCCTGGCGCCGCCTCCTCGCCCAGCTCCGCGACGGCCTGACGATCCTGCTCCTCGTCGCCACCGCCATCTCGCTCGGCGTCTGGGCGGTGGAGCGCGAGACCGCGATCCCGTACGAGGCGCTCACGATCCTCGCGATCGTGATCCTCGACGCCGCGCTCGGGTTCGTCCAGGAGCGCCGGGCCGAGCAGGCCGCCGCCGCGCTGAAGGCGCTCGCCGCGCCGACCGCACGGGTGCTGCGCGACGGACGCCCGCTGCAGGTCCCGGCCGCCGAGCTCGTGCCCGGCGACGTCCTGCTGCTCGAGGAGGGCGACGCCCTCGCCGCCGACGCCCGGGTGCTCGAGGCGATCGCGCTGCGCACCGCCGAGGCCGCCCTGACCGGCGAGAGCACCCCCGTCTCGAAGGGCTCCGCGCCGATCGCGGCGGAGGTCGGGATCGCCGATCGCGACGACATGGTCTTCCAGGGGACCGCGGTCGCGGCGGGGCGCGGACGGGCGGTCGTCACCGCCACCGGACGCGCGACCGAGCTCGGCCGGATCGCCGGCGCGCTCCAGGAGACGGCGCCCTCGCAGACGCCGCTGCAGCGCGAGCTCGATCGCGTCGGGCGGGCGCTCGGGCTCGCGGTCGTCGTCATCGCCGTCGTCATCGCCGCGACGATCCTCCTCGTCGAGCGCCTGCGCTCGCCGTCCGACCTCGTCGCCGTGCTGCTCCTCGCGGTGTCCCTCGCGGTGGCCGCGGTGCCCGAGGGGCTCGCCGCCGTCACGACGATCGTCCTCTCGCTCGGGACGCAGCGCATGGCGGCGCGCCACGTCATCGTGCGGCGGCTCTCGGCGGTCGAGACCCTCGGCGCGACGACCACCATCTGCACCGACAAGACCGGGACGCTGACCCGGAACGAGATGACGGTCCGCGCGGTCGTCACCGCGAGCGGCGACGTCGAGCTCACCGGTGCGGGCTACGATCCCGCCGGCGAGCTCCGGCGCGCGGGCGCGGCGCCGACGGACCCGGCGCTGCTCGAGGAGCTGCGGCGGACGCTCGCGGCCGGGTGCCTGGCGAACAACGCGGCGCTGGTGCGGCGCGACGGGCGCTGGGCCATCCAGGGGGATCCGACCGAGGGCGCGCTGGTGGTGGCGGCGCGCAAGGTGGGGCTCCCGCAGGAGGAGCTCCAGCGGCGCCACCCCCGGCTCGGCGAGATCCCCTTCTCGTCGGAGCGCAAGCTGATGAGCACCGTCCACGGCGACGCCGACCACCCCGGGCGGGCGCTGCTCCTCGCGAAGGGCGCGCCGGACGTCGTGCTGGCGCGCTGCACGGAGGAGCGGATCGGCGGCGGGACGCGTCCGCTCACCGCGGCCCGGCGCGAGGAGCTCGCGCGCACCGTCGAGCGGCTGGCGGCGCAGGCGCTGCGGACGATCGGCGTCGCGTCCCGCGATCTCGCGCGCGGGGCGCTCCCCGCGTCACCCGGCGAGGAGCTGGAGCATGAGCTCGTCTTCCTCGGCGTCGTCGGGATGATCGACCCGCCCCGGCCCGAGGCCCGCGCCTCGGTGGACGCCGCCCGGCGCGCAGGCGTGCGGGTGCTCCTCATCACCGGCGACCACCCCGCGACGGGGGCGGCGATCGCGGCCGAGCTGGGGATCGCCGCGAGGGGGGGACGGACGCTCACGGGGGCGCAGCTCTCCCGGCTCGACGACGCCGCGCTCCGCGCCGCCGTCCGGGAGGTCCCGGTCTACGCGCGCGTCGCGCCGGAGCACAAGCTCGGGATCGTCCGGGCCCTCGAGGCGAACGGCGAGATCGTGGCGATGACCGGCGACGGGGTGAACGACGCGCCGGCCCTGAAGGCGGCGGACATCGGGGTCGCCATGGGGCTCGCCGGCACCGACGTCGCGAAGGGCGCGGCCGATCTGATCCTGACCGACGACGACTTCGGCTCGATCGTCGCGGCGGTCGAGGAGGGCCGCTCGATCTTCGCCAACATCCAGCGGTTCCTGCGCTACCTGCTCTCCTCGAACATCGGCGAGGTGCTCGTGATGTTCCTCGGGGTGATGCTGGCCGGGCCGCTCGGCCTGGTGCCCGAGGAGGGATCGGCCCTCGTCGCGCCGCTGCTCGCGACCCAGATCCTCTGGATCAACCTGCTCACCGACGCCGCCCCGGCGCTGGCGCTCGGGGTCGAGCCGGGCGACCGGGACGTCATGCGCGCGCCGCCCCGCGACCCGCGCAGCCACGTGATCGGCGGGCGCGCCTGGGCCGACATCGTGTTCGTCGGAGCGATCATGGCGGCGGGGACGCTCCTCGTCCTCGACGGGTCGCTGCCCGGCGGGCTCGTCCCCCCGCTCCGCGCCGGGGGCGGGCTCCGCCACGCGCAGACCATGGCGTTCACGACGCTCGTGCTGTTCCAGCTCTTCAACGCCTTCTGCGCCCGCTTCCCGGACCGCAGCGCCTTCCACCGGCTCCTCGCGAACCGCTGGCTCTGGCTGGCGGTGCTGACCTCCGTCGCGCTCCAGCTCGCGGTGGTGCACGCGCCCTTCCTGCAGCGCGCCTTCGGCACCGTCCCGCTCGCCCCGCGCGACTGGCTCGCCTGCACCGCCGTCGCCTCGTCCGTGCTCTGGCTCACGGAGGCGAAGCGGTGGCTGCTGCGGCCGCGCTGAGGGAGGAGGCCCGCCCGGGATCCCGCCCATGCCCGATCGACTCCTCGTCCTCAACGCGGGCTCGTCGTCCGTGAAGTTCTCGCTCTTCGCCGGCCGCGGCGAGGACCTCGCGCTCGAGGTGCGCGGGCAGCTCGAGGGGCTCGCGGGCGAGGGGGAGCCCCGCTTCGTGGCGCGCCGGCCCGACGGCGCCGTCGTCGCGGAGCGGCGCTGGGGCGAGCACGCCTGGCTCGGCCACGACGGCGCGCTCGACGTCCTGCTCGCGTTCGTGCGGGGCGCGCTCGACGGCGGCCGGCTGCGCGGCGTGGGCCACCGGGTGGTGCACGGCGGCGCGGTGTTCTCGGGGCCGACGCCGGTGGACGAGGAGGTGCTCGCGCGCCTCCAGACCTTCGTGCCCCTCGCGCCGCTCCACCAGCCGCACAACCTCCGCCCGATCCGCCTCCTGCGCGAGCTCGCCCCGGACCTCCTCCAGATCGCGTGCTTCGACACCGCCTTCCACCGCGCCGCGCCGGAGGTGGCCCAGCGCTTCGCGCTCCCGGAGGAGCTGCACGCGGCGGGGCTGCGCCGCTATGGCTTCCACGGCCTCTCGTACGAGCACGTGGCGGCGGTCCTGCCCTCGCTCGACGCCGGCGCGGCGGACGGCCGGACGGTGGCCCTGCACCTCGGGAACGGCGCCAGCATGTGCGCGCTGCTCGCGGGGCGCAGCGTCGCCACCACCATGAGCTTCAGCGTGCTCGACGGGCTCTGCATGGGGACCCGCTGCGGCGCGCTCGATCCCGGGGCCGTGCTCTGGCTCGTCCAGGAGCGCGGGCTCGACGCCCGCGCCGTCGAGGGGCTGCTCTACGACCGCTCCGGCCTGCTCGGGGTCTCGGGCCTCTCGGGCGACATGCGGACGCTCCTCGCCTCCTCCGCGCCCCGCGCGCGCCTCGCCGTCGAGCTGTTCACGTACCGGATCGCCCGGGAGCTGGGCTCGCTCGCGGCCGCGCTGGGCGGGCTCGACGCGCTCGTGTTCACGGGGGGCATCGGCGAGAACGCCGCCGCGATCCGGGAGCGCGTCTGCCGGGACGCGGCGTGGCTCGGGGTGGCGCTCGACCCGGCGGCGAACGCCGCGGGCGGCCCGCGCATCACCGCCGCCCGGAGCCGGGTCTCGGCGTGGGTGGTCCACGCCGACGAGGAGCTGACGATCGCGCGGCAGGCCTGCCGGCTCCTGGAGGCGACCGGGCCGACCGCGCGGGAGGGGACGACCATGACCGAGAAGGAAGCCGGGCTGGAGCACACCGCCGTGCCGTCCGCGTTCGGGCCCGCCCGCGCGACCGTGAAGGGATCGCCGCTCGCCCCGGAGGAGCTGCGCGGCCTCGACGCCTTCTGGCGCGCCTGCAACTACCTCGCGCTCGGCATGATCTACCTCCAGGACAACCCGCTCCTCCGCGAGCCGCTCCGCCCCGATCACGTGAAGAACCGGCTCCTCGGCCACTGGGGGGCCAGCCCGGCCCTGGCCTTCGTCTACACGCACCTGAACCGGGTCATCCGCGCGCGCGGCCTCGACGTGCTGTTCCTGGCGGGCCCGGGCCACGGCGCGCCCGGCGTGCTCGGGCCCGTCTACCTCGAGGGCACCTACTCCGAGGTCTACCCGGACCGGAGCCTCGACGAGGAGGGGCTCCGCCGCTTCTTCCGGCAGTTCTCGTTCCCCGGCGGGATCGGGAGCCACTGCACCCCGGAGACGCCGGGGTCGATCCACGAGGGCGGCGAGCTCGGGTACGTGCTCTCGCACGCGTGCGGCGCCGCGTTCGACGACCCGGACCTGATCGTCGCGGCGGTGGTGGGCGACGGCGAGGCGGAGACCGGCCCCCTCGCCACCTCGTGGCACGTGAACAAGTTCCTGAACCCGATCCGCGACGGCGCCGTGCTGCCGGTCCTGTCGCTCAACGGGTACAAGATCGACAACCCCACCCTGCTCGCCCGCGTCCCCTCGGAGGAGCTCGTCAGCCTGCTGCGCGGCCTCGGCTGGACGCCGTTCCTGGTCGAGGGATCCGAGCCCGCGTCGATGCACCAGGCGATGGCGGCGACCCTCGACCGGTGCGTGGAGGCGATCCGCGGCGCGCAGGCCGAGGCGCGCCGGACCGGCGTCCCGGGCCGCCCCCGCTGGCCCATGATCGTGCTGCGCGCCCCCAAGGGCTGGACCGCGCCGGCGGAGCTGGACGGCCACGCGCTGGAGGGCTCCTGGCGCGCGCACCAGGTCCCCATCCCCGGGGTGAAACAGGATCCCGCCCGGCTCGCGCTGCTCGAGCGCTGGCTCCGGAGCTACCGGCCCGAGGAGCTCTTCGACGCCGCGGGCGCGCCCGTGCAGGCGGTGCGCGAGGTCGCGCCGCGCGGGGCGCGCCGCATGGGCGCCAGCGCGCGCGCGAACGGCGGCCTCCGCAAGCGGGCGCTCCGCCTGCCCGACTTCCGGGCCTACGCCGTTCCGGTGGAGTCGCCCGGGAACGCGACGGCCGAGGGCACCCGCCCGCTCGGCGCCTTCCTGCGCGACGTCGTGCGCGCGAACCCGGACAACTTCCGGGTCTTCGGACCGGACGAGACCACCTCGAACCGACTCGACGCGGTGTACGAGGCCTCCCGCAAGCTCTGGCTCGAGCAGGAGCTCCCGTCGGACGCCGACGGCGGGCACCTCGCGCCCGACGGGCGCGTCCTCGAGATGCTCTCGGAGCACACGCTGGAGGGGATGCTCGAGGGCTACCTCCTCACCGGGCGCCACGGCCTGCTCTCGTCGTACGAGGCGTTCGTCCACATCGTGGACTCGATGTTCAACCAGCACGCGAAGTGGCTCTCCTCCGCGCGCCCGCTGTCGTGGCGCGCGGAGATCGCCTCGCTGAACCTGCTCGTCACCTCCACGGTCTGGCGCCAGGACCACAACGGCTTCACCCACCAGGATCCCGGGTTCCTCGACGTGGTGCTGAACAAGAGCCCGGAGGTGACCCGGATCTACCTCCCGCCCGACGTGAACTGCCTGCTCTCGGTGGCCGATCACTGCCTGCGGAGCGAGGACTACGTGAACGTGATCGTGGCCGACAAGCAGCTCCACCGTCAGTACCTGACGATGGAGGCCGCGGTCGCGCACTGCGCGAAGGGGGTCGGGATCTGGGACTGGGCGAGCAGCGACGAGGGCGCGGCGCCGGACGTGGTGATGGCCTGCGCCGGGGACGTGCCGACCGAGGAGGCGCTGGCCGCCACCGCGATGCTGCGGGAGGAGTTCCCGGACCTGAAGCTCCGGTTCGTGAACGTGGTCGATCTCTTCCGCCTCCAGCCGGAGTCGGAGCATCCCCACGGGCTGCCGGACCGCGACTTCGACTCCCTCTTCACGACCGACGCGCCGATCATCTTCGACTTCCACGGCTACCCGTGGCTCGTGCACCGCCTCGCCTACCGCCGCGCCAACCACCGCAACCTGCACGTCCGCGGGTACAAGGAGAAGGGGAGCATCGACACGCCGCTCGGGCTCGCCATCGCGAACCAGATCGACCGCTTCAGCCTCGCGATGGACGTGATCGACCGCGTCCCCCGGCTGCGCACCGCCGGCGCCCACGCGAAGGAGCGGTTCCGGAACCGGCAGCTCGCCTGCCGCGAGTACGCCCACGCCCACGGGATCGATCCGCCGGACGTCGTCGGGTGGCGGTGGCCGGGGACCGATCGCGGCGCCGGCTCGCGCTGAGCGGCGCCGGCGCCGAGGGAGGGCGTCGGCGCGCGCTCGACGGGGACGAGCCGCCTAGCGCGCGCCGGCCGCCTGCACGGCGCGAGCTGCGCGCGGCGGCTCCGGCTGGGGGAGGGGCGGCGCCCGCCGATCGTCCGTGGAGCCGCGCCCGACGACGACGTGCGCCACGCCGGTCGTCTTGAAGAAGGAGACGACGGCCAGGAGCTTCTCGGCCTGGACCGACATCTCCTCCGCGGTGCTCGAGAGCTCCTCCGCGGCCGAGGCGTTGCGCTGGGTGACCTGATCCACGACCCCCATCGCCTTGCCCACCTGGGCGACCCCGTCGCTCTGCTGCTGCGACGCCCCCGCGACCTCCTGCACCAGCTCGGCGGTCCTCCGAATCGCCGGCACGAGCTGGGCGATGAGCTTTCCCGTGCGCTCCGCGATCTGCACGCTGCCCGAGGCCGTCGCGCCGATCTCGCGCGCCGCCTTCTGCGAGCGCTCCGCGAGCTTGCGGACCTCGGTCGCGACGACCGCGAAGCCGCGCCCGTGCTCGCCGGCGCGGGCCGCCTCGATCGCGGCGTTCAGGGCGAGGAGGTTGGTCTGGTAGGCGATCTCCTCGATCACGGAGATCTTCTCCGCGATGGAGCGCATCGCCGCGACCGTCTCCTCCACGGCGCGGCCGCTCTGGTCGGCGTTGCGCGCCCCCTCGGTCGCCATCCGCTCCGTCGCCCGCGAGTTCTCGGCGTTCTGGCGGATCGAGGCGGTCATCTCCTCGAGGCTGGCGGTGGTCTCCTCGACGCTCGCTGCCTGCTCGCCCGTCCCGACGGACAGGGTCTGCGACGTCGCGGAGACCTGCGAGGACGCCCCGCTGAGCGCCTCCGCGCCGCTCCGGACCTCGTCGATCACCTCGCCGAGCCGGTCCACCATCTCCTTCGCCGCGCCGAGCAGCCGGCCGGTCTCGTCCCGGCGATCCACGACCGGGGCCGCGCGCAGGTCCCCCTTCGCGAGCCGCTCCAGCACCTCCACGACCTTCGCGATCGGGCCGGTGATCGAGCGGGTGATGTAGAGGCTGACGAGGACGCCGAACCCCACGGCGACGGCGAGGATGAGGAGCATCGTGTTCCGCACCCTGGCCGCCGCCTCCTCGACCGCGCGGCTCGCCGCGTTCACGTCCCCCGCGTGCTTCTCCGACATGCCGCGAAGCGCGGCCTCGGTCTCGCCGATGCCCGCGTCCGAGCTCTCCATGAAGCGGTTGGCCTCGTCGGCGGTCGTTGCCAGCCCGGTCGAGACGGACGCCTCCGTCTTCGCGAAGCCGGCCTCGTAGTTGGCGAGCACCGTGAGCGACTGGGCGACCAGGGCCTGCTCCTGCGCCGTCTCCGTCGCCTTCTCGAGCGCGTCGAGCTTCTTGCGGAGCGCCTCGATCTCCGCGCGCCAGGAGGCCAGGGCCGGGTCCTGCTTCTCCGGGCGGCCGAGGTTGATCAGGTAGTCCTTCTCGAACCGGCGGATGCTCTTGATGCCGTCGTAGGCGTCCGCCGCGAGCCGCGATCGCGCGAGATCGTTCTCCATCGCCTCGCGAGTGGTGTCGGTGATGGAGAGGATGCCCCAGTAGCCGGCGACGGCGACGGCGACGGTGATGACGAGCATCGCGCCGAAGGCGAGCGCGAGCCGGACTCCGATGGCGAGGTTCTTCAACGTTCGACCCCTTCCAAGCGCGATCGGATCGGCCGCAAGGTGGTGGGCGCTCGCCTCGTGCGAGCGCAACCACGGCGAACCCGCGCGGCTCCATCACCGCGCGCCCCTTTTACTGCCGCCGGAATCGCGCTCATAGGGGGTACTCGCAGCCCCACGGGTGAAGTCGGTGCGTGCAATCACGCAGCGCCTCACGGTCAAACACTCGTCAAACCCGCGAATTGGAGCGGCCAGGTCCTCGATTCGGCGGTCGATGGAACGTGCGGCGCCCAATCGCACGCAATCGCGACCGCGGCGCCTCGCGGCGATCGTTCGACGGTCATCGTGCCGGAATCTCTCCAGGACCTCTTCGACCCTCCGCGTCATCCGCCCTCGGTGCTCGCGCCCGCGAGCAGCTGTTGATCTTTCATGGCGTGATCATTGCTAGAGCGGGGCGCGCTTGGTCTCGGCCGGCAATTCAGACCTGCGGCATTTCAGCGCGCACCCTGCGTCATCAGGTCCACGCAGCGCGCCGGAGGCAATCCACGATGATCCGTCGCTTCCTCTTCACCACACTCTTCATCCCGGCGATCGCGCTCGTCGCGCCCCCGGCGGCGGCGTTCGAGCTGGCCGACGGACGCCTCAACGTCGGCTTGACGGGTGGAGCCGCGTACGCCCGGACGGACCACAACACGTTCGCGCGCGGGGACAAGGAGGGGCAGTACGACAACACCTCGCTCGCCGTGGCCATCATCGGCCACGTGTCGGATCAGCTCAGCGTCGTGGGCCGGTTCGACATCGAGAGCCAGGAGGACGGGGCCGAGATCGACTGGGCGTTCGCCGAGTGGAAGGTGAACGACGCGCTCCGGCTCCGCGCCGGCATGGGCAAGCACGCCTTCGGGAACTACGGCGAGATCCTCGAGGAGGGGACGCTGCGGCCCTTCTTCGACGTGCCGCACAGCATGTACGGCCCCGCCAACATCGCCGGCGAGGGCTACACCGGCCTCGGGCTCACCGGCTTCTTCCGGCTCGGAGAGCGGTGGGGGCTCTCCTACGACCTCTACGGCGGTGAGCTGGACGTGGAGACCTCGAACGCGCTCGCCCGGATCGCGGCCCCGGCCCTGAACCCCGCCGAGCGGTTCGTGATCGAGACCCGCGACATGATCGGCGCGCGGCTCGGCCTCGAGATGCCCGGCGGGCTCGTCGCCCGGCTCTCCGGCTACACTGGCGTCGAGGAGGAGTACGGCACCGTGGCCGAGGGCGTCCGGCACACCGCGGCCGCCGGCTCCACCGAGTACCTCGGCGAGTCGCTCACCTTCCGCGCCGAGTACGCGTACATGATCGAGCAGAACACCGAGACCACCCGGGCCGCTTACGTCGAGGCCGCGTGGCTCTTCGGCAGCGGCCTCCAACTCGCCGGGCGCGTCGAGGGGAGCTGGTCGAAGATCGACGGCTTCACCGGCTCGTCGCCGAACCTCCGCCACCGGGAGGCGGCCGTCGGCCTGAACTACTGGTTCTCGCCCGAGTTCGTGCTGAAGGCCTCCTACCACCTCGTGGACGGGAACCGGTTCGCGTTCGCGCCGTTCCCCGAGGACGGCACCGTCCCGTCGCCGATCCCGGAGGCCAGGGAGACGACCCAACTCTACCTCGTCGGCGCGCAGTTCAGCCTCTAGGGAGGAGACGTCATGCGCATCGTGAAGCTCGCGGCCGCCCTCCTCTCCCTCGCCCTCGCCACCCCCGCGCTCGCGGAGGAGCCGTTCAAGGTGATCGCGAACCCCGAGGTCTCCACCGACGCCCTGTCGCGGAGCCAGCTCTCCGACCTCTTCCTCAAGCGGACCACCACCTGGCCCGGCGGCGGGAAGGTGGTCCCCGTCAACCTCTCCGAGGACAGCCGCACGTACGAGGTGTTCTGCCAGTCGGTGCACGGCAAGCCGGGGTCGCTGATCCACACCTTCTGGAAGCGCGTCGCCGCCTCCGGGCGCGACACGCCGCCCGCCGTGCGCCACTCGGACGAGGACGTCGTCGCCTTCGTGCGCTCCACCCGCGGCGCGATCGGCTACGTCTCCGCCGCCGCTCCGACCCCTGGCGTGAAGGTCATCCGCGTCGGGAACTGAGAGCTCGTCGAAGAAGTTCGACGAGCTCTCAGGCCGACCCGCGTGAGCGGGGCGGCGGGTGGGGTGAAGCGCCCGAATTCACTTCGGGCGCGCGGGGCGGGCGACGGCCCGCCCCTCCTGGATGGTCAAGGCCCGTCGATTGTTCGACGGGCCTCGAGCGCCGCCGGCCGCGAGGGCGGCGGGGGTCGTCTCCCCCGACGCTCTTCGCGGCCCGCCGGGGCCGGTCTGCCTTCTTCAGCGCGCCTTCGCGGCCGCGCGCGCGAACGCCGGCGCGGCGCGGGCGATCACCCGCTCGTCCACGCAGAACGCGAGCCGGACGTGGCCGGGGAAGCCGAAGCCGCGGCCCGGCACCGCGAGGACGTTCTCCTCGAGCAGGAGATCCACGAACCGGAGATCGTCGCCGCCGGGGGCCTTCGGGAAGAAGTAGAAGGCGCCCCGCGGCATCGCGAACTCGATCCCGGCGCCGCGGAGCGCGGCGGCCATGGCCTGGCGGCGACGGTCGTAGACGGCGACGTCCACCGACGCGTCGAGGAGCCGCTCCACGAGCTGCTGGCCGAGGACCGGCGCGTTGACGAACCCGAGCGTCCGGTTCGTGAGGGTCAGGGCGTCCACCAGGAGCTGGACGTCGGGCATGGCGGGGTTCGCGACGACGTAGCCGACCCGCTCGCCGGCCAGCGACAGGCTCTTCGAGAAGGAGCCGATCACGACCGAGAACGGCGAGACGGGGAGCGCCGGCGGAACCGTGGCGCCGTCGTAGGCGAGCGCGCGGTACGGCTCGTCGGCGACGAGGAAGATGGGCCGCTCGCGGCCGGCGTTCCTGCGGGCGAGCACCTCGCCCAGGGCGCGCATCGTCGCGGCGTCGTAGACGCAGCCCGCCGGGTTGTTCGGCGAGTTGACGATGATCGCGCGGGTGCGCGGTCCGATCGCCCGGTCCAGGGCGTCGAGGTCGAGGCCGAAGTCCGGGGCCTTCGTCGGGAACGTCCGGAGCACGCCGCCGAAGTGGCCGGCGTACGCGCCGTACTCGACGAAGTAGGGCGTCGGGCAGAGCACCTCGTCGCCCGGCTCCAGCACTGCGCGGAAGAAGGCGACGAGGCCGCCCGCGGCCCCGCACGTCAGCACGAGGTGGCGCGCCTCGACGGCCGTCTGCTGCTCCACGGAGACCTTGCCGGCGACGGCCGCGCGGACCGACGGCAGGCCGGCGTTGGGGCAGTACCCGACGCCCATCGGCCGGACGGCGCGCTCGGCCAGCTCGCGCAGGACCTCGCGCGCGGCGGCCGGCGGCGGCACGTCCGGGTTGCCGAGGCTGAAGTCGAAGACGTTCTCCGCCCCGACCCGCTGCTTCAGCTCGAGCCCGGCGTCGAACATGCGCCGGATCCAGGAGGCCTCCTGCATCTGCTTGCGGATCTCGGGGGTGATGACGTGCATGGCGGCTCCGGGAGCGAGGGAAGAAGCTATTTACCGCACGGGTCTTCGGAGCGGAACCCGCTGACCGCCGGCGCGGCCCGGGCGACGGCGAACCGAGCACCGGCCGTTCCCGTCGTCGTCTCGTCGGCATCGCCGCGGGCGCCCGCCGCAGGCGGGGGAAGGGGCACAGCCCCTCCGCGCGGGGACCGCGAGCGGATCCCCCGCGAAGCGGGGGTCGCGAGCGGTCACGGGCCCCGCGCAGCAGGGGTGGGGCCCCGACGGCTCTGCCGGCGGGGCGGGGCGGCACGCCCCGTCGAGAGAAGCCAGGAGGGCGTCCTCTCACTCCGGCTGATGGAGTCTCCCGCGGCTCGGCGAGCGCGTACCGATCCGTACACCCCGTTCCGTCCGGTACGAGGCCGGCGCCCCGTGAGCTCGGCAAGTACGCGAATATACGTGCGGCACGGCTGTTGCTCTCCGGGCGGGCAGCCGCATGACGCGGCCAGGAAAGGTGAACGAGATGAAGAGCAAGATGCTCCACGCCGGCACCGCCGCCGCCCTCCTCTGGGCGGGCGCGGCGCAGGCGCAGGAGGCGGCGCAGCCCGGGGCCGCCGGCGCCCACCAGCAGACCGACCAGCAGCAGACCACCTCCCGCACCGCCGCCCGCGCCGCGATGCACGAGGCCATGCAGCGGCAGCTCGCGACGCCGCCCACGCCCGCGCAGATGCCCGGGATGGGCGACCGGGCCGCCGCCGCGGCCGACGCGGCCGCCGCCGCCGACGCCACCGCGGCGCACCAGCGCGCGCGCCAGATGCAGCAGGTCCGCGACGCCGCCCGCCACCGGGCGATGGCGCACGGCGCGCGGGACGCCGCGCTGGCGCAGGACGACCTGCCCGGCCAGGGCGGGATGCACGCCGGGGCGATGCACCAGGGCTCCGGGATGATGGGCGGCGACTCGGGGTCCACCCAGGGCGCGGGGATGATGCGCACGGGCGACATGCACGGCGGCTCGGGCGGCATGATGCCGGGCTCCGGCTCCACCTCCGGCTCGGGCGGGATGATGGGCGGGAGCGGCACGACGTCGGGGACGGGCACGATGTCCGGGACCGGGACGACCACCGGCACGGGCATGACCTCGGGCAGCGGCACGACCACCGGCACGTACGGTGGCGGCTCGATGATGAAGTGATCGGGGTGCCACGGTGATCGCGACTGTTCTCCCCATCGCCGTCCTCGCGCTCGCGATCTCCGCCGGGCCGGCCGCCGACGAGCACCTGCTCGCCGGCGCCGGCGCGTTCCGCGATGGTCGCTTCGACGCCGCGCTCGTCGAGTTCCGCGTCGCCGAGCAGCTCGGCGCCCCCGAGGCCGCGCCGTACGCGGCGGCGGCGCTCGTGAAGCTCGGCCGGCCGGAGGATGCGCTCGAGGCGTTCGCGTCCTCGCCCCCCGGCGGCGACGAGCTCCTCGACTGGTACCGCGCGCTCGCGTGCTACGACGCGCGGCTGTACGGCTGCGCCGACCGGCTGCTCGCGCGGCTCACCGGCGCCGGCCCGAAGACCGCGGCGGCGGCCCGCGAGCTCCGCGCCCGGATCGACCGGGTGCTCGCGCCGGTGCCGTCGATCGCGTCGGTGAACTGGTACCTCGCCCGGTGCGAGGAGCGCCGCGCGCAGCGGCGGAGCGTGCTCGCGGCCGCGTACTGCCGCGAGGCGGCCGACCTCGGGGCCCGGCGTCCGGACCGGCACGGCGTCGCGCAGGCCACCGCGGCGCTGGCGCGCCCCGAGCCCGCCGCGCTCCAGGGAGGGCGGCGATGATCCCCGCCCTCCTCGCCGCCCTGGCGCTGGCGGCCTCCGACGCGTGCGCCGCCGTGGTCCCCGCGGCCGCCCCGGACCCCCCCCCCCCGG
>NZ_JALCZA010000018.1 GCF_022690765.1 Anaeromyxobacter oryzisoli | reverse complement strand
GTCGATAGGCCGACGCTGGAGAGCCGGCTCGCGCGCGGGCGGGCGTTCGTCGCGGCGCGCCGGACCGAGCTCGACCGGCTCCGGCTCGCGGCGGAGCGCGCCGCGGCGGCGCTCGAGGAGCGGCGAAGGCAGCGTGACGCCCACGCGGCGGCCGGGCGCCCGGAGGGCGATCCGGACGCGGCGTCGCGGCGGCGCGACGAGGCGGTCGCCGACGAGAAGGCGGCCGCGGACGAGCTCGCGGAGGCGCAGCTCGGGCTGCGCCAGGACGACGAGGCGCGGCAGAAGATGGCCGGCCTCGCCGACGAGCTCGCCCGACAGCGCGCCGTCACGGAGCGCTCGGGCCGGCTCGGCCAGGTGATCGGGTCGGCCGACGGGAAGAAGCTCCGCGTCTTCGCCCAGGGGCTCGCGCTCCAGGCCCTCATCGACGCCGCGAACGCGCACCTGCGCGAGCTCGCCCGCCGCTACCGGCTCATGCGCGTCCCGGGCGCGGACCTCGAGCTGCAGGTCGTCGATCAGGATCTCGGCGACGAGGTCCGCACCGTGAACGGCCTCTCCGGCGGCGAGCTGTTCCTCGTCTCGCTCGCCCTCGCCCTGGGGCTCGCCTCGCTCTCCGCGCGGGCCACCCTGGCGCGGACGCTCTTCATCGACGAGGGGTTCGGCACGCTCGACCGCGACACCCTCGAGCACGCGATGGCGGCGCTCGACGGGCTCCGGGCCGCCGGGCGGACCATCGGCGTCATCTCGCACGTCCCGGAGCTGCACGAGCGGATCGGGGTGCGGGTCACCGTCGAGCGGGTCTCCTCCGGCCGGAGCCGGGTTGTTTTGCCGCAGCCGTGACCGCGCGGCACTGCGCCGCATCACGCCGGCTTCGACCTGACCGAGAGTAGTTTTTCGGCCCCCAGGGGTGCGGCAGATCTACCGTCCCGCCGCGAGCCGCTCGGCGAGGACGAGCGCATCCACCGGCCAGCAGGACGGCGGGCGCGGGCGCCTCACCGCCGGCGCGCCCGCCCTCGGCCAGCAGGAGAGCACCGCGTCCTTCCAGCGCGAGGGCACGGCTCCGGCCCCGTGCACCGCGCCGAGGAGGGCCCCGGCGATGGCGGCGTTCGTGTCGGTGTCGCCTCCCGCGCCCACCGTCTCGACCAGGGCCTCCTCGAGCGACGCCGCCCGGCGGAGCCGGAGGAACGCGTTCTGGAGCGCGACCACCACGTGACCCGGGTGCGTGGTGAAGTCCGGGGGCGCGCCCGCACGGGCCGACGCGAGCGCGGCGCGGACGGGCGCCGCCGCCCCGAGCTCCCCGGCGACGCGCTCGGCCTCGCCGGCGACCTCGAGCGCCGGCGCGCCGGTCCGGATCGCGAAGGCGATCGCCGCGGCGAGGACCGCGCTCGCGTCCTGGCAGACGGGGCTCGGGTGCGTGAGCCTCGCGTCGGCGCGGGCCCACCGGGGGATCGCGGCGGCGCCCGCGCCAGGCGCCGCGCCCGCGCCCAGGATCCCGAGGGGCGAGACGCGCATGAGCGCGCCGTTCGCCTCGCTCTCCCGCGACGCCGCCGCCCGCGCCGCCGCGGCGACCTCCGCTCCGCCCGCGCCGGCCTCGAGCACGCGCGCCGCCGGCGCCAGGGCGGTGCGCGTGGTGTTCCCGAGGTCGAACGGGTCGGTGCGGTACCAGCCGGCGTACGCGACCGCGATCCGGGCCGCGTCGAACCCGCCCGCCGCGACGAGCGCGCGCGCCAGCGCGAGCGCCAGCTCCGAGTCGTCGGTCGGCTGGCCGGCGAGCGTGCCCCGCGGCCCGCCTCCCGCGAGCTCGCGCACGCCGCCCGGGTTGCGGGCCGCGATCTCGCGCGGGCCCTCCCCCTCGACCACGCTCCCGAGGGCGTCGCCCGCGAGCTGGCCGAGGAGGGCGCCCTGCGCGCGCCGGAGGAGGGCGTCATCCCGGATCCCCCCGCCCGGGACCGGGCGCGCGAGGGGGACCGGCTCCGCCGGCCCGGAGTCGGCGGCGCTCCAGTCGGTCGCGGCGAGCGCGGCCGCGACCGCCGGCGCGCCCCCGAAGCAGCAGCGGACACCGCCCGCGCCGTCGCGCCCGTAGCGGACCTCGCGCCCGTCCTCGTCGAGGAGGACGCCGCCCGCCCCACGGACGAGGGCGTGGCCGGCGGCGATGTCGAGCGGGCGCGGCCGGTGCAGCGAGACGGCACCGCGCGCGGCGCCGACGGCGACGAGCGCGAGCCGGTACGCGACGCTGGGCATGGGCCGGAACGCCGCCGGCCAGCAGGCGCGCGCGTTCGCGGCGACGCGCCGGACCGCGCCCGTCGAGACGAGCACCACCTCGCCGCGCGCGAGCGGCCCGGCGGCGAGCGAGGGCGCGGGGGCGCCGTTCCGGGTGACCGGCCCCTCGCCCTCCGCCCAGCACACGAGGTCCTCGCCCCCCTCGGGCGCGGTGTGGGCGAGGACCACCCCGAGCACCGGGATCCCGCCGCGGAGGAGGCCGATGGAGACCGTCGCCCCGCGGAGACCGCGCTGGAAGTCGGAGGTCCCGTCGTTCGGATCCACGAGCCAGACGTGGGAGGCGGCATCCCGCGGCCTGCGGTCGGCCTCCGGCCGCTCCTCGCCCACCACGCCGAACTCCGGGAACGCCGCGTCGAGGATCTCGCGGATGAGGTCCTCGGCCTCCTCGTCGGCCGGGCAGTGACCCGGCTCGCCGCGGGGCCCGCCCGGCCGGAAGAACTCGGCGCGCAGGAGCTCCGCGGCCGCGCGGGCGGCGCTCCGGGCGACCTCGAGGGCGCGGGCGAGGGCGGGCACCCCGGGACTGTAGCTGCGGGACGGGGCCGCCGCCGCCCGACGTGCGGGCGCGATCGGACGGCGGCTACGCGGCCGCCACCCCTATCGCGAAGGTCGTCCGCACCTCGCCCGGGCCCGCCACCTCGGACCACCCCCTCGCGCTCGAAGGCCCGCGCCTTCTCGAGCGACGGCCCCGGGACGAACGGCGTTGCTCACCGGGCCTGGGGTTCATCGAGCTCCCGGATCATCGAGAGGAGCATCTTGAACCGCGCGCGCGCCTTCACCGCGTGCGGCACGCCCGCGGGCATCCGCACCAGCTCGCCCGCCCGGGCGACCACCGGCGCGCCGCCGATGGTCAGCTCCACCTCGCCGTCGAGGACCTGGACGAAGGCGTCGAACGGCGAGGTGTGCTCCGAGAGCTCCTCGCCCGCGTCGAACGCGAACAGCGTGAGCGATCCGCCCGACGACTTCGAGATCGTCCGGCTCACCACGGACCCCGGCGCGTACTGGACCTCATCCTGGAGCCGCACCGCACGCGCCGGCGGCACCGCCCCCGCCGGGTCCACCACCTTCAGGCCTGCGTCCTTCGACATGTCCTCGCTCGCTTTCCGCCCCGGCGGGCGATCGATCGCGGCCGGGAGCTCATGTGTCGTCTTCCCAGGGACGGACTTAAGCAAGGACCCGGCCACGCGACGGTTCGCCGTGGCTCAGCGGTTTCAGCGGCGCGCGTCGGGACGGGCACCGAAATGGAGGTGGAGCGCGCACCGCGCCCTCGGTGGGAACGAGGCGGACTGGCCGCGGCCCTCACGCCGAACGGAGGTCGGGCGAGGGCACGGCCGCCGCCGCGGTGGAGCGCCGCGCGAGCAGCAGCGTCACGTCGTCCACCAGCTCGACGCGGAACGCGGCGAGATCCTCGAAGAGACGCTCGAGGGCCCGATCGAGCGGACCGGCCGCGACCCGGGCGAGCGCCTCGGCCAGGCGGGCCTCGCCGTACATCTCGCCCGAAGCGCTCATCGCCTCGGTGGCGCCGTCCGTGAAGAACAGCGCCACGTCGCCCTCGCCCATCGGGATCGCCTGATCCCCGACGGCGCGCCGGGTGTCCTCGACGACCCCGAGCCAGCAGCCCTCGTTCGAGACGGTCTCGACGGCGCCGGTCTCCGCGCGCCAGACGAGGACGTCCTGGTGCTTGCCGGCGACCACGAGCCGATCGTCCTCGAGCCGCACCACGTTGAGCGTCATGTACCGGCTCGCGCCGAGCCGGGAGATGTTCTCGCGGAGCACCCCGTTCACGCGGTGGAACACCTCCGACGGCGCGAGCGCCGGGTTCTCGCGGACGAGGGTGAGGATGCTCGTCTGCGTCATCATCATGACGAGCCCGGACTCGACGCCGTGGCCCGAGACGTCGCCGATGGCGATCCACCGCCGCCCCTCGCCGGCCTCGAGGATGTCGTAGTAGTCGCCGCCCACCTCGGCGGCGGTCACCATCCGCGCCGCGACGTCGTAGGCGCCCACCCGCCGCCCCTGCGGGAGGAGCGCGGTCTGGATCCGCTCCGCGACCTGCATCTCGCTCCAGAGCGCGTCGCGCGCGGCCCGGAGCTCCGCCCGGGACCGCTCGAGCTGCAGGTTCGCCTCGAGGAGCTCCGTGCGCGCGGCGAACTCCCGGGCGATCAGCTCGAACCGCGCGGACGCGGTGACGATGGCCGCGGTCGCCATCGAGCCGAGGAAGAACAGGTTGTTCACCAGGACGGCGGGGTGGAACGGGCCGCCCCAGATCGCGTTCGAGGCCACGTAGGTCCCGACCGCGAGCAGCGAGTTCGCCACCGCGTACGCGGTGCGCCAGGGGATGAGCAGGTTCGCGGCGACGACGAGGTTCAGGCCGGCGTAGTACGGTGCGTCGAACCCTCCGAGGTCCACGGTCATCCAGGTGATCATCCCGCCGACGATCAGCGTGGACGCGAACCCGTGCAGGAAGGACCAGCGGGACGGGCGGGTGAGCCGGATCACCACGACCTGCGACGCCACGAGCGCCGTGGCGCCGAGCCGGTAGGTCGCGAACCGCTCGATCAACCCGGGCGGCATCGTGAACTCGTCGAGCAGCAGGAACGCCGGCACGAGGACGGCCGCCACGAGCGCGACGATGCCGCACCACCGGTGCACGAGGGCCTGGTGGTACGGCTCGAACCGGCCCGACGGCGCGCCCGGGCGGGAGCGGTCCCGTCGCGCCATCAGGCGGGCTTCTCGACCCGGAGGAACAGCTGGCAGCCGGTCTCGTCGGAGCCGACCGCCAGCGCGGCCGGCTCCAGCCCGGCGGCCAGCGCGCGCAGGGTCTCCTCGGTGCGGTAGACGAGCGGCCAGTCGCCCCAGTACTCCATGTGCAGCCGGGTCGGGGTCCGCGCGTGGAAGTTGCCGACCACGAGGACGCCGCCCGGGGCGAGCAGCTCGTACGCCTTCGCGAGCACCGCCCGCGCGACCGGCTGCGTGAGGTAGTCGAACAGCCCCATGGAGTAGACGAAGTGGTGCTCCCCGAACCGGCCGCGCAGGTCGCGGGTCCGGAGCATGGTCCGGACGGAGTCCTGGTGGCAGCGGACGGCGACCTGCGCGCCGAGCCGTGCCTCGATCCGGCGCACGGCGGCGCGGGCGAGCTCCAGCGCGTGCGGATCCTGGTCGAGCAGCGACACCTCGATCCGCTCCGCGTCGTCCGGCGCGCGGAAGACGTCCTCGAGCTCGCACGCCGGGCCGCAGGCGAGGGAGAGGAACCGGAAGGGACGCCGGCCGAGCGCGGGGAGCCGCTCCCGCACCTCGCGGAGCATCTCCGGTATGAGCCGGCGGCGATTTCGCACCGCCTGGGCCGCCGTCGTCTCGACGCCGTGCTTGTGCATGAGCTGGCCGAACGTGGACGCGCCGACGTACGCGTTCGCGTAGATCATCAGCATGACCTCGGCGTCGCCGGCGTACCCCGACGGCTTCAGGTTGGTGCGCTTCATGAACTCCGACGCGAGCAGGTGCGGCCAGAGGTGGCGGCGCAGGTAGAACCCGTGGCGCTCGTGCTCCTCCCTGGTGTAGGCCCGGACGAGCTCCGCCAGCTCCTGGACCTTGCCGTCGAGGTAGCTCAGGAACCGTCGCCCCTCGGTGGCGAGGAGCGCGTCGCGCGCGGCCTGCGCGACCTCCGGCGGCTCTCCCGCGAGCAGCCGGTCCTCGTCGTCGAAGAGGCGCCGCCACACCGAGAGGTCGTAGGCGGCGTCGGCGACGTGGGCGCGGAACTCCGGCCGGATCCGCTCCTTCTGCGCGAGCACCATCGGGACGCTCTCGAACCAGCTCCGCAGATCGGCGACCCGCCCCTCGTGGACGAGGGCGCGGCAGTCGTGGAGGTTGCCGGTGAACACGAGGTGGCGCGGGCTGCCGGGCAGCCGGGGGAGCAGCCGCGCTGGCCCGAGCCGCACGGGCCCCGAGGCCAGCTCGGCGCGGACGAAGATGCGCTCGGCGTCCTCGCCGGCGTCGAGGAGCCGCTCCGGCTCGACCTGGAGGCGCAGCGAGAGGCGGCTCGCGGCGGCGACCGTGGCGGGGACCTCCTCCCCGCCCATCTCGAGCGTGACGCGGAGGCGCGGCTCGACCTCGACCCGCTCACCGACCGTGGATGGAGACGCGGCCATCGGGGGTCTCGAAGGTGCGCAGGGCACCGAAGGAGAGATCCTGCCATTTGCGGGAGAGGCTGTACTCGAGGACGACCGCGACGCCGGCGCGCCGCGCCTCGCCCAGCGCCTTGACCACCGGCGTGAAGGTGGACGAGTTCATGTACTCGAGCGCCGAGAAGTCGTGGACGAGCCGCGCGCGCGACCCGCGAGCCTGCTCGAGCAGCTCTGCGAGCACCGGGGAGAGGAACCGGCCCGGCTCGCGAGCCGCGCTCTTCCCTCGCCAGACCACGCGGAGCTCGCTCGGACCCTGGGAGATCTCGAGCGTGAGGTCTCCCTCGACGTACCGCCTCGCTTCCTGTGTCACGGTGTTCCCCCCTCCCTCTCGTGGATCGCCGACACGGCCAGGGTGTCCCCGGGGCCGGCGTAGAAATCGAGCGCGCAGCGCCCCTCGTAGGCGATCCGCGCGAGCCCGAGGCCGCTCCGGCCGTCGGCGTACGGCGTGGCCGAGATCTCCTTCAGCCGCTCCACGTACGCCTCGAACGGATCCTGGAACCCGCGGATCCACTCGACGGTCCGCTCGAACGTCCTCAGGTGGGCGTCGTCCACCCCGAGGTGGTTCACGACCTCCACCGTCACCGCGTCGGAATCCACCCGGAGCCGCAGCCGGACCACCTCGCCCGGTCCGGCGGCGCCGTACTTCACCGCGTTCTCGACGAGCTCCTGGGCCACCATCGCGAGCGCGTACGCCTCGTCCCGCTCGAGCCCCGCCCCGGCGAGCGCGGAGCGACAGCGGTCCCCGACCGCCCTCACGGCGGCCCAGTCCGGCGCCAGCGTCAGCTCCAGGACGTCTTCGTCCGCGACCTCGTTCGCGACCAGGCGCACGATCCCCCCCCCCTCGTGTTCCCCAACGGTCCCTTGACGGTGGATTCTAGTACGGTGCGTCGAATCCGAGAAACAGGAACGCGCGGGCGTTAGGATCGATCGGGGAGGCGCAGTGAAGATCGGGACCTGGAACGTCAACGGGATCCGCGCTCGCGAGGCGCAGGTCGTGGAGTGGATCGGCCGAGAACGCCCCGACGTGGTCTGCCTCCAGGAGATCAAGGCGCCGCCGTCGAAGATCCCCGCGGCGCTCTGCGAGCTCGACGGCTACTGGTGTCGCTGGCACGGCGCGACCGCGTACTCCGGCGTCGGGCTGCTCGTCCGGCGCGACCGCTCGGCCTCGACGCCGGCGTTCCTGCACCCGCCGTTCGACGTCGAGACCCGGATCGCCACGGTCGAGCTCGGAGGCGTCACCTTCGCGTCCCTGTACGTGCCGAACGGCGGGAAGGACTACCCCGCCAAGCTGCGGTTCCTCGAGGCGGTGGAGCAGTTCGCGGCGGAGGCGCGCGCCGCGGGGAGGCGGCTCGTCCTGTGCGGCGATCTCAACGTCGCCCGCACCGACCAGGACGTCCACCCGAAGGAGCGCAAGCCCGGGCTCGTCGGGCAGCGCCCCGAGGAGCGCGCCCTGCTGGAGCGCATCCTCTCACACGGGCTCGTGGACGTCGGGCGCGCGCTGGATCCGGCCAACGACGCGCTCTTCACCTGGTGGGCGCCGTGGCGGAACCTCCGGCAGCGGAACATCGGCTGGCGCATCGACTACGTCCTCGCGAGCGAGGAGCTCGCCCGGTCCGCCACGCGCTGCGCCGTCCTCGCCGACTTCGGCACGAGCGATCACGCGCCGGTCGTGGCGGAGCTGTCGCTTGACGGTGGGTGATGCGACATCGGCACGGCAGTGCCGAACCCGAACCCGTACCCGAACCCCCGAACCCCGTGCCCTGCCTCCCGTGTCCCCTGGACCGTGATCCGACGGCGCCGTCGGCCCACGGGAACCGGGCCACGGGCCACGGGACCCGGCTCACGGTTCACGGAGAAGCCGGTGACGGTGACGGGCACGGCCACGGACACCTACCGGCGCGCCCGAGAGGACCGGACCGGTCATGCCGGCGCACCGGCCGCGCCCTCGGCGGCCACGAACGGCCCGAGCACCTCGCCGTAGGCCGCGACCAGCTCCGGCGGGGCGGTGACCCGGTGCCCCTCCACCATGGCCTCGAGCATCTTCGCGTTCGCGGGCGCCTGGCCACGGAAGTGGTTGTTGGCGACCACGTACACGTCGGGCGCCCGGGACGCCTCCGCCATCTCGCGGATCCGGTCCGCCCAGGGGCGGAGCTCCTCCGCGGAGTAGAGGTAGTCGTACCGTGCGTCCCGCCCGGCGCCCGCGCGGAACCAGTCCCGGAAGTTCCGCCCGTGCACGCGCACGTAGGCGACGTCGGACGTGACGCGAGCCCTCGGCCCGAGGGAGTGCCGGAACCGCGGCTGGTCCACGTTCACCATCCCGACGCCCGCCTCGGCGAGCGCCTCGACGACCTCCGGGTGATCCCACGACGCGTGGCGCACCTCGACCACCCGCGGCAGCCCCTCGAACGCGCGGAGGACCCCGCGCAGCCACTCCTCCGACGCCTCGGTCCGCTTGAAGGACCACGGGAACTGGAGGAGCGCGGCCCCGAGCCGCCCGGCGGCGTGCAGCCGATCGAGCGCGGCGCGCGCGTCCCGCACCTCCTGCGTCCCGTACGCCTCGCGCTCGTGGGTGAAGCGGCGCCAGACCTTCGCCCCGAACTTGAAGGCGGGCGCGGCGGCGACCCGCTCGCACCAGCGCGCCGCGACGTCGGCGCCGAACGGCCGGTAGAACGTGGCGTTCACCTCGACCGTGGAGAACCAGCGCGCGAGGTAGGCGAGCCGGTCGAACCCCCTCCCCTCGGACCGCGGATAGACGATCCCCGCCCAGTCCGCGTACTCCCACCCGGCCGGTCCGTACCGGATCACGCCCGATCGCTAAGCGGCGACGGCCGGCGGCGCCCGCGCCGGCGTGAACGGCGAGGTGGGTCGTGCGGGGTGCGCCTGACAGCGCCGCTCAGTTGGGCTGATCCCTGCTGCGGCGCACGCTGCCTGCCTGCGCCGGGCAGACTCCTCCGTCCGCTGCTCGACGTGCCTTGCAGGCACGCCTCCGCTGCTCCGTCGTCGTGTGCCCCGGCTCGGCGACGGCATCGTGTGCCTCGCGACGGGCTCGACCCAACCGAGAGGCGCTATGGCAGGGGAGGGACGCCCTGCTCGCCGTCCCGACTCGCCCGGGCCGGCGGACCGCCGCGCCTTGACGCTGCGCGACACCGCTGCGATCCTAGAAAGAGATCCCCGTCGGCGGCGAGCCCGGACCCGCGCCCTCCGGCACCGGATCCGAGGGCTGTCGGGCGGGGGCGGAGGCGTCCCTGCCATGCCGTCTCGGCCCCACAAGCCGGCTTTGCGCGAAGGCACGGGCCGCGGCGGCGGCGTCGTGAACGTCCCCGCGGCGCAGGGCGGGTCGGTGCCGACGCCCGCGGAGCGTGCGAACCTGTCGCAGGCGGAGCGGGCCGCGCTGGCGCTCGCCGAGGGCCGCCCGGGGCAGGAGATCAGCCTCGAGCAGGCCTTCCTCGTGGCGGCCCTCGACTTCCGCCAGACGCTCCGGGTCCTCGTCGCCGCGGTCGTCCCCCGCTTCGCCGACTGGTGCTTCGTCGATCTCCTCGACGGCGACGGCATCCCCCGGCGCGTGGAGGTCGCGCACGCCGATCCCGCGAAGGCCTCGCTCGCCCAGGAGATGCGGTCGATCTCGTTCGGCCCGGGCTGGGCGACCCCCGCCGCGCAGGCGATCCGCGACCACGCCCCGCGCCTCTTCCGGGAGCTCTCCAACCAGCGCGAGCTCTCGAACGAGCTGATGCTCTGGGCGACCCACGACGAGCGCCACCTCGGCGTGCTGCGCGCGATCCACCCGAACTCGCTCCTCGCGGTGCCGCTCATCGCCCGCGACCGCGCCATCGGCGCCCTGACGCTGATCCGCTCGACGACGCTGCCGCCGTTCGCCGAGGGCGATCTCGCCTTCGCCGAGGCCGTCGGGGTCCCCGCGGCGCTCGCGCTCGACAACGCGCGCTGGTTCCAGGCGGAGAAGGCGGCGCGCAACGCCGCCGAGGAGCAGGCCGACCGCGAGCGCCACGGACGCATCGAGGCCGAGCGCGAGGCGCTGCACCTGCGCCGGCTCGAGTCGGTGGCGTCGAGCCTCTCCTCCATCCTCCCGCCGCACGGCATCGCCCGGGTCGCCGTGGAGAACGGCCTCTCCGCGCTCCAGCCCTCGAGCGCGACGGTGGTGTCCGTCACGCCCGGCGGCGACTACCTCGAGCTCCTCCACCAGGAGGGCTGGCCGGACGACCTCGTCCTCGAGCAGCGCCGGATGCGCTCCGACGCGCCCGCGCTGGTGGCGGAGGCCTGGCGGATCCAGACCGCGATCTGGCTCTCCCGCCCCGAGGCGCTCGCGCAGACCTACCCGAACGCCGTCGAGCACGCGCGGCGCGTCGGCGATCAGGCCTGGGCGGCGGTGCCGCTCCGGGTGGACGGCCGCACCGTCGGCGCCCTCGAGCTCGGGTTCCCGCACCCGCGCGAGCTCGACGCGGGCGAGCGGCGGTTCCTGCTCGCGGTCGCGCAGCAGATCGCCCAGGCGCTCGAGCGGGCGCGGCTGCGCGGCCAGGTTTCCTAGGGGGCCGGGTTGAAGGCGCCCGCGGCCTCGAGCACGCGCAGCGCGGCGAGCTGCGCGTTCAGCGCCTCGGTGATCGCGCCGATCTCCGCCGTCCGGAGCTGGGCGGTCGCGTCGGCCTGCTCGACCGCGGTGGCGGTGCCGGCCCGGAACGCGACGTCCACGAGGCGCTGGTTCTCCGCGGCGAGGTCCCGCTGCTCCTGCGCCTTGGCCGCGTTCGCGCGGGCGCTGTCGAGGTCGAGCCAGGCCTGACGCACCTCGAGGCGGGTCTTGAGCTCGACCGAGGAGACGGTCGCGGCGGCCTCGTCGATCCGGGCGTTCGCCTCGCGGATGTCCGACTCGCGACGGCCGCCGTCGAAGAGGTTCCACGAGAGGCCGAGGCCGACGGCCCACGCGTCCTTCTTGCCGGTGAAGCCCACCTGGTTCGAGTCCTGGTACAGGGCGAAGAAGCCGACGTCCGGGAGGTAGCCGGCCACGGCCATGTCGCGGCTGCCGCGCTGCACGTCCACGTTCAGCCGGTTCGCCCGCACCTCCGGGCGATCCTGCATCGCCCGCTCCTCGAGCGTCGAGACGTCGCCCCCGAGCTGCACCTCCGGCGGGTCGGTCACGTCGAAGTCCGGGCGGCGCACGAGGAGGGTCGCGAGGCCGAGGCGCGCGGACTCGAGCGCGTTCTGCGAGCGCTTCAGGTCCTGCTCGGCCCGCGCGCGGTCGATCTCCGCGCGGAGCAGCGCGACCTTCGCGACCGCCCCGGCCTGGTAGCGGACGCGCGCGTCCTTCTCCTGCCGCTGCGCGATCTCGAGGAGGCGCTGCGAGACCTCGAGCGCGCGCTTCAGCGCGGCGGTGCCGTAGTAGGTCTGCGCGACGCCGAAGAGGATCTGGCGCCGCACGGCGTCCGCGTTCAGGCGCGCGAGCTCCTCGGCGCGGTACGCGTTCGGGATCGCGAACAGGAGCCGGGGCGCGAAGACGGCCTGGTCGAGGCGCACCTGCCCCGCGAGCTGGTTCCGGGCCTGGACGGTGATCTCGGGCGAGCCCGGCCCGAAGAAGCCCGCCGGCAGCACGGCCTCGTCGCGGTTGTGCGTGAACTGACCCGACGCCGTGATCTGCGGCAGGTAGCCCGACCACGCCTTCCAGTGCAGCTCCTCCGCCTGGCGGAGCCGGGCCTGCAGCGCGCGCAGGTCGTGGTTCCGGGCGATCGCGATCCGGAGCGCGTCGTCCAGGGTGAGGACCTCCGCGGCGGGCGTGGCGGGCGACGGCGCCTGCGGCGCGGTCGCCGGCGCCTGCGCCTGCGGCGCGGGCGGGGGCGCGGGGACGGGTCCGGGAGCGGGTTGCCCGCGCGCCTGCGACAGGGCCAGCGCGAGGACCAGGTGCGTGAGTGAGGTCATGTGTTCGGCCCGGGGACGGCGAGGGCGGCGCGGCGAGTGCGGCTCCTGGGACGGGCGGAACCCTTCAACGAGCGCCCGCGACGGTCAAGCAGTTTCGAGGGCGTCTATCCCCCGAGGTCCTCGATCTCCGCCTCGATGTCCTTCTTCTCGGCCGCGTCCGGCTTGAGCGCGAGGAACGCCCGGAACTCCCGGATCGCCCGGCGCCGGTCGCCGCGCTCCTTGTAGGCGAAGCCCAGGTAATAGTGCGGCATGGCGTTCCCCTCGTCCGCGCGGGCCGCCCGCTCGTACCAGGGGAGCGCCGCCCTGGATCCCTGGAGCTCGCTCACCGCGCGCGCGAGCGGGTAGAGCACCTTCACCGCCCCCGGGTCGGTCTTCAGGACCTCGCGGTAGATCTTCACCGCGTCCTCGTTGCGACCGCGGCGCGCCTGGCACTCCCCGAGCGCGATCCGCAGCGCGGTGGGGCGGGCCGCGAGGGGGATCGCGCGCTGGTACTCGGCGGCGGCCTCCTCGAGGCGGCCCACCGAGGCGAGGAGCGCCGCGGCGCGCTCGTGCGGCTCGGCGCGCTTCGGGTCCGCGCCCGCGGCTGCGCCGTAGGCGGCGAGCGCCTCGGACACGTCGCCGGCGCGCTCGCGGGCGACGCCGAGCTGGAGGTGGTTCTCGGGGTCGGCCGGCGCGAGCTCGACCGCCTTCTGGAGCTGGGTCAGCGCGCCCGGGACCTCGCCCTTCGCGAGGAGGGCCTTCCCGAGCCAGAGCCGGGCCTCGGCGAGCCGCTCGTCCTCGTTCGAGGCGGCGCCGAGGAGCCGCAGCGCGCCGTCCACGTCGCCGCGCTCGAGCTTCACCGCGCCGAGCCGGACCAGCGCGACCGGGTTCTTCGGCTGCACGTCCACCGCCGCCTGGAACGCCTTCTCGGCGGCGGGCAGATCCCCCACCGACCGGTGGAGCGTCCCGAGCGCCACGTCGGCGTCCACGCTGCGCGGCGCGAGGGCGAGGGCGCGCTCGAGGCCGGCCTTCGCCGCCGCGACGTCGCCGCGGGCGAGCGCGAGCCGGGCGAGGCCGATCTCGGCGGGCGCGCAGTCCGGATCCGCCGCGAGCGCGCGCCGGTACTCGGCCGCGGCGCCGGACGCGTCGCCCCGCGCCTCGGCGAGGTCGCCGAGCACGGCGTGGGCCGACGGCTCCTCCGGGGCCTTCTCGAGCGCGGCCGAGAGGAGCTTCGCCGCGGCGTCGAGGTCCCGCCCCGCGAGGGCGATTCGCGCGAGGGCGACCCGGGGCTCGACCGCGTCCGGGGCGCGCTCGAGCGCGCTCGCGTAGATCTCCTTCGCCCGCCCGTCGTTCCCCGCCGCCACGAGGGCGGCCCCCTGCGCGAGGAGGAGGGCGGTGTCCCCGGGGTGGGCCGCGAGCGCGCGATCGGCGAGCTGGGACGCGTCGAGCGCGCGCCCCGCGAGCGCGAGGGCGCGGATCCGGACGGCGCCGAGCGCGGGATCCTGGGCCGCCTTCGCCGCGACGGGATCGGTCGCCTCGACGGCCCGGACCGGATCGCCCGCGCGCAGCCGATGCTCGGCGAGGGCCGCGCGCGCCGCGAGCAGGTCCGGGTCCGCGGCGACGGCCGCCTGGAACGCGCGATCCGCCTCGGCCGCGCTGGCGTGGCGTCGCCCGAGGAGGGCCCCCTCCACGAGCCGGACCCGCGCACGCTCGAGCGGCGCGAGGCGCGGCTGCATCGCCTCGTCGAGCAGGGGCGCGAGCCGCGCCCTCGCCGCCTCGGCGTCGCCGCCCACCTCGGCGAGGACGGCGAGCTCGAGCTGGGCCGGCAGGCACCCCGCGTCCCGGGCGAGCGCCGCCTCGAACGCCGTGCGCGCCTCGGCCCCCTTCCCCGCCGCGACCGCCGTCCGGCCGCGGCCGAGGTCGCCGCGAGGTCCCCGCTCCGCGGCCGACAGCTTCGCGAACCGCGCCGCCGCCCGCGCCACGTCGCCGCGGGCGAGCGCGGCCTCGCCGAGGAGCGCGAGCACGTCGGGATCCGGCCTCGCCTTCGCGCTCGCCGTCTCGAGCGCGGCCTCCGCCGCGGCGGTCCCGCCCGGCTCGTCCGCCAGACCCACCGCGAGCCGCGCCGCGAGCGTGGTGACCTCGCCCGGCTCGTCCTTCTCGAGCCGCGCCGCGCCGCTGCGCGCCTGGGCGAGGGCCGCGGGCGGCGCGCCGTGCCGGCGGGCGAGCGCCGCCGTCGCCATGGCGTGCAGCGCGACCGCCTGCGGCGCGTCCCGATCGGCCGCGACCGCCCGGGCGGCGAGCTCGAGCGCGGCCAGCTCGGACGGGTAATCCGCCCGCGCCAGCGCGGCGCGGGCCTGGGCGACGAGCTGCGACGACCGGCTGGCGTCGGCTCGCCGGAACGTCCGGGAGAAGAAGAACCCGTACCGAGTGAAGCCCGCGCCGACGCCCGCGCCGGCGAGCAGCAGGACCAGCACGGCCGGCACCGCGATCCTCCAGACCCACGCCGGGAGCGCGCTGCCCCTGCCCCTGCGCTCGCCGCTCACGATCTTCCCCGAGGCCATCCGATCACCGAACGGGGACGCGCCGGCGCCGGCCGGCCGGTCCGGGGCGAACGTGGCCGCAGGGGCCTGCTGGAGCGCGCGCGCGAACGCCGCGACCTCGGCGATCGGCGCGAACCCGGCGCCCTCTTGGGAGACGTCGGAGACGTCCTCGTTCCCGAGCAGCTCCCCCTTCGACAGCATCTCGACGATCTGCTCCTCGCCGAACGGGCCGAACACCTTCCCGGACCGGCGGCGGATCCGGTAGCCGCCCGCCGCGGGCGCGGCGGTCCGCGGCGCGGGCCTCGCCGGCGGCTCGCCCTCGTCGAAGAGCATCTCGAGCTCCTCGCCGCCGCCGCCCGCCCGGGGCGCGAACGGATCGGGAGCGGCGGGAGGCGCGGGCGGCGCCACCGCGAACGGATCGGCCGGCGGCGCGGCCGGGAGGGGATCGGCCGCGAAGGGCGCGCCGGGCTCGTCGTCGAACTCGATCCCGTCGTCGATCGGCGTCGGGAGCGGGTCCGGCTCCGCCGCCGGCTCCGCTCCGCCGAGATCCACCTCGCCGAAGCCGAGGGTCTCCACCGCGCCCGGCCCGGTGTCCGCGCCGGGCGGCGGCACCGCGAACGGGGAGTCGTCACCGGCCGGGAACGGGTCCGCGGCGAAGGGCGAGGAGACGTCCGCGGAGGGCGGGGGATCCCCGCCGGGCGGCGCGGCGTCCACGCCGAAGGGCGCGTCCGGCGCCGGGAGCGGGACGCCTCCGGAGGGCGCGAGGGGCGGCGGCAGCGAGAGGCTCGGCGCGGCCTTCGCCGACGGGGACGGCGGCGGGAGCGGCACGCCCGCCGCGGCGGGCGGCGCGAGCGGCGGCGGCAAGGGGACGCCCGCGGCGACGGCGCGTGGTGGGAGCGGCACGCCGCGACCCGGCGCTGCGCCCCCCAGCGTCACGGCGTCGCCGTCCGAGGCGCGGTGAACGGGGAACGTGCTCCCGCACCTCGGGCACTTCACCTTGATCCCCGCGGCCGGGATCTTGCGGTCGTCGATGCCGTACGCCGCGCTGCAATCCGGGCAGGCCACCCTCATCGTGCGTTCCTGGAGATCGCGGAGAAAACGCGAGACGTCCCGGCAGGCTACCATCCGGCCGGGAGGGCGACAACCGGCGCGCCGGGCGGGCGGTCCGACTCGCTTTCACACGCGCGGTGACGCGACGCGCGCCCTCCCCGCCTAGCACCGCTCGCGCCCCGGACCCGCGTGCTACCTTCCGGCCATGGCCGAGCTGTCGGACGCGGTGAAGGAGCGCCTGCGCGAGTGGACGTACGCGCTCGGCGGCCCCGGCACCCGCGCCCGCCTCGAGAAGCTCACCCCGCCCCGGAACGAGTACGGCGTCGATCCCTACGGCTTCGACGCCGAGTACGCGGTCGCCGCCATCGCGCCGCTGCTCTGGCTGTACCGGAAGTACTTCCGCGTCCAGCTCACCGGGATCGACCACGTGCCGTCCGAGGGGCGGGTGGTGCTCGTCTCGAACCACTCCGGCCAGCTCCCGTTCGACGCGGCGATGATCGAGGTCGCCTGCCTGATCGAGAAGGATCCTCCGCGGGCGCTCCGCGCGCTGGTGGAGCGGTGGGTGCCGACGCTCCCGTTCGTCTCCACCTTCATGGCCCGCTGCGGGCAGATCGTCGGGACGCCCGAGAACTGCCGCCGCCTCCTCGCCGCCGACGAGGCGATCCTCGTGTTCCCCGAGGGGGTCCGCGGCCTCAACAAGCCGTTCCGGGAGCGCTACCGCCTCCGGCCGTTCGGGCCGGGGTTCCTCCGGCTCGCGCTCGAGTCCTCCGCGCCGATCGTCCCGGTCGGCGTCGTCGGCGCCGAGGAGCAGGCGCCGGCGCTCTTCGACCTCAAGCCCCTCGCGCGGCTGCTCGCGTTCCCGGCCTTCCCCATCACCCCCACGATCCTCCCGTTCCCCCTCCCATCCCGCTACCACGTCCTCTTCGGCGAGCCGATCCGGCTGCAGGGCTCGCCGGACGAGGACGACCAGGAGCTCGAGCAGAAGGTCGCCGTGGTCCAGGGGGCGGTGAGGGAGCTCCTCGCCCGCGGCCTGGCCGAGCGCGAGCACGTGTTCTGGTGACCGGCGCCCCGCCCCGCATGCCCTCCGCCCCCATCACCTTCCCCGGAATGCCGGGCACCGTCATCGTGACCGGGATCTCCGGCAACCTCGGGCGCGCGCTCGCCAAGGAGCTCCACACGGAGACCCACGTCGTCGGGATCGACCGCCGGCCCTTCCCCGAGAAGCCGCGCGACGTCGATCACGTCCAGGTGGACCTGCGCAAGAACCGGGTCGAGGAGGCCTTCCGGCACCGCCGCGTGGACGCGCTCATCCACCTGGGGATCATGCACGATCCGCGGATGCCGTTCTCCGAGACGCACAGCTTCAACGTCCTCGGCACGAGCAAGATCCTCGACCTGTGCGTCCGCCACGGGGTGCGGAAGGTGGTCGTCCTCTCGTCGGCCAACGTCTACGGCCCGCGCCCGGAGAACTCGAGCTTCCTCCCGGAGGAGACGCCGCTCATGGCGGCGGACCGCTTCAGCGACGTGCGCGACCTCATCGAGGTCGACATGTACGCGCAGTCGTTCCTGTGGAGGCACCCCGAGATCGAGACGGTGATCCTCCGCCCGGTGAACATCGTCGGCCCGACGGTGCGGAACGCGCCCTCGAACTACCTCCGCCTCGAGTCGCCGCTCACGGTCCTGGGCTTCGACCCGATGCTCCAGCTCATCCACGAGGAGGACGTGGCGCGCGCCCTGGCGCTCGCCCTGAAGCCCGGCCTCCGCGGCGTCTTCAACGTGACCGGCCCCGGCGAGGTGCCGCTCTCCGCGGTGCTCCGCGAGCTCGGCCGCCACCCCGTCCCGGTCCCGCACCTCCTCGTCCGCGGCCTCGTCCGGCGCGCCTTCGAGGCGCGGCTCACCAGCTTCCCCCCGGAGGAGGTCGATCACATCCAGTACCTGTGCATCGTGGACGGCTCCCGGTTCGCGCGGGAGGCGGGCTGGAGCCCGAAGTACACGCTCCGCGACACCATCCGCAGCGTGTCGTGAAGGCGGGCATGCCGCCGACCGCGCCCGCGTCGCGTCGGCGGCGCGATCCTCCTGGCGCGCGGGCGGCGTCCCGAACAGAATCACCCGGATGACCGAACGAACCCCTGGCGACCGCGCCCCCGAAACCGCCGCCGGAGAGCGGTCCCCCGCGCCGCGGCGTCACGGCGAGCGCGGCGATCGCGTCTGCCGCGGCCTCGTCCCGAACCTCGGCCTGCGGGTCGTGTTCGCCCGCGTCGGCGACACGGCGCGGATGTCGCGGGTCCTCCACGGCCTCTACCCGACGAGCGCCCGCCTGTTCGCGGAGGCACTCGCGGCCGGCGCGCTCCTCGGGGCGCTGCAGAAGGACGAGAACCGGGTGAACCTCCAGCTCGAGTGCGACGGCCCGCTCGGCGGGCTGTTCGTGGACGCCGACGTCGCGGGGAACGTCCGCGGCTACGTCCGCCACCCGCGGGTGAGCTTCCCGGGCGACGCCGCCCTGGGCGCCCGGGCCGCGCTGGGCGGCCGCGGGTTCCTCTCGGTGGTCCGGGAGGTCGGCGCGGGCAACTTCTACCGGAGCGCGGTGGAGCTGGAGGCGCTGGACCTCGCGGGCGACCTCCGGCGCTGGTTCGCCGCGAGCGAGCAGGTCGCGACCGCCCTCGACCTCGCCGTCGTCCCGCGGGGCGACGAGCCCCTCGGCGACGTCGCCGGCCTCCTGGTGCAGCGGCTGCCGGACGGGGACGGCGCCGCCGTCGAGGAGGTGCGCGCCCGCCTCGCCGCGGGCGCGCTCGCCCGGGCGGTCGCCGCCGGCGCCTCGGCGCAGGACGCGATCCGCGCGGTGGTCGGGGACGGGTTCGAGCTCCTCGGCGACCTCGAGCTCGCCTACCGCTGCGGCTGCAGCCAGGAGCGGGCCCGCGTGGCGGTCTCGGCGCTCGGGCGCGAGGGGATCGCGGACGTGCTCGCGAAGGAGCGGCAGGCGGTCATCACCTGCGAGTTCTGCCGGTCGCGCTACGTCGTCCCCGAGGCCGAGCTCCGCGATCTCGCCCGGAGGCTCGCCGAGCGCGACGGCGACGCGTGATCGCGCCGGCGTGGTAGATTCGGGCTTTCCGCCCGCCGCGCGAGCGGCCTTTTCAGGAGGCAGGGCCATCCCGACCGCGAAGAAGAGGAAGACCGTCCGCCGCGCCCCTCGCCCTCCGCGAAGCGGTCGCCGCCCGAAGTCCGCGACGTCTCGCGGCCGGGCGCCAGCCCGCGCGCGGAAGGCCGCGCACGCCTCTCGCGCCGGCGCCGAGCACCCGCTCGGCATGGGCGTCGCGGACGGCTTCGCGATGGATCGCCTCGCCGCGCCGGCGCGGTTGAAGCGCGCGCCGAAGCGGGCGATGCGCGAGATCGGCTGGGCGGCGTTCGGCGAGGTGGCCCGGGCGCTCGGCGCACGCATCGCGGAGCGGTTCCGCCCCGACGTCGTGGTCGGGATCGCGAAGGGCGGCGTGTTCGCGGGGGGCGCGCTCGCCAGCGTCCTCGGGGCCGACTTCCTGTCGGTGCGGATCGAGCGGCGCAGGCGCGACGGCGCCGGGACCGCGCCCATCGCCGAGCTGCCGGACCTCACGAAGAAGAAGGTGCTGGTGGTGGACGACGTGGCCTCGACCGGGGCGACGCTCGCGAAGGCGCGCGCCCTCGCCAGGAAGGCTGGCGCGCGCGAGGTCAAGACCGCCGTCCTCGTCGTGCGGCCCCACGGCGCGCGGCCGGACTTCGCCGCGCTGGAGACCGACGAGCTGATCCTGTTCGGCTGGGACTACCAGCTCGACGCGGGCGCCGGCCCGGAGGATCCCGGCGAGGTCGGGGTGTAGCGCCGGCGCGGGTCGGCGCGCGAAGGGGCGGGGGGATCGTCGGTGAACGTCAGCGAAGGATCCGCGCGCGCCCGGCGCGTCGTCATCGGCACCGCCGGCCACATCGACCACGGGAAGACCTCCCTCGTCCGCGCCCTGACCGGCATCGACACCGATCGACTCCGCGAGGAGAAGCGGCGCGGCATCACCATCGAGCTCGGGTTCGCGCACCTCCCGCTCGCCGACGGCACGGTGGCGGGAGTGGTGGACGTGCCCGGCCACGAGCGCTTCGTCCGCGCCATGGCGGCGGGCGCCGGCGGGATCGACCTCGTCGTCCTCGTCATCGCCGCGGACGAGGGCGTCATGCCGCAGACCCGCGAGCACCTCGACATCTGCCGCCTCCTCGGGGTGCCGCGCGGGCTCGTCGCGGTGACCAAGGCCGACCTCCTGCCCGATCTCGGCTCGGACTGGTACCCGCTCCTCGAGGCCGACGTCCGCGAGGTGACGCGGGGGACCTTCCTCGAGGGCGCGCCCATCGTCCCGGTCTCGGCGACGACGGGCGCGGGGCTCGACCGGCTCGTCGCCGCGCTCACCGCCCTCGCCGCCGAGGTGCCGGAGCGCCCCGCCGACGGTCCCCTGCTCCTCCCGATCGACCGCGCCTTCTCGCTCAAGGGCTTCGGCACCGTGGTCACCGGCACGATCCTCTCCGGCCAGCTCGCCGAGGGGGACGCGGTCGCGCTCCTCCCCGCGGCGCCGGGCAGCGACGCGCTCCGCGTGCGCACGGTGCAGGTGCACGGCGAGCCGACGCCGCGGGCGCTCGCCGGGCAGCGCACGGCCGTGAACCTGCCGGGCGTCGAGGCCGCCGCCGTCCGGCGCGGCCAGGCGCTGGTCCACCCCGGCGCCGTGCCCGCCTCCTCGGTCCTCGACGTCGAGGTCACCCTGCTCGCGGCGGCGCCGAAGCCGCTGCGCCACCGGGCGAAGCTCCTCCTCCACGTCGGCACCGCCCAGGTCCCCGCCGCGGTCGCGCTCCTCGATCGCGCCGAGCTCCGCCCCGGCGACACCGCGCTCGCCCAGCTCCGGCTGGGCGAGCCCGCCGCCGCCCTCCCCGGGCAGCGCTTCATCCTGCGCGGCTTCACCGTGCTCGAGGGACGAGGGAAGACCGTGGGCGGCGGCCGGGTGCTGGCCGTGGCCGCGCCGAAGCGGCGGCGCGGCCGCCCCGAGGCGCTCGCGCAGCTCGAGGTGCTCGCCGGGGGGGACGCCGACGCCCGCGTCGGCGCGGTGCTCGCCATGGCCGGGCCGGCGGGGCTCGACGCCGCGGCCCTCTCCGGCCGGACCGCCCTCGCCCCGAAGGCGGTCCAGGCCTCGCTCGACCGGCTCGGCGCGCGCGGCGAGGCGCTCCTCTTCGACCGCGAACGGCGCGCGTACGTGGCCGGCCCGGTCGCCGCCGACCTGTCGCGGCGCCTCGCCGAGGCGGTGGCGGCGTTCCACCGCGAGCACCCCCTCGCCGCGGGCATGGGGCGCGAGGAGCTGCGGGGCCGGCTCCCGCCCGTCACCGACCCGCGCCTCTTCCAGCGGCTGCTCGCGCAGGCGACGGAGAAGGGCGCGCTCGTGGTGGACGGCGATCACGTCCGGGAGCGCGGGCACCAGGCGGCCGCGAGCGGCGCCGCCGGGGGCGCGCTCAAGGAGAAGGTCGCGCAGGCGCTGGCGCGCGGCGGGCTCACGCCGCCCTGGCTCGCGGACCTGCCGGCCGCGGTCGGCGGCAGCGCGGCGGACGTGCAGGCGGTGCTGAAGCTCCTCGCCGCGGAGGGGCGCGCCGTCCGGGTCTCCGCCGAGCTCCACTTCGACGCCGCCGCCGTCCAGGCCCTCCGGGAGCGGCTCGTCGCCTTCCTCCGCGAGCGGAAGGCCATCACGACCCAGGAGTTCAAGGATCTCGTCGGCGCCACCCGCAAGCACGTGATCCCGCTCGCCGAGTACTTCGACCGCGAGAAGGTGACGCTCCGGGTGGGCGAGAAGCGCGTGCTGCGCGGCGAGGGACGCGGATGACCGCCGCCACCGCGGACGTGGAGCGGCCGCCGCGCCTCGAGGACCCCGAGGAGGCGGCCCGGCTCGTCGCGGAGCTCACCCGCCGCAACGCCGACCTGGCCGCCCTGAACCAGCTCGCCGGCCTCGCGGTCGGCGCCGCCGACCTCCCGAGCCTCTTCGCCCGGGCCGAGGCGATCCTCCGGGAGGCGGCGGGCTGCGCCGGGCTCGCGTTCTTCGTCCTCGACGAGGCCGAGCGCGTCCTCCTCCGGGTCCACGCCCCCGCGGGCGCGCCGGACGACCCGCGCGCAGCCCGCGTGCCGCTCGCGTCGCCGCTGGGCGCGGTCCTCCGCGAGGCCGCCCCGCGGCTGGTCACGGCGGACGACGGCGACGCGCTCGCGCTGCCCCCGTGTCGGACCGCGGTCTGGGTCCCCCTCGTCGCCCGCTCGAAGGTGGTCGGGGTGATGGGGGCGGGGTTCCCCGCGGCGCCCGAGGCGGTGCGCCCGCGCCTCGACCTGCTCGGCGCGGCCGGCGCGCACCTCGCCGGCGCCGTCGAGTCACACGGGCTGCTCGCCGACCTGCGCCGGCGCGTCGCGGAGCTCACGCTCCTGAACGACGTCGCGCTCGCGACCGGGCAGCTCGACCCGGTCCTGCTCCTCGACAACGCACTCCGGCGCATCCGCGAGACGTTCCAGGCGGACACCGCGGCGGCCTACCTGCGCGAGGGGGACCGGCTCGTCCTCGTCGCCGCCTCCGGCGTCGCGTCGGAGACCGCCGCCCGGTGCGCCCAGCTCGAGGTCGGCGAGGGGCTGGCGGGGCTCGCCGTGCAGCGGCTCGGCCCGGTGCAGTGGGACGAGGCGAGCCTCCGCCTCGACGCCTCCGTCTCGGCGGCCATGGGCGTGGCGGAGGGGCTCCAGTCCGCCATCGCGGTGCCGCTCCTCGCGAAGGGCCAGGCGGCGGTCGGCGCCGTGGTGTTCGGGCGCCGCCGGCCGCACGCGACCTCGGACGGCGAGGTGACCCTCCTCTCGGCGGTCGGGGTCCAGCTCGGCGTCGCCGTGGAGAACGCGAGGCTGTTCGCCGACGTCCGGCGCCGGCTCTCGGACCTCGAGGCGGTCCACGCGCTCGCGCTCCGGATCTTCGGGAACGCGCCGGGCGACGTGCAGGGGCTGCTCGACGACGGCTGCCGCGAGGCCGCCCGGGCGCTGCGTTGCCGGGCGGCCGCCGTCCTCCTCGCGGCGGACGACACGCCCGGCGCGCGCCTGCGCGGCGTGGCCGGCTGGGGCGTCCCGTTCGACTCGTCGCGCGTCGATCTCCTCGCGCACGACCAGCTCGCCGCGGAGGCGATCAAGCGCCGCGCCCCGGCGTGGTGCGAGGACGTGACGAAGGACCCCCGCAGCGCGATGCACGGCGACGCGCAGGTCCCGCCGCTCGCGCTGCTCGTGGTCCCCCTCACCTCCCGCGCCGCGACGCGCGGGGTGCTCTGCCTCGCGGACGACGCGGGGCGCGCCTTCACGGAGGCGGAGCTGGCCCTCGCGAACGCCCTCGCGGGCGAGCTGGCGGTGGGGCTCGAGAACGCGGAGCTCTACGCCGAGGCGCGGCAGCGCCTGTCCGAGCTCTCCACCGTCATCGACGTCGCCCGGGTGGTGTCGTCGTCCCTCGAGCTCGAGGAGGTGCTCGCGCTCGGCGCGCAGCACCTCAGGCGGACCCTCGCCGGCTCGGCCTGCACCATCCTCCTCGACGACGTCCGTCACGCCGAGCTGCGCCGCGCCGCCTCGTCCGGCCCGCCCATCGGGCCGGCCGCGATCGCGCTCTCGGAGGGCTCGCTCGCCCGCGAGGCGCTCCACGCCCGCGCCCCCGTCGCCGGGCGCGCCCCGGCGGTGGACGCTCCCGGCGCCCCTGCGTCGCCCGCCTCGCTCGCGATCCCGCTCCACGTGCGCGACCAGCCGGTCGGCGTCGCGCTCGTGACGGCGGCGGAGGCGGAGCGCACCTTCACGCCCGCCGAGCTCTCCCGCGCCATGGCCATCGCGAGCCAGCTCGCCGTGGCCGTGGACAACGCGCGGCTCTACTCCGAGACGCGCCGGCGTGCCGAGGAGCTCGGCCTGCTGCACGAGGTGGGGCGCTCCCTCGTCGCGACGCTCGACATCGAGCGCGTGCTCGACGCGGGCGTCCGGAACCTCGCGCGCATCGTGGACGCCCCGGTCGCGCTGCTGGCGCTGCTCGGCGAGGACGGGGCGCAGCTCGAGATCCGCGCGGTGTGGGGGATGACCGCGGAGCGCGTCGGGCAACGTCAGCCGCTCCACTCCACCGGCGCGCGCCTCGCGTCGCTCGTCCACGACCGGCGCGAGCCGATCGTCATCGAGGACGCGGCGACGGACCCGCGCGTCCGGGACGACCGCGTGGACGACGGGGGCGCCCGCGCGCTGCTGGGGCTGCCGCTCCTCGTCCGCGACCGCTACATCGGGACGGCGGTGATCGTCGAGACCCGCGGGCCGCGCCGGTTCAGCCCCGCCGAGGTGGAGCGCGCCGCGGCGATCGCGAACCAGCTCGCCGTCGCCGCCGAGAACGCGCGGCTCTACGAGGATCTCCGGCGGAGCTACGCCGAGCTCGCGCAAGCGCAGCGGCAGCTCATCCAGCAGGAGCGGCTCGCCGCCCTCGGCGAGCTCGCCGCCGTGGTCGCCCACGAGGTGCGGAACCCGCTGGGCGTGATCTTCAACTCGCTCGGCTCGCTGCGGCGCCTCCTCCGGCCGCACGGCGACGCGAAGATGCTGCTCGACATCCTCGGCGAGGAGGCCGATCGGCTGAACCGCATCGTGGGCGATCTCCTCGACTTCGCCCGGCCGTCCACGCCGCTCGTCCGCGCCGAGTCGCTCGAGCGCGTGGTGGACGAGGCGGTCGCCGCGGCGCTGGCCCAGCACTCGACGGCGATCGAGCTGCACCGCGAGACCGGCGACCTGCCCCTCGTGTCGCTCGACGCCCGCCTCGTGCGCCAGGCCGTGCTGAACGTCGCCGTCAACGCCGTCCAGGCGATGCCGCGCGGCGGGGTCCTCACGGTCCGCACCCGCCGCGAGGAGCGGAGCGCGCTCGTCGAGATCGAGGACAGCGGCGCGGGCATCCCGGACGAGGTCCGGAGCCGGATCTTCGAGCCCTTCTTCACCACGAAGGCGAGCGGCACCGGGCTCGGGCTCGCGGTGGTGAAGCGCATCGTCGAGGGGCACGGCGGCGAGATCTCGGTGCGGAGCCGCCCGGGGGCGGGCACGACGATCTCGCTGCGCTTCCCCCTCGCGCCGGGCGGCGCCCGCGGGGCGATTGAAATCGAGGACGGGAATGGCTGAGATCCCCACCGACATGAGCGCCGCCCCCGAGCTGGAGGTCCGGCCGGAGCCCTCCGGCGGCAAGATCCTGGTCGTCGACGACCAGAAGAACATGCGCGCGACGACCGCGATCCTGCTGCGGCAGGCGGGTCACACCGTGCAGGAGGCGGAGGACGGCGCGACCGCGATCCAGCGGCTCCAGCACGAGACGTTCGACGTGATCCTCACCGACCTCCGGATGCCGACCATCGACGGGATGGAGGTCCTGAAGAGCGCGCACCAGCTCGCCCCGGACACGCAGGTCATCGTCATGACCGCGTACGGGACCATCGAGTCGGCGGTCGAGGCGATCCGGCGCGGCGCGTACGACTTCCTCGCGAAGCCCTTCAAGGAGGACGAGGTCCTCCTCCGCGTGGGCAAGGCGCTCGAGAAGCGCCGCCTGCTCGGCGAGGTCTCGCTGTTCGCGGAGGACTTCCGCAAGCGCTACGGGCTCGAGCACGTCGTCGGCCGCTCCGCCGCGATGCGCGAGGTGCTCGATCGCGTGCTCCGCATCGCGCCCACGGACGCGACGGTCCTCATCACCGGCGAGTCCGGCGTCGGGAAGGAGCTCGTCGCGCGGGCGCTCCACGTCACGAGCCGGCGCGGCGACCGGCCGTTCGTCCCGGTGAACTGCGCCGCGATCACCGAGACCCTCCTCGAGTCCGAGCTGTTCGGGCACGCGAAGGGCGCCTTCACCGGCGCGACCCGCGCCCGCCGCGGCATGTTCGAGGAGGCGAACGGCGGGACGCTGTTCATCGACGAGATCGGCGAGACCGCCCCCGGGTTCCAGGCCAAGCTGCTCCGCGCCCTGCAGGAGGGGGAGATCCGGCGCGTCGGCGAGTCCACCCCCGTCCAGGTGAACGTCCGGGTGGTCGCCGCGACCAACCAGGATCTCCGCAAGGCGATCGCGGAGAAGCGGTTCCGGGAGGATCTCTTCTATCGCCTGAACGTCGTCCCCATCCGGATCCCGCCGCTCCGGGAGCGGCGCGAGGACATCCCGCTCCTCGCGGCGCACTTCCTCCGGCGCTTCAACCAGCGCACGGGGGGCGACAAGGTGCTCACCCCCGAGGCGACCGCCCGCCTCCTCGAGCACGACTGGCCGGGGAACGTCCGCGAGCTCGAGAACATGATCGAGCAGGCCGCGGCGCTCTCCCCGTCGCGCGAGATCCGCGCGGCCGACGTCGCCTTCGAGCAGCCCGTGGCGGGGGCGCCCGTCGGCGAGGGGATCGAGGGCGGCGCCACGCTCGCGCAGGCGGTGGAGGACGCCGAGCGCCGGACGATCACGGCCGCCCTGACGCGCTGCAGCGGCGACCTCGGCCGCGTCGCGCGCGAGCTCGGGATCTCGGGAACGACGCTCTGGCGCAAGATGAAGCGGCTCGGCCTCGAGGGCCGCGGCGCTGCCCCCGGCGAATGATCGGGGGGGCGTGGCGACACCCACTCGCATTGCTGCGGCGCACGCTGACTGCCTGCGCGGCGCACTCCTCCCTGCGCTCCTCGACGCGCGTTCCAGGCCTTCGGATTCATCACGTCCTCGCGCGAGGCGCGCCGGTCGAGGAGGGTGCTTTGCAGTCGAACGGTCCCGAATGACGAGCGGTCTGGGCTCGGGAAGATGGAAAGGCCGGGGCGCCGCAGTGCGTGGGAACCGCCTGCGCAAGATCGGCCCCGAAGAGGCCTGCGTTTCACCGATAGCATTACGAGCCGAGCCTCCGCTGGCGGAGCTGAAGCCGGTCGAGGCACCGCCGCGCCGTGAGGTCGTCACCGCGGTGCGCGGTCCGGCTCCTTCGGCGGCGGCGGCCGTGGTGAAGCTTCCGATCGCGGCGGCCGACGCGACCGCGCCGGCGAAGCCGCCCGAGGCCGCCGCGCCGTTCGGTTGGCCAGCAGAACACCTCGATGCCAACTCTCCGCGCGTCGCGGCGCAGGCCCCATCTTCCCGCGAGGCCCGCGGCGAATCGGTCGAGCCGCTCAGCGCCGACCCCCGGCGGCTTCACTTCAACGTCTCGCGCCGCTTCATCGAAAAGCTCGAGGCGGCGCGGGATGCGCTCTCCCACGCCCACCCCGGCGCCGGCACCGAGGAGATCCTCGAGGCCGGTCTCGATCTCCTCCTCGCCCGGCACGCGAAGCGGAAGGGGCTCGTGCAGAAGCCGCTCGCGGAGCGCCGGCCCTCGAAGCCGGATCACATACCTGCCGAGGTGAAGCGCGCCGTCTGGATTCGCGACGGCGGCCGCTGCCAGTACCCCCTCGACTCCGGCGGCATCTGCGGCTCGACCTACCAGCTCGAGTTCGATCACCGCAAAGCCCAGGCCCTCGGCGGTCGGCCGACGATCAAGAACATTCGCCTCCTTTGCCGGGCTCACAACCAGCGCGCCGCTCGCGAGGTCTTCGGGGACGCCTTGATGGACCGCTATACGCGCCGGTCGAACGGCGAGATCTTCGACCCCGCATCCGTCGAGCCACCGGGAACGCAGCCGCCGCGCGCAGCGAAGAAGAAGCGCTCGGGGTGAGCGAGTGCCGGTCCGGCTCTCGAGGGACGGTCACGGGGGCGACGTGCGGGCATCGTGCCTGCTCAGCTCCCCCTGCGACCGGCGGTCGACAGCCGTGGCGAGCGGCTCATCATGCCTTTGCAGCGCGGGCTTCTTCGGGGCCGATCTCGTCACTCCGGTTCCCGCCCACGGGCGGCGCCCCGGCCTCCACCTCCTTCCCGAGCCAGTCCAGGCCTGCCGTGCAGGTGCGCTCCTCCCCATGCCCCCCCAGCACGAACCGCCTCGGAGCGGAGGCGGGGTCGGGACGATCTGATGAATGCTCAGGCCTTCCAGGCACGCCTGCGCAGCTCGGATCGTCGTGTTCCCACGCTCGGCGACGACATCGGTGTGCCTCGCGACCCTCGACGCAAGCGGGTGGCGCGACCCCTCGTTTCACGGCTGCAACCCGCATTTCACTTCTGCAATGCAGGACCGCACGACGCCACATCGGCGCCGCAAGGTTTCGTGGAGATCGGCGCGCAACCTATCGAAACGATTAGGGGCCGGCGAGGGCGACCCCGCTGGCACTCGCCTTGCTCATGGAGGCAGGCAGAAGTGCAAAGCAGCCTGTTGAAGTAGGTCCCCCCCCGCCACTTCAGCTGCGCTTTGCACTTCTTTTTTTTCTTCCTCCAGCCCGCAGCAGGCCGCGGATGCCGTGCTCCTTCCTGATCGTGGACGCCGACCGGAACTTCCGGGAAGCGCTCGCGATCTCGCTCCGGCTCGACGGCTACGTCGTCGCGGTGGCGGAGAGCGCCGAGGAGGGGTTCTCCGCGCTCGCCCGCGGAGGCTTCCGCTGCTGTCTGGTGGACGTCCACCTCCCCGGCGCCGAGGCGCTCCTGGACGCCGCGTCCCGCGCCGGGATCCGCGTGGTCATGACCGGACCGTACGCAGACCTGCTGACGCAGTTCGCGCTGCGGCACCCCGGCGTGCAGCTCCTCGCGAAGCCGTTCCGGGTCGCCGAGCTCACCTGCGGTTGCGGCCGGGCGGCGGCGGCGCCGTGCCCGGGCGAGCGCCCCGCAGCTTCGCGTTAGCCGCGCTTCACGATCGGGCGACCGCCCATCGGGCCTCGAAACAAAAAGAACGGGGCCCCGCAGGGCCCCGTCTCGTCACGGCGACGCGTCGAGATCGGCTACAGCAAGAGCGCGCTCGCCGCCTGCGCGAGGCGGACCACCGGATCGGCGAAGACGCCGAACACCAGCACCACCGCGACCGCGGCCGCGAGGGCGACCGACAGCGCGGGCGACACCAGGCCCGCCTCGACCTCACCCTCGGCCGGGCGCATGTACATATAGAGCACCACGCGCAGGTAGTAGAACGCGCCGAGCACGCTCGTGAGCAGGCCGAGGATGGCGAGCCCGTAGAGTTGGGCGCCGAGCGCGGCCTGGAAGATGTAGAGCTTCCCGATGAAGCCCGCGGTGGGGGGAACGCCGGCCAGGGAGAAGAGGCAGACGGCCATCGCGAACGCGAGCGCCGGCCGGCGGCGGGCCAGCCCGGCGAACCGCTCGAGGTCCCACGCGTCCACCGGCTCGTTGTCGCCGCGCGACCGCCGCTCGAGGGCGCCCACCACCGCGAAGGCGCCGATGACCGTGGCGCTGTAGGCCGCGAGGTAGAAGAGCAGGCCCGAGATGGCCTTCTCCCGGGTGCCCACGACGGCCGCCGCGACCACGCCGACGAGCAGGTAGCCCGCGTGCGCGATCGAGGAGTAGGCCAGCATCCGCTTCACGCTGCGCTGGGGCAGCGCGAGGAGGTTGCCGAACACCATCGTGAGGACCGCGAGGACGTAGAGGATCTTCGCGAAGGAGCCCACGGAGGCGGTCGCCCCACCCTCGGCGGCGATGAAGAGGCGCACCAGGAGGGCGAAGGCGGCGGTCTTCACGCCCGCGGCCATGAAGGCGGTGACCGGGGTGGGCGCGCCCTCGTAGACGTCCGGGGTCCAGGCGTGGAACGGGACCGCCGCGACCTTGAAGGCGATGCCGGCGGCGATGAGGCCGAGGCCGGCGACGTACAGCGGCGAGCCGTGCCCGCTCGGCAGGCTCGAGAAGAGCGTCGAGCCGGTCGCCCCGTAGAGCAGCGCCGTGCCGTAGAGCAGGAGCGCGGACGAGATCGCGCCGAGGATGAAGTACTTGAAGGCCGCCTCGGCGGGCCGCTGGCCGCGGCGGACGTAGGCCGCGAGCGTGTAGGTGCCGAGGCTCATCACCTCGATGGCGATGAAGGTGACGAGGAGGTCGCTCGCCATCCCGAGGAGGACCATGCCGGCCGACGAGAACATCGCGAGCGCGTAGAACTCGCCGCGCTCGGCGTTCCGGGCGTGGAGCCAGCCCGCGCCGACGAGGGCGGAGAGGGCCAGCCCGCCGCAGACGATGACGGTGATGAACGCGGAGAAGCCGTCCACCGCCCCCTGCCCGCCGAAGATGCTGCCAGCGGGCGTGGTGAGGGCGGCGGAGAGCGCGGCCACGGCCGAGAAGATCACCGTGACGAGGGCCTGGTAGCCCCGCTTGCCGGAGACGAGGAAGACCTCGGAGAGCAGCAGGACGAGCGCGCCGAGGGTGAGGATCGCCACAGGGGCGAGGGCGAGGAAGTCCTGGGTCGGGAAGCCGGACATGTCTTTAGATCCCTCCGGACGGCTGCTGCTGCGGAGCGGGCGCGGGCTCCGCCGCGGGGGCGGGCGCGGCCGGCGCCGGGGCGGGGACGCGCGCGGTCACGGCGACGGCGGGCTCGGCGGTGCCGACCTGGGGGCCGGTCCCGAGCCGCACCTCGGCCGCCTGGAAGCGCTGGATGAGCCGATCCACCGCGGGCCGCGCGGGCGCGAGGAACGGCCCGGGCATGACGCCCATGACGACGATGAGGACGATCATCGGCGCGACGACGAAGCCCTCGCGCACGGTGAGGTCCGGGAGCCGACGGTTCTCGTCCTTGCGGATGGGGCCGAAGAAGACCTTCTCCACGAGGAGGAGCATGTACACCGCGCCGAGGATGACGCCGAGCGAGGCGACCGTGGTGAACACCGCGGAGGAGCCGAGGCGCGAGAGCCAGGTCCCGGACAGGATCAGGAACTCGCCGACGAAGCCGTTCGTGCCGGGGAGCCCGATGGACGAGAGCGTCACGATCACGAAGGCGGCGGCGATGACCGGCACCTGCTTCGCGATGCCGCCGTACTCGGAGATGAGCCGAGTGTGGCGCCGCTCGTACAGGACGCCGACGAGGAGGAAGAGCGCGCCCGTCGAGACGCCGTGGTTCAGCATCTGGTAGACGCCGCCGGTGAGCCCCTCGGCGGAGAGCGCCATCAGGCCGAGCATCACGAACCCGAGGTGCGAGACCGACGAGTACGCCACGAGCCGCTTCATGTCCGTCTGCACGAGCGACATGAGCGCGCCGTAGATGATGCCCGTCACCGCGAGCCCCGCGATGATCGCCCGGAAGTAGAGCGCCGCCTCCGGGAAGAGCGGCAGCGCGTACCGGAAGAAGCCGAAGGTGCCCATCTTGAGGAGCACGCCGGCCAGGATCACCGACCCCGCGGTGGGCGCCTCGGTGTGCGCGTCGGGCAGCCAGGTGTGGAGCGGGAACATCGGGACCTTCACCGCGAAGGCGAGGGCGAAGGCGAGGAAGAGCCAGCGCGCCGCCGCGGGCGTGACCGTCAGCGCGTTGCGCGCCGCCACGTAGTCGAAGGTGCCGCCGTCGTGGAAGTACACGTACAGGATGGCGAACAGCATCAGCACGCTCGCCGCGAACGTGTACACGAAGAACTTCACCGTGGCGTAGAGGCGGTTCTGCGAGCCCCAGATCCCGATGAGCAGGTACATCGGGATGAGCATCGTCTCCCAGAACACGTAGAAGAGCACGAGGTCGAGCGCCGCGAAGGTGCCGATCATCGCCGTCTCGAGGACGAGCAGCGCGATCATGAACTCCTTGACGCGATCGGTGACCGCCTTCCACGTGGACAGGACCACGATCGGCATCAGCACCGTCGTGAGCATGACGAGCAGCAGCGCCACGCCGTCGATGCCGACGTGGTAGCCGATGCCGATCGCCGGCATCCAGGGCACGAGCTGCTCGAACTGGAACTCGGGCGCGGAGGGCGAGGCGTCGAAGCCGAGCCACAGCCCGAGCGACAGGGCGAAGGTGAGGAGCGTGGTGATGAACGCGATCACCCGGTGCTGGCCCGCCTCGTCCCGCGGGAGGAGGACGAGGCCGAGCGCGCCGAGGAGCGGGACGAAGGTGACGACGGTGAGCAGGTTCACGGGCTAGTGCCCTCCCACGCCGAGGACGGTCCAGAGGATCACCGCGGCGGCGACCGCCATGATCGCGGCGTAGCGCTGGACGTCGCCGTTCTGCACGATCCGGAAGAGCGACCCGGCGAACCCGACCAGCCGGGCGATCCCGTTCACGAGCAGCCCGTCGATGGCGAAGACGTCGACGATGCGCCAGATGATGTACGCGCCGAACCGGAGCGGCTCGATGACGATGGCCTGGTACAGCTCGTCCACGCGGAACTTGTCCACCGCGAACGCGTAGGCGCCGGGGAACCCCCGGGCGAGCTTCGTGGGCGTCTCGGTCGCCGGCCCGACGTAGAAGAGGATGGCGACGAGCGTCCCGGCGGCGGCGATGATCCACGCGACCACGAAGGGCCCGAGCCCCTCGTGCGCCTCGCGGGCGAGGTGACCCATCGCCTGGAGGTGCTCGGTGCCGACGGCGAAGACCGGCTCGGTGAACTTCTTGAACGGCTCGATCCCGGGGAGGCCGAGCCAGGCGCCGACGATGGCGAGGAGGGCGAGGACGGCGAGCGGGATCCACATCACCGGCGAGGACTCGTGCGCGTGCTCGGCGGTGTGCGAGCGGGGCTTCCCGACGAAGGTCAGGAAGAAGACCCGCGACATGTAGAAGGCAGTCCCGAGGGCGGCGAGCGAGCCGATGACGTAGGCGGCGGGGCCGACCCAGGGGGCGGCGAGGTTGTGGCTCCCGTGCGCGCCCGCGAGGATCGAGTCCTTCGAGAAGAAGCCGGACAGCGGGACGAAGCCGGTGATGGCGAGGGTCGAGATCCCGAAGGTGAGCGCGGTCCAGGGCATCTTCCGCGCGAGGCCGCCCATCCTGCGGACGTCGGTCTCCTCGTTCATCCCGTGCATCACCGAGCCGGCGCCGAGGAAGAGGCAGGCCTTGAAGAACGCGTGCGTGACGAGGTGGAGGATGCCCGCCCACCAGAGGCCCGTCCCGACGCCGATGAACATGAAGCCGAGCTGGCTCACGGTCGAGTAGGCGAGGACCTTCTTGATGTCGTTCTGCACGAAGGCGATGAGCGCCGCGAACAGGGCGGTCGCCGCGCCGACGAGCGTGACGGTGGCCATCGCCACCGGGGCGAGGCTGAAGAGGTAGGCGTTGCGGGCGACGAGGTACACGCCCGCGGTCACCATGGTCGCGGCGTGGATGAGGGCGGAGACCGGCGTCGGGCCGGCCATCGCGTCCGGCAGCCACACGTACAGCGGGAGCTGGGCGCTCTTCCCGCACGCGCCGACGAAGAGGCCGAGCAGCGCGACGGTGAGGGCCGTCTGGTAGGTGTGCCCCGCGAACACCCCGCTCGCGATGATCGTCGTGGCCGGGTTCGCGATCGCCTGGGCGAGGTTCTGCATCTCGCCGTAGCTCACCGTGCCGAAGATCGAGAAGAGCGCGAAGACGCCGATCAGGAACCCGAAGTCGCCGACGCGGTTCGTGACGAACGCCTTGCGGCCGGCGAACGCCTTCTGCGGATCGGTGTACCAGAACCCGATGAGCAGGTAGCTGCAGAGCCCCACGCCCTCCCAGCCCACGAACGTGAGGACGAGCGAGTCGCCGAGGACGAGCGTCAGCATCGCCGCGACGAAGAGGTTCAGGTACGTGAAGAACCGGGCGTACCCCGCGTCGTCCTCATGGGACATGTAACCCACGGAGTAGATGTGGATCAGCGTACCGACGCCGGTGACGACGAGGATCATCGTCCCGGAGAGCTGATCCACCGTGAGTCCCCACGGGATCGAGATCAGCGCGCGCCCGTCCGGGCCCGCCACCTGGATCCACGGGAATCCGTGGAACCGCAGGATGTTGCCGTGGAGCACGTGGTAGAACGCGATCGAGGAGAGACCGAACGCGCAGACCATCACCGCGACCGCGAGGAACGTGACGTTCCCCCGTCCGATGCGTCGCCCGAACAGACCGTTGACCAGGGCGCCCGCGAGCGGGAACAGGATGATGGCCCAGAGATAGGACTCTGCCGCTGCCGTCGACAGTTCGAACCAGGGCATAGGGTGGGGCGAAGGATTACCTTCTTGGGACGGTTTGGACAAGCCTCTTGTCTGCTGAAATCGCCCGGGAGCATGCGGACATGACCGCTCCAAAATTACCTGCCGCCGAGGCGTCGGGGGCCCTCCGCAGCCTGCCGCGCACCGATCGGCTGCTCGACGCGGCGGAGCGCGCCGGGCTGGTCGGGCGGCTGGGGCACGGCCCGGCCGTGGAGGGCATCCGCGAGGTGCTGGAGGGCCATCGCCAGGCGATCCTCGCCGGCGCGCCCTGCCCTGCCCCGGAGGCCATCGAGGCGGACGTGCTGGCGCGGCTCGGGGAGGCGGCCAGGGGTTCGCTGCGGGCCGTCGTCAACGCGACCGGGGTGGTGATCCACACGAACCTCGGCCGGGCCCCGCTCTCGGCGGCCACCCTCGACGCGATGCGGCACGCGGCGGGCTACACCAACCTCGAGTACGACCTCGAGGCCGGCGAGCGCGGCGATCGGTACGGCCACGCCGAGGCGCCGCTCTGCCGGCTCACCGGCGCCGAGGCGGCGGTGGTGGTGAACAACAACGCGGCAGCGGTGATGCTGGCCCTCGCCGCGCTGATGGACGCTCCCCCGGCGCGCGCGTCCGGACCGGCCGGGCCGGCGACGCCGCTGGCCGGCCCGCCGGAGGTGATCGTCTCGCGCGGCCAGCTCGTGGAGATCGGCGGCGGGTTCCGGATCCCCGACGTGCTCCGCCGCTCCGGCGCCGCGCTCGTCGAGGTCGGGACGACCAACCGGACCTACCTCCGCGACTACGAGGCGGCCGTCGGGCCGCGGACGCGGATCCTGCTCACCGTCCACCGCTCCAACTTCCGGCTCTCCGGCTTCGTCCACGACACGCCGCTCGAGGAGCTGGTCGAGCTCGGCCGGCAGCGCGGCCTGTGGGTGGTGGACGATCTCGGCTCCGGCACGCTCCTCGCGACCCGGCCGTTCGGCCTCGGCGACGAGCCGACCGTGCAGGAGCGGATCCGGGCCGGCGCCGACCTCGTCTGCTTCTCGGGGGACAAGCTCCTCGGCGGTCCGCAGGCCGGCATCCTGGCCGGGCGCCGCGAGGCGGTGCTCCGCGTGAAGCGCCACCCGCTCATGCGGGCGCTCCGCGTGGACAAGGTCACCCTCGCCGGCCTCCTCGCCACCCTCGCCCACTACGAGCGCGGCGAGGCCACGGCGGAGGTCCCGGTGTGGCGCGCCATCGCCGCCGCGCCCGACGCCTCGAGGGCCCGCGCGGAGGCGTGGCGCGGCGCGCTCGGCGACCTCGGCGCCGGCTGCGCGGTGCGGCCGAGCCGGTCGGCGGTGGGCGGCGGCTCGCTCCCCGAGGTGACCGTGCCGACCTTCGTCCTCGCCCTCCCCGGCGGCGCGCCGGACGCGCTCCTCGCGCGGCTGCGGCGCGCGGATCCGCCGGTGATCGGCCGCATCGAGGACGACCGGGTGGTGCTCGACCCGCGCACGGTGCTGCCGGACGAGGACGAGGCGCTCCTGCGCGGCGTGCGCGAGGCGCTCAAGGCCCGTCGAACAACCGACGGGCCTTGACCATCCAGGAGGGGCGGGCCGTCGCCCGCCCCTCGCGCCCGAAGTAAATTCGGGCGCTTCACCCCACCCGCCGCCCCGCTCACGCGGGTCGGCCTGAGAGCTCGTCGAATTCTTCGACAAGCTCTCAGGGGTTGAACCGGTACCCGATCCCGCGCACCGTCTCGAAGTGGCGCGGGTCCTCGGCGTCGTCGCCGATGTGCGCCCGGAGCCGCGCGATGAAGTTGTCCACGGTGCGCGCGGTGCCGAAGTACCGCGAGCCCCAGACCGCCTCCATGAGCTGCTCCCGGGAGAAGACCCGGTCCGGGTGGGTGACGAACCAGGCGAGGAGGTCGAACTCGCGGCTGGTGAGCTCGAGCGGGCGGCCCTGCACCGTCGCCCGGCGCGCGTCCAGGTCGAGCTCGATGATCCCCGCCCGCCGGACCGCCTTGGCGGCGGCCTCCCCGTGGGCCCGCCGCCGGCGGAGGAGGGCCTCGATCCGGGCGAGCAGCTCCTTCAGCCCGAAGGGCTTCACCATGTAGTCGTCGGCGCCGAGCTGCAGCCCGGCCACCTTGTCGGACTCCTGCCCCTTCGCCGAGAGGATCAGGATCGGGAGGTCCGGATCGTCCTTCCGGATCTCGCGCACCACGTCGAGCCCGCCGAGCCGCGGCAGCATCACGTCCACCACCACGAGGTCCGGGTGCTCGCTGCGCGCGAGCGCGAGGCCGCCCTCTCCGTCCACCGCGGAGCGGACCGTGTACCCCTCCATGCCGAGGTTGAGCTGCAGCCCCCGGAGGATCGACGGGTCGTCCTCGATGACGAGGATCCGATCGGCCATGCGCTCTACCCCTCCTCCGTCTTCGGCGCCGGGCGCGGCGCGGCGGCGGGCTCGGGCGTGGCCGCGGGCAGCATGATGGTGAACGTCGCGCCCGCGCCGACCTCGCTCGAAACCCCCACGCGCCCGCCGTGGGCGCTCACGATGTGCTTCACCATCGCGAGGCCGAGCCCGGTGCCCTCGATCGTCCGCGCGAGCGGATCGCGCGCCCGGTAGAACTTGTCGAAGATCCGCTTCTGGTCCCGCTGCGGGATCCCCGGGCCGTTGTCGGAGACGGTGATCGTGACGGCCGGCCCGTGCGCGACGGCCCGGATCGCGATCTTCTTCTGCGCCCCCGTGTACTTGTAGGCGTTGTTGAGCAGGTTGAGCAGCGCCTCGGAGAGCGCGTCGGGGTCGGCCATCACCTGCGGGAGCCGCGGGGCGACCTCGCGGGTCACGTCGGCGGGGGCGTGCAGGAGCTGGGGCTCGAACGCCTGGAGCGCCCGGTCCACGATCGGCTCGACGCGCTGGAGCGAGAGCTGGTAGGTGCGCCGGCCGGACTCCATCCGCGCCCAGTCGAGGAGCCGGTTGATGAGGCGCGAGAGCCGGGCGGTCTCGTCCGCGACGATCTCGAGGGCCTCGCGCTGGCGCACCGGGTCGGCGATGCGCCCGAGCTGGAGGGTCTCGACGAACATCCGGATCGAGGTGAGCGGGGTCCGGAGCTCGTGCGAGACCTTGTTCACGAAGTCGGTCTGGAGCTTCGCGACCCGCACCTCGCGGTAGAGGACCGCGATGGTCGCGGCGGTGCCGGCGATGGTGGTCGCGACCAGGGAGACGATCAGGATGCCGAACAGGTAGTCCCGCGCCACCGACCCGTACACCAGGATCAGGATGCCCACCGTCAGCATGAGCGCGGCGGGGACGAAGATGAACCCGATGATGAGCGGCAGGACGTGGCGGAGCTTCATCTGGGGCCGATTGTAACGGACCTCGGGGCCGGACGCCCGGCCGCCCGGAAGAGGGTGCCGGGGCGGCCGCGTGGTCGAGCGGGTCGAGGCGCCCGGCGCCGCCGGAGCCGGCGCGGTGCGCGCCGGCCCGGTGCCCGCGCGCCTCGAGCGCGGCACAAAGAAGAGGAGGGCGGGCCGAAGCCCGCCCTCCCGGGGACTACCGCTGACGGATCGGCGCTACTGGACGTGCACCAGCTTCACGTCGAACTCCGTGCCCGACGCGTGGCACACGTTGCAGCTCTCGACCTTGTTGCCCGCGCCGTCGTCCCAGGTGTTGAGCGCGGTGTGGGCGATCGTGTAGGTCGCGTCGTGGCACGAGGTGCAGATCGCCGTCGTGGCCGGCGTCTTCACCGGCGCGCTGGCGACGAGCGGGACCGAGCAGGCCGTGCTCTTGCCGGCGACCGGATCGACGTTCGTGTCGGGGCACGTGAACGTCTGGCTCTGGCTCGTCGCGGCCACGCTCGAGGCGAGCGGCAGCGCGTAGGTGACCTTCCCCTTCGGGTCCGTCACGTGGCACTGATCGCAGTGCATCCGGTTGCCCGGGAACGTCGCGCGCTCGAGCGGCGCGCCGCCCAGCGGGTTCGTCCCCCCGTAGCCGTAGTACGACCACGTCGCGTCCTGCGACGCCTCGCCGGTGTGGATCTTGTGGATCATCACGCTGAGCTCGATGCTCTGGCCGACGCGCGCCGCCTGACCCGAGGTCGGGTCGAGCTGCGTCTTCGCCACGTTCCGCGACTGGTTCGTCGCGGCGTTGTGGCACACCGAGCAGTACTGGACGTTCGTGCGGTTCCCTGCGTGGTGCGCGCCGAGCGAGAAGTGGCAGCCGTTGCACTTCGCGTCGTCGACGACGACGCGGCGTGCGGTGCCGGCCGAGCCGTCGAGCTTCACGAAGGCGAGCGGGTTGCCGGTGGCGGCGAGCCCGGTGTCGTTCCCCTCCAGCGTGAACAGGAACGACGTCGCCGGGTCGAGCGCTGGGAGCGCGCCGGCCGCCGGGAACGTGAACGTGAACTTTCCGTCCGAGCCGTCGGTCACCGCCGCGAGCGTGCCGGGGGTCGTCGGCTGGATCTTCACGTTGTAGTACTGGCTGTACTCGGTCGTCGGACCCGCCCAGGTCGCGCCGAAGCTCTCGAACCCGCTGGTGAGGATGTTCCGCGGGGTGGTGCCGGTCGTCACGGTGAAGGCGATCGTCGGGACGCGCGTCGTCGGGTCGATCGTGACGGCGTCGATCGTGAACGTCGCGGGGGTCGTGGCCGGCGCGAGCGAGTGATAGCCGGCGATGGACGTGGCCGGGTGGCACCCCGCGCAGGAGGCGTCGTCCGCCTGGACACCGCCGGTGTGCTTGCACGCGGCGAGCTTGCCGGTCGTCGAGTCCAGGCTCTTGGCGCTGCAGGTCGGCAGCGCCGTGCCGTCGGCCGCCGTCGTGCTCGCGAAGTTCACCTGGTCGTGGCAGGAGCCGCAGGCCGAGCTGTTCGGCCGGCTCTTCCACTGGGCGCCCTGGAGCGCGCCGTCGTGGCAGGCGCCGCAGTTGCGGACGTCCTGGGGATAGGTCACCTCGGCGATGCCGTGGAAGATCGACGTCGCGAGGTTCAGGTTCTTCGCGTCGTGGATCCGGTGCACGAAGATCTGCGCGTCGGAGCCGCCCGTGACCGCGTTGCCGCGGGCCGGGTTGTGACAGACGCCGCAGTAGCCGGCGTCGATGCGGCCGCTGCCGTGGAACGCCGCGGCGGAGAAGCCGTCGTGGCACTTGGAGCAGCCGTCCGTCGAGGCGACCTGGCGCCGCGCGGCGGTGCCGTTGCCGGACGGGACGAAGTTGTACTCGAGGTTCACGGTCTTCCGCGTGCGGACGTCGTTCGAATCGGTCTGGCGCTGAGCCTGGATCCAGAGGGTGTGGGTCGCGGTCCCCTGCGCGGGGTCGAACGCCACGGTCGCCGGGAACGTGTAGGTGTAGTCACCCTGGCCGTTCGCGGTGAGCGTGCCGTCGGTCGTGCTCGGCGTCCCGTTCGTCGGCGGGGTGAAGGCGGTCGGGCTGCCGCTCTTCTTCGTGAGGACCGTGTAAGGGAGGACGTTCCCCTTCGCGTCGAACGTGAAGTACGAGAGCGAGAACCGGGGGGAGACGGTGCCGAGCGAGTAGCCGCCGAGCACGTCGATCGGGTAGCCCTTGTCGTCCTTCAGCGTGAAGCGGACGGAGACGGAGCCGTTCGTGTTCGCCGTGGGAGCGCTGGCGACGGCGACGACGAGGCCGGTGCTCACCGCGGAGATGCCGTCGGTGCCGTTGGTCCCGTTCGTCCCGTTCGTGCCGTTGGTCCCGTTCGTGCCGTTGGCGCCGGCGGGGCCCTTCGAGCCCGAGCAGCCCGCGAGGGCGACGGCGCCCGCGAGCAGCAGCGTTCCCGTCTTCTTCCAAGAGATGATCTGCATCGTGATTGTGAGCTCCGATGATTGAGAGACGAAGCGTTGCGGCGCGCACAGTAGGAGAATCGCGCGGCTCGCCTCAACTGCCTCGAGCAAACCCGCTTGATTGCGCCCGGTCCCGCGCTTCAGACGTCGCGCAATGATTCGGCCCTCGACGCTGGCACACCGAGCCAAGAACCGCTTTACTTACGTGCCGTTGGCGGCCGGCGCGCGCGGCGCGCAGCCCGCGCTGCGCCAAATGACGCACTTTTCAGGCGCAGGCGTCCGCAGGATATTTTGACGCGCAACCATGCGAAACGACTGGCGGCCACCGCATGCACCATGGGTCATCGATGCGTCACCCTGCGTCACGTTGTCGCATACGCGGGCAATTCACCGACACGCCTCATGATCGGGGGGATTGACGCGCGCGGGAGCTCGATCGCTCTCCGCCGGCCGACACCGTGCGGCCGGCCCGTCCCGCACCCCGAAACGAACCGGGCGGACCGGCGCGCAGGCCTGGGAGCTGGGCGCGCGCGAACGTCACGCCGTCGTGGCACGGCGTGGCCTCCAGCGCACATCACCCGAGCATCAGCGAGATGTATGCGTGGTTCACCCGCGCTCGAGCCGTCCTCGACCAGCCAGCCCGGAGTCGGCCTGGTCCGGAATCGAACAAGGCGACCCGGGTGGGCCTCGCTCGGAATCGACGTGATCCGACGGCGCCGCTGCTCACGCCCGGCCCTGCGCCAAATGACACACCCGGAAGGCGTGGACCTCGCCCGACCCTTTGACATGCAACCATGCGTAACAACGGAACCGACCGTCACGCACTCCGGGTCGTCCGGACACCACCGTGCGTCATTTGCCCCAATTCGCGGCGCGCTCGGCGTACCTCGAGATCCGTACAGCGGCAATGACGCATCATTTGCGGCTCTCACGTTCCGCGAATGTATCCAAGAACTGAGCGTTGATCATGAACCCCGAAAAGCACCCTGGCTACGGGGTGTTGCCCGGCACGTTCTGGACGCGAGCGGCGCGGCCGACCTGGAAGGATTTGCGCACGCGATCAAACCGTTGATTTTGGCTCACTGCACGCATCCGGGCTGCGACAAGTTGACGGACCGGCACCCCCTTGGTTTAACTACCAAGTAGTTCGAAGTGTTGTCCCGCAACGGTTGTTGCGGATCAACCGTCGGCAGGAAGTCGTGAAGTGCGGCGCTCCGGGTCAGGTCGCGTCGCGAAAACAGGCTGTGCGTTAGTGCTCAGCCCTCATTGGGAGGTTTTCACCGAATGCAAAGGCGGATGAAGAAGTACGGCGGCGCGCTGGTCATGGCCGGCGTGCTCGCGCTCACGGGCTGCTCGGGCTCGAAGGGCGCCAACGGGGCCAACGGCACCAACGGCACGGACGGCACCAACGGCATCAACGGCGTCACGGGCAAGCTGTCGCTCAAGATCGACGGCGTCGCGACCACCACCAGCAACGGCGTGACCACGTCGACGCTGACCTTCACGATCTACCCGGCGGCCGCGGTCTGCCCGGGCGGAGTCTGCAAAGACCCGCTGTTGACCCAGAAGGACGACCCCAGCTCCCCCCTGGGGCAGATGTCCTTCACCGCCCAGGAGCTCAACGCGACGAACGGCTTCGACACGAAGAAGAACTTCAGCTTCAGCGGGTACCACTTCAAGGGGTTCACGGCTGACGGCAACGGCGCCCAGTACACGGCCACGAAGGCGAGCGCGCCGTTCGCTCCCGAGGCCTCGGCGAGCGCGTATGTCTACGGGTACGTCACCTCCACGTCGGCGGTGCCGGCCCCGACGTCGGGCCACTACTACCTGCCCGGCAGCGTCGCGAGCGCGTCCAAGGTGTTCGGCACGGTCGCCTACACCTCGACCGCGAACGTGTCCGGCTGCGAGAAGTGCCACGGCAAGCCGTACTCGAAGCACGGCTATCGCCAGGCGACGGTCGCCGGCCTGAACGACTTCGTGTCCTGCAAGGTGTGCCACACCGACCAGCGGGTCGGCTCGGACGGCCAGTGGTACGTGCTCGCCGATGACCCGGCGACGCTCGCCAACCTGAACGCGACCAACGGCGGCAAGCTCACCCCCGACCTGGTGACGAAGTACGCCTACACCGCGAACATCATGAACGACGTGCACAACTCGCACGCGTTCGAGTTCAACTACCCGCAGTCGATGTCGAACTGCGTGACCTGCCACGAGGGCAAGCTCGACAAGGTCCTCACCGACGCGAACTTCCAGCCGACGGTCTGCAAGAGCTGCCACCCGGTCACGGGCGTGAACGGCACCCCGGCGGGTCGCGCGCCTGCGATGAAGACGATCTGGGCGAACAAGGGCGTCTCCTCGTACCACTCGTTCGACCTGTACACCCAGATCGATCCCGGCCTGTGCAACAGCTGCCACAAGGCCGGCAACAGCATGAACGCGAAGACGTTCGCCCAGCTCCACTCCGGCTACAACGCGGCGATCTACGACAGCACGGGCGCGAAGTACTCGGCGTCCATCAAGGCGCAGGTCGATGGCGCGACCTTCGACGCGTCCACGAACCAGGTCACCGTCAACTTCAGCATGACCGGGCTCGCCGCCCAGGCCGCCGTCAAGCCCACCGTGGTGGTGAGCCTCTACGGCTACGCCACGAAGGACTTCGTCGTCAGCGGCCATGGCAGCCAGTCGGACGGCACCAGCAACCTCGAGTACACCTACGGCGCGGTGCAGCGGAGCAACCCGTCGCTGTCGTCCAACAGCGCTCGCCTGACGCTGAACCCCGCGGCGCCCACCGCTGGCACCACCTCGTGGACCGCCACGGCCGACCTGTCCCTGTGGTCCCAGATGATCGCCGCCGGGACGGTCAAGCGGATCGAGGTCGCTTTCCTGCCGGCCCTCGGCGTCGACCAGACGCAGGCCGTGTCGGCCACCAACCCCGCCATCGCCGTCGCCGGCGTGACCCAGACGGTCGACGTCTCCAAGACCGCCACGGACGCGCGCATCGCCGCGGGTAGCTCCTACGGCAAGGCGATCGTCGACGCGGCGAAGTGCAACCAGTGCCACGACGCGCTCGGGACGACGTTCCACACCCCGGCGTACGGCAGCGCGGGCGTGGTGGCCTGCCGCCTCTGCCACTTCGTCGGCGCCGGCGCGTCGCACCTCGAGATGCAGTCGCGGTCGATCGACTCCTACCTCCACGCGATCCACTCGATGCAGGAGTTCGACATCAAGAACATCGACATGACGGATCCGGTCCAGGCGCTCGAGTACAACGACCACGTCGAGGGCAACTACCCGAACTTCGCCGGGCCGCTGAACTGCGAGTCCTGCCACGCCTCGGGCACGTACGACGTGCCTGACCAGGCCAAGTCGCTGCCGGGCCTCGTCTCGGCCTCGTCGAAGTTCCTGGCCGGGACGCGCAACATCGGCACGGTCGCCGCCGAGATCGCCGGTCCGGGCGCGCGCGCCTGCGGCTCCTGCCACCGCGCGCAGCTCATCAACGAGGACAACGCGACCTCGCTCGCCGCGTTCTACGCGCACTTCAACATGTACAGCTCGGACGTGGCCGACACGACCCTGTTCCTCGACACGGCCGCGTTCGTCGAGTCGCAGATCGGCGGCCCGGCGTTCACGGGGACGGTGCCCGCTGGCGCGGCGGTCGAGCAGTGCGTGATCTGCCACGCGACCTCGGGCAGCTATCACCAGACGCTGTTCAACACCTGGAAGAACGGCCTCTAATCGGGCCGGTGAGGTGGGCTCCGGCCCACCTCACCCTTCCAGCAGTACAGATTGAGCAGGGGATGAGGCGAGCAGGGTTCTGCTCGCCTCATCCATTTCTGGGGCGCAGAAACGCGCGGACCGCTGCGAAGAGCGACGCCTCCCCGCGAGGCAGGCCGCGTCGCGACGCGGACGCTCGAGGCGAGCGGGGGCTCGGTCAGCCGTGAAACGGCGCGTTGGTCGCGCCCCGCTCCACGAGCAGCGGCGCCGGCGCGAAGCGCTCGCCGTGGCGCGCGCGGAGGGTCTCCAGCTTCTCGAGCAGCGCCTTGGTGCCGAGCGAATCGGCCCACCGGAACGGGCCGCCGCGGAACGGCGGGAAGCCGAGCCCGAACACGGCGCCGACGTCGCCGTCGCGCGCGCTCCGGAGGATGCCCTCGCCGAGGCAGCGGATGGCCTCGTTCACCATCTGGAGCACCACCCGCTCCTGGATGTCACCGGGGGAGAAGGGCTTGCGGGAGCGCCCGCCGGGCAGGAGGTCGTAGACGGTCTCGTCCACGCGCTTCTCCTTGCCGCCGTAGGTGTAGAAGCCCTTCCCGTTCTTCCGGCCCAGGCGGCCCGCGGCGACCACGTCGTGCAGGGCGGCGGGGGACGCCATCCGCTCGCCGAAGGCCTCGTGCAGGATCTTCCCGACCTTGTCGCCGACGTCGATCCCGACCTCGTCGAGCAGCGTGATCGGCCCGACCGGGAACCCGAAGGACACCAGCGCGTGATCGAGGTCCTCGACGGACGCGCCCTCCACCAGGAGCTGCGCCGCCTCGTTCATGTACGGCGCGAGGATCCGGCTCGTGTAGAAGCCGGGGCCGTCGCGCACGACGATGACGGTCTTCCCCTGCCGCTTGCCGAGGGCGACGGCGGTGGCGATCGCCTCCGGCGCGGTCCGCCCGGTGGCGATCACCTCGAGGAGCGGCATCCGGTGGACCGGCGAGAAGTAGTGCATCCCGAGCACGGTCTCCGGGTGCGCCGACGCCTCGGCGATCCTCGTGATCGGGATCGAGGAGGTGTTGGAGGCGAAGAAGCCGCGCGGGTTCACCGCCTCGAACGCCCGCACCATCTCCTGCTTCAGGGCGAGGTCCTCGAACACGGCCTCGATGACGAGGTCCACGGCGCCGAAGCCGCTCCAGTCGGTCGTCGCGGTGAGGAGGCGCAGCTTCTCGAGCCGCTCGAGCCGGTCGATGGAGCGCCGCCGCACGCGCTCGTCGAGCACCGCGGCGACGGCGGAGAGCCCCTTCGCCGCGGCGGCGTCGTCGCGCTCCCGGAGCCGGACCGGCAGCCCCGCGTTCACCGTCACGTAGGCGATGCCGCTCCCCATCAGGCCGCCGCCGAGCACGCCGACCCGCTCCACCGGGCGCGGCTTCACCGCGGGATCGTCCACGCCGCTGTCCTTCTTCAGCGCGGTGCTCGCGAAGAAGACCTCGATGAGCTGCTTCGCCACGGGGCCGGCCGCGAGCTGCCCGAGGAGCTGCGCCTCGCGCTCGAGCCCCTTCGCGAAGCCGAACCGGTACCCGTGCTCGATCGCCTCCAGGGCGCGGAGCGGCGCCGGGTAGTGTCCCTTCGTGCGCGCGAGCACCTGCTTCCGGGCCTGGCGGAAGAGGACCTCCCGGCCGAGGCGGTTCTCCTCGAGCGCGAGCCGCGTCACGCGCTCGACGGCGGGGCGCCGGGCCGGGCGCCGCCGGAGCTCGCCGGCGGCGAGGGCCCGCGCCCGCTCCCGGGCCACGGCCAGGAGCACGGCGGGGGGGACCGCCTCGTCCACCAGCCCGAGCCGGAGCGCCTTGCGCGCGTTCACCGTCTTTCCGGCCAAGATGAGGTCGAGCGCCGCCTGGATCCCGACGAGGCGCGGGAGCCGCTGGGTGCCGCCCATGCCGGGGATGATCCCGAGCTGCACCTCGACCAGGCCGAGGCTCGTCCGCGGGTGGTTCGTCGCGACGCGGTACCGGCACGCGAGCGCCAGCTCGAGGCCGCCGCCCAGGCAGGCGCCGTGGATCGCGGCGACGACGGGCTTGCGGAACCGCGCGACCCGCTCGAAGACGGCCTGCCCGTCCCGGGAGAGGCGCTCCATCGCGCCCGCGTCGGTCGCGCCGCGCATCAGGTCGATCTTCGCCCCCGCCACGAACCCGTCCTCCTTGCCGCTCCCGAGGACGACCGCCCGCACCGCCTCGTCCCGGTCGAGCCGCTCGAGCACGGTCACGAGCTCCGCGGTGAGCGCGGGGTGGATCGTGTTCACCTTCTCGCCGGGGTCGTCCACCAGCACCGTCGCGACCCCCTCCGCGACCTCCACGCGGAAGTGCCGGAGGGCCGCCTGCGTCGAAGCCATCGCCTCAGCCGAGATCATGGGTACCTCCCGAGTCCGTCCGGGCGCGCCGCCCGGAGCCGCCGCCTCGCTCCGCCCGTGCTCCGCCCATCACTCCCGCTCGAGGACGACCGCGGCGCCGAGCCCGCCGGCGGCGCACACCGTGAGCAGCGCGTGCTGCCCGCCGCGCCGCCCGAGCTCCCGGAGGGTCTGCACGATCATCCGGGCGCCGGTGGCGGCGAAGGGGTGGCCGAGGGCGATCGACCCGCCGTTCACGTTGAGCCGCGCGGGGTCGATCTCGCCGAGCGGCCGGGGGCGCCCGAGCTCCTTCTCGGCGAACGTCTTCGACGCGAACGCCTGGAGGTTCGAGAGCACCTGGGCCGCGAACGCCTCGTGCATGTCCACGAGGTCCATGTCGGAGAGGCCGAGCCCGGCGCGGTCGAGCGCGACGGGGGCGGCGTACGCCGGCCCCTGCAGGAGCTGGTCGCGCGGGTCGAGGGCGGCGTAGGCGTACGCCTTGACGAACCCGAGGGGGCGCAGCCCGAGGGCGCGCGCCCTCTCCTCGCTCATCATCACGAGCGCCGCGGCGCCGTCGGTGAGCGGCGAGGAGTTGCCGGCGGTGATGGTCCCGTAGCGGCGGTCGAAGACCGGGCGGAGCGCCGCGAGCGCCTCGAGGGTCGTGTCCTTGCGGACGACGTTGTCCCGCGTCACGACGCGGTCGAAGCGCGGCGGCACGGCGACGTGCATCACCTCGCCCTCGAGCTTGCCCTCGTCCCAGGCGAGCGCGGCGCGCCGGTGGCTCTCCAGCGCGAGCCGGTCCTGCGCCTCGCGGGAGATGCCGTTCTTCTGGGCCATCCGCTCGGCGCTCTCGCCCATGGTGAGGCCGGTGGTGGGCTCCTTGAGCGCAGGCGGCGTGGGGGTGAAGTCCTTCGGCCGGAGGCGCGAGAGGAGCCGCACCCGGTCGCCGAGCGTCCTCGCCCGCGAGAGCTCGACGAGCGTCTGCGCGAGGGCGCGGGACGCGAAGATCGGCGCGTCGGAGATCGACTCGGCGCCGCCGGCGATGGCGCAGTCGGAGTGGCCGAGGGCGATCTGGTCGGCGGCGTCGGTGGCGGCCTGGATCGACGTGGCGCAGGCCCGCGAGACGGTGTGCGCCTGCACGCTCCGCGGGAGCTGGGTGCGCAGCACCATCTCGCGGCCGACGAGGGTCACCGTCGGCGACGGGATCACCTGGCCGAAGATCACCGAGTCGAACTCCTTCGGCGACAGCCCGCTCCGGGCGACGAGCTCGTTCACGACGAGCGCGCCGAGGTCGGTCGCGGAGAGCTCCTTGAAGTCGGTCCCCGCCTTCACGAACGGGGTGCGCAGGCCCGCGATCACGGCGGCCCGGCGACCGGGGGCGAGGGTTCCGCTCTGGGTCATGGCGTCTCTCCCGTTGACTTCCGAATCGATCGGCAGCTGGATCTCATGTAGTGGCCTTGGCGCGAGGCGTCAACGTTTCGACCCCCTTCGACCGGGCGCCTGGCCGGCGGGCGCTACCCTCACCGCCGTCAGTGGGCGAGGGAGCGCGCGCGCGCCGGGAGCGTGGCATAGCGAAGCGGGGAGCCTGCCTCCAGAGCGGCCCGCGGACCGGGCGCACCTCGGCGGGGCGGTGGCGCAGCGGGGCGGTCGCGCGGCGCCCCACCCACCGGACCGACCGCCGCTTGCCCGCGGATGGCATCCAGGGGACGATCAGGACATGAAGCGCTCCCGGCAGCTCAAGCCCCTCTCCAGCGAGCACCACCAGGCGCTCCTCGTCGCGTTCCAGCTCCGGAACGCGCTCGACGGGCACCCCGACAGCGCGGGCGCGCCGAAGGACCTCCCCGGCCAGGTCGCGCTGGCGCGGCGCTTCGAGGAGCAGGTGCTCCGCTCGCACGTCCGCGCGGAGGAGGACCTGCTCGGGCGCTGGCTGGCCCAGCGGGACACCCGCCGCCTCGCGAGCGAGCACGCGGAGCTGCTGCGGCTCGTCGGGATCGCGCGGGACGGCGCCGCGCCGGACCAGCGCGCCGCGCTGCACGCGTTCGCGGAGCTCCTCGAGCGGCACGTCCACTGGGAGGAGCGCGAGCTCTTCCCTTACGCGGAGGGGCACGTGGACGAGGCGACCCTCGCCACCATCGGCGGCGAGCTCGAGCGCCGGCTCGTGCTCGCGCGGAGCGACGCGAAGTCCGCGAGCTGATTCGCCCGCGGCCGTCACTCCGCCTCCGCGGCCGCCCCGCCGCTCCGCGCCACGTCCTCGCCGCGGATCTTGCCGGCGTCCAGGCCGCGCGCCCGCTTCGTCATCTGCTCGAGGAGCTCGTCGAACGGCGGCGCGCCGCCCTTCATGAAGCGGAGCGGGTTCACCCGCGCGACCACGAACGCCTTGAGGTAGGGCGACTCGAAGCCCCGCGCCTTGAGCCGCTCCACCGCCTCCGAGACGGCGTCGTCGAGGGCGAGGAGCGCCTGGGCGCGCCGCTCGCGCCCGGGGAGCGCCTCGGAGAGCCGCCGGTCCTCGAACGCGTCCACCTTCCGGAGGATGGGGGAGTAGGCGCTCCCGGAGAGCCGCGCCCGCGCCTCGTAGGCGAAGCCGAGCGTGACGAGCGCGGGCTCCTCGAGCTCGAGGGCCATCTCGGTCTCCTTCGGGTTCACGGAGCCGGCGAGGTCGCGGTACATCCGGACGACCTCGAGCGACTTCTCCCGGAGGTTGTGCGCCTTCTCGATGTTGAGGGCGAGGATCTGGTAGGCGACCTCGCGCTCCGGGACGAGCAACGCGAGCACGCTCTTCGCGCCGAGCTCCTGGAGCGCGGTGAGCCGGTGCCCGCCGTTCGGGGTCCAGTACTTCCCGTCCTCGCGCACCGCGATGATGGGGTCGAGGTAGCGCTTGGTCTTGTCCATCGCCACGGTGAGCCGCCGCACGTGGGGGTCGGAGACGTCGCGCTGGAACGGCGTGCGCTCCACCTTCCCGGTGGGGAGCGCCACGAAGAGGAGCGGGTGCCCGCCGAGCGGCTCGCGGTAGGCCGCGAGCACCGCCCCGCCGTCCGCCTCCACGGCCTTCGCGAGCGCGTCGAGCTCGGGCGGGCGCTCGGCGAGGGCGAGCTGCGGCGGCGTCAGCTCGGTCGGCGTGAGCTTCACGCCCTTGCGAGCGCGCGGCCGCCCGCTCTTCGTCACCGGACGCTTCTTCTGGGCCATGAACGCATGGTAACGCGCCGGCCGGGGCGCGGGGGTTGCCCCGGGCAGGGCCCCGCCGCAATAATCTTCGCCCCCGTGATCGAGGTCCGCGCCCTCTCCAAGCACTACCGGGTCCACCGCCGCCCGCCCGGGCTCGCCGCCGCCGTCCGCGCCCTCTTCGACCGGAGGTACGAGACGATCAGGGCGGTGGACGGCATCGACTTCTCGGTTCGTGAAGGCGAGCGGGTCGGCTTCCTCGGGCCGAACGGCGCCGGGAAGACCACCACCCTCAAGATGCTCTCCGGGCTGCTCCACCCCACCGCGGGGGAGCTCCGGGTCGGCGGGTTCGTGCCGCAGCGGCGCGAGCCGGCGTTCCTCCGGAGCATCACGCTCGTCATGGGGCAGAAGCAGCAGCTCCTCTGGGATCTGCCCCCCGCGGACACCTTCGAGCTGAACCGCGCGGTGTTCGACGTCCCGCGCGGCGCGTTCCAGGAGACCGTGCGGGAGCTCGTGGACCTCCTCGAGATCGGCGACGTGATCCAGAAGCCGACGCGGCAGCTCTCGCTCGGCGAGCGGATGAAGTGCGAGCTCGCCGCGGCGCTGCTCCACCGGCCGAAGGTGCTCTTCCTGGACGAGCCGACGATCGGCCTCGACGTGGCGATGCAGGCGACGGTGCGCGGGTTCGTGAAGGCCTACAACGAGCGGCACGGCGCGACGGTGCTCCTCACCAGCCACTACATGGAGGACGTGGTCCAGCTCTGCCCGCGCGTCATCGTCATCGACCGCGGCCGGCTGATCTACGACGGAGACCTCCGGGCCCTCTCCCACCGGATCCGGCCCGACAAGCGGATCGTGGTCCGGTTCGCCGCCGCGAACGGCGCGCCCGCCGCGGCCGACCTCGACCGCTTCGGCAAGGTGATCACGACGGAGCCCGGCCAGGCGACGATCCAGGTCGCGGCGGACGACGTCTCCGCCGCCGTCGCGCGGATCCTCGCCGCGCTGCCGGTCGCGGATCTCACGGTGGAGGACCCTCCGCTCGAGGAGGTCTTCTCGGAGCTGTTCCGGTCGAACCGCGAGGCCGCGGAGGGGATGTAGGGCGTCCGGGCCGGGCCACGGGCCACGGGAGCCGGGAGGCGGGCACGGGAGGCGGGTACGGTGACGGGCACGGGGACGGGCGGGACCCGCCCTACCGATGCCTCGCCACGAAGATCAGCAGCGCCCCGATCAGCACCACGATCGTGATCGCCGCGAGGACGCCCACGGCGATGAGCGCCCGCCCCGCGCCCTCCTTCGGCGGCTCCGTCACCGCTCGACCCTCGGCGGAGGGCTCGGCGGCTCATGTCCGGCGGCGATCTCGAGGGGCTCGGCGCGACGCACGAGGCGATGATACGCGGCGGACGGGGTGCTCGCCAAGCCGAGGCCCGCGAACCCGTGCGCGCATCGGCAGAGCTCGGCTCCATGCAGAGGGGGCGGCGAGCGCGGGGCTCTCCCGATCTGGCGGAAGCGTTGGGCTCCGCCCCGCACCGACCCCGCCTCTACTCCCCCGCCGTCGTCGGCGCCGGCGTCCCGGGCGGCCCCGCCGGCACCGGACGCCCGGCGGGCGCCACGACCTTCACGGACGAGGCCTCGCCGAGCGCGATGCCGTCGCCGCGCGGCTCGACGCCGGTCACCTCGATCACGTCCCCGCGCAGCAGGGATTCGAACCGGCGGTTCGCGTCCGTGACGTGCTTCTCCTGGAGCGCGAGCCCCATCCGCCCCTCGGGCCCGCACCCCATGTAGCGTAGGCGGCCCTTGGAGGGGAGCGGCTCGGAGACGATCCGGAACACTCGGCCGGCGGGCGGCGCAGCCCACCCCTCCCCGGGCGCGGCGACGACGAGGTAGCTCATCTTCACCGCCTCCTTCCGGAGCCCGGCGGCCTTCCCGAGCTGGGTCACGAGCGGCGGCGGATCGATGGGCCGCTCGGCGTGGCACCAGTCGGACTCGCGCAGGAGCGCCGGGCACGGGCCGCGGAACAGGCAGGGGGCGCGGACGGCGTGGCCGCGCGCGACGAGGAGGTCCCGGACGCGGAGGAGCGCGCGCGAGGTGTCGCGGAGGGCGGGCTCGACGACGAGCAGCGAGCCGCCCGGGGCGAGGAGCCGGAGCGCCTCCTCGAGCAGGTCGGCGCGGCGAGCGTCCTCGTCCTGCCCCTTCCACAGCTCGTTCACCACGTGACCCATCGTCACGAGATCGAAGCGCCGCCCCGGCGCGAGCGCCTCGAGCGGCGTCCGCCGGGCCGGGTTCCACTCGCGCGCCCCGAGGGGCTCCCCGGCGGCGCGGGCGAGGGCGCGCGCCGCGGAGAGGGCGCGGGCGGAGCGATCCGCGGCCAGCGCCTCGGCCGCGCCGGCGTCGAGCGCGGCGAACGCCATGGGCCCGGGGCCGCTCCCGAGGTCGAGCACGGCGCGCGGGCGGCGCGGCAGCTCCGAGATCGTCCCGCGCGCCTGGAGGTAGGAGACGGGCCAGTAGAAGAGCAGGTACGCCCCGAGGAGCCGCTCCTCGTCGAGGTAGCGCGCCCCGGCGAGCTCGCGCTCCCGGGTAAGCCCCCGCGACAGCCGGGCGACCGCGGCGCCGACCTCGCGCAGCTCGTCCGGGAGGAGCGCGTCCGGCGGCGGGCGGCGGCCCCCGCGCGAGCCCCTCCGCCCCTCGCGCCAGACGGCGAGCAGCCTCGGGATCCAGCGCGCGAGGTCGTGGGCGGGGTCGTTCGGCGTCGGCACCCGCACGTTCTAACCCGGGCGGCGGCGGGCCGCGAGGGCCCCGGGGCGGATCCGACTCCGCCCTCCCCCCCCGGCGCTCCGCGCCTGACCGAGAGAGGTTCGGACCTTCAGCGGATCGCGTCGGCGAGCGCGCCGCGCGCGATCGGGCGGCGCCCCTCGACGAGCCCCCGGGCGGCGTCCACCTGCCCGAACAGCCCCCAGAGCAGCACGCCGCGGACCGCGTCGCCCTCGAGGTAGTAGACGACGCCCTCCCGGAACGGCTTCTTCCACGAGGAGACCGTCTCGAGCCGTGCGTCGAGGACGCCGACCGCCTCGTAGCCGAGGTCGAACAGGTCCGAGTAGAAGAACGGCAGGTGCGTGTAGCGCTCCTCCGAGCCGGTCATGATCCGCCCGGCCGCGGCGCCCATCGAGAGCGCCGCGTCCTCGTGCTCGACGCGGATCGGCCGGCCGAGCGCCGGCGAGGGGAAGCGCGCGACGTCGCCGGCGGCGAACACGTCCGGCGCGCTCGTCTCGAGCCGCGCGTCCACCTCGATCCCGTCCGAGCACCGGATCCCGGCCTCCTCCGCGAGGGACATGTCCGGCGTGATCCCGAGCCCCGCGACCACCGCGTCCCCGACGAGCTCCTCGCCCGTCGAGGTCCGCACCGCGGTCCCGCCCGCGCGCGCCTCGACGGCCGTGACCTGCCGGCCGGAGAGGACGCGGACCCCGCGCTGCTCGAAGTACCGCGTGACGAACGCGGCGAGCTCGGCGGGGTAGCTCCGCGCCCCGACCTGCGCCTCGGGGAAGATCATCGTGACCTGCCTGCCGTCCTGCGCGAGCGAGGCGGCGAGCTCGGAGCCGATGAACCCGGCGCCGATCACCACGACGCGCCGCCCGGCCACGTCGCGGAGCCGGCGGTAGTCGGCGAGGGTCCGGTAGTAGATGACCTCGTCGCCGCCGAACGGCAGCCGGCGCGGCCGCCCGCCGGTGGCGAGGAGGAGGCGATCGTACCGGTGGACGTCGCCCCGGTCGTCGTGGACCTGGTGCTCGCGCGTCTCGAGGGAGACGGCCCGGCGGCCGGCGAGCCACTCCACGCGCTCGAGCGGCGCGAGCCGGACGCTCGCCTCGTCGGCCTTGCCCAGCCAGATGCTCTTCGTGAGCGGCGGACGGGCGTACGCCGCCTCCGGCTCCTCCCCGATGACCGTCACGCGCGCGACGGGATCGCGCGCCCGGATCGTGGCGGCGGCCGCGTGGCCGGTCATCCCCCCACCGACTACGACGTAACGGCGGCTCTCCATGGCGCCTCCCCGCGCCCCGCGGCGCTCGTGATTGGGATGCGCACCCCCGCGCGCGGTGGCTCGTCCCGTCGGGGCGGTCGAGCCTCGGCGACCCCGTGGGCGGCTCGAGCGGGATGGCCCGGTCTAGGCCGGGGGCCGGGAGCCCGAGGCCTCGAGCCCCACGTCCGAGGCGCGCTCCTCGGGCAGCGGCACCTCGAGCACCCAGCCGTCCTGCGCCACGTCCAGGGGGCCGGCCCATTCGGCGCGCGCCTGGTCGGCGAGGACCTGCCAGGCGTGGTCGTAGCGGGTGGAGAGGTGCGTCAGCACCAGGCGCCCCACCGCCGCCTCCCGGGCGATCCGCCCGGCCTCGCGGGCGGTGGAGTGCAGCGTCTCCAGCGCGCGGTCCACCTCGTCGTCGCCGAAGGTCGCCTCGTGGACCAGGACGTCCGCGCCCCGCGCCGCGACCGCCGTGGCCTCGCACGGGCGGGTGTCGCCGGTGATCGAGACCTTCCGGCCGCGCCGCGGCGGGTCCATGACCTCCTCCGGCCGCACCACGCGGCCGTCGGGGAGCGTCACCGCCTCGCCGTGCTGGAGCGCGCCGTAGAGGGGTCCCTTCGGGATCCCGAGCGCGACCGCCTTCTCCAGGTGGAACCGCCCGGGGCGCGCGTCCTCCTCGAGGGTCCAGCCGCAGGAGGGCATCCGGTGGACCGTCGCGAACGGCACGAGCGTGCAGCCGTCGCGGCGGATCCGGTCGCCGGGCTTCACCTCGTGGAGCCGCACCTCGAAGCTGAACCGATCGGTGCCGCTGAACAGCATCGTCTGGAGGAGCCGCCGCCCGGGCCGCGGTCCGTACACGTCGAGGGGCGCCGTCCGCCCCTGCATCGAGAGCGTGCGGAGGAAGCCGATCGCGCCGAGGTAGTGATCGGCGTGGAAGTGGGTGAAGAAGATCGCCGCGACGTCGAAGCCCGCGCCGAAGGTGATGAGCTGGCGCTGCGTCCCCTCCCCGCAGTCCACGAGGAAGAGCTCGCGGTCGCGACGCACGGCGAGGCCGGACAGGTTCCGGCGGATGGTCGGTTGGGCGGCGGAGGTGCCGAGGAAGGTGAGGCGCAGCATCGGAGGGGAATGTAGCCGACCGCCCGCTCCTCGCGCGCGCGGAATGGTGCGACGGCGCCGTCTAGCTGCTCGCCGAGGTGTACCGCGCGATCGAGCGGAGCCAGACCACCCGCGCCAGCACCGAGAACGCCAGCGCGCCCGCCGCGATGAGGGCGGCGCGGGCGGGTCCGAGGCGCCCGAGCAGCGCCTCCGCGGGGAAGGTGGTCATCACCGCGAGCGGGACCACGAACGTGAAGACGAACCGCAGCCCGCCGCGGAACACGTCGGCGGGCCAGCGGGCGGCGTCGTAGATGGAGACGAAGAGGAACGACAGGTTGTCCACCTTCACCACCACGAACGCCGCCGAGATCACGAGGATCCACAGCGAGTACAGGATCGCGACGGCGCAGGCGAGGAGGACCGCCGCGAGCAGGAGCCCCTCCGGCGTCGGGGCGCGCCCCATCCGGTGGAACGCGACCGCGAAGACGGCGGCGGCGCCGGCGAGGTCGGCCACCCGCGCCGGCTCGAACTTCGCGGTGGAGACGAGGAACTGCGCGTCGGCGGGCTTGAGCAGCACGAAGTCGAGCGTGCCCTTGCGGATGTGCTCGACGACCGCCGTGAGCGACGGGTTCACCGCCCCCTCGAGGACCCCCTTGAGCAGGGTGAACCAGCCCACGACCACGAGGGCCTCGTCGAAGCTCCACCCGGCGACCGCGGTGCGCGCGCCGTAGACCACCAGGAGCGGGACGAGCGTCCACCCGGTCCAGAAGAGCGCGAGGCCGGCCCGTACCAGGAACTCGACCCGGTACTGGACGGCGATCGCCGCCGAGGCGCGGAACTGGACGCCGAGCAGCCGGAGGTAGCGGAGCACCCCTACCCTCCCACCGCCGAGAAGCGGCGCAGCCCGAGCCGCCAGGCGGCGCTCGCGCCGAGCCCGAGGAGCGCGACGAACCCCCACTGGATCCCGAGCTCCGCGAGGGCGCGCGCCCGTGGCGTCATCCCGATCACCAGCTCGACCGGGAACGCGAGCATGTAGCGGAACGGCAGCGCGCGGGCGAGCGTCTCGACCCAGCGCGGGAACAGCTCGAGCGGCACGAGGTACCCGGAGAAGACGCCGAAGAGCCCGAGCCAGACCTCGAACACCGAGCCGGCCTGCTCCAGGCGGAACGCCAGCGAGCCTATGATCGCCATGGCGAGGAAGGTGATGAGCCACGCGCCCGCGACGGTCACCGGGAACAGCGCGAGGAGCAGCGGGTCGTGGGTGACGCGCTCGCGGCCGACCACGAGGAGCGCCCCCACCGCGACCGGGAGCGTGACGAGGGCGCGCAGCGGCAGCGCCGCCAGGTTCTCGGCGGCGTAGGCGACCAGCGGGTGGATCGGGCGGAGCAGCCTGAGCGCGAGCGTCCCCTCCCGGATCTCGAAGTTCAGCTCCCAGATCACCCACGCCCCGGTCATCATCCGGACCACCAGCGCCGCGAGGAAGTAGGCGACGAAGTCACGCTGTCCGAAGCGCCCCACCGGCGCGTCGCGGGCCACCGCCGTCCAGAGCGCCAGCATGACGAGCGGCATGTTGGTCGAGAGGAGCCAGACCAGGAACTCGGCCCGGTAGGCGACCGCCTCGGCGAAGCCGACCTCGAGCAGGGTGGGGAGGGCCTTCAGGGTCCGGCGCACGAGGGAAAGGGTAACAGGGTTCGGACGTGAAACAGGTGCAGGCTGTTCGCGCTTCGGTCACTTCCGTGTTCCGTGCCCGTTCCCGTCACCGACCCTCCGTTCGCCGCGACCCGGCTCCCGTGGCCCATGGCCCGATCTCTCGCGTCGGATCGCCGGGCCAGGGGATACGGGAAGCGGGAGGCGGGCACGGGGATCGGTCACGGGCACACGGTCACGGGTACGGGTACGGGTACGGGTACGGGGGACTTCATCGGCTCGCCGCTCTCCCGCTGACCCCCGCCCCCTACCCGTAGGACTCGCGCTTCACCCGATCCCTCGGCACCCCGATCTCCTGGAGCGCCGCGAGGGCCGCCTCGAGGAAGCGCGGCCCGGGGATTTCGCCCCGCTCGCGCGCGGCCTGCCGCTCGAAGGGGCCGATGGCCGGGCCGCAGGCGTACACGAGCACCGCGCGGGGATCCGGCACGAGCGGCCGGAGGAGCTCCGCGGAGATCCGGCCGGCGCGCACGTCCGGCCCGTGGCGCTCCGGCTCGGCCTCGCGGGTGAGCGTGTGCAGCACGCGGAGCTGGCGCGGGTGCGCCGCCGCGAGGGCGGCGAGGGCGTCGCGGTAGATGACGTCGCCCCAGGTCCTGTTCGAGTAGACGAAGGTGTGCCGGAGCCGCGGGTGCTCGCGGAGCGCGTGCTTCAGGATGGACCAGTTCGGCACCACCCCCGAGCCGGCCACGAGGTGCAGGAGGTGATCGGTCCGGGCCTCGACGTCCGGCGGCAGGACGTACGGGCCGGTGAAGCCGGTGAGCACGAGCCGGCTCCCCCGCCCGGTCCGCTTCGCCAGCAGCGGCGAGAGGAGGGGCGGGTACCGGGTCACGCCGCGCTGGTACCGCTCCTCCTTCACGGTGATGGCGAGGTGGCGCTCGTGCGGCGCGGACGCGAGCGAGTACGCGCGCGGCGCCTCCGCCTTCCCCTTCAGGTCCTCGAGGTACTGGACCCACCGCTCGAGGGGCTCGAACTGGTGCGGGTCGATCGTGCAGAAGTGGCCGGGCTGGTACTCGAGCCGGTCATTCCCGGTGAAGAGGACGAGGGTGGTCGTGTCCGGCGTCTCGACGACGACGTCGGCGACCATCGCCTCGAGCTCGCGGATCCGGCGGCGGGGCGCCTCGGCCCGCACCGCCTCGCCCTCGTGCGGGACGGACGTGCGCACCACGCGGAGCTCGGGATCGGGCGCGGCCATGGCAGAGTTGTTACCGCCGGCGTGGCGCCCGGCCACAGCCCGGATCGTGAGCCCGCGGCGCCCTGACGACGAGCGCCGCCGCGGGCGCCGGCCGCCGGGCGGCCGCACGTCCGACGCCGGGCGGGCGGGCGCTAGCTAAACGGCCGGTCATGATTCGAGACGGTCAGCAGGGAGGGGCCCCACCGCAGGTGGGGAGGGGCAGCGCCCCTCCCCGCGGGACAGCGCGCGACAGCGCGCGTGGGCCCCGCGTAGCCAGGGGTGGGGCCCAGGCGAGCTTCGCTCGACGGGGCGGGGGCGCAGCCCCCGTGTAACATGACTAAACGAGGGCGCGAGGCGCGACACCGAAGGTGTTCGCGAATCGCGAACCCTCGTTCAGGCGTTCAGCCAGGCCTCGTACGCGTCGAACGTCTGCGGCCGACCGAGGAAGGCGCGCACCAGCTCGGCGGCGGGCCTCGAGCCGCCCGGCTCGAGGATCGTCTCGCGGTAGCGGCGCGCCGGCGCCGGGTCGAGCAGGCCGGCGGCGCGGAACGGGCCGAAGAGGTCCTTCGCGATGACCAGGGACCACATGTACGTGTAGTAGATGGCCGAGTAGCCGTCGAGGTGACCGAAGGACTCCTGGAAGTACGTCCCGGGCACGTGGCGGAACGGCGTGTAGCGCTCCTGCAGCTCCGCGACCACGGCCGTGGTGTCCACCGCGCCGGGATCCCGGCGGTGCAGCTCGAGGCTCGTCGCCGCGTAGAACATCTGCTGGCGGACCATGAGCCCCTTCCCGTACTCGTCCGCGGCCTTCATCCGGCGCACGAGGTCGGCCGGGATGGGGGCGCCGGTCTCCACGTGGCGCGCGAAGCGCGCGAGCACCTCCGGGTCCCAGACCCACTCCTCGAGCATCTGCGAGGGCGCCTCGACGAAGTCCCACTCGGTCGCGACGCCGGACTGGCTGGCCCAGCGCGTGCGGCCGCCGAGGACGTGGTGGAGGAGGTGGCCGAACTCGTGGAAGAAGGTCCGGACGTCCCCGTGCTCCATCAGGGCGGGCACCCCCGGCGCCGGCCGCGGGAAGTTGCAGACGAGGACGCCCTCGGGCAGCCGCCGCCCGCGCTGCCCCGAGGCGAGGGTGAACTGGGCGTAGTGCTTGTACTTGCCCTCGCGGGGATGCATGTCGAGGTAGATCCGGCCGAGCAGCGCGTCGCCCTCGACGACGTCGTACGCCTCGACGTCGGGGTGCCAGACCGGCGCGCCCGGGACCGGGCGATAGGACAGCCCGAACAGCCGGGCGGTGACGTCGAGCACGCCCTCCTTCACCCGACCGTACTCGAAGTAGGGGCGCACCGACTGGGAGTCGAACCCGTACCGCTCCGCCTTCACCCGCTCCTGGAGGAACGCCGAGTCCCACGGCTCGACCCGCTCGGCGCCGGGCACGTCCTGGCGCTTGCGCTCGAGGAGCTGCGCGTGGTCGCGCCGCATGCGCGCCTCGGCGGCGCGGGCGATCCGCTCGACGAACTCGGCCGCCGCCGCCTCGCTCCCGATCATCTTGTCCTCGGTGACGTAAGCGGCCCAGGTCGGGTAGCCGAGGAGCCGCGCCAGCTCGGCGCGGCGCGCGAGCATGCGGGAGAGGACGTCGAGGTTCCGCGGGTGGCCGCGGAGCCGGTAGAGGCGCCAGAGCTCCTCGCGCGCCCGCGCGCTCCGCGCGTACGTCATGAACGGCACGTAGTCGGTGTTGTCCGTCGTCACCACCACGCGGCCGTCCGGCCGGGACGGGTGGGCGCGTCGCCAGTCCTCGGGGAGCCCCTCCAGCTCCTCGGGGGCGAGCTCGACCGCGCGGACGTCGTCCTTGATGTTCCGGCCGAACTCCTGGCCGATGCGGACCAGCTCCTCGCGGAGCGCCTTCACGCGGGCGCGGGTCGCGTCGTCGCGATCCACGCCCGCGCGCCGGAAGTCGCGCAGGCTCTTCGCGACGAGGTAGCGGGTCGCGCCGTCCTCGCCGGAGACGTCCAGGCCGGACAGGGCTTCGAACAGGCCGCGGTCCAGGGACAGCTCGGTCGAGAGCGCGTCGACCGCCTGCTCCGCGGCCTCGGCGGCCTCGCGGAGCGCCGCGTCGGGGTGGACGTTGCGGGCGAGCGAGGCGCGGGCCGCCGCCTCCCCGAGCGCCGCGAACGCCGCGTCGAAGGCGTCGAGGGTGGCGAGGCCGCCGCGCGCCCCGAGCCGGCGCGCCCGGTCCGCCTCGGCGCGGGCGCGGTCCATGTCGCGCCGGCAACCGGCGGTGAAGGTGGCCGGGGTGCCGGTCAGCTCGCGAGAGGCGTCGGGGGTGAGGGCGTCGGGCATTCGGGCTCCTGGATGAGCCCTGTCTCTACCCCGCGGCCGGGGCGCTTGCACGCGGCGGGTCACGGGGCGCCGGGGCGGAGGCGAGGCGGACGGGCCGGCCTCGTGGCCATCACAGCTCCGGCTTGGTCTCCCGCATCATGAGCTGGGTGACCGCCTCGCGCGGCGACACGTTCTCGTAGAGCACCCGGTACACCGCGTCGGTGATCGGCATCTCGACCCCGAGCCGGCGGGCGAGATCGCGGACGCTCTTCGCGTTCCGGACGCCCTCCGCCACCTGCCCGAGCTCGCGCTGGATCTCGTCGGCCGTCTTGCCCTGCGCCAGGCCGCGGCCGACGGTCCGGTTGCGCGAGAGATCGGAGGAGCAGGTGAGGACGAGGTCGCCGAGGCCGGCGAGGCCGGAGAGGGTGAGCGGGTTCGCGCCCTTGCGCACCGCGAGCCGGCTGATCTCGGCGAGGCCGCGGGTGATGAGCGCGGCGAGGGAGTTCGCGCCGAAGCCGAAGCCGTCCGAGATGCCGGCGGCGATGGCGACGACGTTCTTCACGCAGCCGCCGATCTCCACGCCCATGACGTCGCTCGAGGTGTAGGGGCGGAAGGACGCGGTGTGGAACGCGTCCTGGACGTGCTTCGCGATCCGCTCCCAGCGCGCCGCGACGGTGACCGCGGTGGGCAGCCCCTTCGCGACCTCCTTCGCGAACGACGGGCCGGAGAGGACCGCGACGTAGGGGTGGAGCGGGACCGGCAGGACGTCCTCGAGCACCTCGCTCATGGTCATGAGCGTGTCGAGCTCGATCCCCTTCGCCACGCACACCACCGGCGTCCCGGCGTGGATCCGCCGCTTCGCCTCGATGATCACCGGGCGCACCGCGTGCGACGGCACCGCGACGACGACGAGCTCGGCGCCCTCGAGCGCCTTCACCGGATCCGGGGTCGCGTGGAGTGTCGCGGGCAGCGTGATGCCCGGCAGGTATCGCTCGTTGCGGTGGTTCCGCGCGATGTCGTCGAGGACGGCCTGGTCCTTGTCCCAGGAGGTGACGGTGTAGCCCTTGCCGGCGAGGAGCGACGCGAGCGCGGTTCCCCACGACCCGGCGCCGAGGACGGTGCAACGCATGGAAGATCTCCTTTTCGGCGGGGATCCTATCCCGGCTCCCGCCGCGAAGCGCGCGGGATCTCCGGGATTGCCGCACCGGCGGCGACGCTCCGTGCCCGGCCGGGCGCGGCGCTCCCGATCCGTGCCGCACCGCGTCACCGCGCCGGGGGCCTCCGCTCGACGGGGCGCGGAGCGGAAGGTCGTGCGCCGCCCTTCACGGAGCGGCGGTCCCTGCCTGGCGGGGCGCGGCGGCGAGCAGCGCCTTCGCCTCGTCGTCGGCGGGATCGAGCGCCAGGGCCCGGGTGAGCGCCGCCCGCCCCCCCGCGATCTCGCCGAGGCGGAGCAGCAGGTCCCCCTCGAGGCGCGCGAGCCGGGCCTCCTCCGGGCCCAGCCGGCGCGCGTCCCGGATCACCGCGAGGGCCGCGCCGAGCTGGTCCTGGTCCCTGAAGAGAAGCGCGAGGTGGTAGAGCGGGTCCGTCGCCGACGGCGCGAGCTGGGCGGCCGCCAGGTACTCGGCCCGGGCGCGCTCGGGATCCGCGAGCCCCTGGTACGCGACGCCGAGGTCCACGTGGGCGCGCCAGTAGTCCGGCTGGACCGCGAGGGCGACCTTGAGCCGCTCCACCGCCCGCGCGTGGTCGCCGCGCGCGACGTACTCGACCGCGACGTTGTCGTTCACCACCGGCTCCGCGGGCGCCTTCGCGAGCTCCGACTCCCAGAAGGCGAGGCTCGAGCGCCAGTCGAGCGCCCGGGCGAAGGACCGGCCGGCGAGCAGCGCGAGCGCTCCGAGCGCGATCGCGGCGGCGACGGCCGGCCGACGCGCCTGCGCCCACGCGAGCGGGCTCTCCTCGTCGCCGTCCACGACGGGGGCGGACGGCGCCGGGCCGAGCGCCGCGAGGGCGGCGCCGGCGGCGAGGCAGAAGCCGACCGAGGGGAGGTAGAGGAGGCGCTCGGCGAGGAGGACGCCGATCGGGACGAGGTGCATCGCCGGCAGGAGCGCGACGAAGGTCCAGAGCAGCCCGAGGGCGACGAGCGGCGCGCGCCGGCGGACGAGGAGCGCGACGGCGCCGGCGAAGGTGAAGACCCAGGCGAGCGTGGCCGCCGAGAACCCGGGGTTGGGCGCGGTGAGCGTCCCGATCCGCGCCGCGTACGCGTAGTCGCCGCCGAGGAACGACGGGAACGCGAGGATTCGCAGATACTCGCCCAGGACGCGGCTCATGGTGAGCGCGACGTGCGCGGCGGGGGTCCCGACCGGGAACCAGCGGGCGGCCGACGCGGGGGCGAGGGCGGCCGCGTGGCGCCCGACGAGATACGGGATCACCGCGAGGCAGAGGACGGCGCCGACCAGGGCGGCCTCGCGGAGCGCGCGCCGCTGGGCGTCGCCGCGCAGCCCGGGGCGCGCCGCGAGCCCGGCGGCGCCCGGGACGGCGATCGCCACGAGGCCGAACAGCGCGGGGGTGAGGAGCGCGACCTCGTCGGAGAGGACGCCGGGGACGAGCACGCCCACCGCGGCGGGGAGGGCGAGGCGCGCCTCGCGCCAGCGCAGCGCCAGGAGCAGCGCGCCGATCGCGAAGCAGGCCGCGAGCGGCCCGGACCGGCCGAAGATCGTCGCGACGGCCTCGACGTGGGCGGGGTGGAGCGCGAAGAGGAGCGCGGCCAGGACCGCGATCCGCTCGGCCCGCGCCGAGGCCGCGGCGCGGGCGAGCCGGCGCGCGAGGGCGAGGACGAGCAGGCTCGCCGCCGCGTGCAGCGCGAGGTTCACGGCGTGGTAGCCGGGCGTCCACCGACCGTGGACGGCCCAGCCGAGGGCGTAGGTGAGGGTGGTGAGCGGGCGGTAGGGGCCGCGCACCGACGGATCGCCGGCGTACCCGGAGAGCTCGTGGAAGATCCGGCCGGCGGCGCGGAGCGAATGGGTGAGCGGGTCGTCGAGCGCGACCCAGCCGTCGTGGAGGACCGGCGGGTCGTCCAGCGTGAGCAGGAAGGGGAGCACCGCCGCGATCACCACCGCCAGGCGCGGGCGGGCGGCGAGGAGGTCGAGGGCGCGGGCGGCCCAGGCGAGGCGCGGCGGCGAGCGGTCCGGGGATGCGGCTGCGTCGATCAAGGCGCGCGCATCTTACAGCGCCGCTCGATTGGGCTGAACCCCGCTGCGGCGCACGCTGCCTGCCTGCGCCGGGCAGACTCCTCCGTCCTCTGCTCGACATGCCTTCCGTTCATCACATGGTCCCGGCCCAGCCTCCGCTCCGCGAGGCGTTTCGCGCCCGGGGCCGCGGGTACGAGCGCGCCTGCACGGCGAGCGTGGGGTTGGCTCGGGAAGGAGGTGGAGGCCGGGGCGCCGCCCGTGGGCGGGAACCGGAGTGACGAGATCGGCCCCGAAGAAGCCCGCGCTGCAAAGGCATGATGAGCCGCTCGCCACGGCTAGTTGACCGCCGGTCGCAGGGGGGAGCTGAGCAGGCACGATGCACGCACGTCGCCCCCGTCACCGTCGCCCCAGAGCCGGGCCGCCATCCGCTCACCCGGAGCGCTTCTTCTTCGCTGCGCGCGGCGGCTGCGTTCCCGGTGGCTCGACGGATGCGGGGTCGAAGATCTCGCCGTTCGACCGGCGCGTATAGCGGTCCATCAAGGCGTCCCCGAAGACCTCCCGAGCGGCGCGCTGGTTGTGAGCCCGGCAAAGGAGGCGAATGTTCTTGATCGTCGGCCGACCGCCGAGGGCCTGGGCTTTGCGGTGATCGAACTCGAGCTGGTAGGTCGAGCCGCAGATGCCGCCGGAGTCGAGGGGGTACTGGCAGCGGCCGCCGTCGCGAATCCAGACGGCGCGCTTCACCGCGGCAGGTATGTGATCCGGCTGCGAGGGCCGGCGCTCCGCGAGCGGCTTCTGCACGAGCCCCTTCCGCTTGGCGCTCCGGGCGAGGAGGAGATCGAGGCCGGCCTCCAGGATCTCCTCGGTGCCGGCGCCGGGATGCGAATGGGAGAGCGCATCCCGCGCGGCGTCGAGCTTCTCGAGGAAGCGGCGGGAGACGTTGAAGTGAAGCCGCCGGAGGTCGGCGCTGAGCGGCTCGACCGATTCGCCGCGGACCTCGCGGGAAGATGGGGCGTGCGCCGCAGGGCGCGGAGAGTTGGCATCGAGGTGTTCTGCTGGCCAACCGCACGGCGCGGCGGACTCGGGCGGCTTCGCCGGCATGGTCGTGTCGGTCGCCGCGACCGGAAGCTCCACCACGGCCGCCGCCGTCGAAGGAGCCGGACCGCGCACCGCCGTGACGACCTCGCGGCGCGGCGGAGACTCGACCGGCTTCAGCTCCGCCACGACCTCCCGCGCTTCGCGCTTCGAGCGGTGGAAGAATCGGGGCAGCACCTCGCCGCGGTTCTCCGGGGTGAGGACCTTCGCGAGCTCGACCACGCTGGTGAAGCAGAGCCGGCCATCCCTGAGCGGCTCGATCACCTCGGGGCAGCGCCGCACGAGCTCGGCGGCGGTCTTCCGGTAGAACGCGGCGCCCTTCGAGAGGCCGAGGTCCCGGTGGAGGAAGGAGAAGAGGTTCGCGTGGCCCAGGTCGCGCCAGAGGTGGCGGCGATCGAAGTCGGCGAGCGCGATCAGGAAATCGGCCATGGACTCGTGCTCGCGGCGGAGGAGCTCGGAGAGGCGGGCGGAGAGATCGTAAGCGTTCATGAGCGGATCGTCTCACGGGAATTCGCGGCCTCCCCAGGCGCACGCATTCGGCGCCAGGCGCGAGAACGGGAACGGGCCCTCGCGCCTCGGCTCCGTGCGGACTCGCGACGCCCGGCGTCCGCGCGGCGCTGCGAGAGAGGCCTTCTCGGACGAGCCGGGCTCGCGAACCGTCACCAACCGGAAAACGCGTCAACCGCCGAATGGTGAAACTGGGGTTCCCACGAAAGTGCTGCGGCTCAGCGCTCACCGTGAAGCCGCCACCTCGCGAACGGGCGGCAGCTCGACAGCGATTCAGCGCCGCCCGTGCCGCCGAAGGCTCGTAGCGCTATCGGTGAAACACGGGTCTCTTCGGAGCCGATCTTGCGCAGACGGTCCCCACGCACTGCGGCGCCCCGGCCTATTCATCTTCCCGAGCCCAGACCGCTCGTCCTTCAAGGCCGTTCGTCTGCAAGGTTGCGCCGTGATGAATCCCAGGCACGCCTGCGCTGCTCCGCGTTCGTGTGCCCCGGCTCGGCGACGGCATCGTGTGCCTCGCGACGGGCTCGACCCGAGCGAGAGGCGCTACGAGCGGATCGACGAGGAGGATGCGTCCGCGTCCGGGTCCGCGTCCGGCGCGGGCGACGCGGCGGCTCCGAGCACGAGCCCGGCGAGGAGCGCGGCGACGAGCACGGCCGCGAGGACGAGCGCGGGGCGCGCCGGCCGGAGGCGCCACGCGAACGGCCGCTCCTGGCGGCGGTGGAACCGGGGGAGCGCCGCGTACTCGCGCCAGGCCTCGTCGCGGACCCGCCGCGCGTCGACCGCCCGGCCGAGGCCGGCGAGCGCGCGGGCGAGCCAGTAGCGCCCCTCGACCGAGCCGGGCCGGGCCACGAGGAGCCGCTCGAGCGGCTCGAGCGCGCCGGCGAGGTCGCCGCGGCGGACCCGGAGCCGGCCGAGCTCGAGATCGATCTCCCCCGCCCGGAAGTCCGGCGCCGCGTCGCGCGCGACGGCGAGGACCCGCTCTGCGGTGTCGCCCTCGCCGCTCCGCGCGAGCGCCGCGCCGAGCGTGAAGGCGGTGTGGACGTCCTCGTCGCCGGCGTCCACGTTCGGGCGGAGCGCCCGCGCCGCCTCGGCCGGCCGGTGGACGTCGAGGAGCAGCTGCGCGAGCTCGAGCCGCGCGCGACGGTCGTGCGGGTTCACCGAGAGCGTCCGCCGGAGCTGGCTGATGCGGCGCCAGCGGCCGAGGAGCCGGAACGGATCCGGCATGACGCGGAACGTGAACCGGTCCCCGAGCCACCAGACGACCGCGAGGGCGAGGAGCGCGCCGAGCGGGCTGCCGGTCAGCCAGGAGAGGAGGTACCACTGCCAAAGCTGGGACATGGCGGCATTTGAACCACGAGCGGGGAGAGCGGTCGAGCCCGGGGCGAACGCTGCTCGCCCTCGACTCGGGGCGCCCCCCCGCGGCGGCGCCTCGTCATCACCCCACCGCCGCCGCCACGACGCGTTCGAGGGCGCGCGGCCGGGCGGCGGCGAGCGCGAGCACGCGCCGCCGGAGGGCCGGGTGGCGCGACAGGCCCAGGACGAGCCGGGTCCACGCGGCGTACGGCAGGAAGCGCCGGCGCCAGCGGCGCTCGTAGCCGGCGAGGGCGCGGGCCGAGGCGCCGCGCGCGAGCGCGGCGGGGAGCAGGTCCGCGAGCTCGAGGGCGCAGCCGAAGGCGAGCGAGAGCCCCTCGCCCGTCACCGCGTCCACGTAGCCGGCCGCGTCGCCGAGGAGGACCAGCCGGTCGGCGACGC
>NZ_JALCZA010000179.1 GCF_022690765.1 Anaeromyxobacter oryzisoli | reverse complement strand
GGAACAACCTCGGCAAACCGCTGCAGGAGCGCGTCTTCGTGCTCGTTCCGCCAGCCTTTCAGGTCGGACTTCATCACGCTCTTCCAGAGCAGCGGGGTGGCCCTGCCGTGGCTGGTGATGAGGTACAGCGCGATGGTGGCCTGGTCGTCGGCGTCGAAGTCCGTCCAGTCGAGCGCGACCACGATCTCCGGTCGTCCACCGATCACGAAGGGCACCCAGCTCGCGAACAGCTTCCAGACATCGACGCCGGTGTTCGAGAAGAAGCGGTCCACCTGCTTGATGGCGTGCTTGGCCTGAAGCTCCTTGGCGATCGCCAGCGCGCGCCCGAGTGCGCCCACGGCGAGCTGCGCCCCTTGCAAGGCGCCCACCGTCGCGTCGGCGAGCGAGGCCACCCGCTTCGCATGGAGGTCGTAGTCGAAGATCGAGGAGACGAAGTCGTGCACGCGGCGGGGGCGGATGGCCTGGTTGCGCATGGGCCCCGCACCATGATCTCAACCCCGCGGAACGTCTACAACTGGCCCCATCCCATGACCGTGGGAATGAGGGGATCGGTCAG
>NZ_JALCZA010000178.1 GCF_022690765.1 Anaeromyxobacter oryzisoli | reverse complement strand
GAGTCCGCGATCCGGAGAGAGGGAGGGCCTCCGGCGGGGAGCGAGAGGCGGACGCGGAGGGAAGAGGCGCCGGCGGCACGCAAGGACGCGCCGGACCAGGAGGAAGGGAGGACGATCTGATCCGCGTCGTTCAGGGCGAGGGCGTGGAAGGCCGCCTCGAGGAGCGCGGGGTGGAGGCCGAAGCCGGCGGTGGAGGAGGCGGGGAGGCGGACCTCGGCAAAGAGGTCGTCGCCGAGCTTCCAGACAGTGGTGAGCGCCTGGAGCTCCGGGGCGCAGGAGAGGCCGAGGTGGGCGAGGCGGTCGTAGAGGCCGTCGAGAGGAAGGGGGGAAGCACCCTCGGGCGGCCAGGTGCGGAGGTCGAAGGGAGCGGAGGGGGCGGCGGGGCCGAGGAGGCCGGTGGCGTGGCAGGTCCACGAGAGGGCGTCCTCGGGGCGTGCGTGCAGGGCGAGCCGCCTGCGCCCGGTCTCGTCGGGAGGGGCGACGGACACCTGCAAGAGGACGGCGCCGTGCGCGGGCAGCGCGAGGGGCGTCTCCACGGTGAGGTCCTCGACGCGATCGAGGCCGACGCGGTGAGCGGCGGCGAGGGCGAGCTCGAGGAAGGCGGAGCCGGGGAGGAGGACGTTGCCGAAGAGCGCGTACCCGGCGAGCCACGGGTGGTCGGCGAGGGCGA
>NZ_JALCZA010000177.1 GCF_022690765.1 Anaeromyxobacter oryzisoli | reverse complement strand
GTTGTTCCCGCCGGCACGAAGGTCACCGTGCTCGCGGACCGAGGCTTCGGCGACCAGGCGCTCTACGAACTCCTGAAGGACCAACTCGGCTTCGACTTCATCGTGCGCTTCCGGGGCATCGTCAAGGTGACCAGCGCCGAGGGAGAAACGAAGTCGGCCGTAGCGTGGACGCCCAACAATGGCCGGACGCTGCTCCTCCGCGGGGCGAGGGTGACCAGGGCCGGTCGCGAGCTCGGCGCGGTGGTGTGCTTGAAAGCGAAGGGCATGAAGGAAGCGTGGCACCTCGCGACGAGCCACGGCGACCGGCCCGGCGCGGAGATCGTGAAACTGTACTCGAAGCGCTTCACCATCGAGGAGAGCTTCCGTGACCTCAAGAATCTGCGCTTCGGGATGGGGCTCACCGACACCCGCGTCAGCTCCCCGGAGCGGCGTGATCGGATCCTCCTGGTCGGCGCCATCGCCGCGGCGTTGCTCACGCTGCTCGGCGCCGCGGGGGAGGCGGTCGGCGAAGACCGCCGGATGAAGGCGAACACGTCGAAAGAGCGGACGCACTCGCTGCTGAACCAGGGGCTGTTCTACTTCGACTGCCTGCCCGGCATGCGCGAGGAGCGAGCGCGGCCGCTGATGCAGAAGTTCGACGAACTGGTTCGTCAGCAGGCCACGTTCCGTGAAGTGTTCGGCCTCATTTGAGGGGATGGCTCAG
>NZ_JALCZA010000176.1 GCF_022690765.1 Anaeromyxobacter oryzisoli | reverse complement strand
GGGCCGCCGGGGCGCCGTCCCGCTCGCGTGGGGAGCGGCGCTCGCGGGGGGCCGGCCGGGTCCGCCCCCGAGCGCCTGGACCCGGCGTGCCACGTCGCGGAAGGCGGGATCCGACCGGTTCACCTTCTGGAGGTAGTACAGCGCGGCCTGCGGGTCGCGGGCCGCCTCGTAGCAGGCGCCCAGCTCGAACAGGATCGCCTTCGCGGCGTCCCGGGAGAGGTACTCGGACCCGAGCGCGCGGCGGTAGGCGCGGATCGCCTCCTTCGGCGCCCCCTTCTGCATCTGGCAGAGGCCGATCATCGAGAGGCAGTCGACCTCCTTCTTCCGATCGTTGCCCTCGAGCGCGATCTCGAACTCGTGGATGGCGTCGTCGAGGAGCCCCATCTCCTTGTAGGCGATGCCGAGGTCGTGGTGCGTGGCGGTGTCCTCGAGCTTCACCGTCTGCTCGACGCCCTTCTTGAACTGGTTGAAGACGTCCTCGACGGAGTACTGGAACTCCTCCTCGACGGCGGGCGCCGCCGGCGCGTCGCCGAGCTCGTCCGCCAGCTCCCGGGCGATGTCGAAGCCCTCGCCCTCGGCGGCCGCGGTCGCCGCCGACGCCGGGCGGGAGCGCGGCGCCGGGGCGGCCACCGGACGGGCGGCGGCCGCGCGCCGCTCGACCTCGGCGAGCTTCTCCTCGAGCGCGCGGTGCCCCGGGTAGAACGTGAGCAGGTTCGCGAGGGCGCCGCGCGCGTCGTCGAGGAGCCCC
>NZ_JALCZA010000175.1 GCF_022690765.1 Anaeromyxobacter oryzisoli | reverse complement strand
GGCGCCGCGGCGCCTCCCGCCGGTGCGCAGCCGGTCCAGCCCGGAGCCCGTCCGGTCACGCCGCCGCGGCGCCCGGGCGGCGGGGGCCCGCTCCGCCCGACCGAGCAGAAGTGCGTCCCGCTGCACGGCCGGTTCATGCTGACGTTCACGAAGGCCGACGTCGTGGACGTGCTCGAGCAGGCGAGCCGGTGGACGTGCCGGAACTTCGTCTACACGGAGGACGTGGCGCGCGGGAAGATCACGCTCCTCTCCAAGACGCCCGTCACCGCGGACGAGGCGTACGCCGCGTTCCTCGCGGCCCTGAACGCGAACAACATCGCGGTCTACGCGACCGGCCGTTACTACAAGCTCATCCGCAACGCGGACGCCAAGAAGAACCCGATCCCGACCTACACCGGCCCGGAGGCCACGACGCCCGCGAACGAGCAGCCGATCACGAAGATCGTGAAGCTGCAGTACACGGACGCCGATCAGCTCCGCGGCATCCTCGCCAACTTCATCTCGGCGCAGGGCGCGGACATCCAGACGATCCCGCCGGACACCCTCGTCATCACCGACATCGGCCTGAACCTGCGCCGGCTCGAGAAGATCATCGACTCGGTGGACAAGGCCGGCGCGGGCGACATGGTCCGCATCGTCCAGGTCCGCTACGCCTCGGCGAAGGACATCGCGGACAAGCTGAACCAGATCTTCCAGGCCCAGGGCGCCGGGGCAGGCGGCCGCGGCCGCCGCACGATGATCTCCGCGCCGGGCGCC
>NZ_JALCZA010000174.1 GCF_022690765.1 Anaeromyxobacter oryzisoli | reverse complement strand
CGTCGTCGTGCGCCGCGCTGGGACTGCCGAAGGCTACCTACTACCGCGCGCTCAAGCCGCGCCCGCCGCGCGCGAAGAGGAGCAGCCACCGCGCGCTCGGCGCCGCGGAACGACGCGCCGTGCTCGACGTCCTGCACGAGCCCCGGTTTGCGGAGCTCGCGCCCGCCCAGGTCTACGCCACGCTGCTCGACGAGGGCCGGTATCTCTGCTCGGAGCGCACGATGTACCGGGTCCTCGCTGAGAACGCGGAGGTCCGCGAGCGGCGGAACCAGCTGCGGCACCCGAAGTACAAGGCGCCCGAACTGCTCGCTACCGCGCCGAACCAGCTCTGGAGCTGGGACATCACGAAGCTGCTCGGCCCGCAGAAGTGGACCTACTTCTACCTGTACGTGATCCTCGACGTTTACAGCCGGTACGTCATCGGCTGGATGCTGGCGCACCGGGAGACGGCGGTGCTCGCCGAGCGGCTCATCCGCGAAACCTGTGAACGCCAGGGCATCCAGCGCGGCCAGCTCACCATCCACGCCGATCGCGGCACCTCGATGACTTCGAAGCCGGTCGCGCTGATGCTCGCCGACATGGGCGTCACGAAGAGCCACTCGAGGCCGCACGTCTCGAACGACAACCCGTTCTCCGAGTCGCACTTCAAGACGATGAAGTACCGGCCCGATTTTCCGGAACGCTTCGGCTCCATCGAGGACGGGCGCGCGCACTGCGCCGACTTCTTCCGCTGGTACAACACCGAGCACCGCCACGGCGGACTCGGCCTGGTGACGCCGCACGACGTTCACCACGGCCTCGCGGCCGCCCGACTCGAGGCACGCGACCTGGTCCTCGCGGCCGCGTTCGCCGCCCGGCCCGAGCGGTTCCCCGCCGGCGCCCCGTCGGCGGGCGCGGTTCCGAGCGAGGTCTGGATTAACAA
>NZ_JALCZA010000173.1 GCF_022690765.1 Anaeromyxobacter oryzisoli | reverse complement strand
CGCGGGCCGCGCTCCTCGCGGCCACGGCGGCCCTCGTCGCCGTCTCGGCCGTCCGGGCCCGCGCCGGCGAGGGCCGGAGCCCCGCCGCCACGCGCGCCGCGGTCGCGCGCGCCCTGGGGGCGACGCTCGAGGGGCGACGCTGCACCCTCGTCCACCCCGACGACGCCCCCGCCGCCGCCGCGCGCGAGCTGCTCGCCGAGTGCGAGTTCCACGTGGCCGACCTCGCCCGCGCGCTGGCGATCCCGTCGCCGCCGCACGTCACGATCTTCGCGTACCGGAGCGACGAGGAGAAGCGGCGCCTCGTCGGCGCGGCGGCGACCGCGTACACGAAGCCGTGGCTCGCCGAGATCCACCTCGGCGCCGCCGCGCTCCCCCACCCGGTCCTCCGCCACGAGCTCGTGCACGCGGTGGCGGCCGCCGCCGCGCGCGGTCCGCTCCGGGTCCCGGCGCGCGCCGGCGTGCTCGTCTCGATGGGGTTCGTCGAGGGGCTCGCCGTGGCGCTCGACGTGCCGCGCGGCGCCTGGACGGTGCACGAGTGGTCGCGCGCGGCGCGAGACCTCGGCCTCCTCCCGGACGTGGAGCGCATCGTGGGGCCGGCCGGGTTCTGGGCGCAGGCGCCGGCGCGGGCATACGTGGCCGCGGGCAGCTTCGTGGCGTTCCTCCTCGATCGGTACGGCGCGGATCCGGTCCGCCGCGCGTACGGCTCGGGCGATCTCGCCGCCGCGCTCGGGCGTCCGCTCCCGGCGCTCGTCGCGGAGTGGCAGCGCTTCCTCGACGGGATCCCCGTGCCCGACGGCCTGCGGATCGCCGCCCGGGCCCGCTTCGCGCCGGGGAGCGTCTTCGCGCGCCCCTGCGCGCGCGAGGCGGCGGCGGTCTGGGCGGCGGCGGCGACGGCGGCCGACGCGGGGCGGCTCGCGGAGACGTGCGCGCTGACCGGGCGCGGCGCGGCGCTCACC
>NZ_JALCZA010000172.1 GCF_022690765.1 Anaeromyxobacter oryzisoli | reverse complement strand
TGACTTCGAAGCCGGTCGCGCTGATGCTCGCCGACATGGGCGTCACGAAGAGCCACTCGAGGCCGCACGTCTCGAACGACAACCCGTTCTCCGAGCCGCACTTCAAGACGATGAAGTACCGGCCCGATTTCCCGGAACGCTTCGGCTCCATGGAGGACGGGCGCGCGCACTGCGCCGACTTCTTCCGCTGGTACAACACCGAGCACCGCCACGGCGGACTCGGCCTGGTGACGCCGCACGACGTTCACCACGGCCTCGCGGCCGCCCGACTCGAGGCACGCGACGTGGTCCTCGCGGCCGCGTTCGCCGCCCGGCCCGAGCGGTTCCCCGCCGGCGCCCCGTCGGCGGGCGCGGTTCCGAGCGAGGTCTGGATTAACAAGCCGCAGCAGCCTTCACGCACAGAGGAGACGCATCAGTAAACTCAGCAGCGCGCTGTCTCATTCTCGTTGACAGGTTCCGAACTCGCCGCCTACCTGGTCCATCTCCTCCGGCTCGCCGGGACTGAGATGCCTCTCTTCGAGCCCGCCGCGCTCGAGGCGATCCACCACGCGACGAGCGGCCTGCCGCGCAAGGTGAACCTGCTCGCCCACCACGCGCTCACCGCCGCAGTGCTCGGGAAGGTCGGCGCCGACCTCGTCCTCGACGAGGCGCTACCCGAGGCCAACCGGATCGCTTCCGTCGCTCTCCGCGCCCGCATTACCGTCTGGATCGCGGCCCCTCAACTCGTCCTCTCCCTTCGCTGCGCCGCCGGCATCACCCGCCGAGGATCTCGCCCATCCGCCGCGCTGCTCGCCCGTCTCCCTGCGATCCCGTGGCTGCGCTCACACTGCGCCGCCTCAAGCCACCCGGTGACGAACGGCAGATCACGCTCCTGTAGGCACCCCGGCCGCTTGTAAGTCCTCGCCGTAGCCCGTCGTGACGGGATGCCGCGCGAGCGCGACGCTCGCGGGCATGGATACGGAGACGACGAAGGCGGCGGCCCAGATCCGGGCGGAGGTCCGCGCGCTGGGGACGCGGGG
>NZ_JALCZA010000171.1 GCF_022690765.1 Anaeromyxobacter oryzisoli | reverse complement strand
CGGTGGGGGTCGCCGCGGCGCTCGCCTGGGATCGGGCGCGGGCCGCGGAGGCGGTCGTCCGCGCCCAGCGGGCCGAGGCGCTCGCGCGCGCGGAGGAGATGGTGCACGCGATCGAGGCCGAGCGCGTCGCGCTCCGGCGCCGGCTCTGCGCCCTCGAGAGCCGGGCCTCCACCGCCGCGCGCGCCGCGGAGGAGGCGGCGCGCCGCGACACGCGCCGGCTGGACCGGCTCGCCGAGGGGCTGGCCGCGGCGCTCGAGCTCGACCGGTACGCGTACCTGCGCCGCGCCGCGGCGAAGGCCCACTCGCAGCTCGCGCCCGCGCCCACGCCGAACCGACCGCAGCGCCTCGAGCCCACCGTGGGCTCCGAGCGGCTCGGGGTGGCGTAGGTCGAGCGGGCCTGGGCGCGCCCGAGCGCGAGCGCGCCCTCACCTCACCGACACGCGCGCCCGGTCCGCGAGCCGGTCGGACGGATGGACCACCACGCGCTCTCCGGGCTGGAGCCCGGCGACCACTGAGATCTCGGCCCCCTCCGCGTCGCCGACCTCGACGTGCCGCAGCCGCGCGCGCCCGCGATCCACGACGAACGCCGCCCACCCCTCCCCTCTGCGGAAGACGGCGCTCCCCGGGACCTTCACCGCGTCCGGGCGCTCCGACACCACCACCCGCGCCTCGACCGAGAAGCCGTCGCCGAGCCGCGCCCAGCCCGCGCCGCCGGCCGGCACGACGACGACGTGGACCCGCTGCTCCTCGACGCCGAGCGCCGACGTCTTCGTGAACGCGGCCGGATCGATCCGGCTCACGACGCCGCGGAGGGGGGCGCCCCCGCCCCAGGCCAGCAGCTCCGCCCGGGCGCCCGGCGCGAGGCGCACCGCCTGCGCCGTGAGCAGCTCCACGTCCACCTCCAGCGTGGACGGGTCGCCGACGTCCATCACCGGCGCGCCGGCCGCGATGGGCCCCTCGCTCTCGCGGTGGACCCGGAGCACCCGGCCCGGCGCCGGCGCCCGGAGCAGGACGCGCTCGCCGCGCGCGGCCCCCTCCACCCCCGCGAGGGCGGCCCGCGCCGCCTCGAGCTCGCCCG
>NZ_JALCZA010000170.1 GCF_022690765.1 Anaeromyxobacter oryzisoli | reverse complement strand
ACGCGAACCTCTTCTCCTTCCTCCACCGGGACCTCGGCCTCTCGAAGGGCGCCGCGTTCTACCGGAAGACCGCCGCCGAGCTCGTGCAGCGCTGCCCGGAGGTGATCGAGCCGCTCAGGGACGGCCGCCTCTGCTTCACGAGCGTGGTCGAGCTCGGCGGTCCGCCGACGATCAAGAACATTCGCCTCCTTTGCCGGGCTCACAACCAGCGCGCCGCTCGGGAGGTCTTCGGGGACGCCTTGATGGACCGCTATACGCGCCGGTCGAACGATGAGCTCTTCGACCCCGCATCCGTCGAGCCACCGGGAACGCCGTCGCCGCGCGCAGCGAAGAAGAAGCGCTCCGGGTGAGCGGATGCCGGTCCGGCTCTCGAGGGACGGTGACGGGGGCCGACGTGCGGGCATCGTGCCCTCCCCAGCTCCCGCTGCCCCCGCGACCGTCGGTCGAGAGCCGTGGCGAGCGGCTCATCATGCCATCGCAGCACGGGCTTCTTCGGGGCCGATCTTGTCACTCCGGTCCCCGCCCGCGGGCGGCGCCCCGGCCTCCACCTCTTTCCCGAGCAGCCCCGCGCTCGACGTGCAGGCGCGCTCGCCCCTGCGGCCCCCACTGCGCAAGGCCTCGCCGATCGGGAGCCGGGGGGGAGCGCGCTACGGCTTCGCGGACATCGACCGCCGGTGTGCGTCGCTGTCCTCGTCGTGGATGAGCCCGCGGACCCGCTGCTCCAGATCCTTCGACATCGGCAGGTTGTGCGTTTGCTGGGCGTGGCGGCCGGCCTGGTCGAGGATCTCCTGGTCCGAGCTCCCGCGCGCCACGAAGTCGCACTTCATCCCCGCATCACGACAGTGGAAGTCCTTCATGGACCGCCCTCCTTCGATCGCATGGCCTACCGGGGCCGCGCGGCGTCGGCCAGCGGATCTCGGCGTACGGGTGGGCTCGCCGGAGCGGGGGATCGCGAGGCGGCCACGGCGGGCGGTCGGCGCCCCGCCGACCTGGCGCGCCCGCCCGCTGCGGACCGGGGTGGAGGCGCCGCGCCAGACGCCGCGCGCGATCAAGGCCCGTCGAACAATCGACGGGCCTTGACCATCCAGGAGGGGCGGGACGTCGACCGCCCCTCGCGCCCGAAGTGAATTCGGGCGCTTCACCCCACCCGCCGCCCCGCTCACGCGGGTCGGCCTGAGAGCTCGTCGAATTCTTCGACAAGCTCTCA
>NZ_JALCZA010000017.1 GCF_022690765.1 Anaeromyxobacter oryzisoli | reverse complement strand
GTCCGCGGCCCCGCCCGGCGCGACGAGGCCGGTCGGCCCGAGGTCGCCGGCGATGGCCGCGCCCGGCGCGGCGCGGCGGGCGAGGGCGACCGCCGTCCGGCAGAGGGGCGCGAGCTCGACGCCCGGCAGCGCCGCCGCGAGCCGCGGGGCGGCCGCGTTGAAGGTGCAGGTCAGGATCACGCGCGCGCCGGCGGCGGCGTGCTCGGCGTGGACGCGCGCGAGCTCCTCGGGGCGGGACCGGAGCCACGTCTCCGGGAGCGCGCCGGCGGGGAGGCCGCGGGCGAGGAGCGCCGTCCCCATGGCGCCGTCGAGGAGGGTGGGGCGGTCGAGGAGCGGCGCGGACGACGTCATGATCAGGCGCTCCGGGCCGACGGCTCCCCGGCGGCGAAGAAGTCCACGAGCGCGTCGCGGGCCGCCCGGGCGTCCTCGTACCCGAGGGCGATGAGCTCCTCGGCGTACTCACCGTCGAAGAGCAGGTAGCTCGCGAGATCGGCCGCGCCATCCGCCGTGACCTCGGCGTCCGCCGCGGCGCGGCGGAGCAGCCGCGCGGCGAGCGTGCCGGGCCTGAGCCGCCGGACGCGCCGCTCGGCGTGATCGCGCGCCAGCACGCCCGGGTCGCGGCTCGGCCGGATCACGAGGTCGCGCACGCGGCGGAGCGGCGCCCCGAGCTCGCGGGCGGAGAGCGCCGCGAGCCGCTCGGCGAACCCGGGGCCGAAGGCCCGCTCGCCCGCCTCGATGAGGCCGTTGAAGCGGCGGAGCCGCTCCAGGTCGTAGTCGGTGCGGTCGAGCATCAGGGCGCTCAGGAGCCGCCCGAGCTGGGCCGCGGTGGTGGGCGCCTCCTCGGGCGCGACCCGGGGCGCCCCGTCCACCGGGCCGGCGTGGCGGCAGCCGATGACGAGCACGCGCTCGGCGCCGAGCCGGATGGCGGGGGCGATCGGCGTGTTCTGGCGGACGCTGCCGTCGCTGAACCAGGAGCCCTCGATCCGGACCGGCCGGAAGAGCAGCGGGATCGCGCCGGACGCGAGGGCGTGCGGCGGCCCGATCGCGCGCGGGCGTACCTCGACGATCGGATCGCGGCCCCAGTCCGGGAGCTCGCCGCGGGTCTCGACGAAGACGACCGACCTGCCGGTGCCGAGGTCGGTCGCGGTGACGGTCAGCGCGTCGAGGTGCCCGGACCGCACGTTCCGGTGCAGCCGGGCCCAGTCGATCCGCTCGTCGATGACGCGGGCGAGCGCCTCGGGGTAGAGGAAGTCGGAGAGGCGCCAGGTCAGGTGGCGGAGGCGGGTGGCGCGGAGCTGCGCCCAGGCGTAGCGCGGGAGGCCCGCCAGGCTCAGGGCGCTCCAGTGGAAGACCTCGTCCAGGCGGAGGTCCCGCCAGACCGCGGCGAGCGCCTCGCCCTGCTCCGCGGGCCGATCCGCGGTGGACGCGAGGAAGCAGGCGTTGACGGCCCCGATCGAGGAGCCCGTCACGAGGTCGAACCGCGGCTGGACGCCGAGGGCCGCGGGGAGCTCCCGCCGGACGTAGCGCAGCACGCCCGCCTCGTACGCCCCGCGCGCGCCGCCGCCGGAGAGCACGAGCGCGGTGCGGCCGCCCGCGCCCGGGGTCACAGCGCCACCTCCTCGAGGTGGCGCGGGACCTCCGCGGGCCAGCCGAGCCGGTCCATCCGCGCCTTGGCCGCCGCGAGGGCGGCGGGCTCGCCGTGCACGAGGAAGGTCCGGGCCGGCGGCGCGGGGAAGGTCGCGAGCCAGCGCTCGAGCTCCGCCTCGTCGGCGTGGGCGGATAGCCCGGTGATGGTCGCGACGCGCGCCTTCACCGGCACGTCCTCGCCGTGCATCCGGATCGTCGCCGCGCCGTTCTGGAGGCTCCAGCCGCGGGTCCCCGCGGCCTGGTAGCCGACGAGCAGCACGGTGGTCCGCGGATCCGGCAGCCGGCGCTCGAGGTGGTGGAGCACGCGCCCGCCCGTCGCCATCCCGGAGGCGGAGAGGATCACGCACGGGCCGCGCACGTCGTTGATCGCCTTCGACTGCTCGGGGCTCCGCGCGAACGTGAGCCGCGCGGGGCGGAGCGGCTCCTCCCCGGCGGCGATCCGCCGGGCCATGTCGTCGTCGTGGTCCTCGCGGTGCGCGAGGTAGATCGGGGTCGCGTCCACCGCCATGGGCGAGTCCACGAACACGGGGAGCTCCGGGATCTCCCCGCGGCGCTCCAGGTCGCGGAGCGCGAAGAGGAGCTCCTGGGTGCGCCCGATCGCGAACGCGGGCACGAGGAGGGCGCCGCCCTGTTGCACCGCGCGGAGCACCTCGTCCCGGAGCTGCGCCTCGGGCGAGCCGGCCGGGTGCAGCTTCCCGCCGTAGGTGCTCTCGAGCAGGAGGACGTCGGCGGGCCGGGCGCCCTCGGGATCCACGAGGATGGGGGCGCCGTACCGTCCGAGGTCGCCGCTGAAGAGGATCCGGAGCGGGCGGGGTCCCTCGACCACCAGATCGACGGTGGCGCTCCCGAGGATGTGCCCCGCGCGGTGGAAGGCGATCGAGACGCCCGGCGCGACGGCGCGCCGCTCGAGGTAGGGGAGGGGCGCGAGGTGCGGCAGGACCGCGAGGGCGTCCTCCTCGGTGTAGAGCGGGCGCGCGTTCGGCGCGTGCTTCGAGTAGCCCCTCCAGTTCGCGTAGCGCGCCTCCTCCTCGTGGAGGCGCCCCGAGTCCGGGAGCAGCAGGCCGGCGAGATCCCGCGTCGCGGGCGTGCAGTGGATGGACCCGCGGTACCCCTGGCGGACCAGGAGAGGGAGCGCCCCGCTGTGGTCGATGTGCGCGTGCGTGAGCACGACCGCGGCGAGGGACTCCGGCGGCACCGGCCAGGGCGCCCAGTTCCGCAGGCGCAGCTCCTTGAGCCCCTGGAACAGGCCCGCGTCCACCAGGACCCGCACCGAGCCGTGCTCGACGAGGAAGCGCGAGCCGGTGACGGTACCCGCCGCGCCGAGGAACCGGATGGACGTCATGTCTTGCGGATTCTACAATCCACTCGCGGTCCCGGAGCGCCCCCGCACCAGCGTACCGGGTGGGGCGCGGGGCCCGCCCGGCGCCCGGGCCTGGAGGGTCCGGCGCCGCCGTGGGCGAACGGAGAGTGGAGATGCGCCGCAAGATCCGGGTCGTGGGGGCCATGATCGAGAAGGACGGGTGCTACCTCATCACCCAGCGCCCGCCCACGGCCACGCTGCCGCTGCTCTGGGAGTTTCCGGGGGGTCGGGTCGAGCCCGGCGAGACCGACCAGGAGGCGCTCGCGCGCGAGCTGCGGGAGGAGATGCGGATCGAGGTCGAGGTGGGGGGCCGCGTCATCCACGTCGAGCACGCCTACGCGGACTACGACGTGGACTTCTGCGTGTACCGCTGCACGCTGACGCGAGGGCCCGTCGCGCACGTCCGCGTCCACGACCACCGCTGGGTCCGCCCGGACGAGCTGGATCGGTACCAGTTCCCGCCCGCCGACGAGAAGAGCATCGCGAAGCTCCTCGGGCTGTAGCGTCGGCCGCCGCCGCGCCCGGCGGCGCCGCACCCGGGCCCGGCGTCCGCGGCGGACGCCCCACGCGTCCGTCGCGCGCGGCGGGGATGCGCCCTAGGTAGAAGTCGTGATGGGGCGAGAGCAGGGGCCGGCCAGCCGGGGCCTCCCGAGCTTGGGGCCGCGCATTGCCCGCTCCCCGGACGTGCGCACATTGCCTGCGAAGGGGGCAGGAGGCCTCGGTGTCCGCTGACGACAGGAAGGCCCAGGGACCGCGCGGGGAGCGGGGGAGTCGGGGCGGACCGCAGGCGCGCGTGCCGCTCGCGTCCCCCGCGGCGTGGCTCGTCCTCATCGCGCTGGCCGTGTTCCTGTTCCGCGCCTTCCAGGACGTGGGCGTCCGGCGCATCGGCTACTCGCAGTTCAAGGAGATGGTGCGCCAGGGCTCCTTCGAGCGCGTCGTGATCGGCCCGGACTGGGTGCGCGGCATCCCGAAGCCCGTGGGGGCGCCGGGCGCGTCGAAGAACGGCGCCGCGGACCCGGGCGCGGGCGAGCGCAGCGGAGGCCAGGCGTTGCCGTACGTGGCGACGCGGGTCCCCGGGGGCGGCGACGATCTCGTCCAGGTGATCGAGAAGGCGCAGCTCCCGTACGACGCGGTGGCGGGGGGAGGCATGGGCGATCTGTTCTGGGTCTGGATCGCGCCGATCGCCATCGGGCTCGTGTTCTGGGCGTGGGTGATGCGGCGGATGTCCGGGCAGATGGGGCAGGGACCGCCGGGCGTCATGGCGTTCGGCAAGAGCCGCGCCCGCATCCACATGGAGCCGGACACGGGCGTCACGTTCCAGGACGCGGCCGGCATCGACGAGGCGGTCGAGGAGCTGCAGGAGATCGTCGAGTTCCTGAAGACGCCGGAGAAGTACCGGCGCCTCGGCGGCCGGATCCCGAAGGGCGTGCTGCTCGTCGGCCCGCCGGGCACGGGCAAGACGCTCCTCGCGCGGGCGACGGCGGGGGAGGCGGGGGTGCCCTTCTTCTCGCTCTCCGGCTCGGAGTTCGTCGAGATGTTCGTGGGGGTCGGCGCCGCGCGCGTCCGCGACCTCTTCGCGCAGGCCACCCAGAAGGCGCCCTGCATCGTCTTCATCGACGAGCTCGACGCGCTCGGCAAGTCGCGCAACTCGGGCATGCTCGGAGGACACGACGAGCGGGAGCAGACCCTGAACCAGCTCCTCGCGGAGATGGACGGCTTCGACGCGCGCGCCGGGCTCATCATCATGGGCGCCACCAACCGCCCCGAGATCCTGGACCCGGCGCTCCTCCGGCCGGGCCGCTTCGACCGGCAGGTGCTCGTGGATCGCCCCGACAAGCGCGGCCGCGAGCGGATCCTCCAGATCCACGCGCGCAACGTGAAGCTCGGCCCCGACGTGGACCTCAAGGCGGTCGCGGCCCGCACCCCCGGCTTCGCCGGCGCCGACCTCGCCAACGTTGTGAACGAGGCGGCGCTCCTCGCGGCGCGGCGGAACAAGAACTTCGTCACGCGCCACGAGTTCGACGAGGCGATCGAGCGGGTCGTCGCCGGCCTCGAGAAGAAGAGCCGCCGCATCAACGAGCGCGAGAAGGAGATCGTGGCGTTCCACGAGTCGGGGCACGCCCTCGTCTCCTGGATGCTCCCGGACGCGGACCGGGTGACCAAGGTGTCGATCATCCCGCGCGGCCTCGGCGCCCTCGGCTACACGCTCCAGCTCCCGCTCGAGGATCGATACCTCCTCACGCGGAGCGAGCTGCGCGATCGCATGGCCGGGCTCATGGGCGGGCGGGTCGCGGAGGAGGAGATCTTCGGCGAGCCCTCCACCGGCGCCTCGAACGATCTCCAGCACGCCACCGCCGTCGCCCGGATGATGGTCCGCGACTACGGGATGAGCCAGGTGCTCGGCCCCGTCTCCCTCGGCGATCAGGGCGGGCCGACCTTGCTCGGGGTGAAGGGGCTCGAGAACCGCGTGTACTCGGACCAGACCGCGCTCCTCGTGGACCAGGAGGTCCAGGCGCTCGTGGTGGACGCGCTGGAGCGCGCCCGCGCGGTGGTCCGGACGCACCGCGAGAAGCTCGAGGCGATGGCCGCCCGGCTGCTGTCCGTCGAGGTCGTCGAGGAGGAGGAGATCGGGCGGCTGTGGGGGCCCAAGGTGGTCCGCCCGGGGACCATCGACGGCGGGCGCGGCCACGACGAGGCGCCGCCGGAGAACCCCAACAGGCCCGTGCAGGTGGCCGATCGGCCCGCCGGGTGGGCGGTGCCGCAGGTGCTCGCCAGCCCTCCGGACGGCAAGGAATGAGGCACGGGAGCGAGAGCCACGAGGCGCGCAAGGCGCTCTTCCAGCTCGGCATCCGCCGCGGATACCTGACGCTCTCCGAGATCGATCGCGCCCTGCCCGCCGGCAGCCTCTCTCCCGCCGAGCGCTGGCTGCTCTTCTACAGCCTGCGCGCGGCCGGGGTGGAGCTGCGGGACGACCACGGCGACGCCCTCGGGCCGCTCCCGGGCGGCCCGCCGGCGCCCGATCACCCTTGATGGAGATGCCCACTCGCATCGAGCTGTGATGCCGCGGCGCGGCCCGCCGGTTTGACAGGGTGGGTCGGCTGGTTAGCTTCGCGGGCGACGGAGGAAGACTCATGTCGGAAGAGCGCCGGGACGCCCCGGCTGGCGGACCGGAGGAGCAGGCGCAGGTGAAGGTGAACGATCGGCGGCGGTTCCGCCCCGACGGCGACGCGATCGTGCGCGAGGAGGGCGGCGAGGCCCCGGAGCAGGGCGCCGCGCCCGCGACCGCGGAGCCGCGGCAGGACGAGCAGCTCGCCGCCCAGGCCGCGAAGATCGACGAGCTCACCCGCGCGTACGCCGCCCTGGTCGAGGACAACAAGGCGTTCCGGCAGCGGCTCGACCGCGAACGCGCCCGGGTGGTCGAGGCGGAGCGGGTCGGGGTGATCCAGGCGCTCCTCGAGTCGGCGGACGATCTCGAGCGGGCGCTCGCGGCCGTCTCGGGGGTGGTCGAGGCCCAGGGCGACGCGCTCGGGAACCTGGTCGAGGGCGTGCGCCTGTCGCTCGGCGCGCTCCACAAGCGGATCGCCACGCTGGGCGCGCAGCGGATCCCCGTCATCGGCCAGCCCTTCGACCCGCACGTCGCCGAGGCGGTGGACACGGTGGCCGTGGCGGACGCGGCCCAGGACGGGGTCGTGCTGCACGAGATCCGGCCCGGCTACCGGATCGGCGATCGGATCCTGCGCCCCGCCCGGGTGCGCGTCGGACGCCTCGCGCGGGCTTGACTCGTCGGCTGCGGCCCCTCCCGGTGCCCGGCCGGCGCGGGGCAGGGAATAGAATCCGGGCTCGAGCGTACTCGGCGATCGAGACGCACAGGCTTCGACACCCAGCCAGGAGAGGGCACATGCCCCGGTTCATCGGACGTTCTCTAGCAGTGACGGCCGTCTCCGCGGTCGCAGCGGCCGCGATCCTCGCGTGCTCGCAGGACGGCCGCGCCGCGACCGAGGGGACGCGCGCAGCCGCCTCCCAGCCGCTCTTCCGCGAGGCCGCGGCCACCCAGGCCGCCCCGGAGGTCGGCGTCCCGATCAACGCGTCGCTCGCGCCGCTCATCGACAAGCTCCGCCCCGCGGTGGTGAACATCTCGACCACGACCGTGGTCAAGCACCCGCGCCCCGGCGCACGCGGGATGCCGCGCGGTCACGGCGGCCCGGGCGGCCCCGGCGGCCCCGGCGGCGAAGGCGAGGACTTCGATCAGTTCTTCGAGCGGTTCTTCGGGCGCCCCGCGCCGGAGCCTCCCGAGGAGTTCAAGGGCTCGTCCCTCGGCTCCGGCTTCGTCCTCAACGGGCAGGGATACATCCTCACGAACAACCACGTCGTGAAGGACGCGACCGACATCCGCGTCCGGCTCTCCGACGGCCGCGAGTTCACCGCCGACGTGGTGGGCAAGGACGCGCTGACCGACGTCGCCCTCATCAAGCTCAAGAACCCGCCGAAGGATCTCCCCACCGTCGTCCTCGGCTCGTCCGACGCCCTGCGCCAGGGGGACTTCGTCATCGCCCTCGGGAGCCCGTTCGGCCTGCGCGACACCGCGACGCTCGGCATCGTCTCGGCGAAGCACCGCTCCGGCATCAACCCCGGCGGCACCTACGACGACTTCATCCAGACCGACGCGGCGATCAACCCTGGCAACTCCGGCGGGCCGCTCTTCAACCTCAAGGGCGAGGTGGTCGGCATCAACACCGCCATCGTCTCGCCGCAGATCGGCCAGGGGATCGGCTTCGCGGTCCCGATCGACATCGCCAAGACGCTCCTCCCGCAGCTCAAGGAGAAGGGCAAGGTCACCCGCGGCTTCGTCGGGGTGTCGATCTCCGATCTCACCCCCGACCTGATCCAGGGCTTCGGGCTGCCGCCCGGCACGAAGGGCGCCCTCGTCCAGAACGTCGTGCCGAAGTCGCCGGCCGCGAAGGCGGGCGTCGCGGCGGGCGACGTCGTGACGGCGCTGAATGGGAAGCCCGTCGAGTCGTCCGGGGCGCTCACCCGGGCCGTCGCCCTCATCCCGCCCGGCGGGACGGCGGAGCTGACGGTCCTGCGCGGCGGCGAGCGGAAGCAGTTCACCATCAAGGTCGCGCAGCGCCCCGAGGAGGAGGCGGCGATCGGGCGCGGCGAGGGCGAGGAGGGCGGCGGCGCGACGAACCAGACGCCCAAGCTCGGCGTGTCCCTCGCGCCGCTCACCCCGCAGCTCGCGCAGCAGCTCGGGATCTCCGGCGGGGAGGGCGCCGTCGTGGTGGACGTCGTCCAGGGCGGCCCCGCCGATCGGGCCGGGCTGCAGCGCGGCGACGTCGTCCTCGAGGTGAACCGTCGCGCGGTCCACAGGCCGGAGGACGTCCGCGACGCGGTGGCCGGCATGAAGGACGGCCAGATGGTGCTGCTCCGCGTGAAGCGGGGCGACCAGGCGGTGTTCGTCGCCATCCCGGTCGGCGGGAGGCAGTAGGCTGAACCGGGCCTCGGCCCTCGGTCGCGAACGCGGCCGAGGGGCCGAGGCCGTTCCGTCAGAGCACCTTCGCGACGATGGGCGACCCGGTCCGCGAGTCCACGAGCCGGATCCCGAGGAACCGCGCCGCGACGCCCTCGTAGCTCCCGGTCTCGTGCTTGCGCGCCATCTTCCAGGTGCGCATCGGCCGGAACACGATCTCGAGCTCGACCGCGCCGGTGCGGAACGGGCTCTCGAACTCCATCTCCAGCATGCCGGGCGGGAGGGTCCCCTCGATCGGGATGAGGCCGATCACCGGCTGACCGGAGCGGTCCTGGCTGGCGGGCGCGCCGTTGGTCAGCGCGAGCCCCCCGCCGTCCACGAACGGCGTGACGAGCAGGAGGAACGCGCCGTCGCGCAGCACCGGCTTCACGAGGGACGTCGCGTCCGGGACGCGCACGAAGAAGGTCTTCCCCGCGACCGCCTTCCGCGACGCGAGCACGTTCGCCTCGCAGGTCCGCTTCTCGTACCCCTCGCGGCAGCGCCCGACGTACTTCGCGAGGAACGGCTCGAGGAAGTCGATCCGCTCGGCCGAGGCCTCGAGGGCGTCGAAGTCGTCCCCGGCGCGTGCCGGGACGGGGAAGGAGAGGGCGACGAGGAGAAGGGCAACGACTACGCGCATGGAGGGAACCTCGAAGGGGGGACGAATGACTCTCGGATGTCCAGAATCGGGAGCTTACGCGGGAAAGCGGGCGGGCGTCCGCCTGATCTGAAGGCGACGCATGTAGCGCCAGGTCGCTTTTTTGACTACATGCTCCCACCACCGTAGAGTCGCTCCGTTCCAGGGAGGACACCCGATGCTGCTCTGGGGACGGCGTGAGGCGCGGAAGGCGGAGGCGAGGCGGGCGACGGAGCGCCGCGGCGCTCCCCGGCTCGACAAGGTGTTCCGGGTGTACCTCGAGGGCGATCGCGGCTGCGGCCTGGGGATCGCGCGGAACATCTCCGAGGGCGGCATGTTCGTCGAGACCCGCGCGCCGCAGCCCATCGGCTCGCAGGTCACGATCACCTTCCCGTCCGACGCCGGCGACATGATCGCGGTGGCCGAGGTCCGGTACGTCTGCCACCTGCTCGGCCGGGCTCCCACGGCGGAGCGCGGCCCCCTCGCGATGCGCGGGATGGGGATCCGGTTCCTCTACTTCGAGCCGGGCCCCGGCGCGGGCCTGCGGGTCCACTGATCCCGCCGCGCGGCCGTCACTGCGAGAACCCCTCCAGCAGGTAGTGCGCCTCGATCCGCTTGAGCGCGAGGATCATCGCGGCGGTGCGCACGTCCACGGCCTGGCCGACGCAGTACGGGCGCGAGTCGTAGAGCGGCGTCCGCTGCGGTCGGTTCCGGGCGATGTCGCGGACGATCGCCCAGTTCTTCTTGATCGTCTGCTCGAGGCGGCCGTTCACCTCGGCCTCGCTCCAGTGCTCGAGGCGCTGGTTCTGGAGCCACTCGTAGTACGACACGGTGACGCCGCCGGCGTTGCAGATGATGTCGGGGATCACGTCGATCCCGCGGGCGGCGAGGACGCGGTCGCCCTCGCGCGTGGTCGGGCCGTTGGCGCCCTCCGCGACGAGCTTCACCTTGAGCCGCTCCGCGACCGGGCCGTCGATCTCCTCGCCGAGCGCGGCGGGGACCAGGAAGTCGGCGTCGATCCCCCAGAAGTCGTCCTTGGAGATCGCGGTGCCCCCCGGGAACCCCGCCACCGTGCGCCGGAGGTTCTGCGGGTTCTGGTGCACGTGGTGCACGAGGGCGGGGATGTCGAGGCCGCCGTCGCGGTGGATCGTGCCGTTCACGTCGTTCACGGCGACCACCTTCGCGCCGAGCGCCGCGAGGATCTCCGCGGTGGCGGAGCCCACGTTCCCGAACCCCTGCACGAGGACGCGCGCCCCCTTGATGTCGAGCTTCCGCTCGCGGGCCCACTCCTCGATGCAGTAGACGACGCCCTGGCCGGTGGCCTTGATGCGCCCCTCCGACCCGCCGATGCGCACGTCCTTGCCGGTCACCACCCCGCGCATCCGGTGGTGCTCGCGCTCGCCGTCGGTGAACTGGCGCATCATGTACGCCATGATCTCGCCGTTCGTCCCGACGTCCGGCGCGGGGATGTCGATGAACGGGCCCATCAGGTTCTTCAGCTTGTAGACGTAGCGGAGCGTGACGTGCTCGATCTCCTCCTTCGAGAACGCGAAGGGGTCGATCCGGATCCCGCCCTTCGCGCCGCCGAACGGGACCTCGGAGATCGCGGTCTTCCAGGTCATGTCCGCCGCGAGGGTCTTGAAGAGATCGAGCGAGCACTCCTTGTGGTAGCGGATGCCGCCCTTGTACGGCCCGCGCACCTGGTTGTGCTGGATCCGGTACGCCTTGAACTTCCGCGGTCCGCCCTTCTCGATCCGGAAGAAGCCCTTGCCCGGGATGTTGATCACGCCCTGCCGGATGCTGATGTCCGCCTTGAGGAGCGCGCGCCGGTGGAGGACGAACTTGCCGTCGGCGAGCGGCTCGAGGGCGTCGCCGGCCTTCACGTCGGACGGGGGAAGCGCGCGGAACGGCTTCACCTCCTCGTCGTCGAGCGGGACCAGCCGGTCGCGCGTGTCGATCGTGACGTAGAAGATGTGCTCGAAGTCCGGCTCCTCGAGCTCCATCCGCACGCGCGGGTGCATCCGGATGAGGTCCGCGGCGCGGTGGAACGTCTCCATCGCCTCCTCGTAGAAGGTCTTCTTCCCGTTGCGGACGGCCATGTGGTCTTGCCTCGCGGTGAAGGGGGTACCTCGGGAGCGCCGGGATGCTATCCGCCGTGATCCGCTGTGGTCAATGATGGGAGCTCGTGCGAAATCCGCTGTGTCCACGCACGCCTGGACCGATCGCCCTGCCTGCGGACGGCCCGTGCACGGCACCCTCTCGGGGGAGGGAGTCACGACGAATGTAACGCCCCGGGGGACCGGCGAGCGGATCCCTTGCGTGAAGTGGGGCGGTCGCCCGCTCGGGCGCGAAGGCACGCCCCTCCACGGTCGGGGAGGGTGCCGGGATGCGGCCAGGCGGGCGGCGCGCGCGTCGGCTGGCCGCGGGCGCGCCGAAGGAGTGGGTTGACCCGGAGGTCCCATCGTGCAACCCATCAGCGTTCGTCTGATCGCCTCTCCCAACGCACAGGAGCCCCCGACATGAGTCCCCCCGCCCTGCACCCCCTCGCCCAGGCCTCGAACGACGCCCTCGCCAAGGACTGCCCGGTCGTCCTCGACCTGCTGAGCGCGCGCGGCAAGCGCTTCTTCTTCCCGGCGAAGGGGATCCTCGCGCAGGGGGCCGAGGCGAAGAAGAAGGCGAAGACGGCGAACGCCACCGTCGGCATCGCGACCGAGAACGGCGCCCCGATGCACCTCGCCTGCGTCGGCAAGTACTACCAGGGGCTCACGCCCTCGGAGATCTTCGACTACGCCCCGAGCCAGGGGCGCGCGGACATCCGCGCCGCGTGGGCGAAGAAGCAGCGGGGCGAGACGCCGAGCCTCGGTGACCACCTCACCTCGACCCCGGTCGTGACGAACGCGCTCACGCACGGGCTCGGGCTGGTGGGCGACCTGTTCCTCGATCCCGGCGATCAGGTCCTGTCCTCCGAGCTCATGTGGGAGAACTACAACCTGAACTGGGAGACGCGGCTCGAGGCCCGGTTCAACTACTACGCGCTGTTCGATGAGAAGCTCACCGGGTTCAACCTCCCCGGCTTCACCGCCGCGCTCGCCAAGCACCGCGGGAAGAAGCTGCTCGTCTCCCTGAACTTCCCGAACAACCCGTCCGGCTACACGCCGACCCGCAAGGAGGCCGACGGCATCGTCCAGGCGCTCACCGCGGAGGCGGAGGCCGGGACGCGGCTCGTGGTCTGCGTGGACGACGCGTACTACGGGATGCTCTTCGACGAGGACGCCACGAACGAGTCGCTCTTCGGGCGGCTCGCGCAGGCCTCGAACAACCTCCTCGCGGTGAAGGTCGACGGCGCCACGAAGGAGGAGTTCGTCTGGGGGCTCCGCGTCGGGTTCATCACGTTCGGCGTCAAGAACGGCACCGCCGCGGCGTACAAGGCGCTCGAGGACAAGGCCGCCGGCATCATCCGGTCCTACATCTCGAACGTCTCGAACCCCGGCCAGTCCGTGGTGCTGAAGGCGCTCGGCGACCCCGAGTTCCGCAAGCAGCAGGCGGAGAAGATCGCGGTGCTCCGCGCCCGCGCCGCCGTCGTCGCGAAGGAGTGCCGCCGGCCCGAGTACGCCGACTGCTGGGACGTCTACCCGTTCAACAGCGGCTACTTCATGTGCCTGCGGCTCAAGGACGCCGACGCGGACACCGTGCGCGTGCGGCTCCTCGACGAGCACGGCGTCGGCACCATCGCGCTCGGCAAGCGCGAGCTCCGGATCGCCTTCTCCTGCCTCGCCGAGCCGCAGATCCCCGGCGTCTTCAGCGCGGCGGCGAAGGCCGTCCGGTCCGTGCGCGGCAAGTAGCCCCGCGGAACGTCACGCGGCACCCTGCGGCCCGGCGAGCGCGCTCTCGCCGGGCCGCTCGGCGTTTTTGCCGGGCCTCGAAGTCGGCGCGCGGTCCGCGGGGCCCGTCAGCGGTTGATCGCGTACACGCCGAGCTGCGGGGCGTGAATCTGATCCGTATTCACGCACACGATGACCGGGCCGAACGTCGGACCGGCGGCGAGAGAGTCGCCTTGGCACCAGAACCTATCGCTGAACGCGGAGTTCGTGGCGCCCACCTCGCTCCAGCCGGTGTCGGTTCGAAGCGCCGCATTGGTCATCCCGGGAGTGACGAACGCGGCCCAGAGTCCACCAGGGCCGGTGGCGAGCTCGGGGGCGTCGGGGAGATAGCCGGTCCCGGGCGACTCGTCGGCTCCCCAGCCGCTCGCGTCGAGGAGGCGCGCGTGGAGCGCGCGCGCGTCGTCCATCCAGGCGACGGCGAGGCGTCCATCCGGCGCGATGGCGATCGCGCGCCGGGAGGAGCCCTCAGGGCTGCTCAGGGTCGCCGGCGCCGCGCCGCCGGCGAGCGTCCAGGTCATGCCGTCCCAGCGCTTGACGATCAGGTCCATGCTAGGGAACACGGCGCTCTCCTGGAAGGCCACGACCGGACGATCGGCGGCGTCGAGCACGAGCGACGGCGTCCTGACGTTCTGGGCCGCGCTCTGGTTCAAGGAGCCGGCGCCGACCGCCTCCCAGGCCGCGCCGTTCCAGCGGCGGACGAGGAGCTGAAGCCCCTGGCCCACCGCGCCCGGCGCCGTGAAGGCGACGACCGGGTTCCCGCCGGACTCGATGGCGACCGCGAGCTCGAGGGCGCTGGCGCTGCCCGGGACGGTGCCTCCCAGCGGAGCGGACCAGCCGGCGGTCGCGCTCCAGGTGCGCACGACTGCGTGGTCTCCGGTGGTGCTCGTCTGCACGAACGCGCTCGCGACCGCGTTCCCGTTCGCCGCGATGCGGGGCCTCGTCGCCTGCAGGGTCGCGTCGACGTTCAGGAGGCCAAGATCATCCCAGGCCGTGCCGTCCCATCGCTTCGCGCGGAGCTGCTCGACGGACGTCGCGTCGGGCCAGGTCCACGCGACGACGACGTTCCCCGCGCCGTCAACGGCCACGTCGGCGCTGACAGCGGATGACGTCTGGGGGCTGGTGAGGTCCTGGGTGAGCGGCCACCACGCGCCGTACCGGACGGAGTAAGGGCTGGCGAGCCCCAGCGGACGGTTCCCGGAGAGGTCGGTGAGCTCCGTCACCCAGAGGAGACCCTCGAGAGGCGCGACCACGCCGGGGAACCGGAGCGTGAGCGTCTTCCCGTCGGGCGAGAGCTCTGGCACCGCGTCGTACCGCCGGAGCCCGAAGCCCTCGGCGATCGAGAATCCCGCGGGCGCGATCCGCATCGGCTCGTCGAACTCGAACCAGATCGGCTCCTGCACCCCGATGTCCTGCATTTGGCGCGGTCCGTACGCGACGAGGTGCGGGGAGGTGCCGTCGCGCTGGACAGTCTTGCAGAACCCTGCGTCGCAGATCTGCAGGGCGTGATCGCAGTCCGAGTCCGACACGCACGCGGCAGCGGAACCGGAACCATTCGTCGTCCCGCCGCTCCCGCTGGTGCTCCCGCCGCCACCACACGCCGCTGCCGCGAGCGCGAGGCCCGCCACGATCCAGATCGAGCGCATCGAGTCCCTCCTGGTCCGATGTCCGACGTACTCTCTCGGTAAACGCAGCGGATGGTCAAGGGCCGCGCACAGCGAACCGGCGCACGCGGCATCGGCGGCCGGTCCGCCGATGAGCGATCCACCAGGGTTACCCTAGGTGTCAGATGACTCATGGTGTGCGTCATTGCGCCGCACGTATACGAACAGTGTTGGCGACGGACGGTCCAGGTTGGCACGGTGCCACGCCGACACGGCAGGACAAGAGCGAACCCGACCGCGAGGCGGGGGAGCAAAAGCCCGGACCCCAGCGGTCCTAGGGCCTACCGAATGCCGGTGAGTGCAGCGCGTGCACCCTCCGGACGTGTTTCGAGGAGGGGCAGTGCGCACTCGTTCATCCCACGCGGCCCGCGCGGCGCTCGGGCTCTTGCTGCTGGCCGGCTGCGGCTCCTCGGCGAGCGGTCCCTCGCCGTATGCGCTCCAGGCTCGGCTCGGGACCTACGACGACGGCTCGGGCCGGCTCGGCACGGCGCTGGTGGCGACCCTCAGGGACGCGAACGGAGCGGGCCCGAGCGCGCCCTGGGACCTGACGCTGCGGAACCCCCAGGGCACCACGGTGGCCACGCTCCAGTCCACGGCCGGCACGGGCGCCTACCTGGCCTCGTGGTACGTGGACGAGGCGCCCAGCCCCGGCGAGTACGAGCTGGTCGCCGCGAGCGGTTCGGCCGTGGTGCGCACGAGCGTCTTCATCGCGGCGGGGGCCACCGGTCTGCCGGTCCCCGCGCCCGTCCTCGCGACCGACGGCTCACGCCTGGACTGGGCCCCCGTGCCCGGAGCGGTCGCCTATCTGTGTCGCGCGTACACCGGGGGTACGCTGCAGCTCGAGCAGATCGGAACCGCTACCGGCTGCGATCTGTCTGGACTGGCACCGGGCGCGTACGCCGTCTCGGTGCTCGCCCTGTCGGCCGACCTCGCTGCGCTCGCGTCGAGTACGGCGGCGGCTCCGGCGCTGCCGCCGACGATCGATGTGTCGGAGTCGCGCCTCGGGGTGGCGCGCTCGGACGGCGCGGCTGCCGTCGTGCTCCGCTCCGTGGGCGGCGCCTACGACGACGGCGTCGGTCCTCGATCCCTGGCGGTCTGGCTCTCGATCGCCAGCGCCGACGGCTCGGCCACGACGTCGACCTGGGATCTCCAGATCATCGGACCGAACCTGCCCGCGAGCGATCCGCTCACGCTCACGTATCACGCCAACTTCCCCCGAACGCTCGCGTGGGCGCCTGGCATACCCGCAGCACAGGGCACGTACACCGTGACGGCGCAGTCGGGAGGAGCTGTCGCCGTCGGGACGTTCACGGTGGGCGCTCCCGCGTGGCTCGACCAGCCACTTGGGCTCGTGGCGACCGCGGGTGCTCAGGGATCTGCGTCCGCCACCTGGAGCGCGGTCGTTGGTGCGCGGGCCTACCTGCTCAGCGCGTACGACTCGGTCAGCGGTGCGCTCGTCGCGAGCGCATGGTTCAGCGGGACGGACGGCGCGTTTCCGCAGGGGACGTTCACGCCGGGCAGCGCGTACGACGTGTACCTGGCCGCCAGCGACGCCGATCTGGTGCTCGGGACGGTCCCGACCCAGGTGTCGGTCGCGGAGAACGTCTTCGATTTCTCGCGGTTCGTCGCTTTGTGAAGGGGAGGGGAATGTCCATCATGCAGCGCCAGGCTCGAGCTTTCGTCCCCGTCGCCCTCCTCGCCGCTTCGCTCACCGCTTGCAGCGAGCGGTCGAGCGCCGTCAACGAACGGCCCACCATCCGCCTCTCGCCGATGTCGGTGACCGCAACCGGGCTCGACGCCAAGCGCCTCGTCGATCGCGACACGACCGAGGCGGTGCCCGTGGCCACCGCGACGTCGGTCGCGCTCCACTTCGGCCACCCAGTCGAGATCCGCAAGGTGAAGGTCCACGGCGCAACCGCCGTGCGCGTCGTCCTCGCCGGGCTCTCCCTTGGCGCCGCGGACGAGGCGGGGTGGGCCTCCGGGACGCTGCCCACACCGGTCACCACGAGCGATCTCGAGCTGACCCTCGAGCCCACCGGAGCGCCCGCGCGGCTCGACGAGGTCGAGGTCTGGGGCGCCGGTCGGGATGTCGGTTCGCGCGAGCCGGATGCGCTCGCGCGCCAGTCGCGCGCAGCGGATGCGCCTGCGTTCGAGAACGTCTGGGTGCTGCGGGCGAGCCCGGACACGGCGAAGCTCGTGCCGCCGGGTGCAGGCGACGGGAGCCCCTGCCTCCGTGCGCGGCTGCCGGAGGCGGACCCGCGGCAGGCCCGGCGCGCGTACCTCGTCTACGAGGCGAACGTCCCGCGGGCCGTCGCGCTGCAGCATGCCTTCGGTGGCGGCGCGCCGTCGAGCGGCATGTGGCTCGGCAACACCTCGGACGTCAGGACGCTGGTGACCGAGATCGATCCGGAGCGGCTCAGGGGAGCCGATGACGTCCTGCTCTGCCTGCCGGACGAGGCCGGTGGCTCGGCGGACGTGACCGGGCTCCGGGTCCTCTTTCTCCTCGACGACGGGAGCAGCCCGTTCGATCGCGACGCGGTGCTCCGGTACGGCGAAGCGCTCGACGGCCGCAAGGACACGGTGGGTGGGGTCCGGGGCACCGCAGAGGTCGGCCTCGACCGCGTGGTGGACGTCGAGTCGGCTCAGCTCGATCTCGGCCACGTCCCCACTCGCATCGAGCGCCTCGCCCGAAACGACGGCGCCGTGTGGCACGAGGAGCCCGGCTTCGACGCGAGCCAGCCCTCGATCGCGCTCCCGCTCCTCGGGCGAGCGACGGCGCTTCGTGTGGACTTCCCGGCCCCGTCCCGGGCCGACGTCCCGAGCGCGTCGATCGCCGAGCTGTCGGTCCTGGGGAGTGGCGTCGGCTCACGCGCTGGCGCTCCGCGCATCGTGATCACGTATCCGCCCATCTCGCTGCGCGACGGGAACGAGGTCGGCGAGCGGTTCGGGCCGAAGGCGTTCGTGGCCGGGTGGGCCGAGTCCGCCGCGGGCCGCGGCACCGTCGAGATCGACGGCGCGCGCGTGGACACGGACGGCGCCTTCTCGCTGCCGCTCAGCCGCGATCTGGCGGCGACCGGGAGCTGGCCCATCACCGTGCGGGCGCGCTTCCCCGACGGCAGCGAGGTCACCCGAACCCTCCAACTCGATGACGATCGCGAGCGCGAGCTCCTCGGCGAGGCAGCGGAGTCCACCTCCACCTCTCGCCGCTTCGGCAACGAGAACCAGACCGGCTCGGGCGTGTTCGACCCGGTCGCCGGCGGCAAGGTTTCGCTCGGAACGGACGTCTCGGTCGAGGGGCCGGCGGGAGCGGTGAGCGGCAGGACCACGATCGGCATCACGCGCAAGGGACCGGAGGTCATGCCGCACCTCGACGCGGGCATGATCAACGTCACCGCCCCGGCTCACTCCGCATATCGGTTCACGCCGAAGGGGCAGAAATTCGCGCAGCCGGTGAGGGTCACCATCCCGTACGACGCGGAGCTCCTGCCGGAGGGCGTCGCCCCGGAGGAGGTCCAGACCTACTACTTCGACGAAGAGAAGGATCGCTGGCTCACGCTGCCGCGGCGTGAAGTGCGTCGAGACACGCGCCAGATCGTGAGCGAGACGACGCACTTCACCTTCATGATCAACGCCGTGATGGTCCTGCCGGATCATCCGGGCCCGGTCTCGTTCAACCCGAACTCGATCAAGGATCTGAAGGCGGCCGACCCGAGCGCCGGGATCGATCTCATCGAGGCGCCGCAGGGGAACGGACAAGGTACGGCGCGCGTCTCGTTTCCGATCCGGCTGCCTAGGGCGCGCGGGGCGTACCAGCCCTCGCTGGCGCTCTCCTACGACTCCGGAAACGGCAATGGCTGGCTGGGAGTCGGCTGGGATCTGCCCGTGTCGCGGGTCCAGATCGACGGACGGTACGGCGTGGCGGAGTACAACGGGGAGGAGCGGTATCTCCTCGACGGCGAGCCGATCGTGCCGGTGGACCGGTCGCAATCGAGCTCGATGACGATCTCCACGCAGGTCCTCTCCTCGGCGCCGACCTCTTGCCTCGACGGCTCCGTCGCTCGTTTGTACCGCGCGCGCGTCGAGCGCGATTTTCGTCGTATCCTGCGCTGCGGCGGCGATCCGGCGCACTACTGGTTCCAGGTCGAGGACAAGGCGGGTACGCTGTTCGTCTACGGTCGAGGCGAGAACGCCCGCCTGACGAGCTACATCCCGCGTATCACGACCACGCCCGGCGCGGCTCCGGCGTACGACATCGCCGAGTGGGCGCTCGAGCGGGTCGTCGATGCGAACGGGAACCTGACGCAGTTCGGGTACCAGCTCGACAGCCGCGCCCCCGGTGACGAATTTCACAAGGAGAGCTACCGGCAGATCTACCTGCGGTCCATCACGTACACCGGTACCGTCGCGGATCGGCGGACCTCGAGCGCGCTCGCGCTGGGGCAGCCCGGACCGTATGTCGTCGAGTTCCATCACGAGCAGGGGTGGCGCCCCGACGAGATCGTGTCCGCTCGCGCTGGGTTCAAGACGGTGATGCGGCGACGGCTCGGATCCATCGAGGTGCGGCTCACCTCCGGAACGCCCTCCGGGCTCGTCCGGCGCTACGACCTGCACTACGTTCCGGGTGACCTGGGAAAGTCGCTGCTCAAGAAGATCGTCGTCCTGGGCGCTGACGAAAAGGTCTTCTACTCGCACTCCTTCGAGTACGTGAGCAAGGCGCCAGACCGCGACGGCGTGACGTTGTTCGGCTCGCCCATCCCGTGGGTGCCCGAGACCGATGCCGACTGGGGAATCGGCGGCACGCAGGAGAAGGCGTTCGGGTTTCATGGCTTCGTGGGGCTCGGCCTCAGTGCGATCAAGTCCAAGGGCACCGTCGGCGTGGGCTTCGGGTACGGGAAGCGCTACGGCGACACGCTCGTCTCGATGGTGGACCTGAACGGCGACGGGCTGCCGGACCGGATCTACGACGGCAAGCCCAACCACGGGTCCGATCGTTTTCTGTTCAACCAGGGGGCGGGACACGCCCTGAGCGCGGTCGCGCCCGCGGGCGATCCCGCGGCAGGCAGTGCCATCGCGGCCAACCTCTTCGGCAAGCGACTCGGGAAGGACACCGGGAGCTCGTTCGATGCGTCGCTCCAGGCGTTCTACGGGCGCGGCTCGCTCAACTTCGGGGCGAGCTACTCGATGTCGAAGTCGAGCGACTTCGTGATCGACGCGAACGGGGACGGGCTGCCGGACATCGTGAACGGCGGGACGGTGAGCTTCAACCAGCCGCGCTCCGCGTCGTGCGCGCCCGGCACGCCCGAGAGCCAGTGCTGCCCGGCCTCGGGCTTCTGCTTCCTGCCGTCGATGCCCGTGCCGGCGCTCCAGGACCTCGGCGACTCCGCCTCGCTCGTGAGCGACGACGCCACCCTCGCGGACGCGAACCAGGCGATGGCGGAGGTCCTCACGCCCGAGGACGCGGTCATCGAGTGGACGGCGCCGATCGAGGGCAACGTGGACGTCACGGCCGACCTCGCCTTCGTGAACCCGCCTGGGCAGGGCGGGAGGCGAGATGGCGTGCGCCTGCGCGTGTACCGATACGATCCGTTCGCGTCGAAGCCCGCACCGGAGCTCCAAGGGACGTACCTGAAGCCGCCGGATGACGCCACGGCGACGCCAGTGCGGCTCGCGAACGTGTCGGTGCACCCGGGGACGATCGTCTACTTCGTCCTCTCCACGCTCGCCGACTTCCCGATGAACGACGCCGCCGGCAACGTCGCGCCGCTCGAGCGGGTCCGCTTCGCGCCGGTCATCACCTACCGGGGCGCGAACGCCAAGGATCGCTCCCTGAAGGACGTGACGGGCGCCGACCTGTACCGATTCGACGCGGACAAGGATTTCGTGCTCGCGGGGAATCCGCAGGGCGCGGTGACGGTGCCGCGTTCCGGGCGCGTGAAGCTCGAGATGACCCTCAGCAAGCTCGAGACCTCCGACGGCGTTCGGCTCTGCGTCCAGTATCAGCCGCCGCCCGAGGGTGACGAGCAGCCGACGCCGTTCACCCGCTGCAGCTCGACGGACGCGGTCTACGTGAAGCTCGATCCGAGCAAGAAGAGCACGGACGAGACGCTCGCCGCGCAAGAGCTGACCGTCGCGGCGGGAGGAAAGCTCTACTTCCGCATCGACACCGACGTCGCGATCGATCCCAGGGCGGTCAAGTGGAGCGTTCACGGTTCGTACTCGTGCGTGCAGGGGCAGCAGGCGAGCTCGGCCTGCGTTCTCCCGGATCCGCTGGAGAGCTCGAGCCTGTCCTTCCAGGCCGTTCCGTTCTTCCCGCTCCACGAGGCGCTCGACGCGACCATCGGTGGAGCGTGGAAACCCCTCGGCTCGGTGCTGAAGCCGTTCGCCGCGCGCGTTCCGGGCAAGCTGCAGATCACCTCGGCGGCGCAGTACGCGAACCGAAGCACCCCCATCTTCTTCACGGTCCGCACCCTCGAGAAGAGCCTGTTGAAAATGGTGGGGAATCACGGGACGCGCGATCCGAACGGGGCGATCCTGAATCCGAAGTCGCTCGAGGTGGACCTCGACGCGGGCGAGCAGGTCTTCCTCGAGGCCCACACGGAGTCGCTCGAGTCGCTTCAGCCGATCACGATCCTCGGCGTGTCCTCGGCGCCGATCTGGACCCTCACCTGCAAGTTCGTTCCCAAAGACCCCAAGGTCCCCGCCGAGGACTGCTCCAAGTACAAGCTCTTCACCACGGACCGGACCGTCGAGGGGTTCGACGGCGGGAACCAGCCGGCGCTGTCCGGCGGCTTTCACGGTTGGCGATACGGTGCGTGGAACGGCAAGGACGGTGAGGAGTTCCAGCCCTGGGTGTACCGGGGCATGACGAAGGCCGAATCGCAGGCGGGCTGGAACAAGGACGACGGAGAGGCGACGGTCGGAAGACGGCAGAAGGACAAGATGAAGGGCGAGAAGGATACGCAGCGCGTTCGGCTGCGGCTCCTGGGGCTCGTCGTCCCGAGCGTCACCGGGACCCGGCTGCAGCCGGACCAGGATGCGCTCGAGTCCGAAGGGAACGTGTTCGTCACGCAGGACGGGAATACCTACTTCGCCGGCGGCGTGGTGCACGCGGGCCGCAAGGGGCAGAGCGCGTCGAACCAGATCAAGGACCCCGGCGCGAGCACACCGACGGACCTCTCCTTCCAGATCGGTCAGATCGGCCGGTCCAGCACCGCGGTCACCGTCTCGGCTGGCGTGGGCTTCGGGCTCCCGTTGGTCAGTGTAGGTGGGTCGCTGAGCGCGGGGCTCTCGGGCCAGAAGATCGACGTGCTCGACATGAACGGCGACGGCATCCTGGATGTCGTGGCCTCCCCCGGGCTCCCGAGCATCGCGGACCCGGCGTTCTGGAGCCCCGACAAGCTCGTGAATGGGCGGAGCCTCGGCGACGTCCGGGTGACGAGCCCGGTCACGCTCGCGACCGCTCGCAAGGTGCAGATGGATGGGTACCCACAGCTCAGCTATGACGTCTCGGGGCAGGTGAACCTTGGCGTCTCGCCGCCGATGCGGGACCTCGATCCAGTCGGCAACACCAAGGCGATGGTGTCCCGGTTCCCGGGGTTCGGGGGCGGGCTCGCGTTCTCGGCGGGGAACGTCGTCGAGCAGCTCGTGGACATCAACGGCGACGGGCTTCCGGACGCGGTCCGCCGCAGCACCACGGGCTGCCCGAGCGGGCTCGGGGTCCACCTCAACATGGGAACCTCCTTCGCCGCGGCGGAGGACTGCGTCAAGGCGGATGCCGCGGGGCTCCCGTCCAGCGGGCTCCTCGCGGCCATCGAGACGACCGGCGACACGACCGACACGGACACGAGCGGCGGCACGGCGCTGGTGTCCGACATGGGCAAGCTCCCCGGGCTCCGGCAGAGCACCACCGTGACGCTCCAGGGGACGAGCGGCGCCGACCTGTCTGCGGTCACGAAGCTCGAGGGCGGGCACGACATGTCCGAGGCGTTCGGCGTGTCGGTCGCGGTGGAGACGAGCCTCACGACGACGAACGTGGCGCTCGTCGACGTGACGGGTGATGGGCTCCCGGACTACGTGTACAAGGCGAACGCAGGGAACGACTTCTACGTTCGGGTGAACCGCGGCTTCGACTTCGCCATCGCGCGGAAGTGGCAGCCGGAGAATCCGTGGCCCACCGCCGGCTACTGTCCGCGCGAGCTCCAGGCTTACTGCCCGGCGAGGAAGCCGAGGGTGCACCTCGGGAAGATCCTCACGGACGTGCTGGATGTGGTCGCGCCCTCGGCGACCGAGGGGGTGGACCCCATCGAGGCGACCGGCTCGCACAGCGTCCGCCCCTCGACGAGCTTCTCGTTCGACTTCGCCTTTCCCATCGTGATCGTCGAGCCGTGGATGCACATCGGCGTGGGCTTCAGTGCGACGCCGAAGAAGGTCGGGGGCTTCGAGCTGGGCCTCCAGGACATCGACGGCGACGGGCTTCCGGATCACGTCCTCAAGACTTCCGACAACAAGCCGGTCTGGGCGCGGCTGAACCAGCTCGGTCAGTCGAATCTGCTGAAGAGCGTGGTGCGGCCGCTCGGCGGGAAGATCGACATCTCGTACGAGCAGCGCGTCGGCAACACCGTGGAGATGCCGCAGAGCCGCTGGGTGATGACGAGCGTTACCGTTCGCGACGGTCGGGCTGCGAAGCCGGGCGAGACCGGTCACGACCTGACGACCACGTTCGCCTACGCGCACGGTCGATACGACCGGATCGAGCGCGAGTTCCTGGGCTTCGAGAAGGTGACCCGCACGAACCCCGACGGCACATCGGTCGAGCAGATCTTCGACAACGAGACCGTCGTGACGAAGGGGCTGCTCAGGTCGGAGCGGCTCCTCGGTCCCGAGCGACCGGGTAGCGACCGGCAGGTTTGGGTCGAGACCGTGAACACCTGGTCGAAGCCGGTCCAGCTGAGCGTGCCCGCCGAGGGCTGCCTGCGCACGAAGCCCATCCTGCTCGACCCGGACACCTACTGCGGCTCGTTCTTCACGAAGCTCGAGGCGGTCCAGAAGTCGTTCTACGAGGGTGGGGCGCAGCCAGGGATCGTCACCCGGCAGGAGCTCGAGTACGACTGGAAGGGGGACGTCGTCGCGTTCCGCGACCTCGGGGACCTCGCCGATCCGTCCGACGACCTCTCCGCCTCCATCCTGTACGACGACACGAAGGCGATGGATCTCTACTCGATCTCTCGCCCGAGGACGGTCGAGGTCCGGGACCGGAGCGGGAAGCTGCTCCGCGCTCGTACGGCGGACTACGACGCGAACGGCAACCTGAAGACGTTCACGGCGGACCTTGGGAACGGACGATCAGCGATCACCGAGCTCTTCTGGAACACCTCGGGGCCCGCCCGCGGCTTGCTCGAGTGGGTGAAGGGCGCCGACAACGGGCAAGGGCAGCGCTATCAAACCTGGTACGGCTACGACGAGGTGGCGAGCACCTACGTCACCTCCATCCGCGACTCCCACGGGTACGCGTCGAGCGCCAAGTACGACCCGCGGTTCGGCGAGGTCATCAGGACCACCGACGTGAACGGGCGGGTGACCTTGCGCAGCCTGGACGCGTTCGGGCGACTGGAGCGGCTCGCGGCCCCCCGGGACACGCTCGACGCGCCGACCGTCTGGATCACCTATGCGCCGGACGCGAAGATCCCATACGCGTGGACGCATAATCGCTTGCCACGGAAGGAGGGGGATCGCCGCGGGGCGGTGGACACCGTCGTCGTGATGGACGGCCTCGGGCGCGTCATCCAGACCAAGAAGACCGCGGAGATCGCGACCTCCGAGACGACCAAGGGCGTGGGCTGGTCCGTCACCGGCCACCAGGTCTTCGACGTGATGGGCCGCGTTCACCTCCAGGGCCAGACCTTCGCGAGCTTCAGCTCTCGCCCGGAGTACGTGGAAGGCACGCCGCGGAACCCGACCCGGCTCCTGTACGACGACCTCGGCCGGATGATCGAGACCGTGGAGCCGGATGGCTCGTTGACCCGCGTCGCGTACGGGTTCGGCACGCCCGCCGGCGCGGCCGTCCGCCGGTTCCAGACGACCACCTGGGATGCCGAAGGGCGGGCGAAGGCGGCGTACAAGGACGCCTCCGATCGCGTCGTCGCGGTGGAGGAGCGGATCGAGGGGCGCACGCCGACGACCCAGTACGAGTACAGCCCGGTGGGCGATCTCCTCCGCGTCGTCGACGCGGCCGGGAACGTCACCCGGCTCGAGTACGACCTCCTCGGCCGCCGCACCAGGCTCGCGAACCCGGACGCGGGAGACGTCCGGTTCGAACTCGCGCCGGCGGGGAACGTGGTGCGCAAGTACGACCCGAACCTGGACGCCACGCGCGGTACGCAGCGGTGGATCCAATACGTGTACGACTTCGACCAGCTCGCGGGCGTCTCGTACCCGGACTCGAGCCGCGACGTCGCGTACACCTACGGCAAGCCCGGCGTGGACGAGGGCAAGAACGGGGTCGGCCGCGTCATCGAGGTGAAGGACGACGCGGGGCGCGAGCTGCGCACCTACGGCGAGCTCGGCGAGCTGGCCTCGACGACCCGGATCCTGCGCCCGCTCCGCCCCGGCGACCGGGAGCGGACGTTCAAGACGTCGTTCACCTACGACGCGTTCGGCCGGATGCTGACCATCACCTATCCGGACGACGAGCGGGTCGAGTACGAGTACGACGCGGGCGGCCTCCTCGAGAAGGCGACGGGCCACCGCGGCGCGGGCGCGGCGGTGCCCGGGGACGAGGTCTACCTCGCGTCGATGATGTACGACGAGTTCGGGCAGCGCGTTCGGATGGTGCTCGGGAACGGCGTCGTCTCGAGCTACACGTACGAGCCGCTCACCCGTCGGCTGCACACGCTCACCACGAACACCCCGCTCCAGCGGAAGCTCCAGGCGATCACCTACGGCTACGACCGCGTCGGCAACGTGAAGACGATGGTGAACGCGCTCGGCGAGCCGGTCGGCGATCGCTCCGGGGAAGTCCGGTTCGAGTACGGGTACGACGAGCTCTACCGGCTCACCTGGGCGAACGGCGAGGCGAAGTCGCGGCCGCACACCATCGATCGGTTCACGACGCGCTACGCCTACTCGGACGTCCACAACATGACGTCCAACGTGCAGGTCCACGAGATCCTGCACGGCGGGGCGGAGGTGTCGAACGACCGGCCGCCCAAGACGAACCACGAGTTCGCCTACGCCTACGATCCGGCGCACCCGCACCAGGCGACGAAGATCGGCGACACCTTCCTGGTCTACGACGGGAACGGGAACACCGTCCGCGAGTGCCGCGACCAGGGGGACCCGACCTGCCAGACGAGCTCCGACAAGCTGCGCCGCTACGTCTGGACCGAGGAGAACCGGCTCGACCAGGTGATCGACGGCGGCGGCCGGAACATCACCCGGTTCGTCTACGACGCCGCGGGCGATCGCGTCGTGAAGCTCGGCCGGGGCGGGGAGAGCATCACCATCGGCCAGTTCTGGTCGCTCAAGGGACGTCGCGCCGCGACGAAGCACATCTTCGCCGGGGCGACGCGCCTCGCGTCGAAGCTGCTCCCGCCGCCGGGGTGGGACGACCGGACCGCCGCCTCGGGCAACGTGTCAGCAACGACGGCTACCGCCACGAGCGTCACGAACACGAGCGGCTGCGACCCATCCGACTACCAGCCGCAGAAGTGCCCGGTGCTTCCGGGGGGCGAGCCGCAGATCAATCACCAGTACGACGACACCCGGGTCCGGCCGGAGACCTACTACTACCACCCCGACCACCTCGGCTCGACGAGCTGGGTCACCGACCAGCACGCCCGCGTGCACGAGCACGTCGAGTACTTCCCCTACGGCGAGGTTTGGCGCGATCCGCGGAGCGACGCGGACGGCGGGCCGGTGAAGGGGCAGCGGTTCCTCTTCACGGGGAAGGAGCTGGATGAGGAGACGGGGCTCGTTTACTTCGGGGCGCGGTACTACGACCCGGTTCACGGCCGCTGGATTAGCACCGATCCCGTCGTTCAAATGCTTCATCGGCTCGAGACAGATCCATCCCGTGCGTTTGAACTTGGTTTGTACTCGTACGCTGGAAATCGGCCGATTATCGGAAAGGATCCGGACGGCCGAGCAGTCTTCCTTCTCGCTGCATGCTTCTTCGGCGGGTGCGAATCGCTCGGTGCTGCTGTAGTGAGCGCAGCCGCTTGGACTGCGGCGATCGGGGCGACTGCATGGGCAGCGTACAGAGTCGCGCACGCGCGGCCACCGCCACAGATCCAGGCGAGCGACAACGCGAAGCCAAGCGACCGCGCGCCAGGCCCGAAACGCACGGGACCGCTTGTCGACGTCATACCCCCAACAGCGACCGATACCTCAACGCACCAGCGCCGGCGCGACCCAAACGTGATGAGGTTGCAACTCCAGACGGGGCACGAGGATCTTCCAGTCGGTAGCACCCTCGCGAACACAGAGGCAGTCGGTGTGACCAAGGCTCAGGCCTGGGGCGCGTTGGCAGACATGGCGGAGAAGACGACGGAGCGCAACCCCGGCCTGGGCAAGAGTAAGGAGTTTTCGGCAGCGGTAGTGAGGATCAGCGAGAAAATTAAGGCTGTGCAAGGCGGCGTTGGAAAGGCTGGCGACACTTCCCTGAGAGAGGAATTCACGTACCGTGGAGTGGAATATCGAATTGATCTGGAAAATATCAAAGGACATAACCTCAGGCAGTGAGTGGACTTGATATGAGCCTGATTGTGAAGGATGTCGTAGATGGCGTTCGAACTGCCGGAGCCGAGACTCCGCTTGACACGATTACCTGCCTGGGGCTTTTGCTGGAACGCGCTTCTATGAGCAGGTACGACGACCCGAGCTATGCGCAACTCGGCCTCCCGCCGGACTGGCTTGCGGTGAGACTCACGCGCTCCGAATTCGATGACATCATCGATGTGCTCGCTGATGTGCTGGACGCGTATCCGACTCTCGCCTCGACCGCCGCGTGGGCGCTCGGGAAGTCGTTCTCGGATCGTGCCACCCCGCGCCTGATTTCTGCGTTGGAGAGGTACTGGTCATCCGAAGATCACGTCGCACATCAGCTGCTGATCGCCCTGGAGAATCACGGCCTAGAGCGTGCTGAGAGCCTTGTCGAGCAGATTGCGCAGACCGGTTTAGACGAGTCGCGAGAGCTCGCCATCAGACTCAAGGCGAAGATCCAGAGGCGACGGGCAATCAGATCAGAGGGGGAATGATGCATCGGCGCCTGCATCCGAACCCGAGCCTCGGATGGTGCGAAACTGCTGGGCAAGAGTGCCCGCGAGACGCGATGAGCGCGAAGCACGGCGCGACGAGAGCTGTTGGAATGTCCAGCGCGCACCAAACGCCTGCGACGGCGTGCACGATTCTTCGCCGCCTCAACCGCGAGAGCTGGTTGGAGCGGAATCGTGGACAGAGTTGATGAAGCGCTACCCACGATGCGGTATCGAATGAACACGAGCCACGAACCGGGGCGCTTCATGAGCGCGGATCGTCAAAAGGCAAACATGAACCGGAGGCTGTTAATTGCGATGGGCCTCGCCGGAATACTGGGCGCGTTTGCTGTAGGCCGTGCAACTGCGCCCTCTGGCCTGCTTCTCCGCGCGGACGCGGCGGACGCCATTTCGGCGCGATTCGACGGCGGCACCCTCGGCGCCGATGACGTTCGCCCGGCGGTGGCGGGCATCGCCGATCCGGCCCAGCGCCGCGCCGCGGTCGAGCAAATGGTCCGCACCCGGCTGCTCGCGCTCGACGCCGAGGAGGCCCGCCTCCACCGCAGTCCGGAGTTCCTGCGCCGCTACGCCGACGAGCTTGCGCGGCTGCAGCTCGAGAAGGCGTTCGAGGAGCCGTTCAAGAAGCAGCTCCCGACCGCCGATGAGGTCCGGAAGTTCTTCGACGAAAACAAGGCGCGGCTCGGCCGCCCCGAGCGCGTCCGCGTCGCGCACCTCGCGCTGCTCGCGCCCGCGGGAGATCTCGCCGCCCGGGAGAGCAAGCGCGCCGAGGCGCACAAGGTGCTCCCGGTCGTGCTGCGCGACGCGAAGGACGAATACGCCTTCGGCCGCCTCGCCCTCACGCTCTCCGACGACCTTCGCAGCCGGCCTGCCGCGGGCGAGCTCCCCTTCGCGACGCGCGAGGAGCTCGCGGCGCGGCTCGGGCACGCGGTCGCCGAGGCGGCGTTCGCGGCGAAGCCGGGACAGGTCGTGGACCGCGTGATCGAGACGGAACATGGCTTCCAGCTCCTGAAGGTCCTCGCCCATGAGGAAGGGCAGGAGGCGCGCTTCGAGGACCTGCGCGAGGGGATCCGCGCGCGGCTCACCGCGGAGCGGCACGAGAAGGCGCTGAAGGAGTTCCTGGACGCGCGGTGGGCCCGGGCGGACGTGAAGATCGACGACGAGGCGCTCGCGCAGATCCAGGCCGAGAAGTCGAAGCAGGCCGCCCGCTAGGGCGAAGAACAGACGGCGGGAGGGGGCCGGCCGAACCGGTCCGCGCCGCGCAGAGGAGCGTCATGCGCATCCGACAGGCCATCCTCGTGCTCGCGATCGCCGCGAGCGCGTGCCAGGGGAGCCACGGCACCTCGGTGCAGTCCCCCGAGCGGACCGACAAGCTCGTCCGTGCCGCAGAGCCGATCGCCGGTCAGTACGTCGCCACCCTGGTGGACGGGCTCGGCGAGGCGGAGGCGCGCGCGCTCGTGGCGCGCCACGGCGGGACGTTCCTCGCCTACGTGCCCGCGCCGGTGAACGCGGTCGCGCTCCAGCTCGCGCCGGAGCGCGCGATCGCGCTCGCGGAGGACGCGGCGGTGCGCGTCGCCGAGGAGGACGGGCGCGTCCATGCGGCGTCCGCCACCTGGAACCTGGACCGGATCGACCAGCGGAGCGCGACCCTCGATGGTGCGTATCGGGCCGCGACGACTGGCGCGGGCGTGAACGTCTATGTGGTGGACACGGGCGTCCTCCTCGCCCACCCCGACCTCGCGGGCCGCGCCGACGCGCCGGCGTCGTTCGCGGAGGGGCCGTCCGACGGCGACTGCAACGGCCACGGCACGCACCTCGCCGGCGTCGCGGCGGGCGCCACGATCGGCGTCGCACCGGGGGCGAAGGTGCACTCCGTTCGCGCCCTCGACTGCGCCGGGGTGGGCTCGGTCTCGACGCTGATCCAGGCGCTCGACTGGATCCGGCAGCACCACGCGGCGCCGGCCGTCGCGCTGGTCGGGGTCACCGCGGGGCTGTCGCCCAGCCTGGAGGCGGTGGTCCGGGAGCTGGTGAAGAGTGGGGTGACGGTGGTCGCGCCAGCGGGGAATGACGCGGTGGACGCTTGCGGGCACCTGCCCGCGGCGGTGCCGGAGGCCCTGACGGTCGGCGCGACCACCTACCAGGACGCGGCGCTCGCGCCCTCCGCGCAGGGACGCTGCGTGGACCTGTTCGCTCCGGGGGCGCAGGTGTATTCCTCGTGGAACGACGGGACGCACCGGTTCGCGACGGGGACGTCGCAGGCCGCCGCGCACGTCGCCGGCGCGGCCGCGCTCTTCCTCGAGGCGCGCCCGGACGCCGCCCCCGCGACCGTCTCGGCCGCCCTCGTCGGCAACGCCACGCTGGGAGTCCTCGCGGGTGTGAGCGACGTGACGCCGAACCGGCTCCTCCACGTCGGCTTCATCGCGCCCGGTCTCTCGGCGGATACGACCGCGCCCGGCGTCCGCATCGCCGCGCCGGCCGACGGCGCGGTCGCCTCGGGGACTGCGACCGTCTCCGTCACCGCGGACCCGACGGGCGTCAGCCAGGTGGCGGTGTTCGTGGACGGCGTCTACCTCGGCGGGGACGCAGATGGGGCGGACGGGTACGCGGTGAGCTGGCCGACGGCGCGGTTCGCGAATGGACCGCACACGGTCCTCGCGCGCGCCTACGACGCCGCCGGCAACGTCGGCGAGCACGCGATCACGATCACGGTCACGAACCCCGGCAACGCGGCGTACGACCCGGAGCTGAAGGCGCCCGCTTGCGCGGACCCGGGGCAGCGCTGCGCCTCGGGCGCGCTCCTCGCCGGCCGGGGCCCGCTGGGCCCGGAGGCGAATGCACCGAACACGATCCGGTCGCTGTGCGCGGACGGCCTCGCCGGCACCTACCGCCAGGACGAATCCGTCGAGGCGATCGAGGTCCAGACCTCCGTCCCGGGGGCCGACCTCGCGGAGGGGGAGTGGGTCGACGTGGACGTGCGGGTGTGGGCCTATCCGGATCACGAGACTGACCGGGTGGACCTGTACTTCGCGGCCGACGCCGGCGCCCCGGTGTGGCAGTACTTCGGGACGCACAAGCCCGCCATCGCCGGCGAGCAGACGGTCCGATTCACGTATCGTCTCCCTGCACTTCCGAGCACGGCCTCGCGCAAGCAGCAGGCGGTCCGCGCCGCCATCCACTACGGCGGTGCGCCGGCGGAGTGCTCGAGCGGCCCGTACGACGATCACGACGACCTCGCCTTCGCCGTTCGGCCCGGGACGCCGGACACCACCCGGCCGTTCGTCCGGATCGACGCGCCGGTCGCCGGCCCGGTGGAGAACCAGGTCCAGATCCGGGCGACGGCCTGGGACGACGCCGGCGGGGCGATCGCGCGGGTGGACTTCCTCGCGGACGGCGTGGTGATCGGGACGGCGACGGAGCTGATCGGAGGCGGCTACGCGGCGAACTGGGACGCGAACGCCGCGAGCGCGATGCCGCACACGCTCCGCGCGGTCGCGTACGACAAGAGCGGGAACTCCTTCACGAGCGATCCGGTGGTGGTCACCCCGGTGGACACGACGCCGCCGTCGGTGGCCATCGATCTACCCGCGAAGGACGCCGTGGTCGGCGGGTTCGTGCACCTCGAGGCGCTCGCCTCGGATGGCCGCGGGGTGGCGACGGTCCAGTTCTTCTCCGGCGGCGAGCTCCTCGGCACCGCCGTCACGCCGCCCTGGGCGATCGACTGGGATACGAGGGCTCTCGCCGGCGGCGCCGTCGAGGTGGTCGCGGTCGCGGTGGACGCGAGCGGCAACCAGGCGCAGAGCACGCCGCTGCCGCTCGTCCTCGACAACGTGCCCCCCACGGCTTCGATCGTCGCACCGGCCCCCGGAGCCACGGCCAGCGGCCGGGAGGTGGCGATCCAGGTGTCCGCCGCAGACGACCAGGCCGTCGATCGGGTCGAGGTCTTCGCCGCCGGTGCGTTCGTGGGCAACGCGGCCCTCGTCGGCGGTAGGTGGACCCTGACCTGGAACGCCGGCCTGCTCCCGAACGGCGAGGTGACCCTCGAGGCGCGGGCGTACGACCGGTCCGGGAACGTGTCGCCGCCCGCCGCGATCACGGTGCAGGTCCTGGACACCACCCGCCCGGTCGTCGCGTTCCTCGAGCCCGCGGCGGGCGCGATCGTGCACGGCATCATCCCAGTCGGCGCGAGCGCGACCGACGACGGCGTGATCGATCTCGTGGCGTTCGACGCGGGGGCCCTGCCGCTCGGGACGAGCTCCGCGGCGCCTTACCAGATCGCCTGGAACACCGCGGGGACACCGGACGGGAAGGTGACGCTCGGCGCGGTAGCCCGCGACCGCGCGGGGCTCGAGGGCTCGGCCTCGATCGAGGTCACGGTGGACAACTCGGGCCCCGTGGTGGGGGTCGACGCGCCGGCCGCGGGCCCGGTGACCGGCGATGTCTCGATCCAGCTCCACGCGAGTGACCCGACCGGGGTCGAACGCGTGGACGTCTGGGCCGGCGACGTCTTTCTCGGCAAGGCTGCGGCCACCGGCGACGGTGCCTACGCGCTGCAGTGGACGACGACGGGGGTGGACAACCGGGCCTACTCGCTCGTGGCGGTCGCGTTCGACCTGGTGGGCAACTCCACCGCGAGCGCGGCCGTGCCGGTCACCGTGAAGAACCTCACCACCGCGGAGTACGACGCCGCCCTCGGCGCGCCGGCGTGCGCCTCCTCGGCGGCGTGGTGCTGGTCCGGAACCCTCCTCGACGGCGCCGCGAGCCACGAGGCGAACCCGCCGAGCACGCTCGGCGGCGCCTGCGGAGACGGCGCGGGCAGCGCGTACCACGTCACCGAGTCCATCGACTCCCTACGGGTCGAGGCCTACCAGGGGGCGCTCGCCTCGAACGGGACCGTGCAGGTCTCGGTCCGCTACTGGGCCTACGTGGGGAACGAGGCGGATCAGATCGACGTCTGGCACGCGGCGGATGCCCGGAACCCCACCTGGACACTCCTCCGGACCATCACCCCCGCCGCTGCGGGCGCGGGTGAGGACGTGTTCGACCTCACGCTCCCTGCGGGGCCGCTGCAGGTCATCCGCGCCAATTTCCGGTTCGCCCAGCCCGGGCCGAGCACGTGCAGCGGCGGCGAAGTGGGCGATCGCGACGACCTCGTCTTCGCGGTGGACAGCCCGGCGGACACGGTGGCACCGGTGGTCGCGCTCCAGGCGCCGCTCGACGGGGGCACGGTGGGCGGCTTGGTGCACCTCCGCGCCACCGCCCAGGACGCGCAGGGCGTCACCCGGGTGGAGTTCCGCGTCGACGGCGCGCTCGTGGCGGCGCCCGTGCAGCCGCTCCCGGGCGGAGGGGCCACGCCGCTCTACGAGGCGCTGTGGGACGCCAGCGCCGTCGCGGACGGCCGGCACACGCTCGCCGCCACCGCGTACGACACCTCGGGGAACGCCACCGCGACGTCCACGATCCGGTTCACCGTGCAGAACGCCGCGAACGCGGCGCTCGACGCGAGCCTCGGCGTCCCGGCGTGCAGCGCCGGGGAGAGCTTCTGCGACACCGGCGCCCTCATCGACGGCCGCGGGATCCCGGTCGAGCCGAACGCGCCCAACACGATCCACGCGAGCTGCACCGACGGTGATCAGGGCGTCTATCACCAGGACGAGTCGCTCGACTGGCTCAAGGTGTCGTCGGTGGACGGCCTCGCGCTCACCGCCGGGAAGCGCGCTCGCGTCGAGTCGCGGGTCTGGTCCTACACCGGCTGGAGCGACGACGCGCTCGACCTGTTCTACACGACCACGCCGGATGCCCCGAGCTGGGTCTGGTTCGCGACGCTGAAGCCATCCGCGCCCGGCGCGCAGCTCCTCACGGCGGAGTACGTCCTCCCGTCGGGCGCGCGACAGGCGATCCGGGGGCGCTTCCGCTACGGCGGCGCGGTGGCGGCGTGCGGCACCGGAACCGTGATCGAGCCGGGCACCAACAAGGTGATCGAGACCGGCCTCTACGACGATCACGACGACCTCGTGTTCGCCGTGGCGCCGTGAGGTGACGGCACCGAAGCGCCGATGATCGGAGTGGCTGCGCGGGGCGGGGGCGGCTGGAGCCCGCGGCGCGCGCTTCGACTCCGATGCGGTGGAGCTCGTCGCAGGTGCTTCGCGATGGACACGCGGCGGCGCGCGGCGCCCATCGTCTTGAGCGACGAGCGCCAGGCGGGACCTCGGCAATAGCGCCCAGAGGGCCGGCTGCTCATCATCCGCCCGGTGTGCCGACGAGCCGCTGGGCTGCAGGCCGCTGGGCTGCAGGCCGCGCGTTCGGGCGCTCCGGAGGGCTCGCGATCGCTCCCGGCCGCGTCCCAGACGTGTCGCATCCCAGGAAAGGGGGAGTAGGGGACGGGGCTGCGTCGTTGACCTGGGCTGACGAGGTTGTCGGCGCTGACGGGGATCGTTTGGTCCCCGAACCGCTTCGGAGGCGCTTGACTCACATCAGGTGCGAAGCGCGTCATCCGCAGCGCCTGTGCCACCTGCGCATGGGGCACCAGCTCGCCTGGCCCCAGGAAGGCTCCCGTGAAGAACTCCCGGATGTGGATGCTCGGCGTGGTCGGCTCGGCCGTGTTCCTGTTCGCCTGCGGCGGAGGAGGAGGCGGCGGCGGCACGACGACGACCCCGGCGGCAGGGACCGTCAGCGGCACCGTGGTGAAAGGGCCGGTGAGCGGGGCGACCGTCCAGGCGTTCGGGATGAGCGGCGGGGCGAAGGGCGCCCAGCTCGGGGCGGGGACCACCGACTCGAACGGCAACTTCACGATCCCGATCGGCGACTATGCGGGGCCGGTGATGCTGCAGGCGGGCGGCGGCACCTTCACCGACGAGGCCACCGGCAACCCGATGACCATGCAGGCGGCCGACGTGATGACCGCCGCCATCCCCGCGGTCGCGGCGGGCGGCGCGACCAGCGGCATCCAGGTCACGCCGATGACCGCGATGGCGCAGGCGCGGGCGCAGAACATGACGGGCGGGATGACGGCCGCGAACATCGCGACCGCCAACTCGGCGATGGGCGCGTACTTCTCCGTGAGTGACGTCCTCCACGTCGCGCCCATGAACCCGCTCGTCGCGGGCTCCGGCAACGGCGCGACGCAGGATCAGAAGAACTACGGGATGGCGATCGCCGCCATGTCGCAGTACGCGAGGACGCTCGGGATGACCGCCTCGTCCGGCATCGTCACCGCGATGAGGACGGACGCGTCCGACGGGGTGATGAACGGCATGATGGGCTCGACGCCCATCTCCATGACGGGCATGGGCGGGATGATGGGCGGGACCATGCAGGCCACCGCCGGGACCACGGGGCTCGCCACCGCGATGCGCGACTTCGTCGGGTCCGCGATGAACAGGTCCGGCGTGGCGCTGGCGGACATGCAGTCCCTCGTCGATCGGCTCGCCGGCTCGAACGGGCAGCTCCCCGGCGCCGGCGGCGGCACCACCGGCGGGAGCGGGACGATGAGCGGCACGGCGTTCATGGGGACGATGAGCGCCGGCACGGTGACGGCGTTCGCCATCGACGGCGGGACGCTCGGCGCGCAGCTGGGCAGCGCCCCCGTGGACTCCTCCGGCAACTTCAGCCTCCCGCTCGGGTCGTTCGCCGGACCGGTCATGCTGCGGATGACCGGCGGCGCCTTCGTGGACGAGGCCACGGGTGCCACGATGACGATGCTGTCCGGCGACGAGTTGACCGCCGGCGTCCCGTCCGTCGCTGCGGGCGCGACGACGAGCGGGGTGCAGATCACGCCGCTCACGTCGATGGCGCAGGCGCGGGCGCAGGCGATGTCGGGCGGGATGACGGCGGCGAACCTCGCGGCCGCCAACGCCGCGGTCGCCAGCTTCTTCATGGTGGACGACCTCCTCACCACGCCGCCGATGGACCCGGCGAAGAGCGGCTCGGGGACGGGCGCGGATCAGAGCCGCAGGAACTACGGCATGACCATCGGGGCCATGTCGCAGTACGCGAAGACCATCGGGATGACGGACTCCTCGAGCCTCGTCACGGTGATGATGTCGGACGCGTCCGACGGGGTGATGAACGGCATGATGGGCTCGACGCCCATCGCGATGGGCGGCATGGGCGGGATGATGGGCGGCACCATGATGCAGCCGAACGCGGGCACCGTGGGCCTCGCCACTGCCATGACCACGTTCGTCGGGTCGTCGGCGAACCGGTCCGGCGTCACGATCTCGGACATGCAGGCTCTCATCGACCGGCTGAGCACCTCGAGCGGCACGCTCCAGTGACGACGCCGGGCGCCGTAGCCCGGGTGGAAGAGCGGCGGGGCGAGCGCAAATGGGGCCGCCCCCCGTTCGTCCTCCCGGGTGCGCGTTCCCCCCAGGTAGGGTAGAACACGCCGCTCGGGGGGCGAGCGACGTCGGGGGGGAGCGCCCGGCAATCTCGCGAATTCTCGGAAGGTGGAGAACCCTTGAACAACGGCAGCAAGAAGCTGAACCCGCACCACGATTTCCCTCTTCGACGCATCGTTCGCAGGGAGATGCAGAACGGCCACCCGGCCGTGGTGATGGCCTGCGGGCACACGGTCCTCGGTCGGCCCGAGTCGCGGTACTCCCGCTTCTTCCCGTGCTCGCGCTGCTACGAGGTCGTCGTCCGCTTCCGCGCGGAGCAGGCGACCGCGAAGGCGGCGACCGGGCCGTGGCCGGCCGCGCCGAGGGGCGTGAGCTTCCCCCAGCGCGTGCGCTCGGCGGGCTAGACGGAAACGCTTGACGGTCCGGTGACCCGTAACTAGTACAGTTGCGAGTCATGAGGCCGAGCAGCCGCTTCACGGTCGCGATCCACGTCCTCACGCTGCTCGCCTACGGCGCGGGCGGCGAGCCGATGACGTCCGAGTACATCGCGGGGAGCGTGAACACGAACCCGGTGGTGATCCGGCGCCTGCTCGCGCTGCTCAGGAGGGCGAAGCTGGTCCGCTCCCAGGGGGGGCCGGGGGGAGGGTGGCGGCTCGTGCCGGCCGCGCGCGACATCACGCTCCGGCAGGTGTTCCGGGCGGTGGAGAGCGGCGACCTCTTCCCGCTGCACGGCAGCGCCCCCAACCCGCGCTGTCCCGTCGGCCGCACCATCCGCGCGGCGCTGAGCGGTCACTACGAACAGGCGCGGCGCGCGCTCGAGCGCGACCTCGAGCGGACCACGATCGACGACCTGCTCCAGGAGGTGAGGGCGGTCGCGCGCTGAGCGGCCGGGAGACGGACGAGCCTCCATTTTTTTTGCGGCAATTCGTAGCTATAGCGGTTACGGAAGCACCAACCACGCAGCATCACACCACGCAGCACCAGCACATCGGAGGAGAAGGACTCATGATCGTCGTCACCGGAGCCACGGGTCACCTCGGCCACCTCGTCGTCGAGGGGCTCCTCGAGAAGGTCCCCGCCCGCGAGATCGCGGCCGTCGCGCGGAACCCCGACAAGGCGAGGGACCTCGCCGCGCGGGGCGTCGAGGTCCGCCAGGCGGACTACTCGAAGCCGGAGACGCTCGGGCGCGCGCTGGCAGGGGGCGAGAAGGTGCTGCTCATCTCGTCGAGCGAGGTCGGGAAGCGGGCGGCCCAGCACGCGGCGGTGATCGACGCCGCGAAGCGCGCGGGGGTCCGTCTCCTCGCGTACACGAGCCTGCTGCGCGCCCAGACCTCGAGGATGGCGCTCGCCGAGGAGCACAAGGCGACCGAGGCGGCGATCCGCGCGTCGGGGCTGCCGCACGTCTTCCTCAGGAACGGCTGGTACCTGGAGAACTACACGGAGAACCTCGCGCCCGCGCTCCAGCACGGGGCGATCGTGGGAAGCGCCGGGACGGGGCGCGTCGCCGCCGCCGCCCGCGCCGACTACGCCGCAGCGGCCGTGGCGGTGCTCACCGGCGCCGGGCAGCCGAAGGAGATCTACGAGCTCGCGGGGGACGTTCCCTTCACGATGGCCGAGCTCGCCGCGGAGGTGTCGCGCCAGGCCGGCAAGCCCGTCCGTTACCAGGACCTCCCGCCCGCCCAGTACGAGGCGGTGCTCACCGGCGCCGGCCTGCCGGGGCCGTTCGCGAAGATCCTCGCGGACTCGGACGTCTGGGCGGCGCAGGGCGATCTCGACGACTCGACCGGCGAGCTGCGGCGCCTGATCGGGCGGCCCACCACGACCCTCGCCGCCGCCGTGGCCGCGGCGCTCCGGCGCTGACGGGCACCGCGCGAGCCGGGGCCTCGTCCGCAGGCCACCGGCTCGCGCGGGGGCGCTCACGTCACGAGCGCCGCGGCAGTGCGAGCGGGTGCCGCCGTCAGTAGTGCACGCCCTTCACGTAGCTGCGCGTCGCGCCCGGCAGCGGCACGATGACGTCGGGCCGCATCATCTCGTTGTCCTCGTGATCGATGATGTGGCAGTGCCAGACGTAGCCGTGGCTGTCGTTCACGCTGCCCGTCGGGCTGTCGTTGGGCGAGAACGGATAGCCCTCCTGGCTGCCTGCGGGGGTCTCCTGCGGCGCGAAGCGGACGACGATCCGGTTCACCATGCCCGGATACGTGATGAAGGTGTCCTTCCACCCGATCTCGTCCGGGTCGGGAGGACGGATCGGCCCGAGGAGGAACGGCGTGACGTCCGGGTTGCCGCCGAGCTTCCAGCCGGAGGCGGCCGAGGGCGAGTAGTCGAGCGGCGGCCCGAAGCCGGGGCACCACACGCCGGTCCCGCAGGTGGCGCCGCTGACGCCCGGGAACGCGGCCGCGTAGGCGGCGCCGAACGCCTTCGCCTTGAACCTCTGGCGGTTCAGGATCTGGAACGTGGCGAGGTGGGTGTGGATCGGGTGGGCGTCCATCGTGGTGTTCACGATCTCCCAGACCTCCGTCGTGCCCTCCGCCGGCGTCTCGGAGACGAACTCGGTCACCCCGCCGACGGTGACCTCCTCGAAGTCGGGGCGGTCCTTCCCCGCCCAGAGGCTGTTGTTCACGAGGATCTCGACCGGGCCTCCAGGGTACGCGGTCGGGACGCCGGTGACCGGATCGACCGCCGTCTGCGGCGGGAGCAGCACCTCATTGAGCGTGAGCTCCCGCGTCTTCGCGACGACGACGCCCGGTGCGACCTCGCCGGTGGCCGGGTCGGTGAGGCGGACGATGGGCTGCGGACGGAGCGCGATCCCGGAGCTCGGGTCGTAGCTCGTGTCCGTGACGGGGCCCGCGCTCACGCGGAACTGCATGAGCTGACCGGTGGTCGCGCCGTTGGGGGGATGTCCGCCCGGGTACGGAGCCTTCGCGATGTTCCTGAGGACGAGCGTCTGGTTCGCCACGCTCGTGAAGTCGATGATGACCTCGTAACGCTCACCGGGCTGGATGACGAGGTGCGGCTCGATCGGGTAGCCCGCGTTCGGATCGACGATCGAGGGCACGTCGAGGAAGCCGCCGTCGTTCCCGATGACCCACATCGGGGGGCCCATCTGCTCGGTCACCGGGTTCGCGAGGAACATCTCGTAGGTGCGAGCGTTCGAGCCGTTCAAGAAGAGGAAGCGGTAGCGACGCGGCTCGACGGCGAGGTACGGCCACGCCTTGCCGTTCACGACGATGGTGTCGCCCAGGAACTCGGGGATCCAGTAGGGGTGCTGCGGGTTCGGCGGCGGGCCGTTGGGGCCTCCCGGGAAGCCGCTGGGGAAGTAGAGCTGACCGTTCATGTCGAACATCCGATCCTGGAGGACGAGCGGGATCACGTCTCCGACCGGGAGCATCCCGATCCGCTGGAAGCGGTCCTCCTGGGCCGGGTCCAGCAGGTAGTACCCACCCGCGATCCCCGCGTACACGTTGAGCCGCGTCGCGCCGAGCGTGTGATCGTGGAACCAGAGCGGCGCCGCGCCCTGGGTGTTCGGATAGCTGTAGACCGCCTGGTTCCCTGCCGCCTCCACGTTCGGGTTCGTGTAGTAGTCGTGGCCCTGCACGAGCCCGTCGCTCGTGAACCAGGCGTCCGGGCCGCCGTCGAGCACCGGCGGGACCTCTCCGCCGTGGAGGTGTGGCACCGCGGGGATGCCCGCGGCGCCGAAGCCGCCTCTCCCCGTCTCCGGGTCGAACCACTCGCCGAAGTTGAGCGAGCAGGCGGAGTGATACGGTGGAATGCCCGCCCCGGCCTGAGGGGGATCACCGCTCATCATGTGGCACTCGTTCAGCTCTCCGCCGAGCGGGTCGGCCCAGTGCACGGTCTGATCGGTGCCGAACTTGTACGCGAGGAGGTTCGTCCGATCGACGGTGGGGAGGGCGTTCGTGTACTGGATGGTCGTCGGCGTGCCGCGGACGTTCACGAGGACGGGCCCGAGGTACGTGTCCCGCTCGGTGTCGGGGCAGGTCGTGCCGGCGACGTATCCCCAGACCCAGGTGTACCCCTGATACTGGCTGCCCGGCGGTGGCACGAACGTCGAGGGGAGGATCCGGGCCTTGAACTCGCACATCCTGAGCTGCAGCGGGGCCGCGAACGAGGTGCCGGTGGCGTCGATCGTCGCGAGGGTCCCCCCGGGCTGAACGCTCGGCCGTGGCAGGGGATCGACGAAGCGCGGGATGGAGCTCCCGGGGATCGGGACCTGTGGAGACGGCGCGGCCTGGGCGGTGCTCGCCAGGGCCGCGGACAGCGACACCAAGAGCCACCGAACGGATTTCACTTCTCCTCCTCCCGCCTTGGGATCGACGGCACCCGCGGCGGCGATCGGCCAAAGGGCCGGTCGGCGGCGAGCACCACGGAAAATGCTTCCGGCGCTCGGATCGAGGCCGGGGACTCGTTGGGTCGCTCGCTGGACCGTCGCTTCGGCCCTCGCCGGTCCGTCTCGCGAAATCCGCGTGGCCGGACGCGGTGATGCCGGGCGAAGTGCTGCGAACGATCCAGATCCGCAGAGATCGATCGCGCGCCCTCGATCTTCGGGGGTGGCCCGAACGCTTACTGATCGCGATCAATCAATCGAGATTGACAGGTGGCCGAGGCCTCTTCACCGAGGGCTCGGTACCGAGACACCCAAATCCGGTTGCGCGCGGGCCACGCGGATCGCGCAAGTGTCCGGTCTGGAAGGGATCACCCCTCTGGCAGGCCCATTGCTTGGCGTTCCAGTCATCGCGGCGACGCGGTGGTTCACGCACCGTCGCCGGAGGAGCGCGCATGGACGCCTTCGAGGCGCTGTCGATGATGGACGAGGACCGGGTGGAGCGGACGCTCCAGGCCTTCCTGGCGTTCGCCGGCGAGCTTCGTCGCCGGGCGCCGGCCCGGACGCGGACGCGGCGCGCTCGCAGCGGCGCGTCCTCGCCGGTCACGTCCGTCCGGGCGACGTTGCCCCGGGGGACGCCGCGAGTGAGGCCGGCGCGCCGCGCATCGGTCGGCTCGCGGTCGCCGGTCGCCGCGCCACGCAACAGCCGCGCCTTCGTCTGACCGACGGTCCGTGATCACCGGTGGGCCGAATTCGCGAAGCGATCCCCTCCCAGCCCGCAGCCCTCATCGCCTTCGGAGTCCCCGCATGCACGCACGTCACGTCGCGCTCCTCGCAGCCCTGTGCCTCGCCCCGGTCGCCTTCGCCGCGACCCGGGGCGGGACGCGCAAGGCGTCCGCCGCCACCTCCTCGGCGTCCGCGCCGGCCCGCTCCCGAGGGTGCGTGGACTGCCACTCCAGCACGAACCCCGGCATCGTCGAGCAGTGGCACGACAGCGGGCACGCCCGGAAGGGCGTCGGCTGCCTCGACTGCCATCAGGCGTCGAAGGGCGACGCGGACGCGTTCGAGCACGGAGGCGAGCTCGTCGCGACGGTGGTCACGCCGCGCGACTGCGGCCGCTGCCATCGGCAGGAGGCGGAGGAGTTCGGCCGGAGCCACCACGCCAAGGCGGGGAACATCCTCGCCTCGCTGGACAACGGCCTCGCGGAGACGGTGGAGGGCGCGCGGCTGCCGTTCGCTCCGCACGGCACGGCGGCCGGGCGCGGCATGGACCCGCAGGTGAACGGGATGGCCAGCGCGCAGGCCGGCTGCCAGCAGTGCCACGGCAACAAGACGGCGCTCAAGGCGAAGTCGGGCGCCCCGATCACGGTGGACGACCTGAAGCCCGGCCCCGACGGGAGGCCCACCCAGCCGGGCGTCCTGGATCGGATCCTGCGCGATGGGGAGGGGAAGCCCGTGTTCGTGGAGGCCACCTGGCCGAACGCCGGCATCGGCCGGATCAACCTGGATGGCTCCCTCGGCTCCTGCTCGGCCTGCCACAGCCGGCACGACTTCTCCCGGCGGCGCGCCCGGCAGCCCGAGAACTGCGGCACCTGCCACCTCGGCCCCGACCACCCGCAGAAGGAGATCTACGAAGAGTCCAAGCACGGCATCGCCTACCGCGACGCGCGCGACCGGATGAACCTCGACGGGAAGAGCTGGGTGCTCGGGAAGGACTACTCCGCCGCCCCCACCTGCGCGACGTGCCACATGTCCGCCAACGTGAACGGCGGGAAGGTGACGCACGATCCGGGCGAGCGGCTCTCCTGGACGAACCGCCCGCCGGTCTCCCAGCCGATGGACACCGACGCGGAGCACCGGGTCGTCACCGAGACCGACCCGGCGAAGCGGAAGGCGGCGGTGGTGGACACCGCGCTCCAGAAGCGCGAGCGGATGAAGGAGGTGTGCACGACGTGCCACGCGTCCTCGACGGTGGACGCGGCCTACAAGCAGTACGACGACCTCGTCGTGCTCTACGACGAGAAGTTCGCCAAGCCGGGGCAGGCGCTCATGAAGGCGCTCTACGACCAGGGGCTCCTCACCAAGGCGCCGTTCGACGAGCAGATCGAGTGGGACTGGTTCGAGCTCCACCATCACCAGGGCCGGCGCGCGCGCCATGGCGCCGCGATGATGGCGCCCGACTACGCGCACTGGCACGGGATGTACGAGGTCGCCCAGACCTTCTACGAGAAGGTGGTCCCGGAGGCGCGTGAGATCGTCGCCCACGCCGCCGCCCGGGGCCAGGTCGCGCAGGCCAAGGCCGTGCAGGCGGTGCTCGACGAGATCCTCGCGCGCCCCGAGCACGCCTGGTACCTGCAGGAGCGGGCGAAGGAGGAGCGGAAGTAGCCCCGGCCGCGCTCGCGCGGACGCTCACGGCGCGAGTCGCTTCACCATGCAGACCGCCGACGCGGGGCAGAGGGAGCGGAACTCCAGGCTCGACGCCACCGCGGCCGGGACCGCGGCGCGCGCGATCCGCGAGAACCCGAAGCGGCTGAAGAGCCCCTCGGCGGTGTTCGTGAGGAGGTAGAGCGCCGCGACGCCGCCGCGCCGCGCCTCCGCGAGCGCCTCCGCGTAAAGGCCCTTGCCGAAGCCCGCCCCCCGGCGCGACGGGGCTACGACGAGCGAGCGCAGCAGCGCGTCGTCGCCGTAGCGCTCGAGCCCGATGCACCCGACGACATTGGCGCCCTCGCGGGCGACGATGAAGTGCTGGTGGGAGAGGCCGAGGTCCTCGACGGGGAGGTGCGCCTCCGCGAGCAGGGCGCGGATGGCGGCGAGGTCTGCGGCGGTCGCCGGCGCGTAGCTGAACGTCATGGCGGTCCTCCGCTGTCCGGCCGTGGGGCGCGGGACGATCCGCTCGCGAGGTCTATCAGAACGAAGCCGCGTTTGGCTGTCCGCGAGCCCGTCCACCTTCTTCCGCCGGGCGAAGGACCGGAAGCCATCGGTGGAAACGGCCAAGCCATCGCTCGTCGCGGGAAGATCGTCCCGTTCGAGGCGGCCCGGCCGGCTCTTCCGTCGTGGCGAACTGCCGCTCCTGCCCGGACCCGTCACCGGGTTCGCCGTCCGGGCGATGACGGCCCTCGGGCGGCCTCACCGTGATTACCGTCACCTCGGCACCGGGGCCGCAGCTGCCGCGGAGGGGGGCGCGATGAAGGCGATCCGTATCCACGAGTTCGGCGGCCCGGACCAGGTCCGGATCGACGACGTCCCGCTGCCCCGGGTGACCGCGGGCAAGGTCCTGGTCCACGTCCACGCCGCGGCGGTGAACCCGGTCGACTGGATGATCCGCGAGCACATCTACAACCCCGCGGGCGCGGATCGCGTGCCGCTCACGCTCGGACAGGACTTCTCGGGGGTCGTCGCGAAGATCGGAGCGAGGTCCGGGACCTCCTTCCACGAAGGCGACGAGGTCTTCGGCGAAACCTGGGGCAGCTTCGCCGAGTACGCGCGCGTCCCCGCGTCGGATCTCGTCCACAAGCCGAAGAACCTCGACTTCGTCACCGCCGCGTCGATCCCCATGCCGTCACTGACCGCGTGGCAGGCCGTCGTGGACACCGCAGGCGCGCGGCCCGGGATGAGGTTCCTCGTCCACGGCGCGAGCGGCGGCGTCGGAGCGTTCGCGGTCCAGTTCGCGAAGCTGAAGGGGGCGGAGGTGTTCGCCACCGCGAGCGCGCCGAGCTTCGAGTACCTGCGCGGCCTCGGCGTCTCCCGGATCGTCGATTACCAGCACGAGCGGTTCGAGCAGGAGGTGCACGACATGGACGTCGTGCTCGACCCGCTCGGCGGCGACGTCCAGGCTCGCTCGTGGTCGATCCTGAAACCCGGGGGCATGCTCATCAACCTCGTCGGCGAGATCGACGACGACGCGGCCCGGCAAGCCGGCGTCCGCGGCGTGATGTTCGGGATGAGGTACGACACCGAGGACCTGCGCGAGATCGCGGCGCTCGTCGAGCGCGGCGCCGTGAAGCCTCACGTCACGCAGGTGCTCCCCCTCGAGCGGGCGCGCGAGGCGCTGGACCTCAACCAGCAGGGGAGGTCGCACGGCAAGATCGTGCTTGAGGTTGCGTGGGGCGAGGCGGGGGCCTGAAGCCGTCGCGCAGCGGAACGAGAAACGGGCTCCTGGTCGGGAGCCCGTCTGTCTTGAATCGCTCGATGTTTCGGGGAGTTGAGAGCCGACACCCAGACTTGAACTGGGGACCTACTGATTACGAATCAGTTGCTCTACCATCTGAGCTATGTCGGCGGGTGCTGCAGAAGCGCGCGTTTTCTAGCATCGGTCGGGGCAGCCCGCAAGCACGTACGCACGGGGCTGGAGGGCGGTCGCCGCCGCAGTGCGGCGAGCCTAGCTTCCCTACATGGCGAAGCACCGGTCCGGATCTTCGAAGGACGCGATGTCGATGCAGGTGGCGGACCTCCGGCGCGGGGCCCCGGGGGGGAAGCGGTTCGTCGGCGAGACGGCGGCGCAGAGCCAGCAAGCGCGCCGGAACCAGCGGGAGAAGGTCGAGCGCATGGCCGAGATCTCTGCGGCAGAGCGCCGCGCCACCGAGATCGAGGTGCCGGTCTCGGCGATCCTGGCCGAGCTGGTGCAGGACGCCCTGCGGCTCGCCCGCACGCTGGTGCTCGCGCCTTTCCGCATCGCCCAGGCGATCCGCCGGCCGCGCGAGGCGTAGGTCGTCTGCGCGCGCAGCGGCTGCCGGGCCGAGCTCCGTCTGCCTGCGCGGGGCAGACTCCTCCTGCGCTGCTCGCCCTTCGACTCCGGCGCGCTTCCCGCTCCGGAGCCTGCCCTGAGCGGAGCTGCCGCAAGCAGCGGAGTCGAAGGGCTCAGGGCGAACGGAGCTTTCGAACGGCCTCCGCTGCTCGCTCGTAAGCCCCCGCTCGGCTAGCCCTAGGCATCGTGTGCCTCGCCAAGCGGGCGGCGCTCATCAGAACGCCGGCCCGACCGTCAGGTACACCGTCAGCGGATCGACGCCGGCCTCCCGGGACTCACCACGGAACACCCGCCCGAACGCATGGGCGAGGCCGAGGTGGACGTCCGCGGGCAGCCAGTAGCCGAGGACGACCTCGGCGCGCAGCTCGGCGCCGGCGCCGAGCCGGAGCTCCTGCCACGAGAACCCGTGCCCGGCGAAGGGCAGCTCTCCGGGGAGATCGAAGGCGTCGCCCAGGTCCGCGAACGCCGCCCCGTGCAGCCGCCGCAGGAACAGCGGCCAGGTCGAGTGGCCCCACCCCGGGGAGGCGATGGGGAAGCGGAGCTCGAGGCTCGCGGCGTCGAAGCCGGTCCCGAGGAGCCAGCCGTACGGGTACCCGCGGAGCTGGTCGGTGGGCGCGGCGACGGTGCCGAGGAGGAGGGAGAGCGGGTCGGCGGTGGTCGCGCCGCCGAGCTTGTACGGCGCCCGCCCGCCGATGGAGCCGTGCGCGACCCCGCCGCCGAGCCGGGCTGCGATCACGGCGTGCTCGGTGCCGGGGACGCGGAGGTACCCGGCGTAGGCGCCCCGCGCTCGCGCGAGCTGGAAGTCGCTCCCGATCTCCGGCCCGGCGGCGCCGAAGGCGAGGGCGACCGTGCGCCCCTCCTCCGGCGAGATGGACCGCGCGAACCGCCGCGCGTCGGAGTAGCCGACCCGCAGCGAGAGCTCGGCGAGGAACCCGTCGCCCCACCCGAGGCCGTCGCTGGTCGTCGCGCGCCGGCGCTCGCCCATGACGTCGTAGCGCGTCCCGTCCCACCCGAGGCGCAGGCTGAGCCCGGAGGTGAGGCGCGAGAAGGTGAACGTCGCGCCCGCGCCGAAGCTCGTGTCCGTCTGGAGGCCGCGCGTCCCGCCCGGCGCGGTGTCCACCCAGCGTGACGAGGAGAGGTCGAGCCGGGGCCACGACCAGCCGCCCAGGTACGCCGCCGAGTACCCGGGCTCGCGCCCGATCGCGCTCCACCACGCCTGGAGGGCGTAGGCATGGCGGCCGAGCACGTCGCTCCCGCCGGTCACCGCGCCGAAGGTGGACCCGGCCCCGTCGGCGCCCCAGATCGGGAACCACCACCGCGGCGTGAGGGTGGCCCACGGAGAGTACGGGCGGGAGGGGAGGGGCGCGGGCGCGGCCGCGGCAGGGAGGGCGACGGGCGGCGGGGCCGGCTCGGGCTCGAGCCAGGTCTCCGGATCGAAGGGGATGGTCGCGAGGTCGAACCCGGCGCGCGAGTAGGTGAGGAAGGCGATGGTCTTGCCGTCGGGCGAGACGGCGGGCTGGAACGCGCCGGACTCGACGTTCGTGACCTGACGGATCGCGCCGGTGGCCGCCTCCCACGCGTAGAGGTCGTAGATGCCCCCGCGGTCGGAGGAGAAGAGCACGAACCGGCCGTCGGGCGTCCAGGCCGGGCTCGCGTCGAGGGCGTCGTCGTCGGTGATCCGCGTGACCTTCCCGTCCTCCCAGAGCGCGAGGTCGCGGTGGCCGTCCTCCTGGAGGACGAACGCCACGCGGCGGCCGTCGGGCGAGGGGGCGGGGGCGAAGAGCTGGGCGCCGGGGCGCGAGACGAGCAGCTCCTCGGGGCCACCGGCGAGCGGGCGCCGGACGAGGCGCAGCCCCCCGCCGTCCTCGCGCCGGACGTAGACCACCGCCGCGCCGTCGGGCGTGAGGGCCGGCTCGGTGGCCCGGGCGCCGTCGGTGAGGCGGCGGCGCCCGCCGGTCTCGAGGTCCACGAGCCAGAGGTCGTCGTACAGGCGGTGCTCCCGCCAGACCTCCGTGATCGCCACCACCGCCTCGCGTGGCGAGCGGAGCGCCAGCGCGCCGTTCGCGTCGATCGTCGCGGCCCGCCCCAGGTCGCGGCCGTCGGGGGTGATCCGGAAGACGCCCGGGCGGCGGTCGAGGGTGCGCCGGTAGTACGCGATGAAGGCGCCGTCCGGGGACCAGCGCGGCGTCGTCGCCTCGCCGCCGTGGGCGGTGAGCCGCCGCGGCCGGGTCACCGGCCGCCCCCGCACGCGAACGAGCTGAGCGGCGAAGCGCGCCTCCTCGGACGCGCGGTAGTCCGCCCAGAGCGCGAGGAAGTCCTTCCCGAACCAGCGCTCCGCGACCCAGCCCGGCGCGTACGGCCAGAGCTGCGACCCCTGATCGCGGAGGTAGCCGGCCAGCGCGGCGCGGCCGTACCGCGCCTCGAGGAACGCCATGAACCGGCCGCCGAGGAGGTACGGCACGCTGCCGCTCGGCCACTCGACCATCGGGCTCGAGACCGCGTCGAGGGCGGGGAAGCCGGGCGGCTCGGTGGCGAGGGCGCGCGCGTACATGTCGAAGAGCGCGCTCCGGTTCCGGCCGGCGCCGGGCGGCTCCCCGTCGCCTTCATGCAGCACCGCCATGCCCTCGACCATCCACCCGGGGACGAGCCCGTTCGGGAAGAGGAGCCGCCCGAAGAGCCGGTTCGCGAGCCCGGGGATCCCGCCCACCTCGCCGAGGTGGAGGACGTGGACGTACTCGTGGAACACCAGCGCCGGCACCCAGTCCCGGTACGCGTTCAGCTCCGACAGCTCGGTCGGCGGGACCGCGTAGAGCCGGATCGTGTCGTAGGGGAGGGGCGTCGCCGAGCCGTTCGCCTGGTCGGTGTCGTCGGAGAGGACCACCTCGGTCCGGTCGCGCGGCGCGTGGCCGAGCGCCGGGACGAGCAGGTCGTGGGCGCGCTCGGCGGCGCGGACCACCTCCTGCGCGAGCGCCTCCTCGCCCTGGTGGTAGTGCACGCGGAAGTGGTCGCTCTCGATGGTGCGGAAGCGGTAGCGGGGATCGTAGAGCTGGCCGCGCGCGGGCGCGGGGACGGCGGCGAGGGCCGCGAGCGCCGCGGCGAGGGCGAAGGCGGAGCGCAGGGATCACCTCGAGGTGCGGCGGGTCCGGCGGCGGCGCGCGGCGGCGGGCCGGGGCGGACGGCGGGCCGCGCGGCGGGCCGGGACACGGCCGGCGAGGAACGCGAGCACGTGCTCCGCGACCAGGTCAGGCGCCTCGAGCGGCGCGACGTGGGTGCCGCCCGGGACGACGAGCAGCTCGCTGCCGGGGATCGCCTCGTGCATCCGCCGCGAGAGGCGGACCGGCGTGAAGGAGTCGTGCTCGCCGGCGACGACCAGGGTCGGGACGTCCACCTCGGGGAGGTGGTCGGTCGTGTCGTGGACGCCGGCCGAGGCGAGCAGGCGGACGAAGAGGGTGGGATCCACCCGGGCGAGGTCCCGGAAGTACCGCTCGAGATCGACGCGCTCGACGCGGGACCGGTCCACCTCGAAGGCGAGGGCGTACTCGACGGCGAGGTCGGTCGAGACCACGGTGCGGAACGCGGTCCGGGCCAGGTCGGGCCAGCGCTCGACGAGCGCCCGCGCGAACGGGAACGCGAGCCGGAGCACCGGGGAGTCGTGGAACGTGTCGATGGGCCGCCCGGGCGCGCCGCAGACGAGGACGAGGCCCCGGACCCGCCGCGGGGCCCGCCGGTGCGTCTCGAGCGCGACCTGCACGCCCATCGAGTGCCCGGCGAGGACCGCCGCCTCCTCGCCGGCGTCGTCGAGCACCGCGAGGAGGTCGTCCACGCACTCCTCGAGCCCGACGCGCCCGGGATCGCGGGGCGACTCGCTCTCGCCGTGGCCGCGCCACTGCACGTGAAGGACGCGGTGCTCGCGGGCCAGGGCGGGCTCGAGGTGGCGCCACACGTACCCGGCGCACCCGATCCCGTCGAGGAGGACGACGGTCGGGTTGCCCGCGCCGAGACGGGTCCAGTGGATCCGCGTCCCGTCGGGCGCGCGCGTGTAGTGGTCGGTGGGCTTCATCGAGGTCCTCGGCCCGCGCGGGCTCCGTCCGGACGGGCGCCGCGCGCGCCGCCCGCGATGTCGGTCGCGCGCTGCATGGCGTAGACTATCCCGAGACGGAGGCTCGAGCGGAATGTCGCACGGCCACTCCCACCTGGAGGACGCGCCCGGGCGCGCCCACGCCCACCCGGGCGGCGACGGCGCCACGCCGCTCCACCAGCACGTGCACGATCACGCGACCGCCCACGCCCTCGGCGCGCACGGCGGCGGGGCGAGCCTGCGCCGGCTCGGCGCCTCCATGGTCGTCACCGGGACCGTCATGCTCGCCGAGGCGGTGGGCGGCTGGCTGTCCGGGTCTCTCGCCCTGGTCTCCGACGCGGGTCACATGCTCACCGACGCGGGCGCGCTCGGGCTCGCCCTGTTCGCCTCCTGGCTCGCCGCCCGCCCGGCCGACGACAAGCGGACCTTCGGCTTCCGTCGCGCGGAGGTGCTCGGGGCGCAGATCAACGTCGGCGCGCTCCTCCTGCTCTCGATCTGGATCGCCTGGGAGGCGGTGGAGCGGCTCCGGACGCCGCACGCGCCCATCAAGCTCGGGCTCATGGCGGTGATCGCCGCCATCGGCCTCGTGGCGAACCTGGCGATCCTGGGGTTCCTGCACGGCGAGCACTCGCTCAACGCGCGCTCCGCGTTCCTGCACGTCCTCGCCGACACGTTCTCGTCGGTCGCGATCCTGCTCGGCGCGGGCGCGATGGCGCTCCGCCCCGGCATCGAGTGGCTCGACCCGCTGCTCTCGGTCGTGATCGCGTGCCTCATCCTCTGGGGCGCCGTGCGGATGATCCTCGAGATCACGGACATCCTCATGGAGAGCGTCCCCCGCCACCTCGACGTGGCGGCGGTCTGCAAGGAGATGGAGTGCTGCCCCGGCGTGGTCGCCGTCCACGATCTCCACATCTGGACGATCTCGAGCAACCTCCACGCCCTCTCGGCGCACCTCGTCGTCCGCCTCGACTCGATGGGGCGCAACGACGAGATCCTGAACGCGGTGAAGCTCGAGCTGCGGCGCCGCTTCGGGATCGACCACACCACGCTGCAGATCGAGTCGGCCGAGTACGCGCACGTGAACGACTACCAGCACTGAAGGCGCGACCCGCTCGCGCCGAGCGTCGCCGCCGCGGCGCGATGCGAGCGGGGGGCGCCACGAGACCGCGCCCTCATGCCCGCCGCGCGCGGCGCGCCCCGTGCTATATCCGCCCGTGATGCTCTCGCGGATCCTCGCGTTCCGGCCGGCGAGCGTCGTCGAGCGGCTCGCGCCGCGGAGCGACGCGTGCCCGATCTCGCTCCGCGACCTGCTCGGCCCCGCGGCCGCCCTCCGCCTCGTCCTCCCGGTCGTGGGGGGGCCCCCCGCCGGCGGGGGGCGCGCGGCGGGGGGCCGGGCCCACGGGCCCGCCCCCCGCCGCGCCCGCGCGGTCGGGCGCGCCCCCTGCGCGGGGGGGGCCCCCGCGGCGCTCGTCGCGGCCAAGGAGCACCGCTCCGCGATCGGCCTCGCGCTGCCGCACGGCGCGCTCCCGGAGCCCTGGTTCGAGGCGGTGACGCGCGCGGCGGACGAGGTCGCGGCCGGCCTTCCGATCTTCCTCTCCGCCGACGTGGTCGTGGAGGGGGAGGGCGCGGCCGAGGTCGAGCGCGCGTCGCACGAGGCGTGGCGGCTGGTGGACGCGGGGATGACGCACCTCGCCGTGGACGCGGGCGCGGTGGCGCCGGCGGAGCGGGGGCGCGTGCTCGCCGAGGTGGCCGCCGGCCCGGTGGAGCGCGGGCTCGGCCTCGAGTGCGTGCTGCCGCTCGAGGAGGGGCCGGACGGCGCGGCCCGCGCGGGAGCGCTCGTCGAGGAGCTGACCCGGCGGGGCGCGCCGCCGGACGTCGTGAGCGTCCGCTGTCCGGAGCCGTCGAGCGCCGGCGAGGCGCGGCTGCAGGCGGCGGCGCTCGCCCGCGTCTGCGCGGCGGCGGCGGGGGTGCCGGTGATGCGCCGGGGACCGGTGACGCCCGCGCTGCTCGAGCTCCTGCGCGGCTCGCCGGTGAAGGCGTGCGACGACGGCGGGCGGGCGGCGGCGAACGCGCTGAGCCTCATCCCGTGGGCGCTGATCTCCTCCGGCGCCGGCCCGGCCGGCGCGGGTCCCGAGGACCATGAAACGACGACGCGCGCGAGCCGGCTCGAGCGGGCCGCGGCCGAGCTGTCGGACGGCGCCGCGGAGCGGCTCGAGGCGCGGGCGTACGTCGAGGTGAGCGGGTTCCTCGAGGCGCTCGGCGCGCCGGGGAGCGCGGTCCGCATGGCGCGGGCGCTCGAGCGCCAGCTCGAGGCGCGATGACGCGGATCATCGCCGGCACCGCGCGCGGGCGGCGGCTCGCGGCGCCCCGCGGGATGCGGACGCGGCCCACCAGCGAGAAGGTGCGCGGGGCGGTGTTCAACCTGCTCGGGCAGTTCTTCGAGGGCGGCGACGTCCTCGACCTCTACGCCGGGACCGGCGCGCTCGCCCTCGAGGCGCTCTCCCGCGGCTGCGACCGGGCCGTCTGCGTCGAGGCCGACCGCGTCGCGGCCGAGACGATCGCGCGGAACGCCGCGGCGCTCGGCTTCGGCGACCGGCTGGAGGTGCTCCGGGGGCGCGTCCCGGAGGCGCTCGCCCGCCTGCCGCGCGGGCGGTTCCTCCTCGCCTTCGCCGACCCGCCCTACGCCGAAGGGCCGGACGCCGCCCTCGCCGCGCTGGAGCCGCTCCTCGCGCGCGGCGGCCGCGCGGTCGCCGAGCACGACGCCCGCCGCCCCCCGCCCGACCGCTCCGGCGGGCTGGTGCTGGTGGATCGGCGCGCCTACGGCGGGACGGGAATCTCGATCTACCGGCGCGACTGAGCCATACTCCGCGCCCGACATGGCCCGCACCGCCATCTACCCCGGCTCGTTCGACCCGCTCACCAACGGGCACCTCGCGATCATCCAGCGCGGGCTCAAGCTCTTCGACCGGCTCGTGGTCGCGGTCGCCAACAACCCCCAGAAGTCGCCGCTCTTCACCGCGGACGAGCGCAGGGCGCTCATCCGCGAGGTGGTCGGCGAGGACCCGCGCGTGGAGGTGGACTCGTTCGACGGGCTCCTCGTGGACTACGCGCGCCGGCGCGGCATCCCCACCGTGCTGCGCGGGCTCCGGGCGGTGTCGGACTTCGAGTACGAGTTCCAGCTCGCCAACATGAACAACCGCCTCCTGCCCGATTTCGAGTCGGTGTTCGTGATGACGGGCGAGGACTACTTCTTCGTCTCGGCGCGGCTGGTCCGGGAGGTGGCGACCTTCGGCGGCGACGTCAGCGCGTTCGTGCCGCCCGCCGTCATCGTCGCGCTGCAGCGGAAGCTCGGGCGCGCGCCGGCCGCACCTCGCGGCTGAGCCGCCGCGGAGCTCCGCGGCCGAGAAACTTCTCTCGGTCGGGGCCGCGCGGCGAACTTCTCTCGGTCGGGGCCGCGAAACTTCTCTCGGTCGAGGCCGCCGGCGGCGCCGGGTCGGATCGCGGACGTTCTCCGCGTCCGCGCCCGGGAAATCGCTCCCGGGCCGGCGAGCCTGTGCTAGCTTGCCCGCCCATGGCCAGCGCGCCCCGGGAGGTCCTGGGAGACCTCGCGACCACCGCCTTCGTCGAGTCGAGCCTGCTCTTCCGGTCGCTCGACCCCGAGGCGCGGCACGACCTGCTCCAGCTCGCGCAGCAGGCGACCTGGGCCGCGGGCGAGGCGATCTCCGGCGAGGGGGACGAGGGCTTCTACCTCGTCCTCGACGGCCGCGCGGTCGCGACCGCCGGCGGGGTCGAGGTCGCCCAGCTCGAGCGCGGCGCGTTCTTCGGGGAGGGGCGGGTCCTCGGCACGGGCCGGAGCGCCGCCCTCGTCGCGGGGACGGACGTCTCGGCGGTGATCTTCCCGGCGCCGGTGGTGGCCGCCCTGGGCGCGCGGTTCCCGAAGGTCCGCAAGCTCCTCGAGGCGGTGCACGCCGCCCGCGAGAAGGACGCCTCGGGGCAGCGCGTTCCCTGAGCCCCCGGTCCCCGGCCGGGCGGCCGCGTCGCCGTCGCTTCGTGGGCGGATTTTCTCCATGATGCGGGTTACATGGGCGCACGCCCGTGTGCTAGTTTCCCCGCCCCATGCCGCGTCGTACCGACATCAAGAAGATCATGATCGTGGGCTCCGGGCCCATCGTCATCGGGCAGGCCTGCGAGTTCGACTATTCGGGCACGCAGGCATGCAAGGCCTTGAAGGAGGAGGGGTACGAGATCGTCCTCCTCAACTCCAACCCGGCCACCATCATGACCGACCCCGGGCTGGCCGACCGGACCTACGTCGAGCCCATCACCCCGGAGTTCGCGGAGCAGATCCTCGCCCGCGAGAAGCCGGACGTCCTGCTCCCGACCCTCGGCGGCCAGACGGCGCTGAACCTCGCGGTCGCCCTCTCGAAGAACGGCGCGCTGAAGCGGCACGGCGTGGAGCTCATCGGCGCGCAGCTCGAGGCCATCGAGAAGGCCGAGGACCGGCTCCTCTTCAAGGAGGCGATGGAGCGGATCCACGTGGAGCTGCCCAAGTCCGGGTACGCCAGGAGCTGGGAGGAGGCGCGGGCCATCGCCCGCGACATCGGCTTCCCGATCATCATCCGCCCGAGCTTCACCATGGGCGGCGAGGGGGGCGGCGTCGCCTACAACCTCGCGGAGTTCGAGCCGCTCGCGCGGCGCGCGCTGTCGCTCTCCCCCACCCACACGATCCTCTGCGAGGAGTCGATCATCGGGTGGAAGGAGTACGAGCTCGAGGTGATGCGCGACAAGCGGGACAACGTCGTCGTCATCTGCTCGATCGAGAACTTCGACCCGATGGGCGTCCACACCGGCGACTCCATCACCGTCGCCCCGGCGCAGACGCTCACCGACAAGGAGTACCAGCGGATGCGCGACGTGGGCATCCGCATCATCCGCGAGATCGGCGTCGAGACCGGCGGGTCGAACATCCAGTTCGGCGTCCACCCGACCACCGGCCGGATGGTGGTCATCGAGATGAACCCGCGCGTGTCGCGCTCCTCCGCGCTCGCCTCCAAGGCGACCGGGTTCCCCATCGCGAAGATCGCCGCGAAGCTCGCGGTGGGCTACACGCTCGACGAGCTCAAGAACGACATCACCCGCGTCACGCCGGCGTCGTTCGAGCCGACCATCGACTACGTCGTCACGAAGGTCCCGCGCTTCGCCTTCGAGAAGTTCAAGGGCGCGGACGACACCCTCACCACGCAGATGAAGTCCGTCGGCGAGGTGATGGCCATCGGCCGGACCTTCCAGGAGAGCCTCCAGAAGGCGATCCGCGGGCTGGAGACCGACCGCGCCGGCCTCGAGTCGCCGCTCGGGAAGCGGCCGGGCGACGCCTACTCGCCGGACGAGCTCGAGAAGGTGAAGGCCGGCGCCCGCGAGCCGCGCGCGCAGCGGCTCTTCTGGCTCGCCGAGGGCTTCCGCGCGGGGCTCTCCGTCGAGGACCTGTACGCGCTCACCTACGTGGACCGCTGGTTCCTCCGCGAGATCGAGGAGCTCGTGGCGGTGGAGCGGGAGCTCGCGCGCGGCGTGCCGCAGGGCGCCGCGGCGATGCGCGCCGTGAAGCGGCGGGGCTTCTCCGACAAGCGGATCGCCCAGCTCGCCGGGACGACCGAGAAGGCCGTGCGCGAGGTCCGTCACGCCGCCGGCGTCCGCCCCGTGTTCAAGCGGGTGGACACCTGCGCCGCCGAGTTCGAGGCGTTCACGCCCTACCTCTACTCGACGTACGAAGAGGAGTGCGAGGCGGCGCCCACCGACCGGCCCAAGGTGATGATCCTCGGCGGCGGGCCGAACCGGATCGGGCAGGGCATCGAGTTCGACTACTGCTGCGTCCACGCGTCCTTCGCGCTCCAGGCGGCCGGGTTCGAGACCATCATGGTCAACTGCAACCCGGAGACGGTCTCGACCGACTACGACACCTCGGATCGCCTCTACTTCGAGCCGCTCACGCTCGAGGACGTGCTCGAGATCGTCCACGTCGAGAAGCCGAAGGGGCTCATCGTGCAGTACGGCGGCCAGACGCCGCTCAAGCTCGCGGTGCCGCTCAGCGAGGCGGGCGTGCCGATCTTCGGCACCACCCCGGACGCGATCGACCGGGCCGAGGATCGCGAGCGGTTCTCCGCGCTCATCGAGAAGCTCCAGCTCCGCCAGCCGAAGAACGGCGTGGCCCGCAGCGCCGAGGAGGCGTTCGCGGTCGCCCACCGCATCGGCTACCCCACGATGGTCCGGCCCTCGTACGTGCTCGGCGGCCGGGCGATGGAGGTCGTCTTCGACGACAACGACCTCCGCACCTACCTGCGCGAGGCGGTCCAGGCGTCCAACGATCGGCCGGTCCTCATCGACCGCTTCCTCCGCGACGCCGCCGAGGTGGACGTGGACGTGGTCTCCGACGGCAAGGACGTGGTCGTCGGCGGCGTGATGGAGCACATCGAGGAGGCCGGCATCCACTCCGGCGACTCGGCGTGCGCGCTCCCGCCGTACAGCCTCCAGCCGGAGGTGGTCGCCGAGATCGAGCGCCAGTCCGTCGAGCTGGCGAAGGAGCTCGGCGTCATCGGCCTGATGAACGTCCAGTTCGCCATCCAGGGGAAGGACATCTACATCCTCGAGGTGAACCCGCGCGCCAGCCGCACGGTCCCCTTCGTCGGCAAGGCGACGGGGCTCCCGCTCGCGAAGGCGGGCGCGCTCTGCATGGTGGGCAAGTCGCTCGCCGAGGCGGGCGCGCTCGGGGTGGGGCGCCCGCGCCACGTCTCCGTGAAGGAGGCGGTGTTCCCGTTCGCGCGCTTCCGCGGGGTGGACACCGTGCTCGGCCCGGAGATGAAGTCCACCGGCGAGGTGATGGGCGTCGCGGACGACTTCTACCACGCGTTCTTCAAGGCCCAGGCGGCGGCGGGCAACACGCTGCCGGCGACGGGCGAGGGGAAGCGCGCCTTCGTCTCGGTGAAGGACGCCGACAAGGAGGGGGTGGTGGACATCGCCCGCCGCCTGGTCGCCCTCGGGTTCGAGGTGCTCTCCACCGCGGGTACGAGCGCCTACCTCGGCGAGCGGGGGATCGCCACCACGCTCGTGAAGAAGGTGGTGGAGGGGCGGCCCTCCATCGTGGACCGCATCATCGACGGCGACGTCCACTTCGTGGTGAACACCACCGCCGGGAAGAAGGAGATCGCCGACAGCTTCGCGATCCGGCGCGAGACGCTCATGAAGGGGCTGCCGTACTTCACGACGCTCACCGGGGCCCGCGCCGCGGTGGGGGCGATCGAGGTCGCCCAGGGCGGAAAGCCGACCGTCCGTTCGCTCCAAGAGTACCACGCCGGGAGCTCGGCCGGCCGTCCTGGACGTTGACAGGGGCCCCGGCCCGGCCTATTCGAAGACGGAGAGGAAGCGGCCGCCCGGGCTTCTCGGGTCGGCCGCCCTTCGTTTTTTTTGAGAGGTGAAGAGATGTCCGATCGCGTTCCGATGACCAAGGGCGGTCTCCTCCGACTGAAGGAGGAGCTCAAGCGCCTCAAGTCCATCGAGCGTCCCAAGATCGTGAAGGAGATCTCCGAGGCGCTCGCGCACGGGGACCTCTCCGAGAACGCCGAGTACCACGCCGCGAAGGAGAAGCAGTCGCACGTCGAGGGGCGGATCCAGCAGGTCGAGCACTGGATCGCCAGCGCGGAGGTGATCGACGTCGCCCGGCTCGCGGGCGACCGCGTGGTCTTCGGCGCGACGGTGACCCTCGAGGACGGGGAGTCCGGCGACCAGGTGAGGTATCGGATCGTGGGCGAGATCGAGGCCGACCTGAAGCAGGGCAAGATCTCGGTCACGAGCCCGATCGCCCGCGCGCTCATCGGGCGCAGCGAGGGCGACGAGGTGACCGTCCGGACGCCCGGCGGCCCGAAGGAGTACGAGATCCAGGCGGTCGAGTTCGTCGAGGAGGAGCTCTCGGTCGAGTCCGAGTAGACGTCGGACCCGGCGGATAGCGTCGGCCCGTGGAGCGGAGGGACGGCGGCTGCGGCGGGGAGGGAGCGGGGGCGGGGGAGCTCCCCGGCCTCGCCGCCGCGCGCGCGCTCGAGGCGCTCATCCCGCCGCTCCGGTTCGCCGCCGCGAACGGCTTCGCCGGCGCGAGCCGGCTCGTCGCGTTCGGCGACACGCTCCGGGAGGCCGTCGCGCGCGCCCGCGGCCTCGGCGCGGCGGACACGCCCGCGCTGCGCCGGCTCGAGGCGGAGGCGGCGGGCTTCGATGCGCTGGCCGGGGCGGCGCGCAAGCAGGCGATCGCCCGCATCACCGCCGACGTCGCCGCGCTCGTGCCGGTCCCGGAGGAGCTGCGGGCCGTGGCGCGGGCGGGGAGGGTCGTGGTCGGCGGCTCGCGGGCGAGCAGGGAGCAGGTCTCGGAGAAGGGGCCTCGAGCGCCGGGCGGCGGGCGTCAGGGGGAGCACGCGGCCGGCGGCGCGAGCGCGACCGTCCCTCCGGTCGCGGCGAGCAGACCTCCCGCGCGTGGGGGCGAATCTCGGGGGCAGCACGGTGCCTCGCCCTTCGACTCCGCGCCGCGCCCAGGGCGCGGCGCTACGCTCAGGGCGAGCGGGGCGACCGCGACGATGGGGGCGAGCGCGCCCGCGGCCCCGACCGAAACCTTCGCCGCGAGGAGCGGGCGTCGTGCCTCCGGCGGCGACGGGCCCGAGGGGGAGACCGCCGACCCGGGCACGGAGCTCGGGCCCCCTCGCAAGCCTTGGCAGCCGCTCCCGGACGCGCAGACGGCCGAGGAGCGCGCCCGGCGTCGCGCCCTGCTCGCGACGCGGCTCGCGGACCTCCCGCGCGCCCACCCCGCGCCCCGGGCCCAGCTCGAGGAGCGCGGCTACCTCACGGCGGAGGACGCGCTCGAGTTCTGGCCGAAGGCGTACCAGGACCGGACCCGGGTCCGCCGGATCTCCGAGCTCACGCTCGGCGACGAGGCGAGCGTGCTCGGCACCGTCACCCACGTCCGCGTCCAGCGGATGCGCAACGGTCGCCCGCTCCTCAAGGTCGGCGTCGCCGAGGCCGGCTCCGCCCTCGAGCTCGTCTTCTTCAACCCGCCGCCCTGGCGCCTCAAGCAGTTCCAGGCGGGCGAGTCGCTCCTGTGCTCGGGCAAGGTCACCGAGGGCTTCGGGGCACGGCGGCAGATGAGCCAGCCCGAGGTGGAGAAGGTCCAGGCCGGCGACTCGGCGAACTTCGGCCTGATCGTCCCGGTGTACGCGGGGCCCGCCGACTACCAGCACCCCGCGCTCCGCAAGCTCGTGAAGCGGCTGGTGGACGACGTGGCGCCCGCCGCGGTGGACGACGTGCCGCCGGCGATCCGGGAGCGCCGCGGCCTCCTCGGCCGCGCCCGGGCGCTCCGCGAGGCACACTTCCCGCCCCCCGGCACGGACGTCGCCCTCGCCGCCGAGCGCGCCACGCCGGCGTTCCGACGGCTCGTCTTCGAGGAGCTGTTCTTCCTCCAGCTCGCGCTGGCGCTCCGCCGCCGGGGCGTGCGCGCCGAGCCGGGGATCGCCTTCGACGCCTCGCCGGAGGCGCTCGCCCGCGCCGTCGCGCCGCTCCCGTTCCGGCTCACGGGCGCGCAGGAGCGGGCGCTCGCCGAGATCGCCCGCGACATGGCGCGGCCCGAGCCGATGAACCGGCTCCTCCAGGGCGACGTGGGCAGCGGCAAGACCGCCGTCGCCTTCGCCGCGATGATGCTGGCGGTCCAGTCCGGCTATCAGGCGGCCCTGATGGTGCCCACCGAGATCCTGGCGGAGCAGCACGCGCGGACGCTCGCGGGCTGGCTCGCGGGGAGCGGGATCGAGATCGCGCTGGTCGGCGCGGCGGCGCGCGGGAAGGGGCAGCGCGAGGCCCGGGCGGCGGTGGCGGCGGGCCGGGCGCGGATCGCGGTGGGGACCCACGCGCTCCTCGAGGAGGACGTCGAGTTCGAGCGGCTCGGCCTCGCGGTGGTGGACGAGCAGCACCGGTTCGGCGTGCGGCAGCGCGCGTCGCTCATCTCGAAGGGCCGGCGCCCGGACGTGCTCGTGATGACGGCGACCCCCATCCCGCGCACCCTCGCCCTGGCGTTCTACGGCGACCTCGACCAGTCGAAGATCGGCGAGCTCCCCCCGGGCCGGACGCCGGTCGCGACGAAGCTCTTCGGCGACTCGCAGCGCAGGGCCGCCTACGACCTCGCGCGGAGGGAGCTCGAGGCCGGGCGCCAGGCGTACGTCGTGTACCCGCTCGTCGAGGAGTCGGAGAAGAGCGACCTCGCCGACGCGACCACCGGCGCGGCGGACCTCGCGAAGGTCTTCGCCGGGCACGCGGTGGGGCTCCTCCACGGGCGGATGAAGACGGAGGAGAAGCAGGCGGTGATGGCGCGGTTCCGCGCCGGCGAGCTGGCCGTGCTGGTCGCGACCACGGTGATCGAGGTGGGGGTGGACGTCCCGAACGCGACGGTGATGATCGTCGAGCACGCCGAGCGGTTCGGGCTCTCCCAGCTCCACCAGCTCCGCGGCCGGGTCGGGCGCGGCGCGGAGCGCAGCCACTGCCTCCTCGTGGCGCACTTCAAGCGGGCCGGCGACGAGGCCCGCGAGCGGCTCCGGGCGATGGAGCGGACGCAGGACGGCTTCGAGATCGCCCGGGTCGATCTCCGGATCCGCGGCCCCGGCGAGCTGCTCGGCACTCGCCAGTCGGGGCAGCGGCTCCTCGAGATCGCAGACCTCTATCGCGACGAGGCGATCCTCGAGGAGGCGCGCGAGGAGGCGTTCGCGCTCGTCGAGGCCGATCCCGACCTCGGCCGGCCCGAGCACGCGCCGGCCCGCGAGGCGCTCGCCGGGCGCTGGGCCGGGCGGCTGTCCCTCGCACGCATCGGGTGACCGCCCGGCCGCCGCGCTCGCAGACGGTCCGTGCAGCGCGCACGTGGTTCCGGTCCTGACCGCGGCCGCCGGGTGCGGTACACTCCGTCCCGATGATCGTCTGCCCCGTCTGCGAGCACGCCCAGGCCCAGGGCGCCGAGTGCGAGGTCTGCGGGCGCAGCTTCGGCCGCGCCGCCGTCCGCCCGCTCGTCACCCCGCTCGAGGGGATGGAGACCAGCCGGCTGCCCGCCGGCGCGGACGTGGCCACGTCGCCGCTCCTCGGGCTCGAGTCCACGGCGATGGCGCCCGTGGACGCCGACGCGCCGGCGTTCCCCGACCTCGAGCGGACCGCCGCCGGGATCCCCGGCGACGGCCCGACGCCGTTCCCGGCCCAGGTCGTCTGCCGGTACTGCCGGACGCCCGCCGCTCCCGGACAGCGCCTGTGCGGGCGCTGCGGCATGCGCCTCCCGGTCATCGCGAGCGCGGCGCCGGCCCCCGAGGCCGAGTCGCCGCGCCTCTGCAGCTGCGGCGCCCCCGTCTCCGGAGCCCTGTGCCCATCCTGCGGCGCCCGGCTCGCTCGCTAGCACCTCCTCCGCTCTTGCCAAGCGCCCTCGCACCCGGCAAATTGGCCAGTCCCGTCATGAAAACTTTCAACGACCCCGAGGTCTTCGCGCGCGTCAAGCGCCTGCCGCTGTACGTGTTCACCATCACGGATCGCTTCCGCGACGAGGCGATCGCCCGCGGCGTGGACGTGGTGGACTTCTCGATGGGAAACCCGGACACCCCGACGCCGCAGCGGATCGTGGACCGGCTCGAGGCGGCCGCCCGGGAGCCGCGCTACCACCGGTACCTGAACCCGCGCGGTCTCCCCGAGCTGCGCGCGGCCGCGGCCCGCTGGTTCAAGCGCCGCCACGGCGTCGAGCTGGACCCGGAGCGCGAGGTGCTCATCTCGATCGGGTCCAAGGAGGGGATCGGGCACGCGCTCATGGCGATGCTCTCCGAGGGCGACACCGTGCTCGCCCCGTCGCCGACGTACCCGATCCACGCCTTCGGCGCGGTCCTCGCCGGCGCCGAGTCGGTCCCGGTGACCGTCGGCCCGGGCGTGGACTTCTTCGAGTCGCTCGTCGAGGCCACCGAGAAGGCCGAGCGGCGGCCGAAGGGCATCGTGGTGAACTTCCCGGCGAACCCCACCGCCGCGGTGGCGACGCCCGAGCTCTTCGAGAAGATCGTCCGGTTCGCCGAGGCGCGGGATCTGTTCATCGTCTCCGACCTCGCCTACAGCGACATCGTGTTCGACGGGCAGAAGACCCCGTCGATGCTCGCCGTCCCCGGCGCGCGGGAGCGGACGCTCGAGTTCATGTCGCTCTCGAAGAGCTACAGCATGCCGGGCTGGCGCGTCGGCTTCTGCGGCGGCAGCGCCACCCTGGTCGCCGCCGCGGCCCGCGTGAAGAGCTACCTCGACTACGGGCTCTTCGGCGCCGTGCAGCAGGCGGCCGTCACCGCGCTCGACGAGTGCGACGACGAGGTGGTGCAGATCCGCGACCGGTACCACCGGCGGCGCGACGCGCTGGTCCGGCACTTCGGCGAGGCCGGCTGGAAGATCCCGCCCCCCGCCGCGAGCATGTTCGCCTGGGCGCCGATCCCGGAGCCCTTCCGGCACCTCGGCTCGCTCGAGTTCGCGAAGCGGCTCATCGACGAGGCGGGCGTCGCCGTCGCGCCGGGCATCGGCTTCGGCAAGGCGGGCGACGGCTTCGTCCGGATCGCGCTCATCGTGGACGAGCCGCGGGTTCAGCTCGCCGCCGAGCGCATCCAGCGGTTCCTCCAGAAGGGCCCGGGCGGGAAGTAGCGATGGCGGAGCCCGTCTTCTCGGCCTGGTTCCGCTGCGCCGGCGGCTGCGACTTCCGCGCCGCGCTCACCGACGTCGTCTACTCGTGCCCCCGCTGCGGCGGGCTCCTCGAGGTCGAGCACGATCGCGCCGCCTTGGCGGGCCGTTCGGCGGACGAGTGGAAGGCCCTCTTCGACGGCCGCTTCAAGCTGGGGCGCTGGCCGTACGGCTCGGGGGTGTGGGGCAAGAAGGAGTGGGTCTACCCCCAGCTCGCCGACGAGAACGTCGTGTCGATGTTCGAGGGCGGCAGCCCGCTGCTCCGGATCGATCGGTACGCCCGCGAGCTCGGCCTCGACGACGTGTGGCTGAAGGAGTGCGGCGTCACGCACACCGGGTCCTTCAAGGACCTCGGGATGACCGTGCTCGTCTCCGCCGTGAAGGAGATGCGCGCGCGCGGCGGCACGGTCCGGGCGGTCGCGTGCGCGTCCACGGGCGACACCTCGGCGGCGCTCTCCGCGTACTGCGCGGCGGCCGGGATCCCCAGCGTGGTCCTGCTGCCGCGCGGCAAGATCTCGACGGCGCAGCTCGTCCAGCCGATCTCGAACGGCGCGCTCGTCCTCGAGCTCGACACCGACTTCGACGGCTGCATGGCCGTCGTGCGGCAGCTCGCCGAGACGAAGGACATCTACCTCGCGAACTCGATGAACTCGCTCCGCATCGAGGGGCAGAAGACCGCCTCGATCGAGATCGCGCAGCAGCTCGGCTGGACGTCGCCGGACTGGATCGTCATCCCGGGCGGGAACCTCGGGAACGCGAGCGCGGTGGGGAAGGGCTTCCAGCTCCTGAAGCAGCTCGGCCTCGTCGAGCGGCTGCCGCGGCTCGTCGTCGCCCAGGCGGAGAACGCGAACCCGCTCTGGCGGGCGACCACCGGCGCGCACGTGCGGCCGACGCCCTCGGTCGAGGTGGAGCCGGTGACGGCGCGGCGGACGCTCGCGTCGGCGATCCAGATCGGCGCGCCGGTCTCCGCGAAGCGGGCGCTCCGCGCCCTCGAGGCGCTCGACGGGATCGTCGAGCAGGCGACCGAGCAGGAGCTCGCGGACGCGGCGGCGCGCGCGGACCGGGCCGGGATGTTCACCTGCCCGCACACCGGCGTGGCGCTCGCCGCCCTCGAGAAGCTCGCCGCGCGCGGCGTCGTGAAGAAGGGGGAGCGGGTGGTGGTGATCTCCACCGCCCACGGCCTCAAGTTCTCCGACTTCAAGGTCGGCTACCACGAGGGCACGCTCGCGGGCGTCACCCCGGCGCTGCGCAACCCGGGCGTGAAGCTCCCCGCGTCCCTCGGCGCGGTCCAGGACGCGATTGCCGCCCGGTTCGGGCGAGGATAGAAACGGCCTCCCATGAGCACCCCCTCGCAGCCCACCGTGCAGCCCGCCGGCGACCCCGTCGCGCTCCGCGCTGAGTACGACGTCCTCGCGAAGCAGCTCGAGACGCGCCGCTCCATCGACTCCGTGCGGCGCAGCCTGTACCTCTTCTTCGCGGGGTTGATCGGGGCCGGGACGAGCTTCAAGCTCGCGTGGGACCGCTGGGGGAAGCTCAAGCCGGGCGCCGTCCGCAAGGTGATCGGCAAGCGCCCGCTCTTCTTCATCGTCGCGGTCGTCGTGACGGTGATCATCCTCTTCTTCGCGATCCGCGCGCTGCTGCAGGCGCGGCGGCTCATGCGCGAGGAGGACGCCCGCTTCGCCCGCCTCCGCGCGCTGCGCGAGACCCTGAGGCTCGATCCGTGAAGCACCGGGGGCGGGGGGCCTCCGGCGCGAGGCGGCGGAGGACCGCCGCCGGCCGCTTCGTCGTCCTCGAGGGGCTGGACGGGGCGGGCACCACCACGCAGGCGAGGCTCCTCGGCGAGCGGCTCCGCGCCGCCGGGCGCCGCGTCCACGTCACCGCGGAGCCGTCCGGCGGGCCCGCGGGGGCGCTCGTCCGGCAGGTGCTCTCGGGCCGGGTCGCCGGCCGCGACGGCCGCGCCTTCGATCCCCGGGCCCTCGCGCTGCTCTTCGCCGCGGACCGGCTCGATCACCACGCCGACGAGATCGCGCCCAAGCTCGCCGCCGGCGTCCAGGTGATCTCGGACCGGTACACGCTCTCGTCCCTCGCGTACCAGGGCGCGGCGTTCGGGGACATGGACTGGGTCGCGGAGATCAACCGGGCCGCCCCCGCGCCGGACCTGACCGTCTTCCTGCGCGTGTCGCCCCGGGTCGCGCTGCCACGCCGGCGGGCCGCCAGCCTCGACCGCGAGATCTTCGAGGTGGACGGGTTCCAGCGGCGGGTCGCCGCGAGCTACGAGCGGGCGCTGGAGGCCCGCCGTGCCGCCGGCGACCGGATCGTCGAGGTGGACGGCGCGCTCGCGGTGGACGCGGTGGCCGAGGCGATCTGGGCGGCGGTCGCGGCGCTCGATTAGGTCCGGAGGAGCGCGCCGCCGGCGCGCGGAGGGAGCATGGCCGACACCCCCACCGCCGCCCTCGTCGTGATCGGGAGCGAGGTCCTCTCGGCGAAGGTGCAGGACGAGAACGGGCCGTATGCCGCCCGACGCCTGCGGGAGCTCGGCGTCCAGCTCCTCGCCGTCCACACCGTGCCGGACCGCGAGGAGGACATCGTCGGGTCGCTCGACCTGCTCCGGCGGCGCGCGGACTGGTGCTTCACCTCCGGCGGGGTCGGCCCGACGCACGACGACCTCACGCCCCGCGCCGTCGCCCGCGCTTTCGGCCGCCGCGTCGGTCGGTCCGCGGCGCTCGCGGACGGCATCCGGGCGATGTACCGGGCGCACCACGGCGGCGCCGAGCCGCCCGACGCCGCCCTCCGGATGGCGGACGTGCCCGAGGGGACGCGCCTGCTCGGCGACCCCGGGTACCCGACGCTCGCGGTGGAGAACGTCGTGATGCTCCCCGGCGTGCCGCGCTTCTTCCGGTACCAGCTCGACGCCATCGCGCCGCTGCTGCAGGCCCCGCCCTGGCGCCTCGCCTCGGTGTTCCTCTCGATCGGCGAGGAGGTCTTCGCGCCCGCCCTCGACGCCGTCGTCGCCGCGCACCCCGCGGTCGAGATCGGGAGCTACCCCCGGTTCGACGGCGCCGACCACAAGGTGAAGCTCACCGTCGAGTCGAAGGACCTCGCCGCCGTCCAGGCCGCGCTCGCCGCGCTCCTCGCTGCACTCCCCGCCGACGGGGTCGTGCGGGTCGAGGGACCGTGACGCCCCGCCCCCCGCCCCGACCGAGAGTAGTGCGGGGAAGGATGACGAAGGGACCGCGCACGACGGGCCAGATCAGTCCCCGCCCCGACCGAGAGTAGTGCGGGGAAGGAGGACGAAGGGACTGCACAAACGATGGCCCGGATCGGGGTCCGGGAGCGGAATGGCGAGGCAAGACTCCCTAACGAGACGCAATGAGCGCCGGGAATAGCGCACAACGAGAGCCCGAACGCCATCCAAGGTGCTCGAACGCTGGTGTGGCGATGTGCGCTATCCCGCGGCGGCTCATCGGGAGAGTCGGCGGGGCCTGCGTTGACTGGTGGAGCGATGGAGCTATCCGCATGCCTCGCCGCACAGCGCGGCGTGCTGGACGCGCATGAGCCACGTGCCGGGGGGAAAGAGGACGTTGCGTACGCCCGCCCTCCAGAACTCGAGCGCCTTCCGGTAGGCCCATCCGAACTCCTCGAGCCGCTGGAGGGCCTCGATCCGCTTCCACTTGGTTCGGCACGCGACTCGAGGATTGAGCCCCCGCCGCGGCTCGCCGGGAGCGGGGCGCGCGTAGGGCTTCTGGGCGAGGACGCGGGCTGCGCCGAGGAAGGAGCGGCCTTCACCCGCGAGCTCCGCCGCTGCGCGGTCCTCGGCGTCGCGCAGTTCCTTGCCCAGCCGCTCGGGGAAGGCGGCGTCCGACTCGAACCCGGGAGGCCTGTGGAGCTGGAGGCTCACCGAGGCCGGCATGCGGCCCATCTTGCGGAAGAACTCTGTCGGCCGCTCGGCGATGATCGGCTCTCCGCCGATCAGGGCGGGATCGGACCAGAGCCCCGGCCACTCCAGGCCGCGGCGAACGAGACCGGCGGCGACGGGATTCGCGAGGACGTAGACCAACTTCTCGATGACCGCGTTGTCGTTCTCGAGCCGGACGGCGCTGTAGCTGTCTCGCTCCCAGAAGCCGTCCCACCGGCCGAGGGAGCAGTTCATCGCCCGGGCGACCAGGCCGTCGAGGTAGCGGTGGAACTCGGGGAGCCGGGCGTGCGGGTCGGTTACGACCAGGTGGAAGTGGGTCGAGAGCACGCAGAACGCGTGCACCTGGATCTCGTACCGGTTCGCGGCGAGTGCGAGGACGTACAGGAAGATGGCGTCGGTCTTCCTCGACGGCCGGAGGAAGAAGCGGCGTTCCGAGCAACGGCGCGTGACGAGATAGGTGGTGCCCTCGAAAAGTTGCCTGGGCGCGGTCATGCCCGAGGCCCAGGGCAACCGGCGTGCCGAGGAGGAATCGCCGGAAGTCCGGACTTGGGCAGGCGGCGGCCGTCCGCGCGGCGGACGCGTGGTCCGCGAAAGCTTCTCTCGGTCGGGCGTCGCGGGGCAACCGGCGTGCCGAGGAGGAATCGCCGGAAGTCCGGACTTGGGCAGGCGGCGGCCGTCCGCGCGGCGGACGCGTGGTCCGCGAAAACTTCTCTCGGTCGGGCGCGGGCGTGGTCGTGCACGCGCGACGCTCGAGCCCGGGAAGCCGATCTGCCTCGCGGTGACGGGCGGAAAGCCGGGGGTGATCCTCCCGGGCTTGTCCACCTCGACGATGTTCACCTTCAACGAGTGCGACGCGCGGGTAACCCGCACCTTCGCCGGGTTGCAGCCGGGCGCCGCGCGAAACCGTCGCGGCGCGCACGCATGGTCCCTCGGGCGAGGACGTCTAGACAGTTGTCCGGCTCGGCCGCGCGGGCGGCGCGGCGCGGCCCGACGCGCTACACCTCGAAGCGGTCGATCTTCCCGACCTTCTGGAGGATCTCCAGCGCCCCCTTCGTCGCCTTCTCCTTGTCGTTGCCCTGGAGCTTGACGATGAGTGGCGCCGCGGAGGGGACGATCACGGCGACGGCCCAGTTTCCGCCGAGATCCTTGTCGACGGTCACCCGGCATTCCATGCTTCCGATGAAGGCGCGTGCCATGCTGGATCGCTCCACGGTGAAGGGGACCGGGAACATAGCCCAAAGACCGCTCATGAAAAAGGCCATCGCAACGCTCCTCCTCGGCTTCGCCGGCTGCTCCGCCGGACCCCGGCTGCCGGCCGGCCCGCCTCGCGGCGAGACGGTCCTCGAGGTCCGCGGGGCCGTGAAGGGCGGCCCGTTCCGGCTCGGGAAGGCCGACCTCGACGCGCTGCCGCACCGGAAGGTGGAGGGGATGGATCCGGCCACCTCGCGGACGGCGGTCTGGGAGGGGCCGGAGCTGGCGCAGCTCGCGATCGAGCGGGTCGAGCTGGTCAAGGGGGCCGACACCGCCGTGATCCGCACCGCCGATCGGCGGGCGGTCCCGATCCCGCTCACCTTCGTGCGCATGCTGCGCCCGGTGCTGGCGGACCGCGCCGACGGGGTCCCCATCCCGGACACGGTCGTGGCGTGGCCGGGGGCGGACCAGCGGGCGCTGCTCACGGATCCCCGCGCCCGGCAGTGGTGGGCGCACGACGTGGTCGCGATCGAGATCGTGAACGGGTACACCACGTTCGGTCGGGCGCTGGCGGTCCCGTACGGCGCCCCCGAGGGCGCGCGCCCCGGGGCGGACCACTTCGGCGCCCGCTGCACCGCCTGTCACCGGCTGCGGAAGGCGGGGGGAGAGGTCGGGCCCGACCTGACCCGGGTCGCGGATCGCATCGCGCCGACGACCTTCACGGCGCTGCTCGCCAGCCACCCGGGCTGGGCGGACACGCCGGAGAACCCGCCCGGCGAGCTCGCGGCGCGCCAGGTCTGGGCGTTCCTGCGGTCGGTGGCGGCGGTGGAGGCCGGCAAGGCCGACCTGCCCGAGGCGCCGCCCGAGAAGGAGCCGGAGCGGCGGGGGCGGGCAGGGTACTGAAGGAAGGAAGCGTTGGCGACCAGGGCCCGATCCGTCAGACCGCCCAGATGTACCCGATGTGCACCCCGACGAGCTCCGCGATCTGCTTCGCGATCGTCCGCCCGTCGCGCCCGGCGATCCACCGCGGGAGCACGACGTGGAACTCGCCGCCGGTGAGCTCGGCGGCGGAGGCGAAGAGCTGCCACCGGCTCGCCACCTCCTCGAGCGCCACCGGTCCGGGCGAGAGCACGTCCAGGAACGTCGGCTTGGGGGCCTCGCACGAGAGGCTGGGCCGGTGATCGCGCATCGCGCCGTGGATCACCTCGGGGACCTCCCACCCAGGGAGATCCGCGCGGACGCCCCGGTAGCCGGCGAGCGGGAGGGTCTCGGCCATGAGGCGGATGAACGCCTCCTTGTGGACGTCCGCCGCGGCCGTGGGCTCGAAGGTCGTCGTCTCGAGCATCTTCCCCTCCCTCCTCCGGGCACCCTGCGCTGGCCCGGCCCCTCGCCGTCGTTCCTCCCTTTCATGAGGGTGGTGCTCGCCGTCGCGGCACGCATCCCCTGCCGCGGCGTGCGTTCGCGTCGAGCGGACCGACGAGATGACGCACCCGGTCGCGCTCGCTACGCGCTCCGGCGCGCAGGCGGCGGTCGTGGCGGGGGTCGCCGGATCGCGCCCCTCATCACAGGAACACGGAGGTGCGCGCCGCGACGTCCTCGTCGAGCATCGCCTGGAGCGCCGCGCGGACCTGCTCGGTGAGCGCGTTCACGACGGCGGGGTCCTCGGCGGCCGCGGTCCCACGACCGCTGAGGTCGAGCGGAGCGCCGAAGCGGAGCGACCACCGGGCGGGGAGCGGGAGCACCGCCGCGGCGCCGAGGCGGAGCGCGGGGTTCGCCGCGAGGAGCGGCAGGCCCAGCCGCTCGGCGAGCCAGCCGGTCCGGGAGATCCCGGGCGCAGCCTCCTCGCTCCCGACCACGGCGCAGGGCACGATCGTGGCCCCGGCCCGCAGGGCGATCTTCACGAACCCTCCGCGCCCGAAGCGCTGGATGCGGTAGCGGTCGCGCCAGGCCTTCCGGGCCCCGGCGCTCCCCTCCGGGAAGACGCCGAGGACCGCGCCGCCGGAGAGCAGGCGCAGCGCCGCCTCCGGGCGCGAGCGCACCGCGCCGAGCCGGACCGCGAGGCCGCCGATCACGGGCGCGTCCACCTCCCGATCCTCGAGCAGCGGACGGAGCTCCCGGTGCGCCGGATGGTCGCGCCGCAGGGCGTGGCGCAGCACGAGCGCGTCCCAGGGCACGACACCGGCGTGGTTCGCGACGACGATCGCCGGACCGGTCGCGGGGACGTTCTCGATGCCGCGCACCGTGGTGCGCCACCAGCTCGCGTACAGCAGCTCGACCAGCGGGGCCGCCCGCTCGACGAGCAGCGGATCCATCCCGTCGCGGTCGAGCCGCTCCGGCGGCTCGAGCAGCCGCCCCAGGTCCGCGGGGGCGCTCCCGAGCCGGTCCCGGAGCGCCGGCAGGAGCCGCGCCATCGCAGCGCGAAGCTCGTGGGCGCCGGCGGAGACGCCGGCCCGGGCGGCGAGCTCGGCGACGCGCGCCTCGACGCCGTCGAACGCCTCCTCGACCTTGCGCTCGACCTCCACGAGCCGGTCGCGGGCGGCGCCCTGGCCGCGGGGCTCGCCGGCGGCGGTCGCGCTCGCGGCCGGGGCGGCGAGCGGCCTCGCGGCCGGAGCGGGCGCGGCGGGCGTCGCATGCATCGCGGCAGGGCGCGGGGGCTCCTCGGTCCGCGTGGCTGAGC
>NZ_JALCZA010000169.1 GCF_022690765.1 Anaeromyxobacter oryzisoli | reverse complement strand
CGACGAGGCCGCCATCGCCGCCGGCATCGCCGGGGCGCGGTGGCCGGGCCGGCTCGAGGAGCTCGCGGGCGTGCTGCTCGACGGCGCGCACAACCCGCAGGGCGCGGCGGCGCTGGCGGCGGCGCTCCCGGCGCTGCGACCGGGCCGTCCCGTCGAGCTGGTCTTCGGCGTCCTCGCCGACAAGGATCTCGCCGGGATCCTGGCGGAGCTCGCGCCGGCGGTCCGGCGGCTCCACGTCGTCGCCCCCGCGACGCCCCGCGCCCGCGCCGCGGCCGAGGTCCAGGCCCTCGCGGCCGCGCGCGGCCTCGCCGCCGACCTGCACGCCGATCTGCCCTCCGCGCTCGCCTGCGCTCGCGCGGCCGCCGGCACCGGCGGCGTCGTCTGCGTCGCGGGCTCGCTGTACCTCGTCGGCGAGGCGCGCGGGCTCCTGGCGCGCGCGCGGTAGGAAGTAGGGAGATATCGGCACGAAGGTCCGGGAATTTTTCGGGGTTCCGCCCACCGTGCTATGTTCCGCCCGGTCTTCCTTCCGCGGAGTCCCCGATGCGCCTTCGCCTCCTCGCCGCGTTCGCCCTCGTCGCCCTGGTCCTCCCGCCGGCGCGCGCGGCGGACCTGAACGTCATCACCGCCGTCGAGGTCAAGGACGAGGGCGCCACGGTCGTCCTCTCGGTGAAGGGCACGAAGAAGCCGAGCTTCACCACGTTCTCGATGGCCGAGCCGTCGCGGTTCGTGATCGACTTCTCCGAGTCCCGCTTCGAGGGCGTCCCCGAGACGATCACCGTCCAGGACGGCACCGTGGACATGGTGAAGAACCTGTCCTACGGCTCCGACGCGAGCTCGATCGCCCGCGTGATGATCGCCTTCGCCGTCGAGGTCGCGCCGCCCGAGGTGAGCGACGCCGGCGAGACGCTCCTCGTCCGCATCGCCAAGCCCGGCGCGGCGGCGGCGCCCGCGGTCGCCTCGCGGCGGGACGACGAGGCGGCGGCCGCGAGGGCGCGGGCGGAGCAGGAGGCGCAGGCGAAGGCCGAGGCCGACCGCCGCGCCCGCGAGGACGAGGAGGCGCGCAAGCGCGTGGAGGCCGAGCTCCGCGCCCGCGCCGAGGCGGAGGCGCGGGCGAAGGCGGAGGCCGAGGCGAGCGCGAAGGCCGAGGTCGAGGCGCAGGCCCGGAAGGACGCGGCCGCGAGCGCGCCGGCCGGCGTGACCGCGCCGGCGG
>NZ_JALCZA010000168.1 GCF_022690765.1 Anaeromyxobacter oryzisoli | reverse complement strand
GCGGCCGCTCGCGGCCGCCTCGTCAAGGCGGACGGGCCGCTCCGCGAGCTCAAGGAGGCGCTCGCCGCGGCGGCGGAGGCGTTCCTCCCGGCGGCGGCCCACGTGCTCGCGGCGCCGCAGGACGCGGAGCTGGCCGCGCTGGTGACGGACGCCGCGCGCCGGTACGCCGCGCGGAAGGCGGCGGCGCGGGCGGTGGACTTCGACGACCTCCTCGTCCGCGCCCGGGATCTGCTCCGGCGCGACGCGGCGCTCCGGGCGGAGCTGCGCGGCCGGCTCCGCGCGCTCCTCGTGGACGAGTACCAGGACGTGAACCCGGTCCAGCAGGACCTCTTCGAGGTGCTCGCCGGCCCGGGCGATCCGGCGGGCCCGGTCCTCGTCGCGGTCGGCGATCTCAAGCAGTCCATCTACCGGTTCCGCGGCGCGGACGTCGCGGTGTTCGCGCGCCTGCTCCGCCGCTTCGAGGCGGGCGCGGGGCGCGTGCTCCACCTCTCCGAGAACCACCGGTGCGCGCCGGCCGTGCTCGACCTCGTGAACGAGGTCTTCGTCCGGGCGCTCCAGCCGCCGCCGGGGCAGCCGCCGCGCGACGACGAGATCGCCTTCGGCGATCGCGATCGGCTCGTGCCGACGCGCCCGGAGGGCGCCCGGCCCGCCTGCGAGCTGCTGGTGGACGCGGGGGGAGGCCGGGCCGAGGAGCGGCGGGAGCGTGAGGCGGCGGCGATCGCGGCCCGGATCGGGGCGATCGTGACGGGGGCGGCCGGCGTCGCGGTGCGCGCGCGGAGCGCGGGAGGCGGCGAGGAGGGCCGCCGGCCCCGGTACGGCGACGTCGCGATCCTGTTCCGGCGGCTCACCCAGCTCGCGCCGTACGAGCGAGCGCTCCGGGCCGCCGGCATCCCGTACCGCCTCGCCCGCGGCGGCGGGTTCTACCAGGCGCCGGAGGTCCGGGACCTCGGCGAGCTGCTCGCCGCGCTGGCCGACCCGTCGGACGCGGTGGCCTGGGCGGCCCTGCTCCGGTCGCCCGAGTGCGCCGTGAGCGACGGGACCCTGCTGCTCCTCGCGCAGGTCGGCCTCGGCCGGCTCGCGTGGCTGGAGGACTCGGCCCTCGCGGCCGCCCTCGACGCGCCGACCGCGCCGACCGCGCCGACCGCGCCGACCGCGCCGACCGCGCCGACCGCGCCGACCGCGCCGACCGCGCCGACCGCGCCGACCGCGCCGACCGCGCCGACCGCG
>NZ_JALCZA010000167.1 GCF_022690765.1 Anaeromyxobacter oryzisoli | reverse complement strand
CGAGGTGGTCGAGGCAGCCCTCGCGCAGCGTGCGCCAGAAGCGCTCCATCTTCCCGCGGGCCGGCGCGTCGTAGGGCCTCGCGTGGAGGAGCGAGATGCCGAGCCGGGCGCAGGCGGTGCGGAGAATCTCGCCGATGTAGGTCGAGCCGTTGTCGAGGTAGAGCACGTCGGGCGGCCCGTGACGGCGCAGCGCCCGGACCAGGATCTCGAGCATGTCGGTCTCGCGCTCGGTGTGGCGCGCCTCGATGGCGACGACGTAGCGGCTCGCGTCGTCGAGGAGGGCGTGGATCCGGAGCGGCCTGGACTTACCGTCGATCGTGAGCGCCGGGCCGTGGCAGACGTCGCCATGCCAGAGCGCGCCAGGGCTCGCAGCCTCCCAGCGCAGCCGCGTCTTCTGCCCGCCGCCCTCGCGGAGCGGCACGCGGTCGAGGCCATGATCAACGTAGAGCCGTCGCAAGGTGGCCTGCGAGACGGCACCCGCCTCGAGCCGGCCATCGGCGACGAGCGTCCGCAGGATCAGCGGTACCGACGCCGAGCGGTGCTCGCGGCGAATCTCGAGGAGAAGGTCGCGCTGCTCGGCCGTGAGCTCCTGGGCGTGGCCACGGTCGCTCCGCGGGGCGAGCCGGAGCGCGGCGAGGCCGCCGGCGCGGTAGGCGTAGTACCAGCGCTCGAGCGTCGGAACCGAGTACCGCCGCGTCGTGTCGATGCCGGGCAGGCGGAACCGCTCCTGCGAGAGCGCGCGGAGCGCCGCGCGCAGCTCGCCGCGGTCGAGCTCCTTGCGGGTGAGCGCGCCGACGATCTCACTGCGGAAGATCGCGATCGCTTCTGCATGGTCCTTCGGCGCGAGCGGGATCGTCTTGGGGATCGGCGGCGCCGCCGCCGGGGTGGACTCGTCCATTTCTGCTCCTCCGTGATCGCCTCGCCGGGAGTGGCGAGGACGAGCGAGGAGCAGTGCCCGGCGGCCGTGGCGCCGGGGAGGGATCCTCGATGGTGGGATCGCCTCCGCCCGCGCCACCGCCGCGATGGACCTCGGCCTACATGCTCGCCCCGAGGAACGCGGCCGACTCGATGGGGAGCCCTCCCGAGCCAGGAGCGTACGCGGCGAGCGTCGTCGCGGCGCGCGCCGCCACTTGGCGCAGCGTCGCATCGGCCGGGAGCTGCCGGACCACTGGAAAGAGCCGGCCCGCGCAAACCGCCCTCGACCACCGGCGCAGGCTCGCCCACCCCGCCGCCGC
>NZ_JALCZA010000166.1 GCF_022690765.1 Anaeromyxobacter oryzisoli | reverse complement strand
GTCGCAGGCGGAGGCGCTGCAGCAGCTCATGTCGTTCTTCCAGGTGAGGGAGGAGCGGCGGCTCGCGCCGGTGCACGTGCCGGTGGTCCCCGCGGCGCACCCGGCCCCGGCCCCGACCGTCGAGCACCCGGTGCTGCCGCACCCCGGCGCGCACCCCGGCGCGACCGGCGATCACGGGTTCAAGCGGTTCTAGGATCGGGGAGAGCCGACCGGCTCCGCCGTGCCGGCTGCGCGCCGACGTCGGCGAGACGTCGGGGCATGAGCCGCTCGGGTGAGCAAGGCAGGCAGGGTGCGGTATGTAGCCGCACCCAGGGGTGTGAGGTCACTCACTTCGCACCTGATCACCCGAGCTGCACCCGGAACCACGTTTAGCCAGCAATCCCGAGGTCTTGCGCAGGCCGACCGGTAGCGGGCGAAGGTCTTCGTCTCCGGGCGCCTTCATTGCACGAGGCCGCCCGCCGCAAGAGCCCTGCGCCGGTCGGACCGCCGGCGTTCCCCCAACCCGGAGCCTCGGAAATGAAGAATCTCGGGATCGGCGTTCGCCTCGGAATCGCGTTCGGACTCCTGCTCGTCTTCCTGGTCGGTACCAGCCTGCTCGGGCTCGGGCGCCTCTCCGAGCTGAACCACATCGTGGACGATCTCGCGACGACACGGTGGGTCAGGGTGCAGAAGGCGGTGCAGGGGGCCGATTACGCCTCCGCCCAGGAGCTCGCCGTCGCCCGCCTGTTCATCGAGACGGACCCGGCCACGCTCCACGCCCTCGAGAGCGAGATCGACGAGACCCGGCGCAAGGCCGCCGCGCTCGGGCAGGAGTTCGAGCGGATGGGACTCGACGACGAGGGCGAGCGCGCCGCGGTCGCGCTCCGCGATCTCCGCCAGCAGTACGCCCAGTCCTTCGAGCGCACGCGGGCGGCGCTGGACGGGGGAGACCGGGAGGCCGCCCTCGCCGAGCTCAACGGCAAGCTCCGGCCCACGCTCGTCGAGGTCCAGCGCACCTGGGCCGGCTTCGTCGAGCACCAGAACCAGCTCGTCCGGGCCGCCGTCCAGGAGAAGGACGAGGCGTACGCGTCCGGGCGGACCATGACGATCATCCTCTTGATCGGCGCCCTGGTCGTGGCGGTGGTCGTCGCCGTGTACGTCACGCGCTCGATCACGGTGCCTGTGCTCGGCGCGGTGACGGCGGCGGACCGGATCGCGAAGGGGGATCTCCGGGATCAGGTGGAGGTGACGAGCGGGGACGAGGTGGGGAAGCTCCAGGCCGCGATGCGGGCGATGGGGGAGAAGCTGGCGGAGGTGATCGGGGAGGTGAGAGGCGGGGCGGAGGTGCTGACGGGGGCGTCGCAGCAGGTGTCGGCGACGGCGCAGGCGCTGTCGCAGGGGACGGGGGAGCAGGCGGCGAGCGTGGAGGAGACGACGTCGT
>NZ_JALCZA010000165.1 GCF_022690765.1 Anaeromyxobacter oryzisoli | reverse complement strand
CGATCGCGCCGCGCCAGGCGCGGAGCGCGCGGCGCAGCTTCCGCTCGAGCTCCGGCCGCGGGGTGTCCACCGCCGCCGCGAGCGCCTCGGCATCGGCCGCGCGCGCGCCGCGCGCCGCGTCGCGGAGCCACGCGCGCTGCACCTGCACGTCGCGCACCGCGCCGAGCGCGTCCTGCAGCGCCTTCACCTCCGGCTCGAGCGCGAGGAGCTCCGCGTCGCCGAGGAGCTGGAGCGCGGCCCGGAGGCGCCGCGCGGCGACCCGCGCGTCGTGCACCGCGTCCGGGTCGGGCTCGCCCTCGCGGGAGAGGGCGCCCTCGTACCGGCGCAGGTCGGCGAGCCGAGCCCGCACGAGCAGCGGGCCCGCCACGGAGACGCGGGTGCGTGGCCCGAGCCCGGGGACGGCGGTCGGCTTCGGCATGCTCCTCGAGCTTGAGCAGCCGCAGCGCGCCCAGCAACGCGGCGGATCCGCCCGAGCCGAGGCAGCCCCGCGGGAGCTCGCGAGCCGGCCCGGGCGCGGCGGGCTCCGACCGAGCGCCCCCGACGAGCGCGCGGCTCGCGGCGCTCGCCGCCGCCTGCCGCCGGGCTCAACCCCGCGTGACCTTCCGGACGCCGCGGGCCTCCAGCCAGCGCGCGACGCGCTCCCGCTGATCACCCTGCACCACGATGGCGTCGTCCTCGACGCCGCCGCCGCATCCGAGGGCGCGCTTGAGCGCGTCGGACCAGGCGGCGAGCGCTCGCGCGTCGAGGTCGAGCTTCTCGACGACGGTCGCCTCCTTGCCGCCGCGCCCCTTGCGCTCCATCCGGACGACGGCGCGCGCAGGCGCCTTCTCCGGGGCGGGAGGAGCCGCGGGCGCGGGGCCCGGCGCGGGCGCCGGCGGCGTGTAGCCGGCGGGGAGGCGGTCCTTCAGGGCGGAGAAGGCCGGGTTGAAGGGGCCGGCCGGCGCGTCCACGGGTGCCTTCTTCTTCGTCACGGGCGAGACCTCGAACGACGTGGCGGCCGCGCTCGGCGGCGCGGCGTGGAACGGCGCAGAGCGGTCGGGGCCGAGCTCGCGGCCGGGTTCGAGTTCGGGTTCGCGTTCGGGGCTGCGCCCGGCCTCGCGTGCTTCTCCCGAAGCCCGAGCCGCGACGCCTCCTCGAGCCACGCCCCCGACAGCCTCGCCGCGAGCGCGAGCCCCTCCTCCCAGCTCGGTCCGTCCGGAACGAGCCGCTCGGCGAGGGCGAGCGCCTTCGCCTCGATCGCGAGGTCCTCGGCGAGCGCCCGGGTGGCGCCCTCGTCCAGCCCGAGCGCCGCGAGGAACGCCTCGCGCCGGCCGCGGGGGACCCCGGCGCGGTCGAGCCAGGCGCGCTCGGCGGCGCTCGCCTCGGCGGCGGTCGGGCGCAGGCCGAGGGAGCGCCCGAGGGCGGCGAGCAGGGCGCGGCGGAGCCCGTCCGCCGCGAGGCGTCCGGCG
>NZ_JALCZA010000164.1 GCF_022690765.1 Anaeromyxobacter oryzisoli | reverse complement strand
GCTGGAGCTTCAAGTCATGAAGCTCCGCAAGCACCAGTTCGGCCAGCGGTCCGAGAAGGTGGACCCCGATCAGCTCGCGCTCTTCATCGCCCAGGCCCAGGCCGAGTCTAAGCAGATCGACGAGGCGGTGGCGGCGATCCTGGAGGCGACCACCCCCGGCCCCGACGCGCCCATCCCCGCGCCGAAGCCGCGGCCGCTCCAGGGGCACGGACGGAACCGCCTACCGGCGCACCTGCCGCGAGAGGAGGTCGTGCTCGAGCCGGCCGAGAAGGAGCGGGCCTGCGCGATCTGCGGCGAGGAGAAGGCGTGCATCGGCCACGAGCGGAGCGAGGTGCTCGAGTTCGTGCCGGCTACCTTCAAGGTGATCGAGTACGCCCGGCCGAAGCTGGCGTGCCGCAAGTGCGGCGAGGGGGTGGTGATCGCGCCGCCGGCCGCCAAGCCCATCGACGGCGGGCTGCCGGGCCCGGGGCTCCTCGCCCACGTGTTGGTCTCCAAGTACAAGGATCATCTCCCGCTCAACCGGCTCTCCGGGATCTACGAGCGGAGTGGCGTGCACCTGAACTCCTCCACGCTGGGCGACTGGGTCGCGGCGGGGACCGACGGGCTCGAGCCGATCGCGAGGGCGATCTGGCGAAAGGCGATCGAGGCGCACCTGCTCCAGAGCGACGACACCGGCATCAAGGTGCTCGACAAGGACCATCCCAACGGCGTGAAGCGCGGACACCTGTGGGTGTACCTGGGCGACGGGCAGTGGAGCGCCTTCGTCTACACGCCGGACTGGAAGGGAGAATGGCCGCAGAGCTTCCTGGCCGCTCGCAAGGGCTGGCTCCAGGTGGACGGCTACGGCGGCTACCAGGACCTCTTCACGCGCGAGGGCGCCACGGCGATCGAGGTGTCGTGCTGGGCGCACGCGCGGCGGGGCTTCGTGGAGGCGCTCGACGCCGGCGACCTGCGCGCCGCCACCCCGGTCAAGCTCATCGCGAAGCTCTACGACATCGAGCGCGCCGCCACCGAGGCGGGCGAGGCCCACGAGGCGAGGCGCGAACGCCGGCAGCGCGAGGCGCCATCGATCCTCGCCGCCCTCGGCAAGTGGATCGCCGACGCCTACCAGGCGGAGCCGCCGAAGAGCCCGCTTGCCAAGGCCTGCTACTACGCCATCGCGCGCTGGGAGAGCCTGAAGCGCTTCCTCGAGGACGGCCGTTTGCCGATCGACAACACGGCGTCCGAGCGCGCGCTGCGCCAGGTGGCCGTGGGCAGGAACAACTATCTCTTCGCCGGCTCGGATCAGGGCGGAGAACGGGCCGCGATCGCGTACACCGTGATCTCGACCTGCATGCTGGCCGACATCGACCCGCTCGCCTACCTCACCGACGTCTTCCAGAAGCTCGCGGATGGCTGGCCCAACCACCGCCTCGGCGAGCTGCTCCCGCCCAACTGGGCCGCTGCGCGGCGCGCCGCGGCAGCCTGATCCCACTCGCACTCGCCGAAGCCTCCCACGCCGGTCCGCCGGACCGCTACGTGCGGTCGGCCGGGCGGATAC
>NZ_JALCZA010000163.1 GCF_022690765.1 Anaeromyxobacter oryzisoli | reverse complement strand
GCGATGGGGATCGTGGACCAGGTGACGCAGCGGAACGCGTCGGCGGCGGAGGAGCTGTCGTCCACGGCGGAGGAGCTGTCGTCGCAGGCGGAGGCGCTGCAGCAGCTCATGTCGTTCTTCCAGGTGAGGGAGGAGCGGCGGCTCGCGCCGGTGCACGTGCCGGTGGTCCCCGCGGTGCACCCGGCCCCGGCCCCGACCGTCGAGCACCCGGTGCTGCCGCACCCCGGCGCGCACCCCGGCGCGACCGGCGATCACGGGTTCAAGCGGTTCTAGGATCGGGGAGAGCCGACCGGCTCCGCCGTGCCGGCTGCGCGCCGACGTCGGCGACGGTCGGGCGCGAGTCGCTCGGATGAGCGCCACGCCCGACCGAGAGAAGTGATCAGCGCTCCCGCAGGGGTGCCCCAAATGGGACAGCGGCCACTCGCGGGTGGCGGCGAACCCGTATGGCAGGTGGCGCTGTACGGAGGCCGCGCCCGAATCACTACACGGGTAGCGCCGACCGCACCGAGCCTTCCACAAGTGCGCGATGCGACTGATTGCCGCACCGTCCGCGCAGGCCGGGGCATTCACCCAAAGTCGTATGCGCGACAGGATCTCGAACGTCGATCCGTGGCGGTACCGCGCGGCGGGCTGGTTGCACATCGCTGCCGGCCGTGGTCGCCGGATGCCGCGGTGGAGCGGAGACGGTCGGCCCGAGGAGTCATGTCTCGATGCGATTCACCGTCGGCCGGAAGCTCGCGATGCTGGCGCTCACGGGGCTCGTTCTCGTCCTCGCGGGCGGAATCACCGGGTACAGCGGCATCGGCTCGCTGAACGATCGCATGGACGAGGCGGTGGTGTACGCGTCGGCGCTGCGCGTCCAGGGCGAGATCGACATGATGCACGACGCGATCCGGGCGGACGTGCTCGCGCTCACCGTCGCGGGCGAGATGGGCGACGCGGAGCGGCAGCGCCACGAGGAGGCCGAGCTGCGAGAGGACGCGCGCGCGCTCCCGGCGCGCCTCGCCGAGCTCAAGCGCTTGCCGGATCACGACATCGTACGTGCCGTGGAAGGCGCCGAGGACGGTGTCCGTCGCTTCGCCGCGATCGCGGAGGACGTGGGCGCGCAGGCCGCGCGCGATCGCACCGGCGCCCTCGCGCGGATCCCGGAGCTGGACAACGCGTTCGACGCCCTCAAGGGGCCGCTCGGGAACCTGGGCGAGCGCCTCGAGGCGCGGGCGAAGGCCGCCCAGGAGGAGGGTGACCGGGCGGACGCGGCGGCGCGCTCGAGCCTCGTCGCGATCACCATCGTGTCCGCGATGCTCCTCCTCGGCATCTCCCTCGTGATCACGCGGGGCATCACCCGGCGCCTCGCCGCCGCCGTGGATGTCGCGCAGCGGATCGCGCGCGGCGACCTGCGCGAGGCGGCGGTCGAGGCTGGAGGCGACGAGATCGCCGCGCTCCAGCGCGCGATGCGTGCGATGGGGGAGAAGCTGGCGGAGGTGATCGGGGAGGTGAGGGGCGGGGCGGAGGCGCTGACGGGGGCGTCGCAGCAGGTGTCGGCGACGGCGCAGGCGCTGTCGCAGGGGACGGGGGAGCAGGCGGCGAGCGTGGAGGAGACGACGTCGTCGCTGGAGGAGATGAGCGCGTCGATCACGCAG
>NZ_JALCZA010000162.1 GCF_022690765.1 Anaeromyxobacter oryzisoli | reverse complement strand
GGGCGGCGGCGGAGCGCGCCGCGACGAACGCCGCCGCCGCGGCCGGATCGCGGAGCGCGTGCAGGGCCGGCCAGGCGAGGGGCGCGGCCCGCGGAGCGGCGTCCAGGGCGCGCCCGATCGCCTCGAGCGCCGGGCCGGCCTCCCCCGCCGCCCCCTCCGCCTCGGCGAGCGCGAGGAGCGCGTCGGCGCTGCCGGGGTGGGCGAGGAGGCCCTCCCGGGCGAACGCGGCGGCGCGGGCGGGATCGCGGGCCAGGGCCGACCGGGCCTGGGCGGCGAACAGGTGCGCCAGCACCGGATCCTCGCCGCCCGGCGCGAGCCGCCGCTCGAGCGCGATCGCGCCGACGAGATCCCCCTGCTCCACCCTCACGTCGCGGAGCCCCTCGACCGCCGCCGGATCCTGCGGGGCGAGGCGCGCGTACAGCTCCGCCGCCTCGGCGAGCATCCCGCTCCGCCGGTAATCCTCCGCGAGCTCCCGCTCGACCTCCGGGCGTCGCGCGGGATCGAGCACGGTGCCCATCAGCATGTTCCGGTGGAGGCGCACCGCGCGGGCGAGATCGCCCTCGCGCCGGAACAGCGCGCCCAGCGCGAGGTAGGTGTCCACCGCCTCCGCCGTCCCGAGCCGCGCCGCGTCCGACAGGGCCTCGATCGCCGCGTCGGGATCGCCGGAGACGATCGACCGGACGCCCGCCAGGTACGCCTTCGCCTCGTCCCGCCGGCGCTTCAGCCGGTCGGCCACCAGGATCGCCACCACCGCGGCGAACGAGCCCAGCGCGACGGCGAGCCAGGCGTGCATGCGCGGATCAGCGGCCGGCGAACCCGGCCGAGAGCCGGCTCCAGGCGTCGTCGAGGGCCTCGACGACGACGCGGGTGTCGGCGAGCACCGGCATGAAGTTGTTGTCGCCGCCCCAGCGCGGGACGACGTGCCAGTGCAGGTGGTCGGCGATGCCGGCGCCGGCGACCTTGCCGAGGTTCATGCCCACGTTGAGCCCCTCCGGCGCGTACACCGCCTTCACGACGTCGGCGGCGCGGCGGAGCTCGTCCTGGAGATCCGCCCACTCGGCCGCCGACAGCGCGCCCAGGTCGCTCACGTGCGCGCGGGGGATCACCATCACGTGCCCGGAGTTGTACGGGAACCTGTTGAGGCACGTGAAGGAGCGCGCGGAGCGGTGGACGATCAGGTTCCTCCGATCGTCCGAAGGCGGCGCCTCCGGGAAGTCGCAGAAGATGCACCCCTTCGGCTTCTCCGAGCGGATGAACTCCATCCGCCAGGGCGCCCACAACGGCTGCTGCACGCGAACCTCCGTTCCGGCGCGCCTAGCGCGCGAGGAAGTACATCCCGGGCTGCTGGGCCGCGGCCGTGCGCTGCTCGAGCCGCGTCGCGATCGCGTCCGCCGCGGACGACGCCGCGTCGCCGAAGAGCTGCTCGAAGAGCCGCCCCCGGTCGTCCGGCGGGTACACCAGGTTCGGCTCGCCGGTCAGCTTCGCCTCCGTCTTCGCGAGCTCCACCGCGTCGTAGAAGTTCCCGAGCCGATCGACGAGCCCCGCCTCCTTCGCCTGCGCGCCGGTCATCGCCCGGCCGTCGGCGATGGCGCGGACCTTCGCCTCGTCGAGCTTCCGGCCGTCCGCGACGGCCTTCACGAACTGGACGAGCGTGTCCTCCACCAGCCCCTGCCAGTAGGCGCGGTCCGCGGCGGTCATCTCCCGGAACGGGTTCCCCGCGTCCTTCAGGGCGCCGGTCTTGATGGTCTCCACCCGCACGCCGAGCTTGTCCGCGAGGACCTTCACGTTGGGGAACATGGAGATCACGCCGATGGAGCCCGTGAGCGTGCCGGGCTCGGCGACGATCCGGGGGCAGCCCATCGAGACGTAGAGCCCGCCGGAGGCGGCCATGCTGCCCATCGAGCAGACCACCGTCTTCTTCGCCGCGAGCCGCCTCACCTCGTCGTAGATCTCCTGGCTCGGGCCCACCGCGCCGCCGGGCGAGTCCACCCGCACGACGACCGCCTTCAGCTCGTCGTCCGCGGCGAACTTCCGGATCTGCTTCATCACGTGGTCCGCGTCCACGCCGCCGGCCGCGCCGATCTGCCCCTTCACCTCGATGACGCCGATGCGCGGCCCGCCGGAGATGGCCGTGGTCTCGCCTCGGACCGCGCCGTACGCGAGGAACAGGAACCCGAAGAAGACCAGGAAGAGCCCGCCGAAGATGAACGCGACGATGCCGAGCGCGAGCCGGTCGCGCCGCGGCGCGGGGGGCGGCGGCATCGAGGGCGGCGTCCCCCAGCCGCCGGGCGGCGGCCCTGGGGGGCCCC
>NZ_JALCZA010000161.1 GCF_022690765.1 Anaeromyxobacter oryzisoli | reverse complement strand
GAGAGCGCATCCCGCGCGGCGTCGAGCTTCTCGAGGAACCGGCGGGAGACGTTGAAGTGGAGCCGCCGGAGGTCGGCGCTGAGCGGCTCGACCGATTCGCGACGCACCTCGCGGGAAGATGGGGTGTGCGCCGCAGGGCGCGGAGAGTTGGCATCGGGGTGTTCTGCTGGCCAACCGCACGGCGCGGCGGATTCAGGTACCTGCGCCCGAACGGTCGCGTCGGTTTCCGCGACTGGAAGCTCCACCACGGCCGCCGCGGAACGAGCCGGACTGCGCACCGCCGTGACGACCTCGCGGCGCGGCGGTGCCTCGACCGGCTTCAGCTCCGCCACGACCTCCCGCGCCTCGCGCTTCGAGCGGTGGAAGAATCGGGGGAGCACCTCGTCGCGGTTCTCCGGGGTGAGGACCTTCGCGAGCTCGACTACGCTCGTGAAGCAGAGGCGGCCGTCCCTGAGCGGCTCGATCACCTCCGGGCAGCGCTGCACGAGCTCGGCGGCGGTCTTCCGGTAGAACGCGGCGCCCTTCGAGAGGCCGAGGTCCCGGTGGAGGAAGGAGAAGAGGTTCGCGTGGCCGAGGTCGCGCCAGAGGTGGCGGCGATCGAAGTCGGCGAGGGCGACCAGGAAGTCGGCCATGGAGTCGTGCTCGCGGCGGAGGAGCTCGGAGAGGCGGGCGGAAAGATCGCGTGCGTGCATGAACCGATGGTCTCATGCGATCTCGCGACCTCCCCAGGCGCACGCATTCAGCGCCAGGCGCGAGAACGAAAGCCGGCCCTCGCGCCTCGGCACCACGCGAACTCGCGGCGTACGGCGCCCGCCCGGCACTGCGAGAGAGGCCTTTTCGGACGAGCCAGGCTCGCGAACCGTCACCGACCGGAAAACGCGTCAACCGCCGAATGGTGAAACGTGGGTTCCCGCGAAAGGAGCGCGATCCAACACTCACCGTGAAGCCATCGGCCGCCTCGCGAACGGACGGTAGCGCGACGTGCGATTCGAGGCCACGGCGCCGGCCAAGGCTCGTTGCGCTCTCGGTGAAACGCGGGCCTCTTCGGGGCCGATCTTGCGCAGACGGTTTCCATGGCACCGTGACGCCCCGGCCTTTCCATCTTCCTGAGCCCGGACCGCTCGTCATTCAGGGCCGTTCGCCTGCAAGGCCCCTCCTCGACCGGGCCTGCTCTCCGCCCGAGATGTGTTGAATCCTGAGGCCGCAGGCGGGGGGAGGGGCGGAGCCCCTCCGCGCCGGGACCGCGAGCGGAGCCCGCGAAGCGGGGCGCGAGCGGTCACGGGCCCCGCGCAGCAGGAGTGGGGCCCCGACGCCCTTCGACTGGCTCAGGGCGGCGGGGCGGAGGCGCAGCCTCCGGTGCAACTGTCCGCAGCCCTTGTTTCAACCGATCAGCGTGACCTGCGCCTCGCCGGTCCCGCTCAGGAACACGAGCTTCCTGCTCTTCGGGCCGCCCACGTCCCGCTGGATCACCGGGACCGCCTTCTCCTGCAGCGTGCTCAGCGCCAGCTTCGCGTTGCGCGTGCCGAGGTGGTTCTCCGGATCGCCCACCAGGATGCCGATGGTCGCGCCGCCGAACACACGCGCGCGCATCCGGTGCGGGAGGGCGCCCGCCGCGAGCACCTTCTCGTAGAGCGTCCGCATGGCGAGCGTGCCGTGGCGGCACGTCTCGGTCCCCACGCCGGTGAGGGAGGGGAGCAGGAAGTGGTTCATCCCCGCGACCCCGGCGTACGGATCCCAGAGGCAGACGGCGACGCAGGAGCCGAGGATCGCCACCGCCTCGGTCGGCTCCGTGAACACGTGCACCTGACCCGGCTGCACGTACACCTGGGGGCCGGCGGGGGCGGTCGCCTTCAGGGCGGAAGATGAGGTGCTCATCGGTCGATGTCCTCGCGACGCCTCGGAGGCGCTGGACGGCTCCTTACATCGGGCGTGCCGCGCCGAGGCGGGCCCACGCACGGATCGTGGATCCGTGATCTCGCGAGGTTGCGGGCGGCGGGTGGGGCGGGCGCATGGGGCAAACGCGACCCCGGGAGTGCCGTAGACCGTCACCGTGCGCGCCTCAGGAAAACGGGGCCTCCGGCCTCGGGTCGCGAGAGCGTGAATCGCGTGCCCGTGCCCGTGTGCCGTGACCGATCCCCCGTGGCCGCGTCCCGCTTCCCGTGTCCCCTGGCCCACGATCCGACGCGGGAGATCGGTTCACGATGAACGGAGAGGCCGGTGACGGGACGAACCCGGATCACCATGCGGTGTCGCGCCCGATCCTCGCCTACTGCGGCGCCAGCGCGCCGCGCCGCGAAGCAGCGCCGGCGGCGGGCTGCGCGGGCGCGAGGGCGGCCGCGGGCCGGGGGGCCG
>NZ_JALCZA010000160.1 GCF_022690765.1 Anaeromyxobacter oryzisoli | reverse complement strand
GGACCGAGTCGGCGCGGGCCGGCCCGCCGGCCACGGCCCGGACCGGCTTTCCGAGGCCCGCGAGGGCGCTCTCCGCGCGCCCCTCCTCCCCGGGAGGGACCACCGCGACGAGCCCGTCCACGACGTCGCTCGCCGCGAGCGCCCGCGCGGCGCGCGCCAACACCGTCTCGCCGCCGAGGACGAGCCACTGCTTCGCGACGCCCGCCCGCTGCCCCGAACCGCCCGCCGCCACGATGCCGATGACCCGCTCCCCGCCGACCATCTCGTCCGCTCCTCTCCGGCGGCCGGGCCGCGCCCGCTCCGCCGCTCGCGTCGGGGCGACCGCCGACCGGCCGGGGTTGGCATCACCCCTGCTACGGTCCGGGCCGTGCCCGCCGCGCGTTCGAACTGGACTCCGCCGCCCGCCCCGACACACGACCGCCGCGCGGACTCTCGTCCGTGCGGCGGTCAGGGCGGGCTCGCCCCGGCGCGCGGCCGGAGCGCTCCCTCAGCAGTTGAAGATGCTCTTCAGATCGTCCTCGACCACCTGCTCGTCGCAAGCCTTCGCGATCGCGAGCTCCTTGATGAGGAGGGACCGGGCCGTGTCGAGCATCTTGCGCTCGCCGAAGGAGAGATCCTTGTCGGACCGGAGCAGGTACAGGTCGCGGAGCACCTCCGCGATCTCGAATACGCTCCCGGTCTTGATCTTGTCCATGTACTCCCGGTAGCGGCGGTTCCACGTCGTCGAGTCGACCGAGACCTCCTTCTCGCGCAGGATCCCGTAGACCCTGCGGACGTCCTTCTCCCCGATGATCTCGCGCAGGCCGACCGAGCCGACCTTGTTCATCGGGATCATGATCTTCATCCCGTTCTCGAGGATGCGGAGCACGTAGAACGACTGTCGCTGGCCGGCGACCTCCTTGTGCTCGATCCCCATCACCTCTCCGACCCCCTGGCCGGGGTAAACCGCCTTGTCCCCGACCTTGAAATTCGGAGCCGTCTGAGTAGCCTGCGTTGCGGGCATTCCTTCCTCCGCTCCACCGCTGGACCCGAGAGCCGACCGGATCGGTCGTGCTCGGGGCGGGAGCTTAGTCGCGGGAAGCTATCACAGCTCTCCGATTCGGTCAATAATACTCGGGAAAATGGTTCCGTTCCGGCGTTCCACGTCGGGCGTGGGGCTCCCGGGTGAGCGCGCACCCGCTCGCCGGCCCGGCCCTCGGCCTGGCGCTCGGCACCGCGGCGGGGTTGACCGGCGCACCCTTCCCCACCTTCGCCGCGGCGGCCTTCCCCCTCGCGCTCTCGCCACCGCTGGCGCCCGCGGCGTTCGGCGCTGCCGGCTGGCTCGCGGCGAGCGCCGCCCGCGCCGCGCCGGCACGGCCGCCCGCCGGCGCCGTGGCGCTCTCGGGGCGCATCGCGTCGCCGCCCGACCGGCTCGACGATCGCGCCCGCTTCCTGCTGCGCACCCCCGGGGGAGACCTGCTCGACGTCTTCGCCGCCCCCACCCCCTGGCCCCTCGCCCTCGGCGATCGCGTTCGCCTTCGCGCGGAGCTCCGGAGCCCGCCGGCGCGCCGGAACCCCGGCGGGCGAGACACCGCCGGGCGTCTCCTCGCGGGCGGCGTCGCGCTCCAGGCGTTCGCGGTCGGGCCGGTGATCCGCGAGGCGCCCCCCAGCGCGGCTGCGATCCTCGAGCGCGCTCGCGACCGGCTGGCCGTGGCCGCCGCCCGCCGCCTCCCGCCGCGCGAGGCGGCGGTGGTCCGCGCCATCGGGACCGGCGACCGGGCCGCCCTCGATCCGGAGACGACCGCGGCCTTCGCGCGGAGCGGGCTCGCGCACGTCCTCGCCGTCTCCGGGCTGCACCTCGTCGTCGTCGTGCTCGGCTTCGAGCGCGCCCTGCGAGCGCTCCTCCTCCGCTGGGACACCGTCGCCACCCGCGCGGATCCCCGGTGCGTCTCGGCGGCCGTCACCCTCCCCCTCACCGCGATCTACGCGCTCGCGACCGGCGCCGGCCCGCCGGTGCTGCGGGCCGCGATCGCCGCGGCCGCCGTGCTCGGCGCCGCGCTCCTCGACCGGGAGCTCGACGCGCTGAACGGCCTCGCCCTCGCCGCCCTGCTCCTCCTCGCCGGCTCGCCCGCCTCCGCCCTCGACCCCGGGTGCCAGCTCTCCTTCGCCGCCGTCGCCGGGCTGGTCCTGTGGGCCGAGCCGCTCCGCCGCCGGATCCCGGTGCCGCGGGCGCCCCCGGGCACGTGGCGCGCCCGCCTCCTCGAGCCGTTCCTCGAGGGCGCCTGCGCGACCGCCGCCGCCTCGGTCGCGACCGCCCCGATCCTCGCCTACCACTTCCGCCAGCTCCCCCTGCTCGGGCTCCTCGCGAACGTCGCCGCGATCCCGATCGGCTCCGGGCTCACCGTCGTCGCCGCCCTCGCGGCGATCGGGGCCGCCCTGTCCCCGGCCGCCGCGGCGCCGCTCCTCGTCGTGGCGGGTCCCCTGGCGCGCGCGCTCCTCGCCCTCGCCCGCGCGTCCGCCGCGCCGGCCTGGAGCGTGCTCGGCGTCGGCTCGCCCGGCGCCGCCGGCACCCTCGCGGCGTGCGC
>NZ_JALCZA010000016.1 GCF_022690765.1 Anaeromyxobacter oryzisoli | reverse complement strand
GGGCGGGCGTGGGAGCGGGCGGGCGGGGCGGAGCAGCCGGAGCGGCCGGAGCGCGCGCTGCCGCGGGGGCCGGCGGGGGCGCGGCCGCGGCCCGGGGAGCGGTCTTCGCGGCGCGCTCGCCGGCCTCGGCCTCGAGCACCGCCACGAGGCTCCCCTCGCTGACCCGGTCGCCGGTCTTCACCCGCAGCTCTCGCACCTTGCCGGACGCCGGCGACGGCACGTCCATGGTCGCCTTCTCGGACTCGAGCGTGACGAGGGCGTCGTTCTCCTTCACGGCGTCCCCGGGCTTCACGAGGACGTCGATGATCGGCACGTCCTTGAAGTCGCCGATGGGCGGGATCTTCACGTCGATGGTGGTCATCGAGTCCTCGTGGTCACGAACCCCGCTCGAGTCGAGCTGCTGCGCCGCCCGGTCGCCGCGCGATCACACGGTCCACGGCGCGGGGGTGGCGGGGTCGATCCCGTACCTCCGGATGGCCTCGGTCACCCGGTCCACCGGGATCGCGCCCTCGTCGGCGAGGGCCTTGAGCGCGGCGACCGTGACGTGGTGCCGGTCCACCTCGAAGAACCGGCGCAGCTTCTCGCGGGTGTCGGAGCGGCCGAAGCCGTCCGTCCCGAGCGTCACGTACCGCTGCCGGATCCAGGGCCGGATCTGCTCCGGGAACGCGCGCACGTAGTCGGTCGCGGCGACGACGGGCCCGGTCGCCTCGGAGAGGCAGTGCTCGACGTGGCTCCGTCGCGCCGGCGCGGCCGGGTTCAGGAGGTTCTCGCGCGAGACCAGCCGTCCGTCCCGGGCGAGCTCGGTGAAGCTCGGACACGCCCAGAGATCGGAGTCCACGCCCCAGTGGCTCTTCAGCAGGTCCGCCGCGGCGATCACCTCGCGGAAGATCGCGCCCGACCCGAGGAGCTGGACGCGCGGCGCCGCGGGGCCGTCGCGCGCGCCGGCCTTGAACAGGTACATGCCCTTCACGATGTTCGGGGCCGCGCCCTCCGGCATGGCGGGGTGGACGTAGTTCTCGTTGAGCAGGGTGAGATACCAGTACGCGTCCTCCTGGTCGGCGAGCATCCGGCGGAGGCCGTCCTGCACGATCACCGCGACCTCGTAGGAGAAGGTCGGGTCGTAGGAGTGGCAGTTCGGGACGACCGACGCGAGGAGCTGGGAGTGGCCGTCCTCGTGCTGGAGCCCCTCGCCGTTCAGCGTCGTCCGCCCGGAGGTGCCGCCGACGAGGAAGCCGCGGCAGCGCATGTCGCCCGCGGCCCACCAGAAGTCCCCGACGCGCTGGAACCCGAACATCGAGTAGAACAGGAAGAACGGCACCGTCTGCTCGGCGTGGATCGAGTAGGCCGACGCCGCCGCGATCCACTCGCACATCGCGCCCGCCTCGGTGATCCCCTCCTGCAGCACCTGCCCCTGCGTGTCCTCGCGGTAGTAGGCGAGCTGCTTGGCGTCCTCCGGCGTGTAGAGCTGGCCGACGTGGCTCCAGATCCCCATCTGCCGGAACATGCCCTCCATGCCGAACGTCCGCCCCTCGTCCGGCACGATGGGCACCACCCGCGCGCCGAGCCCCTTGTCGCGCCCGAGGAGCTGCATGATCTGGACGAGCGCCATCGTGGTGGACAGCTCGCGGTCCTGGCTCGACTGGAGGAGCCGCTCGAGCGCCGAGAGCTCCGGGACCGGGAGGCTCCGCGGCGCCCGGCGGCGGCGCTTCGGCCGGTCGCCGCCCAGCTCGCGGCGGCGCGCCCGGAGGTACTCGAGCTCCGTGGAGCCCTCCTCGAGCTTCAGGAACGGGAGCTTCTCGAGCTGGTCGTCCGGGACGGGGAGGCCGAAGCGGTCGCGGAAGCTGCGCACCGCCTCGACCGGGATCTTCTTCTGCTGGTGGGCGATGTTCATCGCCTCGCCCGCCTCGCCCATCCCGTAGCCCTTGATGGTCTTCGCGAGGATCACCGTGGGCTGGCCGACGTGCTTCGTCGCCGCGTCGTAGGCGGCGTACACCTTGAACGGATCGTGGCCGCCGCGGTTGAGGCGCCAGATGTCGTCGTCGGACAGCTCGGCGACGAGATCCCGCAGCGCGGGCGTGTTGAAGAAGTGCTCCCGGACGAAGGCGCCGTTCCGGGACCTGTAGAGCTGGTACTCGCCGTCCACGACCTCCATCATCCGCCGGCGCAGCGCCCCGTCCTCGTCCTTCGCGAGGAGCGGGTCCCAGTGGCGGCCCCAGATCACCTTGAGGACGTTCCAGCCGGCGCCCCGGAAGGTGCTCTCCAGCTCCTGGATGATCTTCCCGTTCCCGCGCACGGGCCCGTCGAGCCGCTGCAGGTTGCAGTTCACGACGAAGATCAGGTTGTCGAGCCGCTCGCGGCCGGCGAGGTCGATGGCGCCCATCGACTCCGGCTCGTCCATCTCGCCGTCGCCGCAGAAGGCCCAGACCTTCCGCCCCTCGGTGTCGGCGATCCCGCGGTCGTGCAGGTACCGCATGAAGCGCGCCTGGTAGATCGCCATGATCGGGCCGAGCCCCATCGAGACGGTGGGGAACTGCCAGAACTCCGGCATGAGCCACGGGTGCGGGTACGAGGACAGGCCGTTCCCGCCGACCTCCTGGCGGAAGTTGTCGAGCTGCTCCTCGGTGAGCAGGCCGAGGAGGTACGCCCGGGCGTAGACGCCCGGGGCCGAGTGCCCCTGGATGAAGACGAGGTCGCCGCCGCGGTCCTCGCTCGCGGCCCGCCAGAAGTGGTTGTAGCCGACGTCGTACAGCGTCGCGGCGGAGGCGAAGCTGGCGATGTGGCCGCCGACGTTGGTGTGCTTGTTCGCGCGGACCACCATCGCCATCGCGTTCCAGCGGACGTAGTGCCGGATCCGCTGCTCGAGGGCGAAGTCGCCGGGGAAGCGCGCCTGCCGCTCCACCGGGATGGTGTTCACGTACTCCGTGCTGGCGGAGAACGGCAGGTACGCGCCGTGGCGGCGGGACTCCCCGATGAGCCGCTCGATGAGGAAGTGCGCCCGATCGGGGCCCTCGCGCTCCAGCACGCCGTGCAGCGCGTCGAGCCACTCCCGCGTCTCCTGGGGATCGGCGTCGAGGTTCTTCTGTTCCATGCGACCCTCGGTGGTCGGCGAAGCGCCGAGTCACCTAACGGGGCCGCCGGGCCCTGGCCAAGTGCCCGTCAGGGCCTGTGATGACGAGGGAACCCTCCGGCCGGACCCTCATCATCACGGCCGCCCGACGTCGTCAGGGCCGCCCGAGCGCGGCGAGGAGCTGCGCCCGGGCGCTGGCGAGCTGGTACTCGGCGTTCACCTGCTGCGCCTCGGCGTTCGTCGCCGCGAGCTGGGCGTCGGACAGCTCGAGGGCGTTCCCCGCGCCGGTTCGGTAGCGCCCCTCCGCGAGCCGGAGCTGCTCGCGGGCGTTGGTGGTCGCGTCGATCGCCGCCTGGACGCTCGCCTTGGCGGCGCGCACGGTGAGGCGCGCGTTCTCGAGGTCCACCCGGATCTGCTGGCGGAGCGTCTCGGCCTGCGCCGAGGCGACGCGCACGTTCGCGGCCGCCTCGTCGACCTGCGCCCGCGTGCGGAACCCCTCGAAGATCGGGATCGTCAGCGTCGCGCCGGCGGCGACGTTCCAGCGATCGCGGAGCTCGCCGGCGTCGGCACCCACGTCGGTCGCGGACGCGCCCACCGACAGGGTCGGGCCGTAGCCCCCCCGGGCGGCGGACAGGCTCGCGTCCGAGGCCTCGAGCCGCCGGAGCGCCGCCGCGAGGTCGGGCCGGTTGCGGAGCGCCTCCGCGAGGAGCGCGTCCTGGGAGGCCTCCTCGTCCGCCATCTCCGGCAGCGATTCGCTCGCGACGTCGTAGTCCACCGGGGCGTCGACGCCCATCGCCTGGTTCAGCCTGGCGCGGGAGGTGGCGTAGTTGTTGTCGGTCTGCACGACCTGGACCTGCGCGTTGGCCACCGTCGTGCGCGCGGTGGCGAGATCGATCGGCGGACGGGTGCCGATCTTCACGAAGGCCTCCGTCTGCGCCAGGTGGGCCTGCTGGTTGTCGAGGGTCGCGCGGGCGACCCCCGCGAGATCGTGGGCGGCGCGGGCCTGGAAGAAGGCGGTCCGCACGTTGAGCACGGTGGTGAGCTCGTTCTCTCTCGCGCTCTCCTCGTCGGCCTCGGCGGTCCGTCGCGCCGCGGTCCAGCGGCCCGAGGTCTGGCCGAAGTCCCAGACGAGCTGGCTCACGTTCGCGCTGAAGGACCAGTCGTTGCGGGTGTCGAGCGTGGCGGCGAGCCCGTTCAGCCCGGTGTTGCTCGTCCCGCGCTGGTACTGGGCCTGGCCGTTCACCTGCGGGAGCAGCCCGGCCCGGGCCTGGTCGGCGCGGGCGCGGGAGGCGTCGGCGGCGGCGCGCGCCTGCACGAGCTGGGGCTGGTGGGCGAGGGCCGTCTGGACCGCCTCGTCCAGCGAGAGCACCCGCGCCGCGGCGGGGGCGACGGGAGCGGGGGGCGTGCGGGGGGCGGCGGCAGGGCCGGGCGTGCTCGGGGGCGTCGGCGTCGGGGTCGGGGTCGCGGGGGCGCTCGCGGCGCGGGCGTCGGGGGCGAGGGCGAAGGCGAGGCAGGCTGCGATCAGGAGGGTGGGGGACCTCATGTCTTATTCGAACCTCAGGGCCTGGATGGGATCGAGGCGCGAAGCCTTTCGCGCGGGGTAGAGGCCGAAGCCGACGCCGACGAGCCCGCTGAAGGCCACCGCGACGACGATCACGCCCGGGCGCACCAGCATCGGCCAGCCGAAGGTCGCCGCGAGCCGCTCCGCGGTGAAGAGGCCGAGCGCGACGCCGATGGAGCCACCGGCGATGGCGAGGGCGAGCGACTCGACGAGGAACTGGAGCAGGATGTCCCGGGGGCGAGCGCCGACCGCCATGCGGATGCCGATCTCGCGGGTCCGCTCGGTGACGGAGACGAGCATGATGTTCATGATCCCGATGCCGCCCACCAGGAGCGACACCGCGGCGATGGCCGCGAGGAGGGTGGTGAGGGTGCGTGTCCCCGCCTCCATGGCGCCGGCCATCTCGGTCAGGTTGCGGATCGAGAAGTCGTCGTCCGCTCCCGGGGCGAGGCGGTGGCGATCGCGGAGCAGGTCGGTCACCTGGCGCTCCGCCTTCGCCGTCCCCTCGGCGCTGGTCGCGCCGACGAACACGACGCCCTGCACGACGTTCTTGAGGCCGCCCTGGATCTTCGCGAGGAAGGTCGGGTACGGCACGAAGACCGCGTCGTCGTAGTCCTGGCCCATGGGGGACTGGCCCTTGGTCGCGAGGACGCCGATGACGTCGAACGGCACGTCCTTGATCCGCACCGACTGCCCCACCGGATCCGCCGCGCCGAAGAGCTTCTCGGCCACGGTCTTCCCGAGGAGCACGACCTTCGTCCCGGAGTCCACGTCGGACGGCGAGAAGATCGCGCCGCTCGCCATCGGCCAGGAGCGGATCTCGAAGTAGTCCGGCGAGACGCCGTTCACGGTCGTGGTCCAGTTCTGATCCTCCGACACGACGGCGGCGGTCGAGCGCAAGCCGGGCGAGACCCACCGCACCGACGGGACCTCGGCCTTCATCGCCTTCACGTCGTCCCAGGTGATGGTGGGGAGCGAGCCGAACCCGCCCTGGACGCCGCCGGCGGTGGTCGTGCCGGGCAGGACGATGAGCATGTTCGAGCCCATCGAGGCGAAGCTCTGCTCGACCCGGACCCGCGCGCCGTCGCCGATGGCGACCATCGCGATCACGGCCGCGACGCCGATGACGATGCCGAGCGCGGTGAGGAACGAGCGCATCTTGTTGCGCCGGAGGGCGCGCCAGGCGACCCGGACGATCTCGAGCGGGTTCACGGCCGGCCCTCCGCGGCGGCCGCGCCGCCCTCCGGGGCCTCCGCGCGCGGCGCGGCGATCCGCGCCTTCCGGCGCTCGTCGGAGCGGATCAGGCCGTCCTTCATCGTGATCACGCGGCCGGCGTACTCGGCGATGTCCGGCTCGTGGGTGACGAGCACGACGGTGATCCCGCTTCGCCCGAGGGCCTGGAGGAGCGCGATGACCTCGACGCTGGTGCGCGAGTCGAGGTTGCCGGTGGGCTCGTCCGCGAGGACGAGGCGCGGGCGCCCGACGATGGCGCGCGCGATCGCGACGCGCTGCTGCTGCCCGCCCGACATCTGGTTCGGGTGGTGCCCGGCCCGCTCGGCGAGCCCGACCTGCCGCAGCGCCTCGGTGGCGCGCGCGTGGCGGTCCCGCGCGCCGAGCCCGGAGTAGAGCAGGGGCAGCTCGACGTTCTCGAGGGCGCTGGTGCGGGAGAGGAGGTTGAAGCTCTGGAAGACGAAGCCGATGGTGCGGTTCCGGATCCGGGCGAGCGCCTCCGGGCCGAGCCGGGAGACCTCCTCGCCCGCGAGCCGGTACGCCCCGCGGGTCGGGCGGTCGAGGCAGCCGAGCACGTTCATGAGCGTGGACTTGCCCGAGCCGGACGCGCCCATGATGGCGACGAACTCGCCGTCCTCGATCGTGAGCGTCACGCCGCGGAGCGCCTCGACCGAGACGTCGCCCATCCGGTAGGTCTTCGCGATGTCGTGGAGCTCGATCAGCGCGGTCATCGGGGCTCCTAGAGCAGCCTCGGGCCGTGCGGACGGCCGTTGCCGCCCTGCGACGACCCCGCGCCGGCGCCGGCGTCCACCACGCAGGCGTCTCCGGGTTGGAGATCGCCCTCGAGCACCTCGGTGAGGGTGCCGTCCGTGACGCCGGTCTTCACGCGCACCTCGACCGGCTTCCCCGCGCGGAGCACCCAGAGCGTCTTCCGCCCCGGCACGTCCCGGCCGCCCGCAGCCTTGCCGTTGCCGTTCGGCTTGCCGCTCGCGCCGCCCTTCCCCGCTCCGGCGCCGGGCGCGCGCGGCGGCGCCGCGTCCGCCTTCGGCTCCTGGCCCGGGGAGGCCGGGTCCGCGTGCCCGCCCCGCGCGCTACTCTCGCGCTGCAGCGCGGCGAGCACCTCGGTCGGCGGCCGGAAGCGGAGCGCCGCGTTCGGCACCCGCAGCGCGTCGTCGCGCTCCGCGTACACGAACGTCACGTTGGCGGTCATGCCGGGCCGGAGCTTCAGCTCGGGGTTCCGGACGTCGATCACGGCGTCGTAGGTCACCACGTTCTGCACGGTCTGGGCGGCGTAGCGGATCTGGCGGACCACGCCCTCGAAGCGCTCGCCGGGGAAGGCGTCCACCGTGAACGTCGCGGACATGCCGCCCTGGAGCTTCCCGACGTCGGCCTCGGCGACGTTGGTGTCCACCTGCATCCGGGAGAGGTCCTCGGCGATGACGAAGAGCGTGGGGGCCTGGAGGGACGCGGCGACGGTCTGGCCGACGTCCACGCTCCGCGAGATCACCGTCCCGCTGGTCGGCGAGACGATCCGGGTGTAGGCGAGGTTCACCTCGGCCTGGTGGAGGGCCGCGGCGTTCTGCTGGACCGACCCCTCCGCCGCGGCCACCGAGGCGCGGGCCGCCTGGGCGTTCGCGTCGGCCGTGTCCCGGTCGGCGATGGCGACGAGCTTCTGCTCGGCGAGGGTGGCGGTCCGCTTCGCCACCCGATCCGCGTCCACCGCCTGCGCCTTCGCCTTCTCGAGGTTCCCGCGCGCCGCGACGAGGTTCGCCCGCGCCTGCTCGACGGCCGCCTGGAAGAGCTGCGGGTCGATCCGGGCGATGAGCTGCCCCTTCTTGACGGGCGCGTTGTAGTCCACCAGCACCTCGGACAGGCGGCCGGAGACCTGGCTCCCCACCTGGACGGTGACCAGGGCGGAGAGCGTCCCGCTCGCCGTCACCTTCGCGGAGAGGGGCCCGCGATCCGCCGGGATGGTGTCGTAGCTCAGCCCCGCGGGCTTGCGGGTGCCGCGCCAGGCGAGCGCCGCGGCGACGGCGAGGCTCACGGCGAGGGCGAGGAAGGCGAATCGGCGTCTGGTCACGAGGTGTGTCTCCGGTCCCCGAAGTACCGGCCGGGCGTTGCAGGCGCCTGCGGGGAACGTGAGCGAATGTTACGGAACCGGGAGGGTAGGCGACCGGCGGCCTCCGCGCCCCATTTTTTACAGGGAGCCTTCTCTCAACTCGTCCGGCCGCCGCGGCATGCCGCGGCGCGGCCGTCGCTCGCCCCCGTCATCCGGCCCCGGGGCCGATGCCGGGCGGCCGGGGGGGCGCCGCGGGGCGCAGGTCGGGCGAGCCGTCCGGGAGGGCCGGCCGGATGTCCGGACGATGGCGGCTCAGCGCGCCGGGCGGGGTGGCCGCGAGCGGGATCGCGAGCAGGACCCCCAGCGCGAGCGCCGGCGGGATCCAGCGCCCGCCCAGCCAGAGCAGGGCCGCGATCGCGAGCAGGGCGCCGTGGACCGCGGGCTCGAAGTGCGGCGCGCGCACCCCGACGAGGACCCAGTACCAGACGAGGATCCCCGCCGCCCCGTAGGCGGCGAGGCCGAGGAGGAGCGGCGGCGCGACGCGCGGCAGGCGGGCGAGGGCCGCCTCGAGGCCGGCGGCGGCGAGGAGCCCGAGGGCGGGCGCGATCTCGACGAGGTACCGGCTCTCCCGCCACCGGTCGTTGAGGCCGATGCGCAGGAACGAGAGGATCAGGAACAGGATCGCGACCGGCGGGAGGAGGAACCGGAGCCGCCGCGCCGGGCCGGCGAGCGCGAGCACGGCGCCGACCGCCTCGAGGGCCAGGAGCACCGGCGGCTGCGAGAGCTTCAGCGCCGTGAAGAAGTAGCTGTGGAAGACCTGATCCCACTCGAGCCGTACGGAGACCAGGTGTTGGTACGGGCTCTCGTTCACCATCCAGCTCGGGTCGCCGTAGGCGAGGAGGCCGACGAGCCAGTAGAGGGCGTACGGCGCGAACGCCGCCCCGGCCGGCCGGAGATCCCGCCAACGCCAGAGGATCGCCGCCGCCCCGGCGGCGACGAAGGCGGGCCCCTCGGGGCGGGTGATGCCCATCCAGCCGAGCCCCGCCGCGACCAGCCAGGGCAGGTCCTCGGTCCAGCCGAGCACCGCCACCGCGAGCGCCGCCGCGAAGGGCAGCTCGGTCATGGTCGAGGCGCCCTGGCCGAAGAAGTCGTACTGCGCGAGCACGAGGAGGCCGGCCGCCCACGGCCGGACGAGCCCGAGCCGGCGGGCCGCGAGCATCGTCGCCGCGAGCGCGACCAGCGCCGGGACGATCGCCGCGAGGCGGGCGGCCCGGTAGCCGAACGCGGCGGGCCCCGCCGCGAGCAGGACGAAGCCGGGGCGATCCCAGGGGAAGAGGATCGCGCGCAGGTCCTTCGGCACGTCGCGCAGGTGCATGTAATGCGCCCAGGCGTCGTGGATCGCGGCGAACGGGGAGAGGATCGCGGAGGCGGCGAGGAGGGCCGCGGCGAGGACCAGCACCGCGCGCTCGCCGGGCCCGAGCCGGCGCGCGAGGGCGATCGCCAGGGCGAACGCGGCGAGGGTGAAGGCGAGGAGGAGCGGGATGATCACGGCGGCCGCGCGGAGGATACGCAATCCGCCGGTCGCGCGCGGGAAAATCCGCGGCGGCTCATGATCAGCCGAGCTGGTGCTCGAGGTGCTCGACCCCGCTCGCCTCGTTCGCGGCGCGCGCCATGCACCGGACGAGGACGTGGAGCGTGAACGCGATCACCACCAGCGCGAGGGCGGGTGCGTCGGCGAAGAAGTCGTACAGGCCGTGGAGCGCGGCCACCCCGGCGAGGCCCGCCAGCCGGAAGGTCCAGCGCCGCCGCGGGTGCCACTCCGCCCACGCGACGAAGTAGCCGGAGATCCCGGCCCACGCGCCGTGCATGAACGGCGTGAGCAGCAGGCGTGTCAGCGTCCCCTCGAGGCTCTCCTGGCTGAACACGCCCAGCCGGTACGCGAGCCGGTCGTGCGCCTCGAACTGGGCGAGGTAGGCCAGGTTCTCGGTCGCCGCGAAGCCGAGGCCGGCGAGGGCGCCGAGGAAGACCCCCTGGCGCAGCGTGAGCCGCGCCCCGAGCGCGCCGCGCCACCGCGCCAGCGCGAGGAGCGGCAGGATCTTGAAGACCTCCTCGCGGACGCCCACGCCCAGCACGAACCCGACGAGCCGCGCGAGCGCGCTGCGCGAGGCGACGAGCGCGTCGGTCACGAACGGCGGCGTGGAGAGGTAGGCGAGGAGCGCCGGGATGGTGAACACGATCGAGGCGAGGTACACGAGGACGGCGAGGATCCCGGTGCGCCGCTCCGGCTGGACCAGCCGGTGGAACAGGACCGCCCAGACCAGCGAGAAGTAGAAGAACAGCCAGCTCGTCGGGTCGTCGGCGCCCAGGGCGAGGATCACGATGGGCGTCGCCGCCAGGGCGTAGAGCACCCAGAACCGCGGCGAGGCCAGGAGGGGCAGCATCTCGCGCGGGGAGAAGTACTCCGCGAGGAGCGCGCCCACCGTGCGCTCCGGCTCCCGCCGCGGGGGCGCGCCGGGGCGCCCCGGCGCGGCGGCAGGGAGCGGCGCCGCCTCGGCGGGGCCGGGCGGCGGCAGCGGCGGAGGGAGCGGAGCGGCGACGAGCTCGCCGAGCGGCGTGGGGCCGGTGCCGTCCTCGCCCCAGACCGCGGTGGTGCCGGGCAGGAGCCCCTGCGCGAGGAGCCCCGCCAGCCGTTCGAGGGTGCTCGGCCCGCGCAGCGCGCCGCCGGCCGCGTAGTAGTAGCGCATCGACTGCCGATGTTAAGGCGCCCGCCGGCCGGGCGCGCGCCGGTCTTCCGGTGACCGACGGGGTGCGCGCCGCCGCCCCGGCGCCGTGACCGCGGCGCGAGCTTGAGCCATTGGTGAAACGGTGCCGCGCCGACCTCCTGATGGAACGACGGGGATCGAGGGGCCGAGGCGGCGCGGCGGGCGCTCGCCGCTCCAAGCCACGGGTCACTTGGTGGGCGTCCCCGAACCGGATGAGAGGGAGGCGATAGGCGTCCGGCCAGGATGGCGCCTCCTCTCCCCGTTCGCCTCCCGCCGCTGCCGCGCACCGGAGGCGTCCCCAGGGTGAAAGCCGAAGGAGGCGGACCATGGGCGAGAGCCGCGATGCGAACGATCCGCGGGATCTGCTCAGGGCGCTGAACAAGCAGTCCCGCGCGGAGTTCGAGGAGTCGGAGGCCGAAGACACCGGCGGGCAGGAGCACGCGAGCCGCGCCGACCGCGGAGGCGAGCCGGACGCGAGGCGTGTGCCGGTGCCCGGCGCCCGCCGCGCCGCCCGTCCGGCGGCGGAGCAGGGGAAGGCGCCGGCGGAACGCGCGGAGCCGGAGGGCGACGCGGGGAGCGAGGCGGAGCGCCGGCGCTGATCCGGAAGCCGCGCTGCGCTGGGACCACCCGCGACGCATACCGATCCACGGGCGGCCGTGCGCCGGCAGCCCGTAGATGGGGGCGGCTCGGACGCCGGCGCCGGGGCTCGGGGAACGGGCACGAGGGGACGGGGCGCGGCCCCGAGGCCGGGCACGCTGTCACCTTCCGGCCCAGGCGTGTTAAGACCCCCCGTCCTCCCATGACGAGCCAGCACGAGATCGCCCGCCGGCGCACGTTCGCGATCATCTCGCACCCCGACGCGGGCAAGACCACCCTCACCGAGAAGCTCCTCCTGTACGGCGGCGTGATCCAGCTCGCCGGCGCGGTGAAGGCGAAGCGCGGCCGGGCGAGCGCGGTGTCCGACTGGATGGAGATGGAGCGCGAGCGCGGCATCTCCATCACCACCTCGGTCCTCCAGTTCCCCTACCACGGCTTCCAGCTCAACCTGCTCGACACGCCCGGCCACGCCGACTTCAGCGAGGACACCTACCGGACGCTGCACGCCGTGGACGGCGCGGTGATGCTCCTCGACCGGGCGAAGGGCGTCGAGGCCCAGACGCGCAAGCTCTTCCGCGTGTGCAAGCAGCGGGCGATCCCGATCTTCAGCTTCGTGAACAAGATGGACCGGGCGGGGCGCGACCCGTTCGACCTCATCGGCGAGGTCGAGAGCGTCCTCGGCATCGGCGTCTACCCGATCACCTGGCCCATCTTCCGGGGCGGCGTCTTCCGCGGCGTGTGGCACCGGGTCGCTCGCCGCGTCTACCTGTTCGACGCCGACCACGCCGCGTCGTCGGCGACCCTCGGCGCCGAGCGCCCGCCCGTCGAGGTGACCGGGATCGACGACCCGCTCGTCCGGGCCGAGCTGGACGACGACGGCTACGACCGGCTCCGGCAGGACGCCGAGCTGCTCGAGCTCGCCGGCGACGGCTTCGACCAGGAGCGGTTCCTCCAGGGCGCGCTCTCGCCGCTCTTCTTCGGCAGCGCCATCAACAACTTCGGCCTCGAGGCGTTCCTCGAGTCGTTCTGCGAGCTGATGCCGGCGCCGCGGCCGCGCGCGACGGACCAGGGGCCCGTCGAGCCCTCGCGCGACGAGTTCAGCGGCTTCGTCTTCAAGATCCAGGCGAACATGGACCGGGCGCACCGCGACCGGGTGGCGTTCGTCCGGATCTGCTCGGGCAAGATGACCCGCGGGATGAAGGTCACGCACGTCCGGAGCGGCAAGGAGATCCGGCTCGCGAACCCGTCCCAGTTCATGGCGCGCGATCGCACCGTGGTAGACGAGGGCTTCCCCGGGGACGTGGTCGGCGTGCACGATCCCGATCTCTTCGAGATCGGGGACACCCTGACCGGCGGATCGCGCTTCTCGTTCGAGCCCATCCCGAGCTTCGCGCCGGAGCACTTCGCGCGCCTCGTGATGGTCGATCCGATGAAGCGCAAGCAGTTCGCCCGCGGGATCGAGCAGCTCGCGCAGGAGGGGACGATCCAGCTCTACCAGCCGCCCGCCGGCCGGGCGGGCGACCTCGTCCTCGGCGCGCTCGGGCAGCTCCAGTTCGAGGTGGTGAAGTACCGCCTCGAGTCCGAGTACGGCGCCCAGGTCCGCCTCGAGCCGGTGCCGTGGCAGCTCGCCCGGTGGCCGTCCCGGGCCGACGGCGCGCCGCTCGATCTCGAGGCGCTCTCGGACGCGGTCGAGGGGATGGTGGTGCTCGACGTCCGCGGCCGGCCGGTGGTGCTCTTCGACCGCGCGTGGGCGCTCCAGACCGCCGAGCGGCTGCACCCGGAGTTCGTCTTCGGCGAGACCGCGAGCGGGGTCGTCGTCAGGGCGGCGTGAGGAGAGGCCTCCGAGGCCTTCCTCCCTACCCCCGCTTCCGCCCCGGCAGCACGTCCTTCAGGACCTCGCGCGCCTCGCGGATCATCTCCGCGGTCGTCTCCCACGACACGCAGGCGTCGGTGACGGAGACGCCGTACTTGAGCTGCGAGCGGTCCGGCGGCAGGAGCGGCTGGTTCCCGGCGCCGATGAAGCTCTCCACCATCAGCCCGACGACGGAGCGGTTCCCCTCGCGGATCTGGTGCACCACGTCGCGCATGACGAGCGGCTGGAGCTCGGGCTTCTTCCAGGAGTTCCCGTGCGAGCAGTCCACCACGATGTTGAGCGGGAGCTTCGCCTTGAGGAGCGCCTGCTCCGCGAGCGAGATGGAGACCGTGTCGTAGTTGGGCCGGCCGCCGCCGCCGCGGAGCACGACGTGGCCGTAGGGGTTGCCGCGGGTCCGGATGATCGCGTTGTTCCCGTGGTCGTTGATGCCGAGGAACGCGTGCGCCCCGCGCGCGGAGAGGATCGCGTTCACCGCCGCGTCCACGTCGCCGTCGGTGCCGTTCTTGAAGCCGACCGGCGTGGAGAGCCCGGACGCCATCTCGCGGTGGGTCTGGGACTCGGACGTGCGGGCGCCGATCGCGGTCCACGCGACGAGGTCGCCGTAGAAGTGGGGGCCGATCGGGTCGAGCGCCTCGGTCCCGGCGGGGACCCCGAGCTCGTTCACGGCGAGGAGGAAGCGCCGGGCCTCGAGCATGCCCTCGTCGATCCGGAAGGAGTCGTCCATCCGCGGGTCGTTGATGAAGCCCTTCCAGCCGAGGGACGTGCGCGGCTTCTCGAAGTACACGCGCATGACGAGGTGGAGGGTGTCCTTCACCTCGTCCGAGAGGGCGCGCAGGCGCCGCGCGTAGTCGAGCCCCGCGACCGGATCGTGCATCGAGCACGGGCCCACCACGACGAAGAGCCGCGGGTCGCGGCCGTCGAGGATCGCCTCGAGGGTCCGGCGGCTCTGCACCACGGTCCGCGCCGCCGCGTCGGAGAGGGGGGCCCGCGCCTTGAGCTCCTCCGGCGAGGGCATCAGGTCGAAGGCGACGACGTTCAGGTTCTCGGTCCGGTGCATCCGTGTCGATCCCGCGTGGAGTGGGGAGAAGGACGAGGATACCCGATCCCGGGTCGGACGCGCACCCCGGGCGCGGGGAGGGCGCGCCGCCCCGCCACGCGCGGCGTCAGCGCGCCGCGCCGGTGTGCGGGGCCGCGGGATCCGCCGGCGCGGCGCGGTCGAGGCCGACGTCCTGCCACGAGGTCGGATCCTCGAGCGGCTCGAGGTGGGTGGTCACCTTGCACTGCGGGACCACGTCGCGGATCTCCTGCTCGATCTCCTCGAGCAGCGCGTGGCCGCGGGTGACGCTCCAGTCGCCCGGCACCAGGACGTGCAGCTCGACGAACCGCCGCGGGCCCGCCTGCCGCGTCCGGAGCGCGTGGAACTGCACCGGCGCGCCGCGCCGCGCGAGCACCGACCGGAGCGCCTCCTGCTCGGGCGCCGGGAGCGCGCGATCGAGCAGGCCGACGGCCGAGCGGCGCAGGATCCGGACGCCGGTCCAGACGATGTTCGCCGCGACGAGGAGGGCGATGATCGGGTCGAGCCGCTGCCACCCGCTGAGCGCCACCGCGCCGATGCCGACCAGCACCGCGACGCTCGTCCAGACGTCGGTGAGGAGGTGGTGGGCGTCCGCCTCGAGCGCGATCGAGCGGTGGCGCCGGCCGGCGGCGAGGAGGACCCGGGCGACGGCCAGGTTCACGAGCGAGGCGCCGGTGGACACGACGAGGCCGAGCCCGGCCTGCTCGATGGGGCGCGGGGCGAGGAGGCGGCCGGCGGAGGTCCACCCGATGGCGACCGCCGCGAGGAGGATCAGCGCCCCCTCCGCCCCGCTCGCGAAGTACTCCGCCTTCCCGTAGCCGTACGCGTGCTCCTCGTCCTCCGGCCGCGCCGCGACGTTGAGCATGAGCAGGGTCAGCACCGCGGCGACCAGGTTCACGATCGACTCGAGGGCGTCCGAGAGGAGGCCGACCGAGCCGGTGAGCAGGTACGCCACCGTCTTCATGCCGATGGTCGTCACCGCCGCCGCGATGGAGAGCCACGCGAACCGGGCGAGGGGGACGGGCCGGGAAGAAGAGGACATTCCGGCTCCTCTTGCCTCCTCCGACCGGGCGGCGCAAGCGACTTCACACCGCGCGTTCACCGCGGAGCAGCGCCGATCGGCGCTCGGCGCGGGGTCTCGGTCCACGCGACCGGGCGCCCCCGCGCGGGCGATCTCCCAGCGATCACCCGGGGCTCACCCCTTCCGGACCGGTCACACGTACGCCCGCGAAACTTCAGGGACTACGAACGGTCGAGCGTGCGCGTCACATTGCCGCAGCGCGCTCGGGTTTGATCGCGATCAAGGCAGGCGCTAGTGTACTCGCCGCTCGGACCGGGAATGGATGCGTTCGCCGGGGCCGGGCGTTGATCTGACGCAAGTCGGGAACGGCGCCTCCGGTCCCCCCGTGCGCAGCTTGCGCACGAGGAACGGGCGCCGGCCCGGACCGGCAGGGTCGAGAGGACGACGGATGAACGGTGCAGGACCTTCGCAGCGCTCCGGCTCGTCGGCCAGGACCGCCGGCCGGGGCCGCCGGGGCCGACTCGCGGGCGCGCTGTTCGCCGCCGCCGCGCTGGTCGCGGCCGCGGCCTGTCGGCGTGACGAGGTGAGCCACTTCCGCGTGCCGAAGTCCGGAGCGCCGGCCGGGCTCGCGGCCGGGGTGCCCGGCGCGGGCGCGGGCCCGATGGGGAGCGGCCCCACGGCCGCGCCGGCGGGCGGCGCGATGGACGGCGCGGAGGTCGCGCCGCCGCCGCCCCCCGCGGGCGGCGGCCTGCGCTGGTCGCTCCCGAAGGGCTGGAGCGAGGCGAAGGAGGGCGGGCCCATGCGCTACGCCACGCTCAGGCCCGGCGTGCCGGGGAAGGTCGAGGTCTCGGTGATCGTGCTGCCCGGACCGGCCGGCGGCGAGCTCGCGAACGTGAACCGCTGGCGGAACCAGATCGGCCTGCCGCCGCTCGCCGAGGCCGAGCTCCCGGCCGCGCGCCGGACCGTGAAGGCGGGGGTGGGCCCCGTCGCGGTCTACGACTTCACCTCCGAAGGCCGGCGGAAGAGCCGCGTGGTGGCGGGCCTCGCCGCGAACGCCGGCAGCACGTGGTTCGTCAAGCTGTCCGGAGACGCCGAGGCCGTCTCGGCCGCGCGCCCCGCGTTCATGACCCTCCTCGAGAGCCTGCGCCCCGATGCCGAAGCCAAGTGAGCTCCGCAGCACGCTGTGGGACGCGCTCACGTCCCTGAAGCTGACCATCGCCTGCATGGCCGCGTTGATGGTCCTGGTCGTCGCCTGCACGCTCGCGCAGGTGCGCCTGGGGACGTTCGGGGCCGTGGACGCGTACATGCACCGCTGGGTGGTCTGGTGGGACGTGCCGGGCTCGCCCTGGTCGTTCCCCATCTTCCCGGGCGGCGCGCTCGTCGGCGCGGTGCTCGCGGTGAACCTCTTCGCCGCGCAGCTCCGCCGCCTCGAGCTCGCCTGGCGGAAGGCCGGCCTGTGGATCGTGCACGCCGGCCTGATCCTGCTCGTCGCGGGAGAGTTCGTCACCGGCCTGTACCAGGTCGAGACGCGGATGGCGATCCAGGAGGGGGCGTCGGCCAACTTCGTCGAGAGCCCGCGCCAGTCCGAGCTCGTCGTGGTGGACACCACCGACCCCGCGTCCGACGACGTGTACGGCGTCCCGGAGTCGCTGCTCGCGCGCGCGGGGGAGATCCCGATCCCCGGCACGCCGGTGACGCTCCGGATCCACGGGTACTACCCCAACGCCGCGCTCTCCATGCGGCAGGCCTCCGACCCGCCCGCGGCCGCGACCGCCGGCGTGGGCACGAGCGTCGCCGTGCGCGAGCTCCCGCCGGTGTCACGCGACGAGGAGACGAACGCGCCGACCGCGCTCGTCGAGCCGATCGCCGGCGGCCGGAGCTACGGGACCTGGCTCGTGTCGTCCCTGCTCGGGGCGCCGCAGGGCTTCACGCACGAGGGGCGCACCTACCAGCTCGTCGTGCGGCCGCGCCGGATCTACCTGCCGTACACCGTGACGCTGAAGAAGTTCCGCCACGACGTGTACCCGGGGACGAACATCCCGAAGAACTTCTCGAGCCTCGTCCACCTCTCGAACCCGTCCAAGGGCGAGGAGCGCGACGTCCTCATCTACATGAACCAGCCGCTCCGCTACGAGGGCAAGGCGTTCTACCAGGCGAGCTTCGGGAACAACGACACGCTCTCGATCCTGCAGGTGGTGCAGAACCCCGGCTGGCTGCTGCCGTACGTCTCCTGCGTGCTCGTCACGCTCGGGCTCCTCGTCCACTTCGCGATCACCCTGCGGCGCTCGATGCGCCGGCAGGCGGCGACCCGCGCGGCCGCCGCCGCCCCGGCCGCGGTGGAGGCCTCGACATGAACAAGACCCGGCTCGCGTTCTGGGGCGCCGCGCTCTGCGCCCTCGCCGGCGCGGCGGTGATGCTCGTGCCGCAGGGGAAGGTCCGCGGCTTCGACGTGGACGCCTTCGGGCACCTGCCGGTGCTGGAGGGCGGCCGCGTGAAGCCGGTGGACACCGTGGCGCGCAACGCGCTCCTCATGATCCGGAGCCAGCAGTCCTTCCGGCACGAGGGGCGGACGATCGGCGCCGACGAGTGGCTGCTCGACGTGCTGTTCCGCCCCGAGGTCGCGGACGAGCAGAAGGCGTTCGTCATCAACGACCCCCAGGTGCTGGGCCTCATGCACCTCCAGCAGACGGGGGATCGCTACTACGCGTTCAAGACGCTGCGCCCGTTCGTCGAGGAGATCCAGCGGCAGGGCGAGCAGGCGCAGCAGGTCGATCCCAAGCAGCGGACGCCGTTCCAGAACGCCGTCGCGAACCTGTACGATCGCGTCTTCCTGTACCTGCGGCTCGAGAACACGGTGCAGCTCGCGCAGACGCCGGGCCTCGCGTGGGAGCTCGCGTCGCTCGGGACCCCAGAGGCGGCGACGCGCCGCGCGGCGCTCTCGGAGGCCGCGTACTTCCGCCCCTTCGTCTCCTCGGCGGCGAGCACGAACGACGCCTGGCAGAGCGCCGGGGAGGCGCTCGACGCCGCCGCGCGCGGCCGGTCGAGCCCGCAGCTCGTCGCGTGGGCGCGCATGTCGCTCGCGTACCGGGCCGGCGATCCGGCCAGCTTCGACCGCGCCGCGGCGGAGGCGCTCGCCGCGGCCGGGGCGGCGCAGCCGGGGCTGGTCGCGCAGAGCGGGCACGAGCTCGTCTTCAACCGCGCCCAGCCCTTCTACGTGGGCATGGTCGTGTACGTGCTCGCGCTGCTCGCGGTGTTCGTCTCCTGGCTGTGGAGGCCGGAGTGGCTGCGGCCGGCCGCGTACGGCCTGCTCGTCGCCGGCGCGGTGATCCACACCGCGGGCCTCGCCTCGCGCGTCGTCCTCCAGGGGCGGCCGCCGGTCACGAACCTCTACTCGTCGGCGGTGTTCGTCGGCTGGGGCGCCGTCCTCCTCGGCGCGGTCCTCGAGCGGATCTACCGCAAGGGCTTCGGCACCGCCGTGGCCGCCGCGGCCGGCTTCGCGTCGCTCATCGTCGCCCACCACCTCACCGGCGACGGCGACACGATGGAGATGATGCGCGCCGTCCTCGACTCGAACTTCTGGCTCGGCACGCACGTCGTCACCATCACCATCGGCTACTCCGGCACGTTCCTCGCCGGCGCCCTCGCCATCGCCTGGACCGTCCGGCGGCACCTCCTCCGGGGCGGCGGCGATCCGGCGACCTCGAAGGCGATCATGGGGATGACCTACGGGGTCGTCTGCTTCGCGCTCTTCTTCAGCTTCCTCGGGACCGTGCTCGGCGGGATCTGGGCCGACCAGTCCTGGGGGCGCTTCTGGGGGTGGGATCCGAAGGAGAACGGGGCGCTGCTCATCGTGCTCTGGAACGCGATCATCCTGCACGCCCGCTGGGGCGGCTACGTCCGCGAGCGCGGCATCATGGCGATGGCGATCCTCGGCAACGTCATCACCAGCCTGTCCTGGTTCGGCGTGAACATGCTCGGGGTCGGGCTCCACTCCTACGGCTTCATGGACAAGGCGTTCTGGGCGCTCTCCGCGTTCATCGCGTCCCAGCTCGCGATCATGGTGTTCACCGTGCTGCCGCCCCGGTTCTGGGAGGCGGGGGCGTTCTCGCGCGCCGCGAAGCCCTCCTCCGCGCCGGCCGCGGGAAAGTGACGCAGGTCGCGCGTCGCCGCGGCGCCGGTGCTATATGACGGAGATCATGCCCTTCGACCCTGCTCCTTCGTACCGCCCCGCCGCGCGCACCGTCGTGGTCCGCGGCGCGTCCGACGTCGAGCGCAGCTTCATGGCCGCCGTCTACCGCTGGATGACCTTCGGCCTCGCCGTGACGGCGGTCGTCGCCCTCGCCGTGGCGAGCTCCCGCGAGGCGATCCAGCTCGTGTTCGGCAGCCGCGTGGTCTTCTTCGGACTCCTGATCGCCGAGCTCGGCCTCGTGGTCGCCCTCTCCGCGGCGGTGACCCGGCTCTCCGGCGCGGTCGCCGGCGGGCTCTTCCTCCTCTACTCGGCCCTGAACGGCGTGACGCTCTCGGCGGTGCTGCTCCTCTACACCGGGACCTCCGTCGCCGTGGCGTTCGGCGCGACCGCCGGGACGTTCGGCGCGATGAGCGCCTACGGGACCGTCACCCGCCGCGACCTGTCGTCCTGGAGCAGCTTCCTGTTCATGGGGCTCATCGGCGTCGTCATCGCGAGCCTGGTGAACCTCTTCCTCCACTCCTCGATGCTGTCGTTCGTCGTCTCCTGCGCGTCGGTGGTGGTCTTCACCGGGCTCACCGCGTACGACACGCAGAAGCTCCGCGCCCTGGCCGCCGCGGGCGGCAGCACCGGCGCCCTGGCGGTGAACGGGGCGCTCGCGCTCTACCTCGACTTCGTGAACCTGTTCCTCTCGCTGCTGCGGCTGCTCGGCGGCCGGCGCGACTGATGACGTCCGGAGAGCAGGGGAGCGATCGCTTCCCGGGCCGCGCGTCGACCGGGGACGCGCGCGGCCTCGTTCGTCTTTCGTGAGAGCACTTCGTCGAACGAGTGAGCACCCGCCGTATCGCGCCCTGGCCGCCACGCTGGCGGCGGCGGGGGCGCTCGCGCTCCTGGCGGCCTTCGCGCCGCGGGCAGCGCTCGCGGCGACGCCTGGGGCGGCCACACCGGCCGGCGGATCGGACAGGTCCCCGGCCGCGCCCCCCGCGGCCAGCGCGCCGTGCGCGCCATGCGCCCCGGCGTTGCCCGGGAGCGCGCCGGTCCAGGCCGCCACCCGCAGCCGGATCGTGGTGGGCGCCGATCGCGCGTACCCGCCCTACGAGTTCCTCGACCGCGACGGGAAGCCCGCCGGCTACAACGTCGAGCTGATGCGGGCCATCGGCGAGGTGATGGGGCTCGAGGTGGAGTTCCGGTTCGGCCCCTGGTCGGAGATCCGGGCCGGCCTGGAGGCGGGCACCGTGGACGTGCTCGAGGGGATCTCGTTCTCCGAGGAGCGGGCCCAGGTGCTGGACTTCTCCTCGCCGCACGCGATCGTCCACCACGCGATCTTCGCGCGGGAGGGGACGCCGCCGGTCTCGTCGCTCGACGACCTGCGCGGCAAGGACGTCATCGTCTTCGGGGGCGGGATCCTCGACGAGACGCTCACGCGGCGCGGCCTCGCGCGCAACATCGTCCGCACCGGCACGCCCGCCGACGCGCTCCGGCTCCTCGCCTCGGGGCGGCACGACTACGTGGCGGTGGCCCTCCTCCCGGGCATCTGGATCACCCGCGAGCTGCAGCTCACCAACGTGGTCCCCGTGGCGCGGGACGTCGCCGTCGAGCGGTATGGGTTCGCGGTGCGGAAGGGGGACGGCGAGCTGCTCGCGCGCCTGGACGAGGGGCTCGCCATCCTCAAGAAGACCGGCCGCTACGACGAGATCCACCAGCGGTGGCTCGGCGTCCTCGAGCCGCGGGCCGTCTCGTTCGCGACCGTCGCGCGCTGGGCCGCGCTCGTGCTCGGGCCGCTCCTCGCGATCCTCGCCGCCACGGTGCTCTGGTCGCGGTCCTTGAAGCGGCAGGTCGAGGTGCGCACCGCCTCGCTCGCCCGCGAGGTGGCGGAGCGCCGGCGCGCCGTGGAGGAGCTGCGCCAGCACCAGCAGCAGCTCGTGCAGGCGGACAAGCTCGCCGCCCTCGGGGTCCTCGTCGCCGGCGTCGCCCACGAGATCAACAACCCGAACGCCCTCGTCCTCCTCAACATGCCGCTGCTCGAGGAGGTGTTCGGCGACGCGCTCGCGGCCCTCGACGCCCGCGGCGCCGAGGGGCTCACGCTCGGCGGGCTGCCGTACGCGCGCGTCCGCAAGGAGCTCCCGCCGCTCCTCGAGGAGATGCACGCCGGCGGGCGGCGCATCAAGCGCATCGTGGAGGACCTGAAGGACTTCGCCCGGCGCGAGGATCACCCCGCGCTCGAGCCGCTCGACCTGAACGAGGTGGCGCGGACCGCGCTGCGGCTCGTGGGGAACGCGCTCCGGAAGGCGACGTGGTCGTTCGAGCTCTCCCTCGAGGAGGGCCTGCCGCCGGTGCGCGGCAACTCGCAGCGGATCGAGCAGGTGGTGGTGAACCTCCTCGTCAACGCCTGCGAGGCGCTGCCGGACGCGAGCAGGTCGATCCGGCTCTCGACGCGGCACGACGCGGCGGGCCGCCGGGTGATCCTCGAGGTGCGGGACGAGGGCGTCGGGATCCCGCCCGATCAGCTCGCGCGGATCGAGGAGCCGTTCTTCACCACGAAGCGCACCGCGGGCGGGACCGGGCTCGGGCTGTCCGTGTCCGCCGGGATCGTGAAGGAGCACGGCGGGACCCTCGAGTTCGCCTCCGAGGTGGGGGCCGGCACCGTGGCGACGCTGGCGCTCCCGGCGGTCGAGGACGCGGGGGCGGGAGGGGGCCGATGAGCGCCGCGGGCGCGCCGGCGTACGGCATCCTGCTGGTGGACGACGAGCCGGCCTGGCTCCGCTCGATGAGCCTCGCCCTCGAGCGCTCGGCCGGGCTCCGCCACGTGGTCACCTGCCAGGACCCGCGGCGGGTCATGGAGATCCTCTCCGGCGACGACATCGCGGTGGTGCTCCTCGACCTCACCATGCCGCACCTCTCCGGCGAGGATCTGTTGCCGCGCATCAACGCCGAGCACCCGGACGTCTCGGTCATCGTGGTGTCGGGGATGAACCAGGTCGAGACGGCCGTCCGCTGCATGCGGCTCGGCGCGTTCGACTACCACGTGAAGACCGAGGAGGAGGACCGCCTCATCGCGGGCGTCCTCCGCGCGCTCCGGCTCCAGGAGCTGCAGCGCGAGAACGTCGAGGTCGCCACCCGGCTCCTCTCGGGCGAGCTGCACCACCCCGAGGCGTTCGAGGGGATCGTCACGCAGGACCCGACGATGCGGACGCTGTTCGCCTACGTCGAGGCGGTGGCGCGGAGCCCGCAGCCGCTCCTCGTCACCGGCGAGAGCGGGGTGGGGAAGGAGCTCGTCGCGCGGGCCGCGCACCGGCTCTCCGGGTGCAGCGGCAAGCTCGTCGCGGTGAACGTCGCCGGCCTCGACGACGCGGTGTTCGCCGACGCGCTGTTCGGCCACGTGCGCGGCGCCTTCACCGGGGCCGATCACCCGCGGCGCGGCATGGTGGAGGAGGCCGAGAACGGGACGCTGTTCCTGGACGAGATCGGCGACCTCTCCGTCCCCTCGCAGGTGAAGCTGCTCCGGTTCCTGCAGGAGGGCGAGTTCTTCCCGCTCGGCGCGGACCGGCCCCGCAAGGTGAAGGCGCGCGTCATCGCGGCGACGCACCAGGACCTCGCCGCGAAGGAGCAGGCGGGTACCTTCCGGCGCGACCTCTACTACCGGCTCCGCACCCACCGCGTGCGCGTGCCCCCGCTCCGCGAGCGGAAGGAGGACATCCCGCTCCTCCTCGACCACTTCCTCGACGAGGCGGCGCGCTCGCTCGGCAAGAAGAAGCCCACGCCGCCCAGGCAGCTCGCGCAGCTCCTCCAGACCCACGACTTCCCCGGGAACGTCCGCGAGCTCCGGGCGATGGTGTTCGACGCGGTCTCGCTGCACAAGGACCGGGTCCTCTCGATGGACGCGTTCCTCGCCGGGATCGGCCGGGCCGGCGAGCCGCCCCCCGGCGATCCCGCCGCGGACCAGAACCCGTTCGGCGGCGCCGAGCGGCTGCCCACCCTGGACGAGGCGATGGAGCTCCTCGTCCGCGAGGCGATGGCGCGGGCCGGCGGAAACCAGACCCTCGCCGCGCGGCTCATCGGCACCTCGCAGTCGGCCCTCTCGAAGCGGCTGAAGTCGTATCGGCGATGAAAGAGGCCTCGTGCATGAGGCCTGCAGGCGATCAACCCGCATTCCAATCGGCATGGTCATGCCTTCCGGCATGACGCCTCCCTTGCCCTCGGAATGTGGCGTTCTGGCGCAGATGTGCGCCTGATCCATTCCTGTCGGAATACCCGTTCGCGCGGACCTGCCGCCGGCGACGCGCCGTTCGCCCCCGTCGTCACGCGAGTTTTTGGATCTTGCGCCTGCCCGGTCCCCCGGCACTCCACGTGCTCAGGAAGAAGGCCCGAAGTTTCGCCAGGTTTCGTCGACTCGACCCGTCGACGAAGGACGGCAACTCACCGGGCCTTTCCCGGGAACAGGAACAGGAGCCGACGTGAAGCGATTCGCTCGCAGCCTCTACCTGCAGGTGCTCGTCGCGGTGGTCTTCGGTGCCGTCCTCGGACACCTCTATCCCTCCGCCGGCGCCGCGATGAAGCCGCTCGGAGACGGCTTCATCAAGCTCGTGAAGATGCTCATCGCGCCCATCGTGTTCGCCACGGTGGTCACGGGCATCGCGAAGATGGGCGATCTGAAGAAGGTCGGCCGGGTGGGCCTCAAGGGGCTCTTCTACTTCGAGGTCCTCACCTCGGTCGCGCTGTTCATCGGCCTCGTGGTGGCGCGGACCGCGCGGCCCGGCGCCGGGATGAACGTGAACCCGGCCACCCTCGACGCGAAGGCGGTCGCGGTCTACGCGACGGGCGCCCACCAGCACACGACGGTCGAGTTCCTGATGAACGTGATCCCGAAGGACGTCGCCGACGCGTTCGCGAAGGGCGACATCCTCCAGGTGCTCCTGTTCTCGGTGCTCTTCGGGATCGCCCTCGCGAGCATCGGCCCCGTCGGCAAGCCCGTGGCGGAGTTCGTGGACGGCCTCGCCTCCGTCCTCTTCAAGATCGTGGGCTACGTGATGAAGCTCGCGCCCCTCGGCGCGTTCGGCGCGATGGCCTTCACGGTCGGGAAGTACGGCATCGCGACGCTCCTCAGCCTCGGCAAGCTGATGGCCTGCTTCTACGCGACGAGCGCGCTGTTCGTGCTCGTGGTGCTCGGCCTCGTGCTCCGGTACTGCGGCCTCTCCATCTTCCGGTTCCTCCGCTACATCAAGGAGGAGATCTTCGTCGTGCTCGGGACGAGCTCGTCCGAGTCCGCGCTGCCCCTCATGATGCGGAAGATGGAGCGGCTCGGTTGCTCGAAGCCGGTGGTCGGCCTCGTGGTGCCGATGGGCTACTCGTTCAACCTCGACGGCACCTCCATCTACCTGACGCTCGCCACCCTGTTCGTCGCGCAGGCGACCGGCACGCCGCTCACGCTCGCCCAGGAGCTCGAGATCCTGGCCGTCCTGCTCGTGACCTCGAAGGGGGCGGCGGCCGTCACCGGCGGCGGGTTCATCACCCTGGCCGCGACGCTCTCCGTGGTCGGGAACATCCCGGTCGCCGGCCTCGCGCTGCTCCTCGGGGTGGACCGGTTCATGTCCGAGGCCCGCGCCATCACGAACCTCATCGGGAATGGCGTCGCCTCGGTGGCGGTTTCGCGCTGGGAGAAGGAAATGGACGTCGAGCGCGCCCGCAGGGTGCTCTCCGGAGACCTGCCGGCGGACGACCTCGCGGACGAGGCGTCGCCCATGCCGGAGCCGCTCCACGTCCCGGCGTACGACGCGGCGCTCAGCGCCGGCAAATAGCGAAGGAAGCAGGCGGGCCGAATCCCCCCCTCGGTCTGCCTCGCGCCGGCCCGGCTTCCAGCCGGGCCGGCGTTTTTTTGCCCGAGCGCTCGCGACGCGGGGCGCCGTTCGCCCGGGGCGGCGCCCTTGCGGTGACTTCTCCCGAGGCGCCGCGAAAGCGATCGTCCTCGTCGGAGGTGACGCATCGGCCTGCGCTGCCCGGTCGTCGTGAGCCCACGACCCGGCGCCGGCGTCGTGCACTCGTGGCGCGCGACGCGAGCGGGGTGGCGCCATCGGGGCGAACGGGCATGCCGGGCGTGTCCCGCCGAGAGGGGCGTGGCGCTTGGCCGTGGGCGAACGCAACGTCGCCGGGCCGGTTCCTGCACGAACGTGACCCTGTCCATCGCCGCCCTGCTGTCCGTCGCCCTCGCCGCGAGGGCCTCGCCGGTGCCGGCCGCTCCCTCCGGGCGGAGCGCGGCGGAGTGGGCCGCCTACAACAGGGCCCGCGCCCAGCGGGGGCTGCTCCCGCGCAAGGCCACGCGGGGCGCGACGCGCGTCTCGCCCGCGCTGGCGACGACGCGGACCACGACTGCGACCCCGGCCCCGATCGCGGGTCCGGTCCCGGTCCCGGCCGCGACCTCGGTCTGGCCGCCTCATGCCGGGCCACGGGCCACGGGCCACGGGATGCGGGAGCCGGGCACGGGGGACGGTCACGGGCACGGTGACGGTGACGGTGCTTCGACCCCGACCCCGATCCCAGCGCCAGCTCGGACCGCGGCCCGGTCCGCCACCGTCCGGCACCCGTCGGCCGCGATCGCGCGGGCTGCTCCCGAGCGCCCGGGGCCGAGCGGCGCGCAGGTGGACCTCGAGGGCGGCGTGCTCCGCGCAGGGCTCGACGGCGCCTCCGTCGAGGTCCGATTCGTGGCGCGGGTGGGGGGCCTGACCCTCGCGGTGGAACGGCCCGCGGCGCCGCGATAGCTCGCCGAGCCGAGGCCTCGACGCGCGTTGTCCGCGTCGCCCCGCCTCGCGCGATGGCGCGCGGCCCGCGCCCGTCGGCGCCCCGCGTTAGAACGGGTGGGTGAGCGCGCGCACCCCGGAACTGCCGTTTCACCCCGCCGTCGCGGCGTGGTTCACCGGCACCTTCGCCGCGCCGACGCCGGCCCAGGCGCTCGGCTGGCCGCCGATCCACCGCGGCGAGAGCACGCTCCTCCTGGCGCCGACCGGGAGCGGCAAGACCCTCGCCGCGTTCCTGTCCGCGCTCGACCGGCTGATGTTCTCGCCGGAGCCTCCCAGGCGCGAGCGGCTCCGGGTCGTCTACGTCTCGCCGCTCAAGGCGCTCGCGGTGGACGTGGAGCGGAACCTCCGCGCCCCCCTCGCCGGCATCGCGCGCGTCGCCGCGCGGCGCGGCGACCGCCACCGCGTCCCGGCCGTCGCGGTGCGGAGCGGCGACACGCCGGCGCGGGAGCGGGCCCGCTTCAGCCGCGAGCCGGCCGACATCCTCATCACCACCCCGGAGTCGCTCTACCTCGTCCTCACCTCGAACGCGCGCGACACGCTCCGCTCGGTGGAGACCGTGATCGTGGACGAGATCCACGCCCTCGTCCCGACCAAGCGCGGCGCGCACCTCGCCCTCTCCCTCGAGCGGCTCGAGGCGCTCGCCGGGCGGCCGCTCCAGCGGATCGGTCTGTCCGCCACGCAGCGCCCGCTCGACGAGGTGGCCCGTTTCCTCGGAGGGGCGGTCCGCTCGGCGGCGCCGGGCCGGCGCGCCGCGCGGCGGGAGGAGCGAGCCCTCGGGGAGGTCCGCGATCCCGAGGCGGCGCCGGAGTGGCGCCCCGTCACGGTGGTGGACGCGGGCGCACGCCGGCCGCTCGAGGTGCGCGTCGAGGTACCGGTGGAGGACATGGCCCGGCTCGGCGAGCCGCTGGAGCCGCTCGAGCAGGGCGCTCCGGCCGCGCACCCCGCCCGCGCCTCGATCTGGACCGCGATCCACCCGCGCCTGGTCGAGCTGGTGAAGGCGCACCGCTCGACGATCCTGTTCGTGAACAGCCGGCGGGTCGCGGAGCGGCTGGCGACGGCCCTGAACGACCTCGCCGGCGAGGTCCTCGCGCAGGCGCACCACGGGTCGATCGCGCGTCCGCAGCGGCTGGCGGTGGAGGACGATCTCAAGGCCGGCCGCCTCCGCGCCATCGTCGCGACCTCCTCGCTCGAGCTGGGCATCGACATGGGCGCGGTGGATCTCGTGATCCAGGTCGAGGCGCCGCCGTCGGTCGCGAGCGGGGTGCAGCGCATCGGCCGCGCGAGCCACCGGGTGGGGGGGACGAGCGAGGGGATCGTCTTCCCGAAGCACCGCGGGGACCTGGTCGCCTGCGCCGCCGTCGTCGACGCGATGCGCGAGGGGGCGGTCGAGGCGACGCGCTACCCCAGGAACCCGCTCGACGTCCTCGCCCAGCAGATCGTGGCGATGGTCTCCCTGGACGACCTCACCGTGGACGGCCTGTACGCGGCGGTCCGCCGGGCGGCGCCGTTCGCGGAGCTGCCCCGGACGATCTACGAGGGGGTCCTCGACCTGCTCTCCGGCCGCTACCCGTCGGAGGAGCTGGCCGATCTCCGGCCGCGCATCACCTGGGACCGGGTGCGCGGCGTGCTCCGCGCTCGCGAGGGGGCGCGCCGCGTCGCGGTGGTGAACGGCGGGACGATCCCGGATCGCGGCCTCTACGGCGTCTTCCTCGCCGGCGGCAAGCCCGGCCAGGCGCGGGTCGGCGAGCTGGACGAGGAGATGGTCTTCGAGACCGCCGTCGGGGAGACCTTCATGCTCGGCGCGTCCACCTGGCGCGTCGAGGAGATCACCCACGATCGCGTGCTCGTCTCGCCCGCGCCCGGCGAGCCCGGGAAGATGCCGTTCTGGCACGGCGACGCGGCGGGCCGCCCGCTCGAGCTGGGGCGGCGGATCGGCGCCCTGGTCCGCGAGCTCCGCGCGGTCCCGCGCTCGGCCGCGACGGCGCGGCTCCGGTCGGCCCACGGCCTCGACGACCGGGCCGCCGAGAACCTGCTCCGCTACCTCGCCGACCAGGCGGCGGCGACCGGGGCCGTCCCGGACGACCGGACGATCGTCGTCGAGCGGAGCCGGGACGAGCAGGGCGACTGGCGCGTCTGCCTCCTCGCGCCGTTCGGGACGCCGGTGCTGGTGCCCTGGTGCATGGCGGCGGTGGCGCGCGTCCAGGCGCGGCTCGGCGTGCAGGTCGAGACGCTCTGGACGAACGACGGCTTCGCGATCCGCTTCCCGGACGCGGACGCGCCGCCCGATCCCGCGCTGCTCCTCCCGGATCCGGACGCGCTCCAGGACCTCGTGGTCGGCCAGCTCGGCGCGACCGCGCTCTTCGCCGCCCGCTTCCGCGAGGCCGCCGCCCGCGCCCTGCTCCTGCCGCGCCGCCGCCCCGGGCACCGCTCCCCGCTGTGGCAGCAGCGGAAGCGCGCCGCCGACCTGCTCGCGGTCGCGTCCCGCTTCGGCGACTTCCCCGTCCTGCTCGAGGCCTACCGCGAGTGCCTCCGGGACGAGTTCGACCTCCCCGCCGTCGTCGAGCTCCTCCGGGACGTCCAGGCGGGGCGGATCCGGGTCGTCACCGCCGACACGCGCGCCTCCTCGCCCTTCGCCGCCTCGATCCTGTTCGGCTTCGTCGCGAACTTCATCTACGACGGCGACGCGCCGCTCGCCGAGCGCCGGGCGCAGGCCCTCGCCATCGACCCGGGCCAGCTCCGGGAGCTGCTCGGCGAGGCCGAGCTGCGGGCGCTCCTCGACGCCGACGCCCTCGCCGAGCTCGAGGCCCGGCTCCAGCACCTGCCGCCCGAGCTGCGGGCCCGGAGCGCGGACGGGGTCGCCGACCTGCTGCTGCGCCTCGGCGATCTCTCGCGGGCGGACATCGCCAGCCGGAGCGCGACCCCGGAGGTCGCCGCCAGCGCCGACCGGCTGGTCGCCGAGGGCCGGGCCGTGCCCCTCCGCGTCGCGGGCGAGGAGCGGCTGGTCGCGGTGGAGGACGCGGCGCGCTACCGCGACGCCCTCGGGGCGCCGCTGCCGCCCGGCCTCCCCGCGGAGCTCCTCGGCCCGGTGCCGGAGCCGCTGGACGGGCTCGTCCTGCGCCACGCCCGCCGTCACGGACCGTTCACGCTCGAGGAGCTCGCCGCGCGCTTCGGGCTGGACCGCGCCGTCGCGGAGGGCGCGCTCGACCGGCTGGTGAACGCCGGCCGCCTCCTCGAGGGCGCCTTCCGGCCGCGGGGGAGCGAGCGCGAGTTCTGCGACCAGGAGGTGCTCCGGAGCCTGCGGCGTCGGTCGCTCGCGCGGCTGCGCGACGAGATCGAGCCGGTCGAGCCGCGGGTGCTCGCCCGCGCGCTCCTCGCCTGGCACGGCGCCGTCCGGCGGGGGCGCGGCCTGGACGCGGTGCTCGACGCGGTGGAGAAGCTCCAGGGCGCCCCCGTCCCCGCCTCGATCCTCGAGCGCGAGGTGCTGCCCGCGCGGGTCGAGGGCTACCTGCCCGGCGATCTCGACGCGCTCGCCGCATCGGGCGAGGTGCTCTGGGTCGGCCTCGAGCGGCTGGGCGATCGCGACGGCCGGATCGCGCTGTACCTGCCCGACGGGCTTCCGCGGCTCGTCCCGCCGGAGCGCCCGGTGCGGGAGGCGCCGGAGGGCGAGCGCGAGCGGCGGATCCTCGACCACCTCGCCCGGCGCGGCGCCTCCTTCTTCGCGGAGCTGCACGAGGCGGCGGGGGGCGGGTACGCCCAGGCCACCGTGGACGCGCTCTGGAACCTGGTGTGGAGGGGGCTCGTCACGAACGACACGTTCCAGGCGCTGCGGGCCCACCTCGCCCCGGCGCCGCGGCGGGAGCATCGCCGCCGCCTGGAGCGGCACGGCGTCGCCGGCGCGGGCGGTGGCCAGCGCTCCCGGCTCGCGACGCCGCCGGCGGCCGCCGGGCGCTGGTCCCTGGTCGCCGCCCGGCGCGACGCCAACGGCCGGCCGCGGCCGACGCCGACCGAGTGGAGCGCCGCGATGGCCCAGCAGCTCCTGCACCGCTACGGCGTGGTGACCCGCGGCGTCGCCGCCGCGGAGGGGCTGCCCGGCGGGTTCGGCGCCGTGTACGAGGTCCTCCGGCACCTCGAGGAGTCGGGTCGGATCCGGCGCGGCTACTTCGTCGCCGACGTCGGCGCGCTGCAGTTCGCGCAGGGGGCCGCCCTCGACCTGCTCCGCGGCGCGCGCGAGCCCGCCGAGGCGGCGGAGGTCGCCGTGCTCGCGGCGGCGGACCCGGCGAACCCGTACGGTGCGCTGCTCGAGTGGCCGCCGTTGCCGGGGGCGCCGGAGGGGAAGCGCCCCGCGCGCGCGGCGGGCGCCCGGATCGTCCTCGTGGACGGCGATCCGGTGATCTACCTCGGCAAGGGGCTGCGCCAGCTCCTCGCCTGGCTCCCGGAGCCCGAGCCGGAGCGCTCCCGCGCGGGCCGGGCGGCGGCGCGGGCGCTGGTCGAGCTCGCCCGCGGCGCACTGGGGGAGGGGGAGGGCGCCCTCGTCGAGGAGGTGAACGGCGTCCCCGCGGCGGAGCACCCGCTCGCGGGCTTCCTCGTGCAGGCCGGCTTCACGGCCAGCGGCCGCGCGCTCCGGCTGTCGCGCTGGAGCGCCTCGCCGCTCGCGACCGGGTCGGCCTGATCGTTCGAGTCCACGTTCAGTCGTCCTCGGACGAGCGCCCGTTCCGCTCGCCGCGGATCGGAGCGCGGTGTCCTCCCGGGCGCGCGCCCGGCGCCGGGGCTCGCGCCGCGTCGCCCGGAGACGGGGGTGTGTCGTCGGAGGAAAGGGGAGCCGCGGGGGCGAAGGAGGTCGGCGGCGAGGCGTCCTCCGCGTCGAGGGAGACGTCTCCGGCGCGCGCCACGCGGGTGTCGCTCCCGCGCGGTGCGCCGCGCCCGGGATCGGTCGCGATCCAGATCCCGAGGACGCAAGCGCCGGCGAACATCGCGATCGCCCCCGCTCCGACGATCAAGAGCTTGCGCGTCTCCATGCGAGCCCCGGGGCCCCGCGCCGGGGGCCGACATCGTTCCGGCGTGCGCCTCGAGCGACGGCCGTCGAGGTCCGATCCAGCGTAGGCAGCTCCAGGAGGACGCTCGCCGACCACCGGATCGCGACCTCAGCATGGAGTCGAGCGGGGCCACCCGCAAGCCGGGCGACCTTCAAGGAGCCCCGCCCGGAGCCGGCGCCGACGTGGCCTCGGTTGCGGGCACCGCGGTCCGGTCGGGAGAGGGGGACGCCCGCGTCTCGTCCATGCTGTCGAAGCGGACCACCTCACGACCACCGCGCGCGGACTTCGCCGGGTGGCAGGTCACGCAGACCTTCTCCAGCTCCTCTCCGTCCTTGCCGACGTCCACCCGCAGGTAACGGTAGTTCGGGTTGGACGGATGGACGTCGTGACAGGAGAGGCACTCGAACCGGCCCCCCTCGCGGAGGAGCTCCGGCGGCACGCGCGCGACCTTCCGGTTCACGCTCGGGAGGCCGAAGGGATGGCTGGTGTGCCGCGACACCGTGAGGTAGCCCTGGCCGCCTCGGTCGGTTTCGGCGTGACAGAAGAGGCAGAACGCCGTGGTCCCCGTGTACGGCCGGTTCGTCCTCGGCTCGACGAGCTTCGGGTTCGGGGGGGCGGCGAAGACCGCCCCACCGCCCCTCGAACCGTCCGCGGGGGCGAGCGTGTGGCACCCCGTGCAGCCGACCGAATCGTGGCCGCCGTAGGCGAGCGCCGCCGCCGGTGCGAGCGACGCGACGACCACCGCGATCGCCGTCCACGCCCTCGCGGCGGTCCGCGCGTCGGCGCCGGCCGGAGGAATGGACGAACGGGACACGGATCCGGCTCGTGGCGTCACGGCAAGGCGAAGCCGGTCGCGAGGGTGCCGTAGAGGGTGAACGCGCCGACGTCGCGATCGAACGCCCGGCGAGAGAGGTCGACGACGCCGGTGACCGACGCCGTGACCTTCTGGATGAGGCGGGACCGCGTTCGCAGCTCGACGCCGGCGCGCGCCCCGATCGACGGGAAGAGCACGACCAGCGGGCGATCCACGACGTCGAAGCCGACGAGGCCCACCGCCTGCAAGGAGAGCCGGCCGCGCACCGGCTGCGAGAGCCCCGCGCCGAACAGCCCGAAGGTCCGGGCGCTGCCGTTCGAGCTCAGCCGCTCGTAGCCGTGCGAGAGCAGGATCCAATCCTGCTGGAACACGAGGCGAACGGAGCCGCCCACCGACGCTCCCTGCGCGTGTCCGGCGGCGAAGCCCATCTCGAGCGACCGGTGGAAGGCCCCCTTTCCGAACGAGCCGCCGCCCGCGCCGGCCTTCGGTGCGTCGAACGCGGCGAGCGCGGCGGCGACGTTCCCGGGGTTGGGCGCGGGCGGACCCGGGGGCTCCGCCTTCGGAGTGGCCTCCGGCCTGGGCGCGGCGGCCGCCACCTGGAGCGCCCCCGGCGGCGGCGCCGACTTGACGTGGCACCCCTGGCACTTCGTGGGCCCCTTCGCGATGGTCTGATGGCACCCCAGGCACCGTTCGTGCGCGACCCTCGGCGTGAAGGTGATCTTCCCGACGGGCGCCGAACCGTGGCAGCTCCTGCAGGAGATGCGGCGGGCGACGTGCGCGCGGTGGTCGACGGTGATCACGCCGTAGTAGCGAGTCTGCCGCACGAGGACCGTCGGCGCCGGCGGGAGGACCCCGAACATCGTCTCCTCGAGCGGATCCATCGGACCGGCGCCGAGCATCAGGTCCAGGGGGACGACCGAGGCCCATTGCTCACCCGTCGATTGCGGCTCCGCCGCGACGAGGGCCGCTGCGAGCAGCACGGTGAGCGACGCGGGCACGCCGCACAACGTACCACCGACGAAGCAATCACGAATCGAGTCACGTTTGTGTCGTGGAGCCAATCCACGCACGCCCCGCCGCACTCTCGGTGGATGGCAGGACGCCGCAACCTAACGGGTCCGGCCAATCGGGGAACCCGAAGGACGTATGATCCCCGGCGCCATGCGTGCCCTCGTCCTCGCCGCCGCGCTCCTCTCCGCAAGCCCCGCGCTGGGCGCGCAGGCGGTCGCGGTCTCGATCGAGGAGCTCGCCCGGGCATCCGACGCCGTGGTGCGCGGGCGCGTCACCACGTCGTGGGCGCAGCGCACCGACGACGGCCTGCGGGTGTTCACGACCTACGAGGTGCGTACCATCGCGGTGCTGCGCGGCCGCGCGCTCCCGGCCATCGCGCGCGTGGTCGTCCCCGGCGGGGTGATCGGGCGCTTCGGGCAGCGGGTGGACGCGGCCCCGGCGATCGCGCCCGGCGAGGAGGTCGTCCTCTTCCTCCGACACGCCGGGCCCGCCGCGTTCCGGGTCACGGGCCTCGCCCAGGGCAAGTTCTCGGTGGTGGGGCCGGTCGCCCGACCCGATCTGTCGAACCTGACGTTCACCCGGACCTCCGTTCGCGCAGGCGAGCGGCGTTCCGAACAGATGCCGCTCTCCGAGCTCGAGCGGCGCGTGAGGAGCACCCGATGACCCCGTTCGCACGCACGATCGCCGCGGCCGCGCTGATCGCCACCGCTGCCCCCGCGGCCGGCTACGTTCGAGAGACGACCACGCCCGGCCACCCGAACACCGGCCTGTGCCTGTGGTGGCGCGACCGGGCGGTCACGTACCGGGTGAACGCGACGCGCGCGTCGCCGGCGCCGTGCCAGAGCGCCACGAACGCGGAGGCGGCTGCGGTGCAGGGGCTCGCGACGTGGGGCAGCGCGACGCGCACCGGCGAGACCTCCGCCTGCACAAACTTCCAGTTCGTGCACGGATCGTCCACCGACCTGACGCGCGTCGGCCACGACGGGGTGAACCTGGTGGTGTTCCGCAGCGCGCAGTGCAACGACGTGGTCGGCCTCGATCCGTGCGCCGCCACGCCGGGCGCGTGCGCGGCGAAGTTCAACTGTTGGGAGAACGAGGTCGGCACGATCGGGCTCACGACCACGACGTTCGACTCCGCGACCGGCGAGATCCTCGACGCGGACATGGAGCTGAACGGCTGGGACGGGGCGTACCCGGCGGTCGGCTCGCTGTTCACCTGCGAGGCACCCTCGGCGCCGAAGTGCAGCGACCCACCGTACGGTCAGACCGATTGCAGCGCCGTGGACGTGACCGCGGTCGTCACGCACGAGGCGGGGCACATGCTGGGGCTCGATCACGTGTGCAGCAACGCGTTTCCCGCGCCGTACGACGTGTGCCCGGCCGGAGACCCGGTGATGGTGCCGCAGGTCGGCCTCGTCTCGCAGCGGGCGCTCTCGGCGGACGACGTGAACGGCGTCTGCACGATCTACCCCGTGGGCGGCGAGACCCCGACGTGCCTGCCGGACGGGAAGATCCCCTCTCCGTCGAGCAGCTCGAGCGGCGGTGGCTGCGCTGCAGGGGGGGGGACCGGCATCGCCGGCGGGCTCCTCGCCGCGGTGCTCCTGGCCGGGCGGGGACGGCGGCGTCAGCGCTGACGCGCCGTTCCTCACCCGTCGTGAGCGCGCGACACGGAGAGCCGCGGGCCCTCTCCATTCGTGGACGTTGGAGGCCTTCTGCGCCAGCCGGAGTCGAAGGGCCGCGGGGGAATACGAAGCCGCACCTCCTCCGCGGTAGGGGATAACTCCCAGTTTGCTCTGAAAGGGCTGAGCGAGTTCCCCCACGCTCCAGATTGCTGCGTCGGGCGGCGAGCTCGTGACGCGAGGTCTTGCGGCACGGTCGGTTGTGGCGCCTGCAGCATGGCGAAGAGGCCCTTCGCAGTGTGCGGGGGCGTGCACCTCGCCGATTGGTGTGAATGGCCTGGTGACGAGCCGGCCACATGTCGCGGAGCGCGTGCTCCGACGCTGGGCGAATTCACCCACGCCGCATCAGGGACCAAGACGTTGGAGCTGGAAATACAGGCGGTTCGGCAAATCGCTCGTGGGGTTCCACGGCATGCGCGCTGCATCGGCGGAGGCGTTGGGCGTGTATCGACATACGGGGGCCGCGTGAATACGTGTCGCCGCAGGACGATCCGTGCTGCCGTGGTGAGCGGTCTGGTCGCAGCCATCTCGGGGTGCTCCGGCGGCGGACCATCCACCTCGACGAGCGCGCGGCCCGGGCAGTTCGGCTCGACGTACCTCGTGACGGTCTCGCGGCAGACGGGCGGGGAGGTCACGTCCGGCGACGGCCGCATCGCCTGCGGTACGGTCGGGAAGACCTGCGGACCGGCGCCGTATGCCTGGGACGAGCAGGCCGTGCTCACGGCGACTCCGGACGCCGGCAACATGTTCGCGACCTGGGCCGGTGACTGCATCGGCCGGCAGCAGGTCAATGGCGTGTGCATCCTCGACACCGCGACCTACGGCGCGGACAAGTTCGTCGCCGCCGTGTTCGGCGAGGCGGGGAGGACCCAGCACGTCAACTTCACCGACCCGGCGCTCCACGGCCCCGCGTTCCTCGACTGGATCGCGAAGAAGCCGGACACGTTCGAGTGCACGTACTGCCACGGCGCAACCTACGGTGGCGTGGGCATTGCGCCGTCGTGCACCGATTGCCACGCGAGGAACGGCTACCCGAGCTGGCTGGCGAACTGCAACTTCTGCCACCTCGCGCCGCCCCAGAACGGGGTCCACCCGGCGGTCTCGAGCGACACCACCACCTGCTGGGGCTGCCACCAGGGCACCGTGGACGAGAGCGGGAACATCATCGCCGGCGGGAACCACATGAACGGCTCGATCGACGCGACGAGCGGTCACGCCGCGGGCTACAACGACCCGAAGATCCACGGCAACGACTTCTTGAGCGCCGTCTCGTCGAATCCGGCCACGCCCTACTGCACGAGCTGCCACGGGGCGAGCTACGAGGTCCTGATCGCGAGCGGCCGGAGCTGCAACACCTGCCACGCGGCCCCGACGACCGAGGGGGGCGGCGGCTGGTCCGGGACCGACTGGAAGTCGAACTGCACGTTCTGTCACGGTCAGCGGACCCCGGCCTACGCGGCCGCGGATCTCGATCTGGCCGCACCGCCGGACGCGATCTCGCAGCGGCTCACCGGGGTGGAGGCTCCGGACCGGACCGGCCAGCACGCGATCCACCTCTTCAACGGCGGCTTCGTCCCGGCGCCACGCTTCCAGTGCTCGACCTGTCACCCCATCCCCTCGACGCTCGCCCACGTCGGCGCGGAGCGGCGGGCGACCGTCACGATCGAGGCCGCCAGCGCGTTCCCGGCGCTGGGGACCGCCGAGCTCGCCAGGCTGCCGTCGCCGCTCGGGGCCTATGACCCGGTCGCGGGGACGTGCACCAGCTACTGCCACGGCGTCCCGAACGCCGGCGGCGTCAACACCCTGATGAAGTGGACGAACGACTACGCGCTGGCGACGCCGATCCTGGGCTGCACGGATTGCCACGCCCTGCCGCCGCCGACCGGGGCGATCGTCGTCGGCAACGCCTACGCGACCGCTCCGACCAATACCCGTTACTGCGGCACGACCGGGTGCAACAACCACGAGTACCACCGCCGCGCGCTGCAGTCCAACGGCTACGACTCGTGCGCCAACTGCCACTACGGCTCCGCGCAGGGGACCTACTATGCGGGCCTCCACGTGAACGGGAAGCCGGACATGGTCTACTCGCCGGCGGGGACCGGGCTGAAGGCGTTCACGGCCACGTGGGACCCGGTGAACAGGTCGTGCACCGCCTCGTGTCACGTCAACTCGGGCGTGGGCACGGTCCAGCGCTGGTAGCGCGGCGAGCTCGAGCAGCACCTCCGGCCTGCCCCGCGCTCGCGGGGCGGGCCGCGTCGTATCCGGCGGGTCGCCAGCCGGGCTTACCCGCGGGCGCGCTCTCGTGACCATGAATCGAGCTCGGGCGGCACGCGCGCCCGTCGTTCGATGACCTATAGCGCCTCCCGGTTGGGTCGAGCCCGTTGCGAGGCATACGATGCCGTCGCCGAGTCGGGCACACGACGACGGAGCAGCGCAGGCGATTCGAACTTCCGTTCGCCCGGGGTCGCCCGACCGAGAGAGGTGCGTGTGTGGGCGGAGGCGTGAGTCGGCGGCGTGAGCGTCGCGCCATCCGTATCGAGGAGCCTGCGGCCCGACGAGGTAGAGCCAAGCCCGGGAGGATGTTCCGGGTCGCCTGACCGAGAGAAGTGCGTTTGCGGGCGGGGGCGTGAGTCGGGGGTTGGGCGTAGCGCCATCCGGGTCGAGGAGCCCTGCGGCCCGACGGCGTAGAGCCAAGCCCGGGAGGATGTTCCGAGGCACGACTTGGGGGCTGGGCTCATCCCCTCGATCGCGGGGCTCAGGACCAGCGCAGCGCTGCGGCGCGCCGACCATGCGAGCACACGTGAGGCTCGAGGCGCCCGAGGGCGGCCGAAACTCACGCACGAGAAAGCTGGCCTTCGAGGTCGGCGCGGGCCCAGGGGCGGGCGGGCGGTCGAGTGGACCCGGCCGCCGGCGACCGCTCGTGGGGCGAAGCTCCGCGATGCCGCTCCGAGCCCCAGACGCGCGAGAGCCCTGCGAGCAGAGGCGCTCGCAGGGCTCTCGGTTACAGCGATGAGCGAGGTGGGGCGGAGCCCACCTCGCTCGGTTCACGCGTTACGGGAACAGCCGCTTGATCACGTTGAGGAACACGTCCGTGATGCTCGGCGTCGTCGCGCTGGTGCCCTCGCGCACGCCGAACGTCGCCGCGTGCTGGTCGAGCTGGCTGAGCGCCGCGGCGTCATCCGCCTTGATCGCCTCGGAACGGTGGCACGAGCCGCAGGCGCGGGACGCCGGGCCGACGACGACGGTGGACACGCCGCTGATCGACCGGGCCTTGTTGACCGTCGAGGAGGCCGAGAGGATGCCCGGCAGCGACTTCTTCGGGTCCGGCAGGTCGTACTTGCCGGCGTTGTGGCACGACTCGCAGTTCAGGATCGTGAAGTTCGGGTACGTCGCGCTGATGTGGTGCTCGTACTCGAAGTTCTGGACCGTGTCCGTGAAGTTGACGCCGTTGACGTCGAACGCCTGGAACGAGTGGATCGCGTGGACGTACGAGTCGATCGACCGGGACTGCATCTCGAGGTGCGAGCCGCCGGCGCCGACGAAGTGGCAGAGCCGGCAGCCGACCACGCCCGCGCTACCGTAGTTCGGGCTGTGGAACTCGACGGCCAGCGCGTCGTGGCACTTGTTGCACTTCGCCGGGTCCACGATGTCCTTCCCGTACATCGCGTTGTCCTGGAGGCCTGTGGTCAGGTCGACCGTCGCGGTCGCGCCGCCGATGGCGATGCACTTGTTGTAGTTCGTCTTCGTCGCATCGCACTGCGGCGCCGCCGCCTGGTTGACGCCGATCGAGGGCAGGAACCCGATCTCGGCCTTCTTGATGCTGCCGTCGGTCAGGTTGGCGGCCCAGGCCGTCAGGTCCGCCGTCGCGGTCCAGGTGGTGACGCCCGCCGAGGCGGTCGCAGGGAGGACCGTCAGGCGGCTCGTGTTGGCCGGGGTGGTGGTGCCCCGGATGACCGCGCCCTCGGACCACTCGAGGTTCGGGGTCTTGTCCGCGAACTGGCTGGAGTGGCCGCTGATCATGAAGTCCTTCGTGTCGTAGCCGTAGAGGCTGACCACGACCGTCGGCTTGACGATCGCGCCCGCGTCGGCGCCGGTCACGGTGAAGGTGGCGGTGATCTTCTTCGTCGCGGGGTCATAGGACGCCACGGCGCTCGTGGAGATGGCGCTCGCGTACTTCACGCCGGCAGAGTTGTAGATCGCGGAGTTGTAGCCGGAGTGGAGCTGCGAGAACACCGGGGCCTTCGTAAGCCCCGTCGGGTCCCACGGAGCGACCCAGGTCGCGTTGTGGCACTCGTTGCACTGCATCTCGGTCACGAGACCGGTCACCTGGTCGGTCTCGAGCAGGACGCCCTTCACCCAGTCGATGTTGTGATAGGCCGGCGTGAGCTTCGGCGCGCGCTTCGAGTCCGCGCCGTTCACCCCGACGAACAGGTGGCAGCTCTTGCAGGTGGCGGCCGTGAAGTTCGCGTCGGTGAGGATCTGGGAGAGCTTGCCCTCGTGGCAGGTCGCGCAGTTCGCCATCGACTGCGGGTAGAGGAACTCCTTCGCGTGCGAGATGTGCGTGTCCTGCATCGTCGTCGCGGTGTACGCGTACGTCGCCTCGTCCTCGGGCGACCACGGGATCTCACCACCGACGAGCGGCTGGGTCTCGAGGTACGCGAGCCGCGCCGGATCCTCGTAGGTCATCGCGAGGTTGAAGTCCACGCCGCCGCGATCATCGTAGTGGCAAGCCTTGCAGGAGGCCAGGTCCGGGAGGCCGGCGACCACCGCCTGGCGGTAGCCGTGCTTCCCATATGGCGTGCCGTGGCACTTCGTGCAGGCCGCGGCATTGGCGGTCGAGGACCAGTCGATCGCGCCGCCCGTCACGGTGGAGATGCTGATGGTGTTGTCAGGCAGGAAGTAGTGCCCGGAGGGCGGGATGACCGGGGTGTCGGCGAAGTAGAAGTAGAACATCGAGATGGGCGCGCCCACGGCGTTCGGGTCGAACGGCGCCTTCGCGGCAGTCGTCGTGAAGAGGCCGTCGGTGCCGATGGTCGGCGTCCCGAAGGACACCGACTTCGTGCTGCCGTCGGAGGGCTCGACGTACTTGACGGCGTAGAACTTCTTGGTGGCCGCGTCGTACTTCGTCATCGAGAGCCGCTTCTGGCCGAGGGCGCTGTACTGGGTGGTGGTCAGCGCGGTGCCGCTCTTCGCGAGCGAGAACTTGACGGTGATCTTGAAGAGGCCGGAGCCGTCCGTGAGCGCGGTGGCCGTGACCGAGCTGATCGACCCGGAGAACAGCGTCCCGCCGGTCGCCGTCCCGTCGGTGAACTTGTTGTAGACGGCCTGGTGCTGGGTCGTCCCGATGCTCTGCGGGTGGCACGTCGTGCAGATCTCCTGTGCCGTCGCGCCCGTCTGCTGCAGCGGCCCGCCGGTGCCGTCGGCCTTGTGACAGGAGTAGCAGTTGGGCGCGATGCCGATGCCCTGCAGGCCGCTGCCGTGGCACTGCATGCAGTTCAGCTCGCCCATCTTGGTGGGGTGCACCGTCGAGTCGCCGATCCAGTTCGGGTGGCTCTCCGGGGTCTTGGTGAACATCGCGATCACGGACTTCTCGGCGTTGCCGGTGAGATCGCAGACGTAGCCCTGGCAATCGCCGGCGAACCCGTTGAAGTAGTTACCGGTGGTGGTGGTCGGCAGCAGCCGGACCACGGCGCCATACGGATAGTCCGCCGAGCACGTGGCCAGCCCGGTGCAGCTGAGCTTGCCGTCGTTCGTATAGGTGTAGGTGCCGTCCGCGTTCTTCGTCCCCGTCTGGGATTTGACGCTGCCGCCGGCCCACACGTTCACCGTGAGGGTGAACGTCGAGCCGGGGACGCCCTGATTTCCGCCAGCGCCGGAGCTCTTCGCTCCGCTGCTGCATCCAGCTGCGGTCACCGCGCCCAAGAGCGCGAGTGCCAACGAGACACGACGCATGTGTGATTCCCCCGATAGGGTCGCTCAGCGCGACCTGTTCAGTTCCAGACGCCGGGTGCCCAGGCCCTGCGTCGAGATGATCCCGTGGCCGTTCCGATGAGCCGGGCGGGCTCTCCGCAAGAAGCGTACCCGGGGGCGCCACGGCGAAACGGCGGGTTCGAGCGGGTCGGCTGGGGGAAATCACGCAGGCTGCGACAAATCATGATTTGCGCTCGGTCTCTGTCGTGCGGACGCAATGACGGCGAGCTCGGACAGTCGTCGCGCGAACGGAATCGGCCGAAACGACGGCGGATCCCGGCGTCGCCCCAGCCTCCCGGAACACGTCCTCGCGAGCGCCGAATTGCGCGCGACCCAATCAGGCCGATCTCGAAGGCGATTCGTGCGCGTGAACGCGCAGGTCAAATTCTGGGAGTCCATACGGTCGGATGAGGCGCGGACCGCGCTCGTCGGCCGGCGACATGGCGTGCATGCAAACGGGGCGTGGGAGTTTTGAACCTGGCCATGGGGCATCCCACGCAGGCGACGCGCGGTCGCCGGCCCGATTTCGAGCCGAGCGCCGCGGGATGGACTCAGCGAGGGCGCGACAAACGGTCGCCAAATCGACCAACGGAACACCGCGGCCCGCGAGGGCCGGGCAGACTTCCTGCTCAAACGGCTTCGGACGTGCGTGCTCAAATCGCTGAAGGGATCGAGATCCGCGGTCGAGTCGACCGGGCGCAGCAATCGGCGTCACGGCCGAGTGCTGGGGCATAACCCCCAGGCTCGCCAAGTTGCGTGGGTCTTCACGGATAGGCGAGCCGAGGCCCGCGCATTCCCGGATCCGGCTCCCTCCATCGAAGCCACCCGCCTCACCGACCGCGAACGAAGGCTGACCGGAGGAACCCCTGGATGCACAATGTGATTTGCGACGCTGGCGGACACGGCTCGGACGAGCGTGCGAGTGCTCCGCGCCGAGGCGCGCGGTGCGCCAAACGGGGTGGTGCCGCCGAGCTCGCACGCAAGATCGCCGAGTCTTTCCGCGCCGATATGACGACACTCGCCCTCTCGCGACCCCGCCGGGCCTGCGCGATCGTTGCAGGCCATAGCGCAAACGACGGCTGGGTGAATGCGCTCAATGCGGCGCCGCGCCGCGCCGGCGAAGTCCGCGAAACGTCGAGGTGGTTGCTTGTGGTGAATGCGGCACGTTCGTTGCTGTTCGCACCTCCGCCCAGCCGTGCCTTGTCCGATGTGCCTAGGCAGTTCGAGGGGAGTAGCTGTGACCCGCAGTGCAACCGAACGCCACGCCCGCCAAAGGCGGGAGGGCGGCACTTGAGGATGGGGAATATGAGAACGTTGAAGCTTGCATTGGCAGCGGTCGCTGCGTTCGCGCTCGACGCGAACGCTCAGACTGCCGTGACCGGGATGGGGGGCAAGAGCGTCACGCCGCCCAGCGGCATGTACCAGCAGCCGGCGGTCACCGGCAGCCAGCCGGACTCCCAGGCCTTCCACGCGGGCGGCGTCGCCGCGTGCGACGGCTGCCACGTGATGCACAACGCCTCGAGCGGCGTCGCGAAGTCTACGGGGCCGACGTCGCAGGTGGCGCCGTGGACGAACGTCACCAACGCCTACCTGCTCCAGGGCACCGATCAGAGCTCGACCTGTCTCGTCTGCCACGCGGGCGCGAAGGCCGCGAGCGGTAACCAGTTCACGATCGCCGACCTGACGACCGGCACGACCCCGCCGACGAACCGGACGCCGGGCGGCGACTTCGGCTGGCTCCGGAGCGACTTCGACTGGACCAACAGCCCGAGCCAGCGCCACGGCCACAACGTCGCCGCGGCGGACTTCGCCCTCGCGGTCGACCCGGACCTCACGATCGCCCCGGGTGGAACGTGGCAGGGTGGCCCCGGCCGGAAGCAGTTCGCGTGCTCGAGCTGCCACGACCCGCACGGCCGCTACCGCATGCAGATCGGCACCGCCGCGAACGGGATCGCCTTCGCCGGCCCGTACCCGGGCTCGCCCGCCACGCTGCCCATCGCCGCCTCCGGCTCGTACGGTGAGGTCCCCACGGCTGCCTACGCGATCGGCACGTACCGCCTCCTCGCCGGCCAGAACTACGCCCCGGCGTCGAACACGTCGTCGCCGTTCCCGAACGACCCGCCGGTCGCGGTCGCGCCGGGGACCTACAACTCGGGCGAGGGGACGTCCGAGGTCCGCGTCGCCTACGGCACGGGCATGTCCGAGTGGTGCCAGAACTGCCACACGAACATCCACATCGACGGCTACACCTCGGGTGTCGCGGGGCTCCGCCACCCGGCCGGCGGCGAGGCGCTCTTCCACGCCGGGCAGATCCAGGTCTACAATACGTACGTGTCGAGCGGCGTGGTCGACAGCGCCGCGACCAGCAAGTACACGTCGCTCGTCCCGTTCGAGCTGGGCAAGAGCGCGACGCTCGCCACGCTGAAGGGCGCCGCGGTGCCGAACAGCATCATCGCCGCGGGGCCGAGCGCCAACGTCATGTGCCTGTCCTGCCACCGCGCGCACGCGACGGCGTTCGACAGCATGGTGCGCTGGGATCAGAACGCGACGTTCCTCACGGACGGCGTGAACTACACCAACGGCGCGACGGGCTCGGCGACGGTCGTCACCACCGGCACCGCCGGCGCGCGCACGCTCCAGCAGACGCAGGCCGGCTACTACGACCGCCCGGTCGGCGCCGGCACCACGGCGATCGGCACGTACCAGCGCTCGCTGTGCAACAAGTGCCACGGCAAGGATTAGCAGCCGGAATACGCAGATTGTCGTAAGATAGGGGAGGCGCGCGAGCGCCTCCCCTTTCTTCGTCGCCGAGGCTCCATGCGAATTCGAGCCGCAATGGTCGCCGTCCTCGTCGCGAGCGTGGGCTGCGCGACCGCGAGGCGTGGCCCACCGCCGCTCCCGCCGCTCGGCACGCAGGGGGAGGTCTACGTCTACGCGCTCCCGCTCGAGCGCGAAGGGGAGCGCCTCTCGTTCACGGTCGAGGCGGTGTCGCTCCGACGGCAGGACGGGAGCGAGCTTCCGCTCCAGGTGAAGCAGCGCGAGCTCGGAGGGGCGGAGGCCGGCAGGCAGCGGCTGGTCGCGTGGGGGCGCGTCCCTCCCGGCGACTACACGGGGCTGGCGGTGACGGTCGGGGCGGCGACCCTCGTCCGCGGCGGCGAGCCGGCGCGGCTGATGGTCGAGCCGACCCCATCCCGCCTCGAGCTGGGGTTCCGGGTCGCGGCCGGGACGGCCGCGGTGATCTGGGCGGCGCTCGACGGTCGCGCCTCGATCCGCGGGGATTACGCGTTCTCGCCCGCGCTCCAGGTCACCCTCGCGCCGCAGACCCCGCCGCAGGTGACCCTGTACTGCACCAACTCGGCCTCCGCGAGCGTCACCGCGATCGATCGTCACGCCCACCTGGTCACCGGCGTCGTGCCGGTCGGGGACACGCCGCTCGGGATCGCGCTCGATCGCGTCGCGAGCCGGGCCTACATCGCGCTCTCCCGCGAGGACCGGATCGAGATCCTGGACACCGCGGCGAACGCCCGGGCGAGTCGCATCCGGCTCGCGCCGGGCGACGGGCCAGCGGAGCTGGCGCTGGCGGCGGATGGCACGCTCGTCGCGGTGAACGTACGCTCGCGCACCGTCAGCTTCGTGGATCCCGTCGCGATGAGCGAGCGTGGGCGCGTGTCCGTCGGCGACGCCCCGGCGGGGCTGCGGGTGGACAGGCCCGGGCAGCGGGCCTACGTCGCGAACCGGGCGACCGGGACGGTGACGGTCCTGGACGTCCCGAACCGGGCGGTGGTCGGGACGATCGCGACCGACGCCGAGCCGCTGTGGGTGGACCTGAGCCGCGACGGAACGCGGCTCTACGTCGTGCACCGGGGCTCGGCATACCTCGGGGTGTTCGCGCTGCCCTCGCTGGCGCCGCTGGCGCACCCGTACGTCGGCCTGGGCGCCACCGCGGTCAAGGTCGATCCGCGGACGGACCTGCTCTACCTGTCGCGCGGTGACGAGCGACGGATCTCGGTCTACGATCCGATCTCGTTCCAGCCGCTGGACCAGATCGACGTGCCGGGGGTGGTCTCGCGCATGGTGATCGACGACGCCGAGAACACGCTGCTCGCGCTCATGCCGGAGCGCGGGGCCATCGCGGTCCTCGACCTCACGAGCCGGAAGCTCCTCGCCGAGATCGCCGTCGGGGACGCTCCCTTCGGCCTCGCGTTCGTCGGGGAGCGCCTCTGACCCGTCGTGCCCTTCGACTCCACGGCGCTGGCGCGCCGGCACCGTCGGGGCGGACGGTATGCATGGCGATCGTCGCCGCGGCGGGCGCGCTCGTCGGGGACGTCGCGCGGGCGCTGGAGTGGCTCGGGGCCACGCTCGAGCCTTCGTACACGCACGTCGAGACGGACGTGACCGGCGAGCGCGGGCTGGTCAGCCACCAGAGCTCGGACGTGCTGGCCCAGAAGTACAGGCTGACCTACGACGCCCCGCTCACGGATCGCCTCGACGCGTCGGCGGGCCTGACGTTCGTGGACGACCGCGCCTGGACCCGCACCGACGGGATCCTGTCCGACCTGCACGCCCGCACCAGCACGTACTTCGGGCGTCTCACGCTGGGGACCCAGGTGCTGAACGCCGGCGTGGGCGCGGAGCGGCGCGAGCAGAGCGCCCTGGGCACGTCGGCGGGCGAGTTCGTCACGGAGAGCTACGCCGGGTACGCGACGTGGCGCCCGCTCGAGCTCCCCGAGCTGGATCTGCGCGCGTCGCACGTGAACACGTTCGACACCGACCGCCTCGCGCAGGACACGACGACCGACGGCGCCTTCTTCAGCGCGCGGTACGAAACGCCACGATCCGACCTGCGGTACCTCCTGAGCTGGGTCCGCACGACCGATCACCTGCGCGACTCCAGCACCACAGCCGTCGAGCAGGCGGCGCTCGGCAGCCGCACCGACTCCCTGTTCGGGGGGCGCACGTCGACCTACGTGAGCGCGCGGCTCCAGAGCCGGAACACGCTCACCGAGAGCGGAGGAGAGGGGGCGACCGTCGCGCGCCAGCAGCTCCCCGTCGCCGGGCTCTCCGCGATCGAGACGTTCCCGGCGACGACCGACCGGATCGTCCTGTCCGCCAACCCGCTGCTGATCGACGGGAACGTCACCGCGAGCGCCGGGGTGAACGTGGGCTTCGCCCCGGCGCTGGCCGGCGACCGGGATCCGCGGGACGTGGCCGTCCGCTTCGGCGACGAGACGACGAGCGTGAACACGCTCTACGTGTGGCTCGACCGGCCGCTGACGCCGGGCGTCGCCAGCGCGCTCGCGGCGGGCGTCCAGGTCTACCAGAGCCTCGACAACCAGACCTGGACGGCGGTCGCGCTCGCGAAGCCCCCTGCGCCGTCACCCTTCGAGAACCGGCTCGAGATCACCATCCCGGAGACGCGGGCGCGGTACCTGAAGGTCGTCCTCCGGCCGCTCGCCGTGGGGGTGACGACGGACGTCGCGTACCGCGACGTCTTCGTCACCGAGCTCCAGGCCCTGCTCGTGCTGCCGGCCGCCCTGGTGCCGCGCCACGACAGCGCCCTGGTCGTCGCCGCGACGGCGTTCGCGCGCACCTCGATCCTGCGCTCGCCGGACCTCGCCCACGACATCTCGCTGGACGTCGCCCACGACTCCGAGGCCCCGCGGACCCGCTACTCGATCGTCAACGGGCTCACGCTCGGGCGCAAGCTGTCGGCGTCGCTGTTCGGGAACGCGCGCGTGCAGCGGCAGGATCTGGACGCCGGGCGCGGGCACGAGGGGAACTGGGAGTGGAGCGCGGCGCTCATCGCGAACCCGCTCCCCACCGCCTACTGGACCGTGACGTACAGCGGGAGGGTGGACGATCAGCTCACCACCCAGGTGAGCGTCCCCGGCGCGCCCGCCACGATCGTCCGCACCACGACGATCTCGCACTCGCTGAGCGCGCTCGGCCGGGCCGACTGGTACGACGGCATCAGCTCGCAGGCGAACGCCACCGGGTCCATCGCGACGCAGGGGACGCGCACCTCGCAGTCGTTCCAGGCGAGCGGCACGACGTCGCTGACCCCGAATACCGTCGTGACCGTCTCGATCGGAGCCCTGTACAATCGGTCGCTGACGAGCTCGCCCGAGGCGGGTGACGTCTTGACGCAGTACGCTCGCGTGGACGGGGGGCTCTCCGTCACACCCGCTCCGGCGCTCTCCGGCGCCGGCACCGTCTCGCGGATCGTGCTCGGCCCGACGCCGACGACGCTCGGGACATTGCAGGTCAACTATTCTCCGCTGCGCGGCGACGTCCAGGTCGGCGTCTCGTACTCGAGCACGCTCGACACCGCGGCGGGGACCAATACGCAGGTCTTCACGCCATCGCTGCGGTGGAACCTCCGGCGCAACGTGTCCTTGACGTCGTCGTACACCTGGCTCAGGAACGTCGTGCCCGTCCAGACCCTCGTGTCGAGGGCAGTTTCGGTGACCTTGCTCGTGACGCTGTGAATGATCACCCATAAGTCGAATGCCGAAGTGGCGAAGCTCGAATGAGACCCGTCCTCAAGCACCTTGCGATCTTCTTCGCCGCCCTGGCGCTCGCGGGGTGCCCGCGGCATCGCACCTACCACAACCCCAACATGGACTTCGGCTCGGTCCGCACGATCGCGGTCCTGCCGTTCTGGAACCTCAGCAAGGACCCGCAGGGCGGGGATCGCGTCCGCGACGTCCTCGTCAACGCGCTCCTCGCCACGAACTCCGTCTACGTGGTGCCCACCGGCGAGGTCGCGCGCGCGGTGTCGCGGCTCGCCATCGCGACGCCGACCCCTTCGTCGGAGGAGGTCGTGAAGCTCTGCTCCATGCTGAAGGCCGACGCCGTGGTCGTCGGCGTGCTCAAGGAGTACGGCGAGGTCCGTACGTCCTCGGCCACCGCGAACGTCGTGGCGCTCAGCCTCCAGATGCAGGACGGGGGGACCGGCAAGGTCGTCTGGGCGGGCGCCTCGTCGAAGGGTGGCGTCGGCTGGAGTGCGCGCCTGCTCGGCTCCACCGGCGGTGAGCCGGTGAACGACGTGACGGAGCAGGCGGTCGATGATCTCCTCGAGCAGCTCTTCAAGTAGCCGGCTCGGGTGGCGCGCCGCGGCCGTCGCCGTCGCCTTGCTCGCCGCGTGTCGCCACGGGCAGCGGCCGGCGCCCGCTCCGCTCAAGCTGGCGGTCTTCCCCGTCCAGAACGCCTCCGGCGGCGCCGCCCCGATCCGGCCGCTCACCGAGGCCCTGGACGCGGCGCTCGGCGCGCGAGGGCTCGACGTCGTTCCGCGGGGCGCCTTGGACGCCGTGCTGGCGCAGCACCGGATGCGCTTCACGGGAGGCGTGGATCGGCCCATGGCGAAGGTGCTGCGCGAGGAGCTGGGCGTCGACGCGATGCTCGTGCCCACGCTGGAGCAGCACCTGGCCGACGCGCCGCCCAAGATCGCGATCTCGGTGCGGCTCGTCGGGACCGGGGACCGCCCCGTCGTGCTGTGGGCGGACGCCGTCGCGCGCTCGGGCGACGACGCACCGGGGCTGCTCGCGCGCGGGCTCGTGAGGAGCAGCGGCGAGCTGGACCGGACGGTCGTCGGAGAGGTGGCGCGCCGGGTCGACGCGTACGTGCGGGCGCGTTCGAGCGGTGACGCCTGCGGCGACGCGGGCAGGTTCCAGCCGCGCCGCGTCTTCCGCGCGCCGGTGCTCGACGACGTCGGCCGGCGCAGCATCGCGGTGCTGCCCTTCGTCAACGACACGCCCCGGCGGTCCGCGGGCGACGTGATCCTCGGCCAGTTCGTCGCGCAGCTCGCGCGGTCGGGATCCTTCGAGGTGCTCGACCCCGGCTTCGTCCGCGAGGAGCTGCTCGGGTACCGCATCGTCCTCGAGGGTGGGGTGTCGGTGGACAACGCCGTGACGCTCCTCTCGCTGCTCGACGCCGATCTGGTGCTCTCGGGCTATGTCCGGGAGTACACCGGCGGCCAGGGCGCGCCGCGCGTCGAGTTCACCGCGTACGTGCTCGACCGGAAGACCGGAGAGCTGGTCTATTCCTCCTCGTCGATGGGAGCGGGGAACGACGGCGTGTTCTTCTTCGGTGCGGGACGCGTCCGCGCTGCGAGCGCGCTCTCCTGCCGCATGGTCCGGGGAATCGTGGACCGGATTGTGGGAGATCGCGGACGCTCGGACCAAATGGGTCACTAGTAGGAAACGCCCATTAGTTGCAATCATCGCGGGGCGCGGCTGGGGGGCCGCACTCACCGCACGGGTTTGCCGTTCCAAGCCTCCCCGGCCTCGCGGGATGTCCCACGCTCGCGACGGGTGTGTCCAGTCAACGGCCATTGCGGCCACGACTCCTCTCGAACCAGCCGCAGCTCACCGAGATAGCCCAAACATGATCCCTGCGACGCTCATCGCGCTCCTCGCCACCGCCGCGCCCGCCGAGCCCACCTCCCAGCGCGTGCTCCTGAAGGCGGCCGCCGCCGCCGCTCCGAGCTGCCGCGCGACCCGCGTGGACGACCAGCTCGTCCGCGTCGCCCTGTTCTCGCCCGAGTCCGAGGCGTGCCCGGTCGCGAAGGTCGGCGACGACGTGATCCTGCTCCGCGAGCTCGCGCAGGCCCTCGAGCTGGGCCACCTGCAGCGGTCGCCGCGCGCGGCGGCGCCCGCGACACGTCCCGACATGGACTTCACGCCGGCGCTGGATCGGCTCATCGCGACCCGCCTCCTGATCCAGGAGGCGCGCGAGATGCGGATCGACGCCGACCCGAAGTTCCGGGCCGCCGTGGACGACTTCAAGGCGTCACGGCTGCGCGCGATGCTCCAGCGCGAGGCCGTGCGGGGGGTGAAGCCGGATCCGGCGGAGGTGGAGCGCCTGTACCGCGAGGCCGTCCGGGAGTGGAAGATCAAGTCGATCCTCCTCGACAAGGAGGACGCCGCGAAGGCGTTCCAGGCGGCGTTGAAGGCCGGCGAGCGCTTCGACGCGCTCGCGAAGAAGTTCGTGGACGGCAAGAAGGCCAAGGGGGGCGGACCCGCCGAGTTCGTCCCGCCGAAGCAGCTGCTCCCCGAGATCAAGGAGGCGCTGCGGGGCGCGAAGCGGGGCGTCCCCGTCGGCCCGATCCGGATCGCGAGCGGCTGGGTCATGCTGCGCGTGGACGGGGTGCGGTATCCGCGCGGCGACGCGGCCGCCCGCGAGCAGGCGCGCGCGCAGGCGACGGCGCGCCAGGAGCGCGAGGCGGTCCGGCGCTTCTACCTCTCGCTCGTCGCGCGGTACGCGAAGGTGGACGAGCCGCTCCTGAAGCGGCTCGACCTCGAGGCGAACGGCGAGAAGGGGTTCAAGGCGCTGCTCGAGGACCGGCGGCCGCTCGCGACGGTCCGCGGCGAGAAGCCGCTCACGGTCGGCGACCTCGCCCGCGAGGTCTCGATGAAGTTCTTCCACGGCCTCGAGAGCCCGATCCAGCAGCGCCGCGTGAACCGCGAGAAGGACGACGCCTTCGAGCGGCTCCTCGGGGCGCGACTCTTCGCGAAGGAGGCCTCCGCGCGGAGGCTCGACGCGCGCCCCGAGCTCCGCCGTCCGGTCGAGGAGTACGAGCGCGGGCTCGCGTTCGACACCTTCGTCGAGAGGGTGATCGCCCCGGACGTGAAGGTGACCGAGCAGGACGCCCAGCGCTACTACGAGCAGCACAAGGACGAGTTCACCGCGCCGCAGATGTACAAGCTCGACGGCCTCGCGTTCCGGACGTTGCCCGAGGCGCAGGCGGCCCTGGACAAGCTGAAGGCGGGCACCGACTTCGCGTGGATGCAGTCCTCCGCCCCCGGGCAGGTCGAGCCGGAGAAGCGGACGCTGCAGCTCGACGGCCGGACCCTCAGCGCGTCGAGGCTCCCCCACGCGCTCGCGCAGGCGCTCGCCGGCGTCCGGTCCGGCGAGTACCGGCTCTACGCCCCTTCGGGCGCCGAGGCCTGGGTCGTCCGCGTCGTCGACCAGACGCCGCCCGCGGCGCAGCCGTACGTCGACGCGCGCGAGCACATCGCGAAGCGGCTCTGGAACGAGCGGCTCGCGGTCGCGATGAACGACTACGCGGGCAAGCTGCGCAAGGCGCAGCCGGTCGAGGTGCTCGTCACGGGGGTGTCGCCGTGACCAGGCGCCGGGCGACGGCGGAGACGTCCGGGAGCGGGCGTCGGCGCCGCGGGGCCGTCCGGAGCGTCGCGCTCGCGCTGGCGCTCGCGGCGCTGCCCTCCGTCGCCGCGGCGGACAAGAAGTTCAAGCAGAAGGAGTGCCTCGACTGCCACACGAAGCAGGCGGACCAGTACGCCGGGTACAAGTACGCACACCCGGCGGTCCGCGAGCGGAGGTGCGAGGAGTGCCACCTGCGGCACGGCCTCGTGCCCAAGCTGCTGCTGAAGGAGTCGGGGAACGGATTCTGCTACCGGTGCCACAAGCGCGAGACCATCGGGATGGACAAGGCGAACGTCCACTCCGTGCTCCGCAAGGGCTCGTGCACGGTCTGTCACGACGCGCACGGCTCGAACGTGCCGCACATGCTGAAGGGCGACGCGCAGAACGCGTGCTTCGCCTGCCATCGCAAGGAGCCGTTCCAGAAGAAGGTCGTCCACGCGGTCCTGGCGCGGGACGGCTGCCGCGCGTGCCACCTCGCGCACGCGTCCGCGGAGAAGAAGCTGCTCTCCGCGCCCGAGGCGAAGCTGTGCGGGAGCTGCCACCCGGCGACCTCGCCCGGCTTCCAGAAGGCGCACGCCAGCTACCCCGTCGCCACGTGCACCGGGTGCCACGACCCGCACTCGGCCGCGAGGCCCAAGCTCCTGAAGGAGTCCGTGCACCCGCCCGTGGCCGGGTCCGAGTGCGACTCCTGTCACGCGGCGCCCACCTCCCCGAAGCCGTTCGCGGTGTCCGAGGAGGGCGGGAAGCTCTGCGCCAACTGCCACGACCCCGCCGGCCTCGACGGCGGCGCGAAGCTGCAGCACGCCCCGGTGAAGCGGCTCGAGTGCCTCGCCTGCCACGACCCGCACGCCTCCGACTCTCCGAAGCTCGCCCGCGCCGCCGGCACGGCCCTCTGCGCGCGGTGCCACGCGCGCCTGGCGCGGAAGTTCGTGGTGCCGCACGCGCCCGTGAGCGGCGCGCAGGGCTGCCGGACCTGCCACGCGCCCCACGGCGCGAACGAGAAGGACCTGCTCGCGAAGAAGCCGGCGGCGCTCTGCGCGTCGTGTCACGCGAAGACGATCCAGGCGGGCGGCGCGCGCAAGGTGAGCCACCCGCCGTTCGTGGACGGCGACTGCACGACGTGCCACGACCCGCACGGCTCCGACCAGAAGGGGATGATCGTCGCCCGCCAGGACAAGCTCTGCTACGAGTGCCACTCGGACGCCGAGCAGGCCTTCATGAAGGCCCACGTGCACCGGCCGATCCTCGAGGGGAACTGCAGCGCCTGCCACGCCTCGCACGGCGGCGACCAGCCGAAGCTCCTCCGGGAGAAGGGCTGGAGGCTGTGCCAGGGCTGCCACGAGCCGCTGTTCAAGGAGGCGGGCGCGACGAGCCACAAGCCGTTCAACGACGGCGCCTGCCTCGACTGCCACGACCCGCACGGCTCCAACTCGCCCGGGCTGCTCGTCTCCGACCAGAAGACGCTCTGCCTCCGGTGCCACGCGAAGACGAAGGAGGCGCTCCAGGCGGCCAGCGTGCACGCTCCGTTCGCGGCGGGGGAGTGCACCCGGTGTCACAACCCGCACAAGGCGGGGATGAAGGGCCTGCTCGTCGGGAAGCCGCCGGACCTCTGCACCTCGTGCCACACGGCGCTCCAGCAGCGGCTCGCGAGCGAGAAGCGGCACGCGCCCGTCGAGGACTGCCTCTCGTGCCACCAGCCGCACGGCGGCAAGAAGCCGAGGCTCCTCGACCAGGGCGTCGCCGAGGTGTGCGATCAGTGTCACTCGACGACGGACGCCGCGTTCGCGAGCGCGCACCTCGGCATCGAGGCCCGCAAGATCGCCTGCGCGAGCTGCCACGACCCGCACACGTCGAAGGACCCGAAGCTCTTCAAGAGCACGGTGCACATGCCGTTCGTCGCCCGGCAGTGCGACAGCTGCCACGTCGCCACCGTCAAGGACGAGGTGAAGCGATGAGCCCGAGAGCCGCAATCCTCGTCCTCGCGGCCGTCGCCCTCCTCGCCCCGGCCGGCGCGCGCGCGGCGCCGCCGCCGGCGAAGCGCCCGCAGCACCCGTCCCCGGCCGCCGCGCCCACGAAGCCGAGCGCGCCGACCCGGCCGGCCACGCAGTCGTCGGCGTTCAAGCTGAAGGCCGGCGCGAACGGGGCGGTCTGCCTCGAGTGCCACTCCGACTTCGCGCAGCGGCTCGCGAAGCCCTCGGTGCATACGCCCGTGAAGGGGCGGGACTGCGTCGCGTGCCACGACCCGCACGCGTCCGCGCACCCCAAGCTGCTCGCGGCGGAGCCCGCCGCGGTCTGCGCGACCTGCCACGACGTGGTCCCCAAGACCGCGAAGAGCACGCACAGGCCCGTGGCCGAGGGCCGCTGCACCGACTGCCACGATCCGCACGCGTCCGGCTTCCAGTCCAACCTCGTGCGGGGCGGGACGGACCTCTGCGCCGGCTGCCACGCCGCCGTCACCGGCCCCGCCGCGAGCGCGAAGGTCAAGCACGCCCCCGTCGAGCAGGGCTGCACGGTCTGCCACGCGCCGCACGGGTCCGCGGCCGCGGCGGCGCTGCTCAAGTCCGACGTGCCCGGCCTCTGCCTCGGCTGCCACAAGGTGGACTCCCCGGCGATCGCGAAGAAGCACATGGGCTACCCCGTGAAGCTGGCGCGCTGCACGACGTGCCACGATCCCCACGGCTCCAGCTCCTCGGGGCTGCTGTACGCGACGGTGCACCCGCCGGTCGCGAAGGGGCTGTGCTCGATGTGCCACGAGCCCGCGACCTCGGCCAACCCGCTCCAGACCCGGCAGCAGGGCGTCGCGCTCTGCCGCGGGTGCCACGCGCAGCGCATGGGGCGGATGCTCGACAAGAACCGGGTGCACCAGCCCGTCGCCCAGGGCGCGTGCCTCGCCTGCCACGGCCCGCACGCCTCGAGGCAGAAGGGGCTGGTGCGCGCGAACCTGGTCGTCGCCTGCGGCGCCTGCCACGCGGACACGATCCGGCGGCAGGAGCTGTCGCCGACGAAGCACGCGCCCGTCAAGCAGGGCGAGTGCACGCAGTGCCACGACCCGCACTCGGCCGACGCGCCGCTCATGCTCGTGAACCCGGACGGAATCGAGCTCTGCGGCAAGTGCCACGACTGGCAGAAGCACTCCACGCACCCGATCGGCGACACGAAGAAGGACCCGCGCAACCGGAACCTCACGCTCGAGTGCTCGAGCTGTCACCGCGCGCACGGGACCGGCGCGAAGCACCTGCTCCCGTACGCGAAGACGACCGACCTCTGCACGAAGTGCCACCAGCAGTACCGGAGGTGATGGCGGTGCGCACCCCCTCGAAGACAGCCGTCCTCGTCGCGCTCGCCGCGACGATCCCCGCGGCCGCGCTCGCGGCGGCGCCCGCGGCGGGCCTCAAGTACGAGCGGACGATCTACTCCGACACCGCCGACGTGGCGCTCCGGCGTCCAGAGGGCGTCGCGTGCGACGACCGCGGCGCGGTGGTCGTGGCCGACACCGGCAACGCGCGCCTCGTCGTCTTCGGCTGGAAGGAGGGCGCGCTCGCCGGCGGGACGCAGGTGAAGCTCGCGCAGCTCCCGTACCCCGTCCGCGTGCAGATCGACGGCAAGGGGTTCGTCCTCGCGCTCGACCGGCGCGCGAAGCGCATCGTGCGCGTGGACGCGAAGGGCGCGTTCGCCGGCTACCTCGAGCCGCAGGGGGCGTCCTCGAACCCGGTGACCCCCGCGGCGTTCAGGGTGGACGCGGCGGACAACGTGTACGTCCTCGACGTCGTGGCGGGGAAGGTGCTCGTCGTCTCGCCCGAGGGGCGCGTCGTGCGCGAGCTGCCGGCCCCGAAGGCCTCCGGCCTGGCCGACGTGGCGGTGGACTCCGGCGGGCGCATCTACCTCGTGGACGCGGTGACCGCGGTGGTGTTCGCGGCCGATCCGAAGGCGACTGCCTTCCAGCCGCTGTCGGCCAGCTTGAAGGAGCAGATCAGCTTCCCGACCTACCTGACGCCCGACAACCGCGGCAAGCTGTACGTCGTCGATCAGAACGGGAACGCGGTCGTGAAGCTCGGCGTCGACGGCTCGTTCCTCGGACGAGAGCTCGCGATGGGCTGGGACGACGGCGCGGTGTACTACCCGGCGCAGCTCTGCATCGACGCGGGCGGCGCCGCGTTCCTCGCCGACCGGAACAACGACCGGGTCCAGGTCTTCCAGCTCCCGCGGTGACGTGCCGCGATGCGCGCGCACGGCCTCGCCCTCGCAGTCGCGCTCGCGGCCGCCCCGGCGCCCGCGGCGGTGCCGGCGCCCGCGGCCGCCCCGGCGCCCGCCGTCGAGGCGCAGCCTCCGGCGCCGCCGACCGTCGAGGCGACGTTCGAGCACGACCTCGTGACGCCGACCGGCCTCGTACGCCTCACGTGGCCGAGCATCTCGTACGACCGGGAGAGCGGAGAGGTCCTCGTCGCGGCGGAGGGGTTCGTCCGGGTCTTCGACGCGTCCGGCATGGAGGTGCACCGGTTCGGCGACGACGGGTCGCTCGGGAACGTGTCGCGCGCGGTGGCCCTGCGGGACGGGTCGATGGTGGTGCTCACGAGGCTGAACGGGCGGCGCGCCTACTTCCGGTGCGACTTCCGGGGCGAGCCGGTCGAGCAGCTCGGGCTGACCGGGCTGCCGGACGAACTCGCGGACTTCGATCCGGATCAGATGGTGTACCGCGACGGCGCGCTGTACTTCGCCGAGCGTGGCACGATGCGCGTCGTCGTGACGGACCCCGCCGGCGCGTTCCGCCGCGCGGTCGCGCTGCGCGAGCTCGTGGCGGCGGCGGTGACGGGGGACCCGGATCGGAAGCTCCCCGCGGGCCTCGACGCGTTCAGCGTGGACGGGTCGGGAAATCTCCTGTTCACGATGTCCACCACCTTCGCCGCGGGCGTCGTGTCGCCCGCCGGCGAGCTGCGCCTCTTCGGCACGCGCGGGAGCCGGCCCGGCAAGTTCAACATCATCGGCGGCATCGACGCGGACGAGGCCGGGAACGTCTTCGTCACGGATCGCCTCCGGAGCGTCGTCTCGGTGTGGGATCGCCAGCTCCGTCACCTCGGCGACTTCGGGTACCGCGGCGACGATCCGTCGAACCTGCTCACGCCGTACGAGATCGCGGCCGGGAACGGCCGCGTCTTCGTCGCGCAGGCCGGCAGGCGTGGCGTCAAGGTGTTCCGCGTGCGGCTGGTGACCCCCGTTCCGCCGGCGCCGCCGCCGGGGCCGCCGCCGCTCGGCGCGCGGTCGGGGCCTTAACGCCGGCGCTTCGGGGAGGGACCATGAGCCATGGCGAGCAGCTCGGATGCGTGCTCCTCCTCGCAGGGTTCGCGTGCGCCTCGCCGTATGACGGGACGGGGCTCGTCGGCCCCGGGATCGGCGCCCTCGTGCCCACCCCGACGCCGCCGGGAGCGCCGCTCGCGATCGCGGCGACGGCCACGATCTCGGCTGCGGGGGGGGCGCTCTCCTCGACGGACGGCGCGCTGACGTTGGCGGTGCCGCCCGGGGCGGTGGCGGGGGCGACGGACTTCACGATCACGCGGATCGACAACACGGCCCGCGGCGCCGTGGGATCGGCGTTCCGGCTGGGCCCGGAGGGGACGACCTTCACGACGCCCGTGACGCTCACGCTCGCGGCGCCGGACCAGTATCCGACGGGCAGGAGCATCGCGGACGTGGGCGTCGAGTACCAGGACGCGGCCGGCTACTGGCACCGCGTCGAGCCGGTGACCCGCGACGCGGCGGCGAAGACCCTGACCGTGGAGGCGCGGCACTTCAGCGACTGGGCGGTCACCTGGCAGGCCGGGACCGCGGCCGCGGAAGGGCCGATCACGCTCGTGCAGACGGTGGGCATCCCGATGACCGCGACCGGCCGCGCGACGCTGTTCCTCCAGGCCGACGACGCGTACGACACCCTCTACGTGATGACCGGGACGCTCACCGTGGCGGACGCCTACACCGTGAACGACGCGCAGTGCCTCCCGGACCAGGTGACGAAGACGCTGCCGTTCAGCGTCGCCGAGCTGCACAAGAGCGCGCCGCCGGTCTTCCGGTGGGGCATCGGCGCGACGTGGACGCTGACCTGCACGGCGCCCGGCGGCGCGGTCACGACCGAGCTCCTCCCCGCGCTGTTCGACACCATGTCCATCAACCTGACCCGCTGCGCGGGAGCCTATTCGCCCGACCAGGTCGTCGCGGCGGACCGCCTCGCCGGCACGTACACGAAGGACTGCGGGCTGGACGGCATCGTCTCCGCGACCTGGGACCTCCGCGCCTGCGTCGCGGGCTTGCAGTGCGCCCTCGCGGCCGAGTGTCGGACGGGCGTCACCGCGTGCGACGCCGCGACCGGGGTCCAGTCCTGCGTCGACGCCGGCGCGGCGCCGAACGGAAGCGCGTGCGGCGCCGGTGGCGCCGGCGTCTGTACCGACGGGGTGTGCGTGGTGGGCTGATGCAGGGCGAGGGCGCGCGCCCGACGGCCCCGCGCCCCGTGGGCGGCGGGCGCCGGGACGCCGTTCACCGGGCCGGCGCGCGGGGGGGCGCCGCCGAGCGGGGCGGCGCGAGCTCCGCCACGAGCGGCAGCTCGACCGTGAAGATCGATCCGACCTCCGGCGTGCTCTCGACGGACACGCGGCCGCCGAGCGCCTCGGCGATCTCGCGCACGATCCAGAGGCCGAGCCCGAACCCGCCGTAGTTGCGCCGCGACACCGCGCGCTCGAACCGCTCGAAGATCCGCCGCTGGTCCGCCGCGGACACGCCGATCCCGTGGTCCTCGACCCTCAACGTGGCGAGGCCGTCGCGGCTGGTCGCCTGCACCCTCACCGGGCGCCCGGCCCCGTACTTCACCGCGTTCGAGAGCAGGTTCGTGAGCACCTGGTCGAGGCGGAGCCGGTCCCAGCGCCCCACGATCGGCGTGGGAGCGTCGAGCCGCAGCGCGCACCCGGTCCGCGCCGCCTCCTCCTCGAACCGCTCGATCACGTCGCGTGCGAGGGCGGCGAGGTCCACGTCCTCGAGCTCCAGCTCGAGGTGCCCGGCGCTGGTCCGGGTGAGGTCGAGCAGGCTCGCGACGAGGCGCGCGAGCCGCTCGACGCTGCGCCGGATCACCTCGGCCTTGCGGGCGAGGGGCTCCGAGCCCTCGCGGCGCGCCGTGACGAGGAGGCTCTCCGTCTGGAGCCCGAGCGAGGTGAGGGGCGTCTTCAGCTCGTGCGACGCGATCGAGAGGAACTCGTCCCGGTAGCGCACCGCCTCCTGCGCGCGGCGGTAGAGGCGGGCGGTGTCCACCGCGGCGGAGGCGAGCCGGGCGAGATCGCCGACGAGGCTCGCGTCGGCGCGGCCGAGGTGGCGCGCGCGCGCGGCGAGGAACGTGACCGCCCCGAACGCCTCGCCCCGCGCCTGCATGGGCGCGGTGAGGGCGGCGCGGAGCCCGGCGTCGGCGAGGGCGCGGGCGAGCACCGGCGTGGGCCGGGCCGGGGGCACGGCGGGCGGGCCGCCCCCGGGGCGCGCGTGCGCGGGCGGCGGCAGGGCCTCGAGGGCGGCCTCGTCCACGCCGGCGGCGAGGAGGGCGTCGGCGAGGCGCCGGGCGATCGCCGGATCGCGGTGGCCCACGCGCCACAGCGGCCCCTCGGGCTCGAGGACGCAGACGACGCAGGCGTCGGCGACCCGGCCGGCGACGAGGCGCGCGGTCCGCGCGAGGGTCCGGTCGTACTCGAGCGAGGCCGAGAGCGCCTTGCCCGCCCCGGCCAGGAGCGCCGTCCGGCGGACCGTCAGCTCGGCGCGCCGCCGGGCGCGCGCCTCGGTCCCGGTGATCCAGCAGAGCAGCGCGGTGAGGGCGAGCCCGAGCGCGAGCGCGGCGGGCGGGAGGAGCCGCTCGGGCAACGTCGCGAAGCCGGGGCCCGCGGTGAACCGGAGGAGCCAGCTGCGGCCCCCCACCGGGATGCGGGCGTCGAGCACCCGCACCGCGCCGGCGGGAGGCAGGCCGTCGTCGTGCAGGAGCGCGGCGGGATCGGGCTCGCCGCCGTCGAACACGGTGAGGCCCACCGCGCGACGGCGCTCACCGGCGAGCGCCGCCGAGATCAGGTCGGTGGCGCGGAACGGGGCGTAGACCCAGCCCCGGAGCGACGCGGGATCCCCGCGGCGGGCCAGGACCGCCGCGTAGAGCAGGAACCCGGCCTGCCGCTCGCGCCCGGCCTCCTGGACGAGCTCGACCGGGCTGGTCGCGGCGATCTCGCCGGTGTCCCGGGCGCGCTCCATCGCCGCGCGCCGGACCGGGTCGGAGTACATGTCGTAGCCGATCGCGCGCTCGTTCCGCCAGTCGGGCGGGTACAGCATCTCGATCGCGCTGTAGAGCGGGCGCTCCCCCTTCGGCCAGACGCGGTAGCTGGTCCGGCCCGCGGCGCGCTGGGCCGCCTCGTGCGCGACGACCTCGGACGGGGACAGGGCCACGCTCCAGCCGAGCCCCTGGATCCCCGGGTAGTGCTCGGCGAAGGCGACACTGTCCGCGAAGATCTCGAACTCACGCGCGGTCGGATCGCGGCCCAGCGAGGTGACCCCGCCGCGGGCGGCGCGCAGGACCTGGGCGTACGCGTCCATCCGGTCCCGGACTGCGGCGGTGCTGGCGCTGACGATCTCCCCGAAGCGGCTGTCCTGCTGGGCCTGGACCACGGCTCGCACGTAGAGCGCCGCTCCCGCGGAGCAGGCGAGCCCCGTCGCGGCCACCGCCGCGAGCGCGCCTCGGCGGCGCAGGACAGCCGGCAGGGTCGAGGGCATCTTCATGCGCGAGGTCCCGGGAGGAGCCAGGCGGAAGGTAGTCGAATCGTCCGCCTTCTGCACGGGTTCGCACCGCAGCCCGCGGGTGCGCGCCCGCGCGCAACGGAGCGGCCACCGGGAAGTTGCGTCACGTGCGTCGGTCCGTCATAGGTTTGGGCAAAACAGGAACAGGCGCATGCTCCTCGTGAAGACCCTCCTCGAGAAGAGCCCGATCCACGGCATCGGCCTGTTCGCCGCCGAGCCGGTCCGTAAGGGGACGTTGATCTGGCGGCTCGATCCCGCGATCGACGTTCAGCTCACCGCGTCGCAGATCGAGGCGCTCGCGCCGCCGGCGCGGGCGCAGATCCGGAAGTACTCCTACCGCGATCGGGTGCTCGGCACGTACGTGCTCTGCGGGGACGACGCGCGCTTCTTCAACCACGCGCCGGATCCGAACTGCCTGGATCTGCCCGACGCGAAGGGCGGCACGACGGTCGCGGCGCGCGACATCGCGGAGGGCGAGGAGCTGACCTGCGACTACGCGGCGTTCGACGCGGACCACGCGCAGTATGTCGAGCAGGCGCTGGAGTGGCGTCGCCGCGCGCCTGCGGGGAGGACGCGATGAGCTCTCGAGGGATGGTCGTGGCGGCTGCGGTCGCGGCCGCGCTCGCGTGGGCCGCGCCGGCCCGGGCAGGGATCGAGCTCGGTGCCGGGGCGGACTACCTGCCGGATCCGGCGAGGGGGGCCTTCCAGCTCACCCTCGCCGCCGACGCCCCCATCGTGCAGGTGCCGCACGTCGCGGTGGGTGGCCGCTTCGGCGTGCTCGGGATCACCAACCCCGGTCACTTCGGCATCCCGATCGACGCGCGGGTGCGGCTGCTCGCCGGCCCCCTCTACCTCGAGGGGCTCCTCGGGCCGTGGATCATCGTCGAGGACTCGAACGAGGTCCGCTTTCACGGCGCGGGCGGGATCGGGGTGCACCTGCCGATGCTCGACTTCGGCCTCGAGATCGGCTCGCTCGCGGGGAAATCGATGATCGGGCTGCGGTTCGCGGTCCCGATCCCGATCCTCTGATCCTTCCCCGCCGGAGCTAGCGAGCCGGCTCGCCGCGCGCGGGCGGCGCGGCGGCGGCGCGGGCGGCGCCCTTCACGGCGAACTGCTCGGTGACGACCTCGAAGGCGCCGACGACGCGGCCGTCGGGGGCGCGGAGCGGGACCGCCGAGTACAGGATGTGGAGGTCGAGCCCCTCCGGGTGGGCGTCCGCCTCGCTGCTCGCCTCGCCGCCGCGCTGCATCGCGCGGAAGCACGCGCAGCGATCCGTCCGGCAGTCGGTGCTGCGGAAGCTGTCGTAGCACCTCGTGCCGACCAGCTCCGCCTGGGTGCGGCCGAGGAGGCTCGCCCCGGTGTGGTTCATGTACCGGATCTCGTACTCCGGGCTGACGATCATCGCCGGCGCCGGCAGCGCGTCGAGGTGGCTCACCAGGGTGGAGAGGGTCGCGTTGACGCCCTCGACGATCCGCCGGAAGTCACCCCGGTGTCGCGACGCGTCGGCGCGCGTGTCGAGGCGTCCCTCGACGGCCGCGTGGGTGAGCCGATCCATGTCCTCGACCACCCGGCGCACCTCGGCCTGGGCGGACTGGAAGCTCCGGGTGAGCTGGTCGCGGTCGGACCGGAGCACGAGCGGGGTGGAGAGATCGCCGTCGGCGATCGCGGCGGCGCCGCGGGCGACCTCCTGCAGGTACGAGATCGTGCCGCGGAACGCGTCCGCGAGCCGGCCGACCTCGTCCCCGGACCGGTACGTCACCGCCTGCTGGACGTCGCCCTCGGCGATCCGCTCCGCCGCGACCGCCATCGCCTCGAGCGGCGCGGCGATCCGGGCCGCCGCGCGCCGGGCGGCCCAGACGCTGAGGACCACGAGGAGCAGCGCGAGCCCGACCACCGCGCTCACCGCCGCGAAGAGCGAGGACTGCACCTGGCGGAGCGCGGCGACCGCCTCCTCCCGGTCCATGTCGGCGACGATCACCCAGTCCCACGGCCCGAAGTAGGTGACGGCCGCGACCCGCTCGCGACCGTCGCGGGGATCGGCGTACGAGACCTGCACCGTCTCGCCGGGCGCGGCGAGCGCAGCCCGCACGATCCGCTGCACGTGCTCGTCCCCGCGCGCGTCGCGGGCGCCCCACGCGTCCTCGCCGTCGGCGTGGCCCGGCGGCGGGATGACGTAGTGGCCGCGCTGGTTCCCGGTGCCGCCGAGCACGTACATGACGCCGGTCCGCCCGATGCGCGACGCGGCGACGCCGGCGCGGATCCCCTCGAGCGCGTCCTGCCGGAGCCCGATGAAGAGCATCCCGGCGATCCGGCCGGAGGCGTCGCGGATCGGCTCGTAGCCCGACAGGTACCAGGCGTCGAGCACGCGGGCTCGCCCGCGGTACGGCTCGCCCCGGAGCACGGTGGAGACCACCGGGTCCGGGCGCCCGTCGGGATCGACGGCGGGGATGTACGTCCCGATGGCGCGCCCGCCGGCCCGGTCCGGCACGGTGGTGGCGACACGGAGCATGTCCCCGCGCTCGTTCATCCGCTGGAACAGGGTCGCCTCGGCGCCGACGAGCTCGCGCACGCGGTCCACCAGGATGGTCGGCCTGGAGGCGTCGGAGTTCTGGCCGGTCCAGGTGCCGCCGAGCAGCAGCTTCGCCAGCACGACGTCGGAGACGCTGCCGTCGAGCTGGTTGCGGGCGTGCCAGGTCACCGTCTCGCGCGAGAAGGAGAGGGGCCCGGTGCGCTCGAGCTGATCGCGGGCGACCCGCTGGCTGCGCGGCACCTGGGCGGACAGCTCCTGGTGCGTCGCCCCGCAGAGGGTGCGGAGGTCCCGGGCCGCCCGGGTGAGGCTCTCCTCGGCCAGGCGGCCCATCCCGGCCTCGACCTCGCCGGCGACGCGGCTGCGCTGGACGGCGAACACCGCGAGGAACGCCGTGACGAGCAGCGCCGTCGGGAGCAGGGCGACGACGAGGATCTTGCGACGGAGGTCGAGATCCCGGGTCGAGAGCGTCTTGAGCAAGCCGTTTCCTCCGTCGCGAGCGATCACACGGCCGGCATAGTGCACGAACGAGGCCTGCAATGGAAACGAGCGGGAGAGCGCACGCACGGACTCCCGGTGCATCCCGCCGCGCCGTGCGGAATGGCGCTCCCGGAACGGCCCCTGCATGTATTCCGGACGCCCTCACTTGAGCGATACGTGACAGTGCCGGTAGGCTGCGGCACCGTGCGACGGGATCTCGCGGACCGCCCGGCGATCAGGCGCCAGCTCGATCGCGCGTGGGCGCGCTTCGTCGGCGACGGCGTCCTGGACGGCGTGCGCCCGGAGATCGCGCGATCGTGGACGCGCGCCCGCGACGTCTACCGGATCGATCGCACGATCTGCCGCGCGCCGGTCGTCCCGACCGACGACCTCTGGCAGCGCCGCTGCGAGGAGGACGAGGCGTACGTGGCCGCCGGCCCGGTCCTCGAGGCCTTCTCCGCCCGGCTCCGCGAGGCGGGGCACGTCCTCGCCCTCTTCGACGCCGCCGGCTGGCTGCTCCACCTGGGCGGGGACCCCGCGGTGGCGGACGCGCTCGCCACCGCGAACTTCCGCCCCGGCGCGAGCTGGCGCGAGGACGCGACCGGCACGAACGGCCCCGGGACGACCCTCGTCGAGCGCTGCGCGACCGAGGTGTTCGCGTCGGAGCACTTCGTCGAGGCCTGGCACGGCTGGACGAGCGCGGCGGCGCCGATCCTCGTGCCGGGCTCGGACGCGCCGGTCGGGGTGGTGGATCTCACCGCACCCTGGGACGCTCCCGCGCCGCCCGCGCTCGCGACCGCGGCCGCGATCGCCGCCGCGATCTCGGAGCGGCTCCGGGCGCGCCAGGCGGTGCGCGACGGGATCGTCCGCTACGCGCTGCGCGACGCGCGCGACTCCGGCGACGCGCTCGTGGCGGTGGACGCGCGCGGGCGCGTGCTCGAGGCGAACGGCGCCGCGCTGCGCCGGCTCGCGCTCGAGGACGGCGAGCTCCCCGTGGACGCCCGGGACCGCGTGCTCGCCGCGCTGCGCGGCGCGGCCGGCGCGGGCGACGACGCCCTCCCGATCGAATGGGCCGGCCACGGCGGCGACCGGCGCCGGGCCTTCGCGTCGGTCGTGACGCACGAGGGCGCGGCCGTCGGCGCGATCCTGCGGGTGCTGCCGCCCGCGACGACGGCGCGGGCCGCCCGCGGCGCGCCGTCGCCGGCCGCGATGCGGGAGGCGTTCGCGCCGATCCGCGGACGCTCCGAGGCGATCCGGGCCGCGATCGACCTCGCGCGGGTGGCGGCGCGGAACGACCTGCCGGTGGTGCTGGTGGGCGAGTCCGGGACCGGCAAGGAGCTCTTCGCGCAGGGGATCCACGCGGCGAGCGCGCGCGCGGAGAAGCGGCTCGTCGCCCTGAACTGCGGCGCCATCCCGACCGCGCTCGTCGAGGCCGAGCTGTTCGGCTACGAGCCCGGGACGTTCACCGGCGGCCAGCGCGAGGGGAAGGCCGGGAAGCTCGAGGAGGCGAACGGCGGGACGCTCTTCCTCGACGAGGTGAGCGAGCTGCCGGCGCAGGCTCAGACCGCGCTCCTGCGCGTCCTGCAGGAGCGCGAGGTCGTGCGGCTCGGCGGCAGCCGGGCGCGGCCGGTGGACGTCCGGATCGTCGCCGCGACCAACCGCCGGCTGGACGGCGAGGTCGCTGCCGGCCGCTTCCGGCACGATCTGTTCTTCCGCCTGAACGTGCTCTCGATCCCGATCCCGCCGCTCCGCGACCGGCTCGAGGACGTGCCGCTCCTCGCCCGGACCTTCCTCGCCGAGGCGGAGGAGCGGATGGGGCGCGTGGGGCTCACGCTCTCCGACGCGGCCCTGGAGGTGCTCGCGAAGCACCGCTGGCCCGGGAACGTCCGTGAGCTCGAGAACGCGATCATGCGGGCCGCCGCGGTGGTCGCCGCGCCGCCGATCGAGCCGCGCGACCTGCTGCTCGTCGATCTCCGCGGGCTCGCGCCGCGGGGCCGCCCGGCGACGTGCAGCCTGCCGTGCCAGCCGGACCCGTCGCTCCCGTGCGAGCAGGGCGCGAGCGGCCCGTGCGCGGCGGGCGCCGGGCGGCGGCCCGAGGCGTCCGCCGCGGAGGACGAGCCGGGGCGCGAGGAGCTGGTCGCGGCCCTCGACGCGTCGGGCTGGAACATCGCCCGGACCGCGAGCTCGCTCGGAGTGTCGCGGATGACGCTCTACCGGCGGCTCCGGAAGTTCGGCATCACCCGCTGACGCTCCCTCCGGCGCGCTGCGACCGTCTCGCCGGAGGCGTGACATGTCACGCGACTCGCGTGACAGACGGGGCGCCTCGGCTCGGCAACGGGTGCGCCGGCAGGGCCGAACGGCCTCCGGACGCGCGGACGTTGCGCGGGAATTCCGCTCTTCGTCCGGGTCGCGGATCCTCTCCGCGTGGCAGGCCTCTTGCTCTAGGCGCCTCCGAAGGTCGCCAACCCCTCGGCGACCCAGGCAAATAGACAGGAGCACTCGATGAATGTGAGCAGGAGAGGCTGGTTGAAGCTCGCCGCCGGCGGCACCGCCGGGCTGGCGCTCGCGGAGCTCGGGCTCGGCCCGAGCGAGGCGAGGGCGGCGACGAAGGGGCTGAAGCTGGAGGGCGCGAAGGAGTTCACGACCGCCTGCAACTTCTGCTCGTGCGGCTGCGGGATGGTCGCGCACGTGAAGGACGGCCAGCTCGTCAACCTCGAGGGCGATCCGGATCACGTCATCAACTTCGGCGCGCTCTGCTCGAAGGGCGCCGCGATGAAGGCGACCCACGACTCGCCGCAGCGCGTGAGGGCGCCGCGCTACCGGGCGCCCGGCTCCGATCGCTGGGTCGAGATCAGCTGGGACGAGGCGTACGAGAAGCTCGCCGCCAAGCTGAAGGCGGTCCGCGAGGCGACCTGGACCGCGACCGAGAAGGACCAGGACAAGGACGGCAAGGAGGTCGAGTACCCGGTCAACCGGACCGACGCGATCGGGCTCCTCGGCGGCGCGCAGCACACGAACGAGGAGTGCTACGTCTTCAACAAGATGGGCCGTCTCTTCGGGACGAGCTTCGTCGAGCACCAGGCCAGGCTTTGACACAGCCCCACGGTCCCCAGTCTGGGGGCCTCCTTCGGCCGCGGCGCGATGACGAACGGGTGGGCTGACCTCCAGAACGCGAAGGTCTTCCTCATCGAGGGGTCGAACGCCGCCGAGAACCACGTGATGTCGATGCGGTGGATCCGCAAGGCGCAGCAGAAGGGCGCCAAGATCATCCACGTGGATCCCCGCTTCAACCGCACCTCGTCCATCGCGGACATCTACGCGCGCATCCGCCCCGGGGCGGACATCGCGTTCCTCTCCGCGGTGATCAACCACGTGCTCTCGAACCGGCTGTACGACGAGGAGTACGTGAAGCTCCACACGAACGCGCTCTTCGTCGCGAACGAGGCGTTCGGGTTCGACGAGGGCGTCTTCTCCGGCTACGACCACGAGAAGCACAAGTACGACCAGAGCTCCTGGGGCGTGCAGGTGGACGCGGCGAAGAAGCCCGTCAAGGCCAAGAGCCTCGACGACCCGCGGTGCGTCTTCGCGAAGCTGAAGGCCCACTTCGCGCGCTACACGCCCGAGGTCGCCGAGCAGGTCTCCGGCGTCCCGGCGAGGCAGGTGGTGGAGATCGCCGAGACCTTCGCGAAGAACCGGCCGGGCACGATCCTCTACGCGCTCGGCATGACCCAGCACACCGTCGGCATCCAGAACATCCGGTGCTACGGCATCCTCCAGATGCTCCTCGGCAACATCGGCGTGGCCGGCGGCGGCGTGAACGCGCTGCGCGGCGAGCCGAACGTCCAGGGCGCCTGCGACATGTCCGTGCTCAACGGCTACATGTTCGGCTACCTGAACTACCCGAGCCACAACGAGCCCACGCTGAAGGACTGGACGAGGAACAACGGCACCTTCCGCCAGAAGATGACCGTGAACGGGCTCAAGGCGTGGTTCGGCGAGAACGCCACCCCCGAGAACGACTTCGGGTTCGGGCTCCTCCCGAAGAAGAGCGCGAAGAAGGACTACTCGGTGTACGGCATGATCGACGCCGCGTACGCCGGGACGCTGAAGCTGCTGTGGGTGAACGGGCAGAACCCGATGGTCACGAACCCGAACCTCGGGTACGTGCACGAGGCGCTCTCCAAGCTCGACATGCTCGTCGTGCAGGAGCTGTGGGACACCGAGACCGCGTCCTTCTGGCAGCGCCCGGGCAGCGACCCGAAGGCGATCCAGACCGAGGTCCTGCTCCTCCCCGGCGCCTACTTCATGGAGAAGGAGGGCACCATCTCCGGCTCGGGCCGCATGGTGCAGTGGCGCTACCAGGCGGTGAAGCCGCCGGGGCAGGCGAAGACCGACCTCGAGATCCTCGACGCCGTCTTCCGCCGGGTCCGCAAGCTGTACGAGGGCTCGACCGACCCGAAGGACGCGCCCATCCTGAAGGGCACCTGGGGCTACGCGCCGGGCAGCCTCGCCGAGGACGTGCTGAAGGAGATCAGCGGGCGCGTCCTCCGCGACGTGACGCTCCCCGACGGCAAGGTGCTGAAGGCGGGTGACTACGTCGGCGGCATCGGGCAGCTCCAGGCCGACGGCTCCACCTCGTCCGGCGTCTGGATCTACGCGGGCATCTTCGGCGGCGGGAAGAACCTCTCGAAGCGCCGCGACAGCGCCGACAAGTCCGGGATCGGCTTCTACAAGGACTTCGCCTGGTCGTGGCCGGGCAACATGAAGATCCTCTACAACCGCGCCTCCTGCGACGCCTCGGGCAAGCCGTGGCCGAACGCGATCCCGATCGTCGCGTGGGACGAGACCGAGAAGAAGTGGAAGGGCAAGGACACGCCGGACGTGCCGGACCCGCTCAAGGGCCCGGACACGCCGGAGGGCCAGCGGGCGTTCCGCATGAACGCCGAGGGCGTCGGCCGGCTGATCGCCGGACCGTTCAAGTCCTACAAGGCCCCGGCGGACGAGCTGCCGGTGGACGTCTCCTACGTCCCGAAGGACGGCCCGATCCCGGAGCACTACGAGCCGGTGGAGAGCCCGGTCCCGAACGTGCTGCACCCCGCCCAGCAGAACAACCCCGCCCTGAAGTACCCGCGGGTGAAGGCGAAGCAGCCCATCGGCACGGCGAAGGACTTCCCGTACGTGCTGATGACGTCCTCGGTGTCCGAGCACTGGTGCGCCGGGTCCACGACCCGCAACGTGCCGTGGCTGAACGAGCTCGTGCCGGAGCCGATGTGCGAGCTGCCGGAGGCGCTCGCCGCGAAGCTCACCGTGAAGACCGGCGACCGGGTGAAGGTGTCGTCGGCGCGCGGCGCGGTGACGGTGAAGGCCGTCGTCACGAAGCGCATGCAGGTGATGCGGATCGCCGGCCAGGACGTGCCGGTGGTCTGGATGCCCTACAACTGGGGGTTCAAGGGGCTCAGCACGGGGCCGAGCACCAACGACCTCACCATCGACGCGGTCGATCCGGGGGCCAGCACGCAGGAGACCAAGGCGTGCCTCGTGAACGTCGTGCGCGCGGAGGAGACCGTCGCGCGGCGGTAGCCGAGCCGCGCGCGCTCGCGAGGAGACGATCATGAGCAAGGCCACTCTCATCGACACGACGAAGTGCATCGGGTGCCGCTCGTGCCAGGTCACCTGCAAGCAGTGGAAGGACCTGCCGGCGGAGAAGACGCAGCTCCAGCCCGGGCGGAAGGGGATCCAGAACCCGACCACCCTGTCGGCGAAGACGCTGACGGTCCTGACGTACGGCGAGATCGAGGACGCGAAGGCGCCGGGCGGGCTGCGGTACGTGTTCGCCAAGCGCCAGTGCATGCACTGCGAGGAGCCGGCCTGCGCCGCGGCCTGCCCGGTGACCGCCCTCCACAAGACGAAGGAGGGGCCGGTCACCTACGACGACTCGAAGTGCATCGGGTGCCGCTACTGCGTGTGGGCCTGCCCGTTCGGCATCCCCACCGCGGAGTGGGACTCGCTCGCGCCGAAGATCCGCAAGTGCGACATGTGCCACGACCGGCTCTCGCCGGCCGCCCCCGACGCCCGGAACGGCGCGGCGCTCACCGACGAGGAGCGCAAGCGCTTCGCCGCCGCGCACTCCGTGCCGGCGTGCGTGAAGCAGTGCCCCGCGGGCGCCCTCACCTACGGTGACCGCGAGGAGCTGCTCCGGGAGGCGCGGGCCCGCATCGCCGCGAGCCCCGGCAAGTACGTGGACCACATCTACGGCGAGAAGGAGGTCGGCGGGACGAACATGCTGTACCTGTCCGCCGTCCCGTTCTCGGAGCTCGGGTTCCGCACCGATCTCCAGACCGAGCCGCTCCCGCGCCGGAGCGCGGTGGCCCTCGGCGCGGTGCCGCCGGCCGTCATCGGCGTCGGCGCGGCGCTCGGCGGCGTGTACGCGCTGTCGAAGCGGAAGGCCGAGGTCGCGAAGGAGGAGGAGCACCACCCCGAGTTCGCCCCGGTCCCGGCGAAGAAGGTCTGGACCCCGGCGAACGTCGTCCTCGCGGCGCTGATGGCGTTCGGCGGGCTCTCGTTCCTCGCCCGGTTCGCCCTCGGCCTCGGCGGCTCCACGAACCTCAGCGACACCTACGCCTGGGGCCTGTGGATCGTGTTCGACCTGGTGTGGATCGCCGTCGCCGCCGGCGCGTTCGCCACGGCGGGGCTCATCTACGTGTGCCAGCGGAAGGACCTGTACTCCATCGGCCGCTCCGCCGTGCTGATGGGGCTCCTGTCCTACTCGTTCGTCACCGTCACGCTGCTCGCCGACCTCGGCCTGCCGTGGCACTTCTACCAGCTCGGCCTCCAGGCGCCGCACCACTCGGCGATGTTCGAGGTCTCCTGGTGCGTCGGCCTCTACGTCACCGTCCTCGCGTTCGAGTTCTTCCCGATCCCCGTCGAGAAGCTCGGCCTGAAGCGCGCGCTGGAGGCGTGGAAGCGGTGGTCGCCGTGGTACGTGGTCTTCGCCGTGTCGCTGTTCGTGTACCTGATGTCGCGCAGCGTCGCGTACACGGCGGCCGCGGCGGCGGTGTTCGCCGTCCTCGCGGTCGCGTTCCGGACGAAGCCCGGTGAGAAGCCGGTGCCGATCCTGCTCGCCGTCGCGGCGGTCACCCTCTCCACCATGCACCAGAGCTCGCTCGGGTCGCTGTTCCTCCTCATGCCCGACAAGCTCGACCCCGCCTGGTGGTCGCCGGTGATGCCCGTCTACTTCTTCCTCTCGTCGGTCGCGGCGGGCCTCGGCCTCGTGGTGCTCGTCGAGCTCTGGATCGCGAAGGTCTTCGAGCGGAAGGTGCGGGTGGCGCAGCTCGCCGCGCTGGGCAAGATCGCCTTCTGGGCGCTCCTCGTGTACGAGGCGTTCCGCGTGGGCGACCTCGCGGTCCGCGGCCAGCTCGGCCACGCGCTCTCGCGGCCGCTCTTCCTCGCCGAGGTGGGCCTGGGCGGCGTCGTGGCGCTCGCGCTGCTCGCGACGGACGGGCTCCGCCGCAAGCCGGCGGCGCTCGGGCTCGGCGCCGCGCTGGCGACGGGCGGCATCGTGCTGAACCGCGTCAGCGTGGTGGTGCTCGGGATGACGCTCCGGGGCTCCGCCCCGCAGGACGCGCCGGCCCGGTACTTCCCGAGCGTGGTGGAGTGGGGCGTCTCCATCGGCCTCATCGCCGCCACCATCTTCCTCTTCGGGATGGCGGTCCGGACCCTCCCGGTCCTCCCGAAGGAGGAGGCGGAGCAGCACTAGCCCGCGCCGGATCGAACCCACGCGTCACCCGCGCTCCCGGCGGCCTTCGCGTCGCCGGGAGCGCGTCCTTCTGGTATTGCGAGCGCCGCGGGAGCCGTGGCGGCGTGCCTCGGCTCCCCCGCCGGTCCCGGCTTCGGCGCTCGTCCTCCGTTAGACAGGCAAGGTCATGATGACGGTCTCCGAGTGGATCCAGGCGCGCCCGTTCCTCGCGAAGCTCGCGGGGGTGCAGGGGCGCATCGACGCGACGATGGACGCCTTCCAGCCCGCGCCGCTCGCGCCGCCGGCGTGGGACGCGTACGCGCCGGAGCACGCGAGCGGCGTCCCGCTCCTCCACTCCGCCAGCGCCGCGATCGAGCTCGCGCCCGCCGCGGCGCTGCTCCGGACGGTGGCCGCCGATCTCGCCGGCGCGCCCGTCCCGCCATCGCTCGCCTTGCAGGCCGGCGAGCTGCTCGCCGGCCTCGAGGCCGCCCCCGGGGCGGCCCTCCAGGCGATCACCTGGCTCGCGCGTGGCGAGGGGAACCCGCCCGCACGCCACGCCGGCCTGCTCCGCTACCTCGGCTGGAGCGCGCTCGGGCGGGCGCTCGAGCCAGTGAAGGACGCCTACCAGGCCTGGCCGCAGGCCGCGGAGTGGCGCTCGCCGCACTGCCCGACGTGCGGGGCGCAGCCGGCGCTGGCCGCGCTCGTCGCCGAGGGCGACGGCCGGGCGCGCCTGCTCTGCTGCGGCCAGTGCCGGACCCGGTGGGCGTGGAAGCGGCTCGGCTGCCCGCACTGCGGGAACGAGGCGCAGGACCGGCTCGAGGTGCTCGAGCTCACGGGCGGCGACGGCCTCCGGCTCGACGTCTGCCGCTCCTGCAACGGCTACGTGAAGACGATCGCCCGCGAGCCGGTTCAGGACTTCCTGCTCGCCGACTGGACCACGATCCACCTCGACGTCCTCGCGCGCGAGCGCGGGCTCGAGCGGCGCGGGGCGTCGCTGTACGAGCTGTAGGGAGATCCCCGGGGTCTCGACCGGCGATCTCGTATCGGAGAGCCGCTGCCTCCCCGCGTGCGCGGGGATCGGCCACGCGGTGTATCTGGTGGGGCTGCGGCGCTCGCGGCGGTGCGCCCAGCGGTTCGAGTCGCCGCTCGGCGGCGCTCGGGTGTGCCTGCCTCCTTCGGCGTCACACACTGTACGTGATTATCGCCGGGTCGGCCGAGCCCCGGGGTCCCACGTGACGTGCCGAGGGTGCGTTCGCCGGAGCGTGTTGGCTCCGTGCGAGGTGGTGTGATGACGAGCGTTTACGCAACGTGATTCGACCGCGACGGCAACTCCATGGGATGGTATGGAGTTTTCACTGGTAGACCGCGGATGCCCCCCTTTTCCCCGCTACTCAGCGTCGAACGACCCACCCCCAATGTGGACGTTCGCCCTGGAGAGGAGCTGCTCATGCTGCGCGCGGGCCCCTGGCGGGTGCTCGCCCCGCTCCGCCACGTGGCGCGCGTGTACCCCGCGGCGATGCCGGCGGCGCGCCCATCGGCGGCGCCGGCGGTGGTGGTGGACGGCGTGCAGTGGCCGGTGGTGTTCGTCGAGGGGCTGCTCGGGGCACGGACGGTCCAGCTCGACCCGCGCGACCAGCTCGTCGCCGTGAGCGACGGCGCGCGGCGGCTCCTGCTGTGGGTGAACGCGGTCGAGGATGTCGTGGAGCACGCCCCCGCGCCGCCCCCCGGGGATGGTCCGCGGCCGGAGCTCGTCGCCGGGTACTCCGGGGCGCGGGCGCTCGCGGTGCTGGACGTGTCGCGGTTGCTGTCGCTCGCCGGCGCGGCGAGCCAGGGAGAGCCATGAAGCGGATCCTCCTCGTAGACGATAGCCGGGTCACCCGGGAGCTCATGAAGGTCTACCTCATCGCCCGGGACGTCACGCTGCTCGAGGCCGCGGACGGCGCGGAGGCGCTCGCGAAGGTGAAGGCGGACCCGCCGGACCTCGTCCTCGCGGATCTCCGCATGCCGCAGCTCGACGGGGTGGGGCTCTGCGAGGCGCTCCGGGCGGATCCCCGCACGCGCGGCGTGCCGGTCCTGATCCTCACCTCGGAGCGCGACACCGAGTCCGCGATGCGGGCGCGCTCCGCGGGCGCGCGCGAGGTCCTCCGCAAGCCGATCCAGCCCCAGCCGCTCCTCGAAGCGATCAACCGCCACCTCGCCACGGACGCCGCTCGCCCATGACCTCGCCTGAAGCCGCCGCGCTCCACCGCAGCATCTACAACCGCATCCTCGTCACCGCGATCCCGAGCGCGGTGGTCGCGGCGTACGTCTTCGGGCTGATCATCGGGCTCGACGACGCCGCGCTCATCAGGGCGCTCGTCGGGCTCCTCGGCCCGATCCTCGCCCTCGCCGCGCTGCAGCAGTACCTCATCAGCCGCGGGCTGACGCGCGCGGCGGTCGCGGAGCACCCCGGCGAGCCCGCCGGCGCGCGGCTGGTGCGCCTGCTGGTGCTGCCGCGCAAGATCGAGCTGCTCTCGAACGTCTCGACCTGGGTGGTGGGCGGGACGATCTACGGCCTGCTCGCGGTGATCTTCTACGGGAAGCCGCTGGCGATCGTCCCGATGGCGACGGTCGTCGCGCTCTTCGCCTCGCTGTTCCCGGGCATGATCCTCGTGCTGCTCATCGAGGAGGACGTCCGGCCGGTCGCGCTGGCCGAGGCGTCGCGCGCGCCGGGGCTCTCGCCGAAGGGCGGCGGGATCTTCTGGCCGCGGCAGCGCTGGGTCCTCCCGTACGCGTTCGTGGTCGCCGTGCTGTCGCTCCTCGTCTTCTCCGGGATGGTGCTGGTCTCGAAGTACGACCAGTCCGTCACGACGCTCCTCGACGGGCTGCGCGCCGCCGGCCAGGCGATCAAGGCCGACGCGCTGCGCGCCGACCTCGATCACGCCGCGCGCGTCGCGGTCCTCCCCGTGCTGGGGATCGCGCTCGTCATCCTCGGGGCCTTCTGGACGACGGGGCTCCTCCTCGCGCGCCGCCAGGCGGCGGCCGCCGCGGAGGTGGAGGCGTCGCTCCGCGCGATGGCGGCCGGCGCGCCGCGCCTGCCACGCTGGGTGGCCACCGACGAGATCGGCGACCTCGCCTTCGCGACCGCCGGCATCTCCGAGGAGATGCGCCGCATCTTCGAGCAGCTCCAGGCGATGGCGAAGGGCGATCTCACCCGCGACCTCGACGGCGAGAGCGGCCTCATCCAGGCGTTCCGGGACTCGCGCACCGGGATGCTCGAGCTGTCCCGCCGGATGGCCGCGCTCTCGCGCGGCGAGGCGATCGAGGGCGCCGCCATCGCGGGCGATCTCGGCGACGCCTTCGGGCAGCTCCAGCGGGCGTTCGAGGCGATCGTCGGCCAGGCGCGGACCATCGCCGAAGGCGACCTCCGCCGCGACGTGGAGGTGCCCGGCGCGCTCGGCGTGGCGATGCAGCGGATGACCGGCAACCTGCGGACGGTCGTGGGGCGGACGCAGGGCGTCTCGGGCGACGTCGGCAACATCGTGGTGAGCCTGCAGTCCGCGGCGGCCCAGCTCTCCGCCGCCACCACGGAGCAGGTGGCCGCGGTCACCGAGACCGCGAACACGATGACGGAGATGGCGCAGACCTCCGCGGTGTCCGCGGACCGCGCCGGCGAGCTGATCCGCCAGGGCGAGGCGTCGGCGGCGGTGGTGGAGGAGGGTGGCGCGGCGGCGGAGACGGCGACGCACGCGATGGCCGCGATCTCCGGATCGCTCGAGCGGGTGGCGCAGGCGTCGGCCGCGCTCGCCGAGCGGGTCCAGCGCATCGACGGCATCACCGAGACGGTGTCGTTCCTCGCGGACCAGTCCTCCACCCTCGCCATCAACGCGGCGATCGAGGCGGCGCGGGCCGGCGACGCGGGCAAGGGCTTCGCGGTCGTGGCGCGGGAGATCCGCGCGCTCGCGGCGGACTCGCGCAAGGCGGCCGCGGAGATCCGGGAGATCCTCGCGGAGATCCGGGATCGGACCGGGCAGGTGGACGGCGCGGTCGGCGCGGGCACCCGCACGGTCGAGGACGGCGGCAAGCTCGTGCAGCGCCTCGGGGAGGTGGTGGGCCAGCTCGGCGTGACGGTCCACGACTCGGTCGGCCTCATGCGCCAGGTGGAGGGCTCCGCGCGTCAGCACCAGGCGGGCGTCGGCCAGGTCTCGCAGGCGCTCACCAACATGCAGAAGGCGTCGGAGTCGATCCGCGACGGCGCGCGCCTGCTCGGCGAGCTCTCGTCGAAGGCGCACGAGCTGGCGGCGAGCCTCCAGAAGGCGGCGGGCGCGTACACGCTGCCTGGAGCGCAGACGTGAGCTGTTCGCGGCTCGGCGTGCGGCGCGCGCTCGAGGCCACCTACGGGCTCGCGCTCGAGGGGCTCTCGGAGGATCAGGTGGACGCCGCGATCCTCGCCGCGGGCGCCGGAGACCCCGCCGATCCGGCGTACCTGGCGCGGGTCCTCGATCGGTTGCCGATCGACGAGAGCTGGCTGTTCCGCGACGACGGGCTCTGGGAGTGGCTGCGGGACGAGATCGGCCCGCAGCTCCTCGACCGCGCCGCCGCGCGGGGGCGGCCGGTGCGCATCCTGTCCCTGGGGTGCTCCGCCGGGCAGGAGCCCTTCAGCCTCGCGCTGCTCTTCCTCGACCTCCTCGAGGGCCGGGGCATCCCGCCGTCCGCGGCGCCCGCGTTCGTGCAGATCGTCGGCCTGGATCCTTCGCCGGCGCGGATCGAGGCCGCGCGCGGGGCGACGGTGCCGGGGTGGTCCGTCCAGCGGTGCCGCCCGGACTGGCTGCGCGGGCGCGTGCGGCTGGAGGATCCCGTCTCCGGTCGCCACCGGGTCGATCCGGCGGCGGCCGCGCTCTGCCGCTTCGAGGTCGGGAACCTGCTGGAGGTCGCCGCGAACGGGGCGGCGCCGCTCGGCGGCCAGGACCTCGTGTTGTGCCGCAACGTCCTCATCTACTTCAGCGCCGCGGAGGCGGAGCGCGCCGCCGCCGCGCTCGCGCAGGGGCTCGACCGGGAGGCGCTCCTCGTCTTCTCCGCGCCGGAGGCCCACCTCCTCGCGGCCGGCGGGCTCGCGACCGCCGGCCACCTGGGCGCCGGCCGTTCGCCGGTCGCGCCGCCGCCACCCTTCGCGCGGCGGCGCGCGCGCCTCGCGGCTCGACGGCTCGTCGCGGCGGTCCGGCCA
>NZ_JALCZA010000159.1 GCF_022690765.1 Anaeromyxobacter oryzisoli | reverse complement strand
TGTGGGTTTGCAGAAGGTAGGGACCCCGGCCGCGTGAGTTTTGCAGAAGGATTCCCCCGTCGGCGCTGAGGGTTTTGCAGAAGCATTCCCTCCCCCATCGGCGTGACCAGCCAGCCACGATGTCGCCTGTCCACGGACAGGAGGCGGGATGGCGTTTCGGGAGGTCACGATGCTGGAGGTCAAGGAGATCCTGAGGCTGTGGCTGCGAGGCGTGCCGAAGAAGCGGATCGCCCAACAGCTTGGCTTCGACGTAAAGACGGTGCGGCGGTACCTCGATGCCGCGAAGACGCGCGGCATCGAGCAGGCGCACGGTCTCGCCGCGCTCGACGACGAGCTCGTCGCCGCGGTGGTCGCGGTTACGCAGCCCGCGACCGGCCGCCCGCGCGGCGAGGGTTGGGCAGTCTGCGAGGCGCACCGCGACTTCATCGCGCGGCACGTCGATCGCGGAGTGCGGCTCACCAAGATCGGCAAGCTGCTCCTGCGGCACGGGGTCGAGGTCGAGTACCCGACGCTGCGCCGCTTCGCGCTCGCGGAGTTGGGCTTCGGCCGTGCGGCGCCGACGGTGCCGATCGCCGACTGTGAGCCTGGGCAGGAGGTGCAGCTCGACACCGGCTGGATGACGCTGCTCGAGCCGGACGTCTTCGGGAAGCGCCGGCGCTTTCGCGCCTGGATCTTCACCGCGGTCCGGTCGCGCCATCGCTTCGTGTACCCGGTGTTCCAGGAGACGACCGCGACGGCGATCGAGGCGTGCGAGGCGGCCTGGGAGTTCTTCGGCGGCGTCTTCCGCGTCGTCATCCCCGACAACACCAAGACGATTGTCACGGAGGCCGATCCGATCACGCCGAGGATCACCGACGGCTTCCTCGAGTAAGCGCAGGCGCGAGGCTTCGTGATCGACGCGACCCGCGTGCGCCACCCGAAGGACAAGGCGCGGGTCGAGCGGGCCGTGCCGACGGTTCGCGACGACTGCTTCGGCGGGGAGCGGCTGCGCACGATCGAGGACGCCCGCGCCCGCGCTCGTCGCTGGTGCCTAGACGAGTACGGGATGAAGCGGCACAGCCGCACGCAGCGGCTGCCGCGCGAGCACTTCGAGGCCGAGGAGCGCCCGTCGCTCCTGCCGGCGCCAACCACTCCCTACGATGTGCCGATCTGGTGCGACCCCAAGGTCGGGATCGACCAGTTCGCCGCGGTCGCCAAGAGCCTCTACTCGCTACCGCGCGACTTGCGCCGCCACACGCTCCGTGCTCGTGCGGATAGCCAGCTCGTGCGCTTCTTCGAGCACGGGAAGCTCGTGAAGACGCACCCGCGCGTCGCACCGGGGAAGCGCTCCATCGACACCGCCGACTTCCCCGAGGAGTCCCTCGCGTGCGCCCAGCGCGACGCCGCGTTCTTCGTCCGCAAGGCCGCGGAGCACGGCGAGCACGTCGGCCGCTTCGCGGCCGCGCTCGCCGCGGGGCCGAGGCCGTGGACCCGCATGCGCGCGCTGTTCAAGCTGATCGGCCTCGCGCGAAAGTACGGCGAGCGGCTCGACGCGAGCTGCAAGACCGCCCTCGACGCCGACATGGTCGACATCTACCGGCTCGCCGATCTCGTCCGGCTCGACCCCCGCCTCTCGCCGCCTCCAGCGAAGGTGATCCCGCTCGCCCGGTACCTCCGGCCCGCGAGCCAGTACGCCCTCCCGCTCGCACGGAGCGAGCGGCGAAACGAAGGAGACGAGCCTTGAACGCCGACGTCATCTCCCCCGAGCTGAAGACGGTGCTGCGCCGCCTGAAGCTCTCCCGCATGCTCGACACGCTTCCCGAGCGGCTCGCGCTCGCGCGCCAGCAGAAGATGCCGCACCAGGACCTCCTGCTCCTCGCCCTGAGCGACGAGGCGACACGGCGCGACGGTCAGGCCGCGAAGCTCCGCGCCGACCGCGCCCGGCTCGAGCCCGACTGCCAGCTCGAGCGCTGGGACGAGACCGCCAAGGTCGAGTTCGACCGCGCGCTCCTAAACGAGCTCGCGTCGCTGCGCTTCATCGAGTCGCATCACCACGTCACCGTCGTGGGCAGCGTCGGCGTCGGGAAGACCTTCCTCGCCCACGCGCTCGGCCATGTCGCCTGCCGGCGCGGCTACTCGGTGCTCGCCATCGGGGCTGACGCGATGCTGAAGAACCTCAAGCACGCGCGGCTCACGCAGACACACGAGAAGGAGCTGCGAGCGCTGCTCTCGGTGGACCTGCTCATCGTCGACGACTTCGGGCTCGACGCGATGGACGCCCAGGAGAGCCGCGACGCGCACGAGATCATCACCGAGCGCCACCGCGCCGGGTCGATGATCGTCACGTCGAACCGCGGGCCGGACGAGTGGCTTGCGACCTTCGCCGACCCCATGCGCGCCCAGGCGGCCATCGACCGCTTCACGAGCAACGCCTACGACCTCGTCATCGAGGGCGAGTCGTACCGGGCTCGGCTCAAGCCCGGGCAGAAACCTGGACAGAAGCCGGAGAAGAAGGGCAAGTAGAGAACGTCACGCCGATGTGGAGCCGGGGGGGAATCCTTCTGCAACGACGGGGTCCCATCCCTCTGCAAACCGACA
>NZ_JALCZA010000158.1 GCF_022690765.1 Anaeromyxobacter oryzisoli | reverse complement strand
TCGCGGCTCGACGGCTCGTCGCGGCGGTCCGGCCAGCCCGCGGCGTCGCCGCCCCCGCGCCCCGCGCCGCGCCCGCGCCCCGCGAGGACGGCTCCGCGGGCGCGATCTCCGCCCACGTCCAGGCCGCGCTCCGGCACGCCATCGCCGGGCGCACCGAGGACGCGCTCCGGGACGCGCGCGCCGCGCTGTTCCTCGACCCCCGGCACCTCTACTCGCGCCTGCTCCTGGGCCGGACGTTGCTCCCCGTGGACCGCCCGCGCGGGCGCGAGGTCCTGCGCGACCTGCTCGACACCACCGCGCGCCTCCCGCCGGACCAGGCGGTGCCCACGGCCGACGGGCTGTCGGTCGCGCAGCTCGCCGCCGTCGCCCGCCACCTCCTCGAGCGGCCGGAGGGCGCGTGACCGTCGCGCTGGCGCAGCCGCAGCTCGTGATCGGCGACGCGGACGCGCTCGAGCGGCGGGCGCGCGCGCTCGCCGAGCCCGCGTCCGCGGAGGACGGGGCGGTCGGCGCGCTGCGCGTGGTGGCGTTCCACCTCGGCGGCGCGGCCTGCGCCGTGGACGCCGACGTCCTGGAGCGGGCGCTGGTCGCGCTCGCGCGCCCGTTCGCGGTGCCGCTCGCGTCCGGCGAGCAGCGCGTCGTCGCCTTCGTGGACGAGCGTCCGGTGGCGGTCGTCGACCTCGCCGGGATCGTCGACGACGGGCCGCGGCCCGCCGCGTCCCTCGACGGGCGGCCCGCCCTCGTCCTCCGCACCGGGGGCGGCCTGGTGGCGGTCGTGGTGGACGGCCCCCTCGAGCTCGCGGAGGAGCGGGTGGTCGCGAGCGTCGGGGCGGCGGAGGCCGACGCGGGCGGCGCGATCGTGCGGCTCGCGGGCCGGCTCGCGGGCGGCGCCGCCCTCGTGGACGGGAGCTGGCTGGCGACGTGGGCCTGGAAGGCGGCCACCGCGTGAACCTCGATCCCTCCACGCGCGCCCGCCTGGTCGGGCTCTTCGTCACCGAGGCCGAGGAGACGGTCCAGGCGCTCCGGGCGTCGGCCGTCCAGATCGGCGCGGGCGATCTCGGGACGCCCCTCTCCGAGTTCGGCCGCGTCGCGCACGGGCTCAAGGGGGCGGCGGCCGCGCTCGGGTACGCGTCGCTCGCCCACGGGCTGCACGCGCTGGAGGAAGTCGCCCTCGGCCTCCGGGGCGCCCCCGCGGACGCGGCGGCGCGCCTCGGGCGCGTCGGCGGCGCGCTCGACGTGCTCGAGGAGGGGATCTCGCGCATGGCCGCCAGCGGGGCGGACGGCGTGCCGGGGGACGTCGTGGCGCGCCTCCTGGCCCTCGTCGCGCCCGGCGAGACGCCCGCGCAGGGGCCCGCCGACACGCCCGGCCCGTCCACTCCCGCCTCGGCCGCGGCGCCGGACGCTCACGCCGGCGGCGAGCGCGTGACGCGCGCCCCGGCCGAGGTCGCCGAGCGCCTCAGCGTCCCGGCGGCGGACGTGGACGAGGCGCTCCGGCTGGCGGCGTCCCTCGCCCGGGCCGCGACCCAGCTCAGCGACGCGCTCGCGTCCCGCGCCGGGCCCGACGCGGCGGCCCAGTCGGTGGCCGCGTCGGCGGTGGCGCTCGAGGCGATCGTGGCGTCGCTGCGGCTCGTCCCGGCCGAGGGGGCGCTGTCGGGGCTCGACGAGGAGGTGGCCGCGCTCGGCGCGCGCCTCGGCAAGGCCGTCGGGCTCTCCGTCGTCGGACGGGAGGTCCGGGCCGATCGGCGGACGCTCCACTCCGCGAGGGGGATGATCCGACACCTCGTGCGGAACGCGGTGGATCACGGGATCGAGGCCCCGGAGGCGCGCGCCGCGGCGGGGAAGAGCGCCGAGGGTCGGATCACCGTCTCGGTGGAGGCGGTGGAGTCCTCGCTCCGCGTGGAGGTGGCGGACGACGGCGCGGGGTTCGATCTCCCCGCGCTGCGGCGCGAGCTGGCGCGGCGGACCGGGGACCCCGCCCAGATCGAGGCGCTGTCCGACGACGTGGTGCTGCAGCGGTGGGCGTTCGAGGGCGGCTCGACGCGGAGCGCGGCGACGGAGATCTCCGGCCGCGGCCTCGGCCTCTCGGCGGTCGCGCAGATGGCGCGCGACGGCGGCGGCGGGATCGAGGTGCGATCCGTGCGCGGGCTCGGCAGCGCGGTCGCGTTCACGCTGCCCCTCGACGTCTACGCGGTGGAGGTGCTGGTGGTCGAGGCCGCGGGGCGGACCTTCGGCGTGCCGCTCTCCGCGGTCGATCGCACCGTCCACCTCGCGGCCGCCGGCGCCGCGGTCCACGAGGGACCGTCCGGTCGGACCCTCGCGGTGGACGAGGTGATCATCCCGCTTGCGCCGCTCGCCGACGTCGTCGGCGGCCCACGGGCGACGGGGCGCGAGCGGTTCGCCGTCGTCGTGCGGAGCGACAGCCGGAACGCGGCCCTGATGGTGGACGACGTGGGGACGGTGATCGGCGTCGTCCCGGGCATGGTGCCGGGCGTGGCGCAGCAGAACGCGCTCGTGACGGGCCTCGCGCGGCTGGGCGACGGGAGCCCGCTCGCGCTCCTCGATCCCCGGCACCTCCTCGAGCGCGCCCGCGCGGCTCCTCGGGCCGACCGCGCGGCCGGCGCGCCCCAGGCGCCGCGCGGGGCGGCGCCG
>NZ_JALCZA010000157.1 GCF_022690765.1 Anaeromyxobacter oryzisoli | reverse complement strand
CGCCTCGCCGCGCGGCGAGCGGGGCGACCCGTTCGCCGCGACGGCTCGCGCGGCCGACCGCTCCTTGGCCCTCCTCCGGATCTCCAGGAAGTCCATCGCCGGTCCCGATTCTACAGCGCCCGCGCCGTCGTTCCCAGGTACGAGGCGAGGTCCGCCGCCGCCGCCTCGACCACCTCCGCGCCGAGCGGGTCCGCCTCGCGCACGAGCCCCTCCAGCAGCGCGCTCGCGGCGAGCTGATTCACCCTTCGTGGGACACCGCCCGTGAGGCGGTGCACCGCGGCCACGGCGTCGGGGGCGAACAGCGGGGCCTCTCGCCCCGCTATCGCGAGCCGGTGGGCCAGGTACCGCGCGGTCTCGTCCAGGTCGAGGGCGCCGAGGTGGTACGCGACGCCGATCCGCTGCTCGAAGGCCTCCCCCGCGACGCTCCGGAGGCGCTCGCGCAGCTCCGGCTGCCCGAGCAGGACCAGCCCGACGAGCGCGCGATCGTCCGCGGCGAGGTTCGTGAGGAGCCGCAGCTCGTCGAACGCGGCGCGCGTGGGGACGAGCTGGGCCTCGTCCACGATCACCACCGCGAAGAGCCCCTGCTCGTCCAGCCGGGCGCAGTGCTCGGCCAGGCGCGCGAACACGTCAGCCTTGCGCCGGCCAGGGGCGAGCCCGAACCCCTCCGCGACGGCGCCGAGGAGCTGGGCCGGCGGGAGCGCCGGGTGCACCACGAAGCTGAAGCGGCACCGCTCGGCGAACGCGTCCACGAGCGCCCGCGAGAGCACGGTCTTCCCGGCGCCGATCTCGCCCGTGAGCACCGCGAGCTCGCGCTCCTCGAGGGCGTGGGAGAGGCGCGCGAGCGCCTCGGCGTGCTGGCGCGACGGGAACAGGAACGCCGGGTCGGGCGTCTTCGAGAAGGGCCGCCGGGACAGGCCGTAGTGCTCGAGGTACATCGATCACCCCGGGGCGCGGCGGGCGGGCCCTTCCGCGGGCGAGGCGACGCCGGGCCCGTCGCCGCCGAGGCCCTCCCCCTCGAGGGCCTCCTCGATGATCGCGCCGACGTCGAGCACGAGCACGGTGCGGCCGTTGCCGAGATCGGTGGCGCCCGCGACGCCGCGGACGCCGCGCAGCGCGGGGCCGAGCGGCTTCACGACGACGTCCTGCTGCCCGACCACGGCGTCCACCGCGATCCCGAGCCGCTGCTGGGCGAGCCCGACCACCACCGCGAAGAACGGATCGGGCGCGCGCCCGCCCTGGAGCGCGAAGAAGCGGCCGAGGCGCACGAGCGGCACCGTCGCCCCGCGGATCGAGATCACCTCGCGCGTGGAGAGGGTTCGCACCTCGCAGGCGCGCACCTCGAGGATCTCGACGACGCTGCCGAGCGGGACCACGTACGTCCGCCCGGCCACCTCGACGACGAGCGCGCGGACGATCGCGAGCGTCACCGGGAGCGTGATCTCGAAGCGCGTGCCGCGCCCGCGCTGCGTCTGGATCTCGATGATCCCGGAGAGGGCGGCGACGTTGTTCTTCACGACGTCCATCCCGACGCCCCGGCCGGAGAGGCTCGTCACCTGGCGCGCGGTCGAGAAGCCGGGGAGGAAGATGAGGTTCATCACCTCGCGCCGCGAGAGCTCCCGGAGCTCCTCGGGGGTGGCGAGGCCGCGCTGGACCGCGACCTCGCGGATCCGGTCCTCGTCCATCCCCGCGCCGTCGTCCTCGACCACGATCTGCACGTGGCTCCCCTGCTGCGCCGCCGCGAGCCGGACGCGGCCGGCGCGCGGCTTGCCGGCGCGCGCGCGCGCGTCCGGGGCCTCGACGCCGTGATCGATGGCGTTCCGGACGAGGTGCATGAGGGGGTCCGACAGGTCCTCGACGATGAGCTTGTCGAGCCCCACGTCGCCGCCGGTCACCTGGAGCTCGATCTCCTTCCCGACCTCGCGGGCGAGCTTGCGCACCATGCGCGCGAGCTTGTCGAAGACCTGCTCGAGGGGGACCATCCGGACCTCGAGGATCCCCGCCTGCAGCTCCGCGAGCCGCCGCTCCAGCGCGCGGTCGGCCCGGTGCAGCTCGGCGCCCAGCGCGGCGTCGCCGCCCTGCGCCTTGTGACGCTCGGCGAGCGCGTGGAGGGTGGACTTCACCAGCACGAGCTCCCCGACGATCGTCATGAGCCGGTCGAGCTTGCGGATGTCCACCCGCACCGCCTGCGACGCGGACCGCAGCGAGGGGGGCTCCTCCGCCGGCGCGGGCGCCTCCGGTGGCCGCGCCGGCTCTCCGCCGGCGACGCGCGGGACGACCTCCACCACCGCGGCCGGTCCCGCCTCCCGGCGGATCGCCTCGAGCGGCTCCTTCGAGGCGAACAGCAGCACGAACGCGATGCCCTGCGGATCGCGGACGTCGGCGGACGGCAGCGTCGAGACCACCTCGCCGAGCTTCTTCAGGCGGCCGTTCAGGGCCGAGAGCTCGCCGTCGAAGCTTGCGAGGTCGAAGGCGACCTCGATCCGGTGGACGGCGAGCCCACGCCGCGCCGCGGCGCGGAGGCGGTGCTCCTCGTACTCGGTGAGGACCGCGCGCACCTGGGGCGCGAGGGCGAGCGCGGGCCCCTCGGCGGGCTCCGCGGCCGCGGCCGCCGGCGCCGCGTGGGCGCGGAGCCGCTCCGCGAGGCGCGCCGCGGCCTCG
>NZ_JALCZA010000156.1 GCF_022690765.1 Anaeromyxobacter oryzisoli | reverse complement strand
GCGGCGGGGTCATCGGCGCCGGCGCCGCGCCCGCCTCGGGCTGCGCCGGCGGGGGGGCCGCGGGGGGGGCCGACGGCCTCTCGGGCGGCGGCGGCGCCGGAGGACGGTTCCTCGGGAGCTGATCGTAAAAGGTGATCTTCGGCTGGGCGTCCGGCGCGGGGACGTGGTCGAGCGCGGAGAGATCCCCGCCGGGGGCGGCCGCGGCCTGCCGGGACGCCACCTGCCGCCCGACGTTCAGGCCGAGGACGAACACCACCGCGAGGATCACGAGCGCGCCGACGACGATCGAGGCGATCTGCCGCCCGTCGAGGGACAGCTCGAACTTCTCCTGGACCCGGACGTTCCCGTCGCGCATGGCGCACCCGCCGCCGCGGAGGGCAGGGACGGCCACGCGCGTCGCGCGAGGCCGACCGCGGCTGGCGCGATTCTAGACCTCGGCGTCGATATCGCGAGTTTCCGGACTCTCCATCCGCTCCGGGGCGGAGACGCCGAGCACCGCGAGGCCGTTCGCGAGCACCTGCTTGAGGGCGCGGCAGAGGAAGAGCCGGGCCGCCGTCTTCCGGGGATCCGGGCCGATGACGCGCTCGCCGGTGCGCTTCCCCTGCGTGTACCACGAGTGGAACGCGGCGATGGTCTCCTGGAGGTAGAACGCGACCCGGTGCGGCTCGAACGCGAGCGCCGCGCCGGAGAGCAGGTCCGGGAACGCGGCGATCCGGCGGATGAGATCCTGCTCCTCTGGCGCCGTCAGGGTCCGCGCCGCCTCGAGCTCGAACTCCGGCACGGCGTGGCCGGCCTCGCGCGCCTTCGCGAAGATCGCCGCGAGCCGGGCGTGGCCGTACTGCACGTAGAAGACGGGGTTGTCGAGGGTCTGCTTCTTCGCGAGCTCGACGTCGAAGTCGAGCGGCGCGTCGGAGCGGCGGGTGAGGAAGATGAACCGGGCGGCGTCGCGGCCGACCTCGTCGAGGACCTCGCGGAGCCAGACCACGTTCCCGGCGCGCTTCCCCATCTTCACGGCCGCGCCGCCGCGGGTGAGGTTCACCATCTGGATGAGGACGACGTGCAGGTCCTTGCGCGAGCCGCCGAGCGCCTCCATGGCGGCCTCGAGCCGCGGGACGTAGCCGCCGTGATCGGCGCCGAGCACGTCCACCAGGAGCTCGGCCCGCTGCCGCTTCTCCCAGTGGTAGGCGATGTCCGCGCAGAAGTAGGTCGGCGTGCCGTCCGCCTTCTTCACCGGGCGATCGACCTCGTCGCCGTAGCTCGACGACCGGAACAGCGTCAGGTCCTCGGACGCCGCCACCCCCTCGTCGTTCGCGTCGTGCGCGTCGCCGTCCTGCGGCGGCGGCGGCGGCTGCCCCTTCTTCGACTTCGGGGGCGGGAGCTTCCCGACGTACACGAGGTCCTTCTCCTCGAGCACCTTCAGGAAGCGCTGGACGGTGCCGGACTCGTAGAGCGCCTTCTCCGACGACCAGCGGTCGAACTCGATGTTGATCGCCGCGAGGTCGCCCCGGATCATCCCGAGCACGTGCTGCACGGCGCGGTCGCGGAAGATCGCGAGCCACTCCCGCTCGGGCGCGTCGAGGTAGCGGTCGCCGAGCTCGGCCTTCAGCGCGGCGGCGATGTCCTTCACGTACTCGCCCGGGTAGGCCTTGGGCGGGAAGGTGATCGCGCGCCCGTGCAGCTCCTGGTACCGGAGGTGGACCGAGCGCGCGAGCGTCTGGACCTGCGCGCCGTAGTCGTTGACGTAGTACTCGCGCGTGACGTCGAAGCCCGCCCAGCGCAGGAGGCTCTGCACGCCGTCTCCGGTGACGGCGTTCCGGCCGTGGCCGACGTGCATGGGGCCGGTGGGGTTCGCCGAGACGTACTCGACGATGACCTTCCTCCCCTGCCCCACCGCGGTGCGGCCGTAGTCGGCGCCGGCGGCGACGGCGCGCTCGAGCGCGCCGAGCCACACGTCCGGCGCGACCCGCACGTTGATGAACCCGGGGCCGGCGATCTCGAGCCCCGCCAGCTCGTGCCGGGCGTCGGCCGCCCGCACCGCCTCGACGATGGCCTGGGCGAGCACCCGCGGCGGCTTGCCCGCGGGCTTCGCGAGCACCATCGCGGCGTTCACGGCGAAGTCGCCGTACTTCGGGTCGCGGGGCGCCTCGACCGAGAAGCCGGCTTCGATGGAGGGCCAGCGCCCCTGGGCGGCGCCCTCGGCGAGCGCCTGGCGGAAGATCTCGACGACGCGATCACGGACCATGGGAGGGCTCGATCTACCGGGCGCGAGTCGGCGAAGCAAGATCCACCGGTCCGCCGGCGGCAGGCGGCGGGCGGCGCGCCGCTCAGCCGTGGGGATCGAAGGCGCCGCAGCGGACGCATCGCCAGGCGCGGGCGGCCGTCTCGCCGCCGCAGCGCCGGCACCGCAGGGCGTGGCCACGCCGGAGCAGCGCCTCCACCAGCACGTCGTGCCGCGCCGCCAGGTCTTCGGGGTCGGGCGCCCCCGCCTCCCGGAGCACCTCGCGGAGCGCGAGCGTCACCTCACCGGTGCGGTCGGTCGCGAGCGCCCGCCGCGCGGCCGCCCGCCCCGCCCCCGGCCGCCCGGCCGCCTGCCCGGGGCGCGTGCGCCGCTGGGGCAGGCCGGCGTCCCCGGGGGCGGCGGGGGTGCGCGCCGCGACGA
>NZ_JALCZA010000155.1 GCF_022690765.1 Anaeromyxobacter oryzisoli | reverse complement strand
GTAAGTCCTCGCCGCTCCCCGTGTTGACGCGAGCGCGCGTGGCGCAGGATCAGGGCTGAGAGACGACTGCTTCCGCCCACAGCGACGCTTCACCGTTGTCCCGGAACGTGAGCTTCCAGTCGCGCACAAGGCGGACGTCGTCGGCGTGGCGCTCCATTTTGCGCTCGACAAGCTGGGCGACGAGTGTCGCCATGACGGTGCACTGCGGCTCAGGAAGGCTGCGGCAGTGCGCGAGCGTCGCTTGGAATGCGGCAGGCTCACCGAGGCGGAGCGCGACGAGCGCGTTCCAGAGCGTGACGCCGAGCCCGATCGCATCCTCGCGCGCTTGTTGCGATGCGTGCCCGGAGAGTGCGCCGACGAGGGGCTCGGAGAAGTCGAGAAGAGCGGCGGAGATCTTGTCCACCGCGCGATCCTGCCACGCGGGGGTGACTGCGTCAGCCCCGGGCTGCCATCTCATGCGGGAGCGGGATGCGCTCGCCACGCAAGCCGGCGTGGGAAGCTGCGCGCAGGTAAGCGTGTGGGTCGACCCCTACGAGCTTCGCGCTCTCCACGAGCGAGTAGAAGACTGCGGCGACTTCGGTGCCACGGCGCGACTTCGATCCGTAGTGGTTCTTCCGCCCGACGACCACACCGCGAAGAGCACGCTCGCTCGCGTTGTTGTCGATAGGGATGCGCGGGTCCTCGAGGAAGCGCACGAGCCCGTTCCAGACGCCGCCCATGTACGCGATCGCCTTGCCGAGCGCACTCTGCGGTAGAGCGGGCGCCTCGAGCGCCCAGCGCTGAAGGCGGCGCACGGCCTCGCGCGATCGCTCGTTCCGGAGCTGGCGCCTCAGCTCGTCGCCGGGCGGCCCGGTCGGGCAGAGCTTCTCCACCGCGTAGAGCTCGCCGATCAGATCGACGGCGGTTGTCGCCTCGGCGAAAAAGGGCTCCGCCTCGACGAACTTACGCCGGACGTGCGCCCAGCAGTGCGCGACGACGAAGCCGTCACCCCTCTTCGCGAGGGCCTCGTAGGCGCCGTACCCGTCCGCCATGGCGATGCCGGCGAAGCCGCCGAGCACGTTCTTCGCGGCGTCCGTGCTCCGGCTGTCTTCAATGCGATAGACGACGGCATCCGGCGCGGCGAGCACCCAGACCTGCCAGTTCTTCGAGACTCCCGCATCCCGGCCCTTGCCGTCGAGCATGCGCCAGCGCGTCTCGTCGGCGCCGAGCACCGCCTGCGTGAGCACGTACGCGTGCAGCGACTCGTGCGCGCTTCCGAGCACGCGCGCGAGCCGCTCGATCTGGTCCCAGAGCGTCTGCGAGTCCACCGTGAGCCCCTCGCGCGCCATGATCCGTGCCTGGCGCTCGAGCGGTAGGTGGTCGAGATACTTCTGGATCGCGACCGCGATCGCGAAGTCGATCGAGTACCGGCCGCCCGCCATGAGCTTGAGCGGCCCGAGCGCCGTCTCGACGCATCCGCCACAGGCGCAGCGGTACTTCTTCCGCTTGTGCTTCTTCAGCACGAAGCGGCGCTCCACGACATCGATCTCCTCGGACTCCTCGTACTGCCCGGCCATCTCGGTGAGCGCGCCGCCGCATGCCGGGCACGCGCGGTCGGCCTCGTCGAGCTCATGGATCTGCTCGACGATTGCGAGCTCCTTCTGCTCGCGCGGCCCGTGTCCGGTCTGCGAGTCTTGCTTCTCCGGGGACGTCCTCGAGGACGAAGGCCGCTTCTCCGAGGACGTGCCGAAGAGCTTCTTGCGGGCGCCCGCAAGCTGCGCCTCGAGCCGAGCGATCTCGAGCTGCAGCTCGGCTGGATCGCGCCCCTCGGCGGTGAGGAGCCGGCGCGTGAGCTCGACGTTGCGATCGACGAGGCGCTTGTTCTCGCGCTCCAGGATGAGCGCGGCCTGCCGCACGATCTCGATGTCCTTTTCCTCGCCGAGTCGCAGCGCCACGTCGCCGGTTTCCCATGGCGCGAACCGCGCGTCAACTCGCCGGCGCGCCTGGCGCACGCAGCTCGAAAGGCGGCGGGCTCAGCGCGATCCTCCCGGCGAACTCGCTCCCCTCGAGCAGCAGCGTGAGCTCGCTCATCGTGAGCCGCGCGGTCTTGCCGTCCATACGCCACGGTGCGGTGAACCGGCCCGCCTCGAGACGCTTCGCGAAGACGCACAGCCCGGTCCCGTCCCAGTAGAGGACCTTGGCGCGCTTGCGATTCCGCGAGACGAAGAGGAAGAGGTCACCGCAGAGCGGGTCGCGTTTGAGTCCCTGGAGCACGAGCGCGGAGAGCGCGTCAAAGGACTTTCTCATGTCTGCCGGCTCGGCGAACGCGTGCACCGCGACCTGCCGCGTGGACCCGATCACGCGAGCCGCCGCAGCAGCTCCGCGAGCAACGCCACGTCGAGCCCCTCGATCCGTAGGCCGCCCGGCGCGTGCACCACGATGCGGGGCGCAGGAGAGACCTCCGGCGCGCCCTCCACCGCCATCGCCACGAACTTCGGCGTGCTCGACGGCCGGGGTGTGCTGGACCAGAGCTTGATCGATCGCTCCGGGATTCCAAGCTCCGCCGAAGTCGCCGCGAGCCCGCGCCCCGCCTTGCCGCGCTCGGCGGCATACGCGAGCACGTCTCGCTTCAGCGTCTCCGGGTACCGTCTCCCCTGGCCCCGCGTCCCCAGCGCGCGGACCTCCGCCCGGATCTGGGCCGCCGCCTTCGTCGTCTCCGTATCCATGCCCGCGAGCGTCGCGCTCGCGCGGCATCCCGTCACGACGGGCTACGGCGAGGACTTAC
>NZ_JALCZA010000154.1 GCF_022690765.1 Anaeromyxobacter oryzisoli | reverse complement strand
AGGCTACGCGCCCGCGCCGCGGGCCGAGCGCGGCGGCGGCGGACCGGCCCCGGCGAGCCGGGGTGGAGGCGGCGGCCGGGCGCACCCGGGCCGCGGCGAGGGTCGGTGAACCGAACGGCTCTATGGGCACGGACTCCACCGTGAACCGTGCCCGTCACCGTCACCGGCTCCTCCGTGACCCGTGAACCGGGTCCCGTGGCCGGTGGCCCGATCCCCGCTCCGTCCGACGACGACGGATCCGGGGACACGGGAGCCGGGGATCGGGTAAGGGCACGGTGGCGGGCGCGCGTGACCCGTGGCCGCGCGTCCTGCTCCGTCAAGCCGCGGCGACCCGCACGTTCGTCTGCGTCTTCCGCCCGGTGTCGAGATCGCGCGCGGACATCGTGAGGATCCCCTCGATGTTCACCTCGAACAGGAGCTCGAGGCGGACCTCGCCGGCACGGCCGGGCCGCACGCCGCTGAAGGTGAACTCGCCGAGGAGCTCGTTCGCGGCCGTCTCGGGGTGATCGCCCTGGAAGATGCGGACCACGAGCTCCCGCTGCCCGTCCACCGAGCTCGTCGCCGCCACGGTCTTCGCGTTCGGGATCGAGGCGTTGCGGGGGAAGACGACGTGCATCGTCCCGCCCGCCTGCTCGATGCCGATCGCCATCGGGATCACGTCGAGGAGCTGGATCCGGGGATCCGAGCTCTCCCCGAGCGACCAGCCGTAGAGGGCGGCGCCGATGGCCACCGCCTCGTCGGGGTGGACGCCCTTCGAGGGCGCCTTGCCGAAGAAGCGCGTGAGCCGCTCCTGGACGATGGGCATGCGGGTCTGGCCGCCGACGAGCATCACCTCGTCGATGTCCTTCGCGGTCACGCCCGCGTCGGCCATCACCTTCCCCGTGATCTCGAGGGTGCGATCCACGAGGTGCTGCGTCAGCGCCTCGAGGAGCGTGCGGTCGAACCTCAGGTCCAGGTCGAGCGGCTGGCCCTGCGGCGTCATCGTGATGAACGGGATCGAGAACGGGGCCTCCGCGCGGGCGGAGAGGTCGATCTTGGTCCGCTCGGCGAGATCCTTGATCCGCTGCATCGCCACGGGATCCGACGAGAGGTCGATCCCGTGCTTCCGCCGGAAGTCGTCGAGCACGTGCTCGATCATCGCGTTGTCGAAGTCGAGGCCGCCCAGGAAGACGTCGCCCCCGGTCGCCTTCACCTCGAACACGCGCTCCCGGATGTCGATGATGGAGACGTCGAACGTGCCGCCGCCGAGGTCGTAGATCAGCACCCGCTCGTGCAGCCGCTTCCCGATCCCGTACGCGAGCGCCGCCGCCGTCGGCTCGTTGATGATCCGCACCACGTCGAGATCGACCAGGGTCCCCGCCTCCTTCACGGCCTGGCGCTGCCGGTCGTTGAAGTAGGCGGGGACGGTCACCACCGCGCGCTGCACCTTGAAGCCGAGGTGGTCGGACGCGACGTCCCGGATCTTGGCGAGGATCTTCGCGCTGATCTCCGGGACGTGGAAGGTGCGGCCGTGGCAGTCGAGGGCGACGTCGTTCTGCGAGCCGGGCTGCACCCGGTACTGCACCGAGCGCCGGACCGACTCCACGACCTCGTCCTTCGGGGCCCGCCCGATGAGCCGCTTGGTCGCGTAGAGGGTGTTCCTCGGGTTGAGCTGCCACTGGCGCTTCGCCTCGTGGCCGATGAGCTCGTGCCCCTTGTCGTCGATCGCGTAGACGGACGGGATGGTGTACTCGCCGCCCTGGTACGGGATGAGCTTCACCTGGCCGTCGCCGTACGCGACCGCCCCGCAGGAGTTGGTCGTCCCGAGGTCGATCCCGATGATGGTGTCCGGCGGCAGCTTCTCCATGCGCCGGGAGCGTACTACGAGGGAAGCCCCCGGTGGAGCCCTCGCCGTGCGGGCGCGGGCGCGATCGCTCGCCAGGCCGATCGTGGGTCGAACGACGATCTCGTGACGAGGCCCCGCCATCGGCGGGGGAATTTTCGACCGAGGCGCGCCCGTTCGAGTTGCGTGCCTCGCATTCGACTTCTCTCCGGCCTGGCCAGCGCGGCCATGGGCGCCGGCCTCCTCTTCCTCGCGTCGCCCATCCTCGGCCTCTCCGCCGGGAGGCCGGCCAACCTCCGCGCCGAGACCGTCCAGAAGGTCTTCCCGAGCGCCGTCCGGCTCCAGCTCGCCGCGCACGGCGAGGTGCTGCGGAGCGCCTCCGGGATCGTCTTCGCGGAGGCGGAGGGCCGGAGCTACGTGCTCACCAACGCGCACGTGGTCGAGCGTGCCAGGAGCTGGCCGGACAAGATCGAGCTCCGGGTGATGCCCGCCGACGGCTCGGCGCCGCTCCTCGCGACCGTCCTCGCCCGCGGCCGGGTGCCCGACGTCGACCTCGCCGTGCTCGAGGTCGCCGCGCGGCTGCCCGTGACGCCGCTCGCCGCGGACGACGGCCTCCAGCTCGGGGACGACCTCGTCGTGATCGGCGCGCCGTTCGGGAAGGGGCTGTCGGTCGCGGCCGGGATCGTGTCGCAGGTGGAGTACGAGCAGGCCGAGAACGCGGCCGCCCCGCGGATCGCGAAGGCCCTCAAGACCGACGCGGCGATCGGGTACGGCAGCTCCGGCGGCGGCGTCTTCGACGTGCCGGGGGGCCGGCTGATCGGCCTCGTCGAGGGCTACCGGACGGCCCGGGTCGCCTTCGGGAAGGACTCCGACCAGTACGCGTTCGACGTGCCGATGCCCGGCGAGACCTTCGTCGCGCCGGCCGCGAAGATCCGGCGGTTCCTCGCCGAGCACGGGCTCGCGCGCCTCGCGCCGCCGGGCGCAGCCGTCGCGAACGCCCGGCGGGCGGACGCCGCGGCGGCGCCCGTCAAGCCGCTCTGATCGCTGATCGCCGATCGCGCGGCGCGCTCAGGGGACGGTGCCCGGACCGG
>NZ_JALCZA010000153.1 GCF_022690765.1 Anaeromyxobacter oryzisoli | reverse complement strand
GGCGGCGGACCTCGGTCGCCCCGGCCCGGGCGCGGAGCCGGTCGGCGAGGGCGAGGGCGGCGAGCGCGAGGGGCGGGACGGCGAGGGCGAGGGCGAAGAGGGGCGATCGCCACGGCGGCCCGCTTCGTCGCTCGAGCGCTGCCCCGGCGCCGGCGCGGATGGGGCGCAGCCCGGCGGCGAGCGCGTTCGTGCCGGCGCTCGCGCGCGCGCCGCCGGAGGCGCCCGGCCCGACCTTCACGCGCAGCTCGGGCGTCGTGGCGGCCTCGTACCGGCCCGCCCGCGGATCGAACCAGGACCAGCTCACGCGCGGCACGACCAGCTCGCCCTGCCGCTCGGGCACGAGGACGGTCTCGAGCGTGCGCGTGCCGCCGAAGCGGGTGCCGCGCGGCGCCGCCTGATCCCGGGTGGTCGGCTCGAAGGCCTTCGCGCCGGGGATCGGGGGGAGGCGCGGGAGCGAGAGGGCGCGGACGTTCCCCTCGCCGGACGCGGTGAGCCGGATCGTCACCGGCTCGCCCGCGGCGACCCGCGCGCCGGAGGCGGTGGCCTGGAGGGAGAGCTTCCCCACGTTCACGCTGTCGAACCCGGCCGGCGCGCCCGGCGGGAGCGGCTTCACGCGGATCGTCACGGGGACGCTGCGCCGCGACAGCCGCTTCACCTCCGGGAACGGGTCGAAGATCGAGCCGCCGCCGAGCTGGACGGCGACGTTCAGCTCCGCCGGCCCGAGCTCGAGCGTGCCGGCGCGGGTCGGGAAGAGCGCCACCCGCTGCAGCAGGTACGCGCGGGTCGGGACGCCGTTCACGTTCTGCACCTGGAACTGGATGCGCCGCGGCGTCTCCAGCTCCTCCTCCCAGAAGCCGTCGTGGCGCGGGGGCGAGAAGCGATCGTACTCGACGACCCCCAGCGGTGAGTAGAGCCAGATCGAGACCGTGACCTGCTCGCCGAGGAAGACCTCGCGCCGGTCCGCCTGCACCGCGAGCACGAGGTCGCGCTCCCAGCCGCGGAAGGAGCCGCCCCCGGCGAGCGCCCGCGGATCCGGGGCCGGCCCAGCCTGCGGATCGGGCGGCGGGCCCGGCACCTTCGCGCCAGCGGGCAGGACCTTCACGGCGATGGGGCGCGTCTCGTAGCGCTTCCCCTTCACCACGGCGACCACCGGCGGCACGGTGAGCTCGCCGGCGCGGACCGGCGCGAGCCCGAGCGTGACCACGAGGACCTGCCTCGACGAGGCGCCGCCGGGGCCGAAGGTGAAGGACGACTGGCGCGACTGCGCCCGCGAGGCCACCCGGAAGTCCGTGCTCTGTCCGAGCTCGAGCGAGGAGGGGGCCTCGGACGCCTCGAGCCGGATCTCGAGCGCGACCGCCTGGCCGAGCGCGAGCGTGGTCCGGTCGGCCCGCGCCTCGAGCGAGACGCCCGCGTCCGCCGCGTCCGCCGGGCGCGCGAGGGTCAGCCCCAGCGCCGCCGCGACCCCGAGCGCGGCGTGAAGGATCGTCTTCACGTGCCCGAGGACGAGCCGCTCACCAGTCCTTCTCCGCATCCGCCCTCCGCCCTTCCTTGCGCGCCCGCCCCGGCGCGATCGGCATGTTCCGCTCCCGCGCCCGGAGCGCGTCGAGCAGCCTCTCCGCATCCTGCCGCGAGAGCGGGGCGGGCCGCTCCTCCCGCCCGGCGCCCGCGCGCGGCGTCTCCTCCGGCCGCCCCGCGGCGTCGCGCGGCCGCCCGTCCGGGCGCGTCTGCGGCTCCGCCCCCTGCTGCCCCTGCCGCTCCGGACCGCCTGCCTGCTGCGCGGACGGCTGCCGCGCTTGTTGCTGCTGCTGCTGTTGCTTTTCGCCGGATCGATCCTGCTGCGGCGGCGACGAGCCCGGCTGGGACGCCTGCTGCCGGTCCTGCGGCTTCTGCTCGCGCTGGCCGCCCTGGCCCGCCTTCTCCGGCGGCCTCTCGCCCGCGTCCTTGCGCCGGAGCAGGACCTCGAGGTCGAAGCGCGCGTCCTCGTTCTTCGGGTCGGCGCGGAGCGCCTCCGTGTACGCCGCGATCGCCCCGTCGCGATCGCCCACGGCGGCGAGGGCGTTCCCGACGTTCTGGAGCGCGCGCGTGCCGAGGCGCCCGGCCCCGCGGTCGAGCGCGCGCTTCCAGGCGTCCCGTGCCTCGGCGTGACGGCCGAGGCGGTACAGCGCGTTGCCCCGGTCGTAGTCGATCTCCGGCCGCGGCCCGACGGCCTTCTCGGCCGCGTCGTAGTGGCGGAGGGCGGCGGCGGGATCGCCGCCGGCGAGCTCCTCGTTGCCGGCGCGGACATCGTCCTGCTCCGCCTGGAACGGTGAGAAGCCGGTGGCGACGAGGAGGAGCGCGGCGGCGAGCGCGAGCCGGCCGCCCGGGCTCGGCACCCGCCATCGGCGCGGGCGAAGGCTCATCGGTCGCCCTCCGGCGCGGGCCGCGCCTCGGGGAGGAGGAGCGCGGCGAGGAGCAGGAGCAGCGCCGGGAACGCCGCCACGGCGTAGCGATCCTCCCAGGTGACGGTGACGCGCCCCTCGAGCTCGGACTTCTCCATCCGGTCGAGCTCCGCCCGGAGCGCCGGGATCCCGCGCCCCGGCGCCTCGACGTCGTAGAGCTTCCCGTTCCCCTTCGCGACGATCGCCTGGAGCCCGGCCTCGTCCAGGCGGGTGACGACGGGCTCGCCGCGGCGGTCCGTCCGATAGCCGGTCACGGCGCCGGTCTCGTCCAGGACCGGGATGGGCGCGCCGTCGCGCCCGCCGACGGCGAGGGCGAAGACGCGGATCCCCTCGCCGGCGAGGGCCTGCACCGCCTCGTCCACGCCGCCCTGGTGGTCCTCGCCGTCGGAGACGAGGAGCACCACCTTCGCGCGGGCGGCGTGGTCGGTCGCGGTGAGGACGTCCCGTGCCGCCAGGAGCGCGTCGGCGAGGGCGGTGCCCTGCTGCGGGATGGCGTCGGCGTCCACCGCCCGCAGGAAGAGCTTCGCCGCGGCGTAGTCGCTCGTGAGCGGGCACTGCACGAACGACGCCCCGGCGAACGTGACGATCGCCACGCGATCGCCGGCGAGCCGGTCGAGGAGATCCGCGATCTCGAGCTGGGCGCGGCGGAGCCGGTCGGGCTTCACGTCGCGCGCTTGCATGGACCGCGAGGCGTCGAGGACCACCGCGAGGTCCACGCCCCAGCGCCGGGAGAGCTCGGTCCGCGTCCCGCACTGCGGCCGGGCGAGGGCGACGGCGAGGAGGGCGAGCCCCGCGGTCCAGAGGCCGAGCCGGGCGGCCGGGCGCGCGAGGCCGGCCCCGGGCGCGACGCGCGGCCCGAGGTCGCCGGCGGCG
>NZ_JALCZA010000152.1 GCF_022690765.1 Anaeromyxobacter oryzisoli | reverse complement strand
TCGAGCACGGCGCGTCGTTCCGCGGCGCCGAGCGCGCGGTGGCTGCTCCTCTTCGCGCGCGGCGGGCGCGGCTTGAGCGCGCGGTAGTAGGTAGCCTTCGGCAGTCCCAGCGCGGCGCACGACGACGTGATGCCGAGCCGGGCGCCGAGATCGGTGACCGCCTGCATCACTTCTCCTCGTCGGGCTTCGGCAGTTGGATCCCCAGCAGCTCCGAGACTTTCCTAAGAAGCTCCGACCGTGGCGGCCCCCTCGACGAGTGTGAAGCCCAGGGCATCGGCCCGGTGGCGGAGGTTGGCGATGACGCGCTGGCGGTAGCGCTCCTCATAGTAGTCCGCACCCGGGTCGACGTACGCCTTGCCGTAGCGCAGGGTGTTGTAGAAGAGCACGGCGATCTTGCGCGCCGTCGCGGTCACCGCCTTCGCCTTGCCTATCCGCGCGGCGAGCCGGCGGAAGAACGCCCCGAGCGCCGTGCTCGTCCTACCAACCGACACCGCCGCCAGGCGAAGCAAGACCGCCGCGCGGTTAGCCGACCGGCGCGTGCGCGCGCTGAGCACCTTGCCGCCAGAGATCTTGCAGCCGGGTGCGAGTGTCAACCACGACGTGAAGTGCTTCGCCGTAGGCCACCGAGCCATGTCGGTGCCACACTCGGCGACAATCCGCAGTGCGGAGTAGGGGCCGATGCCATCGATCTGCGTCAAGTCGACGCCGAGCAGCGCGTGCAGAACGGCCTGGATCTCGAAGCGCGGCTCGTTCTTCTGGGGCTTTCGCGACCGCGGCGCAGATGCGGCGGGCGGCGCGGCAACAGAGCCCGTCGGCAGTGCACGCAGGCTGCGTTCGATCTCGGCATCGCAGTCCTGCAGCTTGGCTTGGTAGGCGTCGTAGAGCTCGACCGCTTGCCGGAGCGCGAAGACGTGCTCGGGCCTGTAGTGCCCAGTCAAGGCCTCGCTGATCGTCGCGGCAGACGCCTTGCAGCGCACGTCTCGGTGAGCTGCAAGCACCTTGGCGTCGCGCTCGCCCGCGATGATCGCGCGCACGATCTTCATGCCCGTGACGCCCGTGATGTCGCTGACGACATGGTGTAGCTGCAGGTTCATCTGCATCAACGCCTTCTGCATGTGCTGCACGTGCGCCGCAGCATACTCGAGCATCCTCTCGCGGTGCCGCAGGTAGGCGCGCAGCGCGACGATCGCAGCGCCGGGGCGGAAGCTCGCGCGCAGCAGTCCGTAGCTGTGCAGTTGCTGGATCCACTGTGCGTCATTGACGTCCGTCTTGCGGCCGGGGACGGTCTTGGCGTCGCGCGCGTTGACGAGCACAACGTCGAGGCCGCGCGCTTCGAGCATCTCAAAGACGGGCACCCAGTAGATGCCCGTCGACTCCATCGCGACGGTCGTGATACCGCAGCCCACGAGCCAGTCCCCGAGCGCGCTCAGATCGGCGGTGAAGCTGCGGAACGTGCGCACCGGCTCGACCTCGATATCTGCCGGCACGGCAACGACGTGAAACGTCGCACCGATGTCGATCCCAGCGGCGCGACGGTGGATGGGTGTCAGTTCAGTCGGAGCGCGCGCGCCCTTCTTGTTCGCCATGTGGGACCTCCAGAGAAGGGCCGGGAGGCGGGCGTGCGCATCAGAACACTTTCCTAAACGGGATCGCCGCGAGGCGTCACCACTGCCAAGTCCGCAACACGCCCTGGACCATGTTTTTTTACGGGGATGACATCGCCAAAAAGCAGCCGGCCGCTCCTCCCGAGCCCGCTGCCCTGATACCGCACCCGAGCTTCTCGTCCAACAGGTGGGGCACCGCCCGGGACCGTTTTTTTGGAGCTCGACGAGGCCCTCGGCGCGCTCCGCGCGCCGCTGCAGACGCGCATTCTCGCGCTCGAGCTCGGCGACCTTCCGCTCGAGCGGGTGCGGGACCTTCGCGGGCGGCCCGCGCTTCTTGGGCGCGAGCCCGGCCAGCGCACCGCTGTCGCGGGCCCGTTGCCATTCCACGAGGTGCGACGAGTACAGGCCCTCGCGACGGAGCAGGGCGCCGATCTCGCCCGGCTTCGTACACGCCTCGGCCTCGGCCAAGACCTTGCGCTTGTACTCGGCGGTGAACTGCCGCCTGCGCGCCTTCGCGGACACCTCGGTCTCCTGCCCAACCAACCCGATCTCTGCGCTGCTCACCGTAAAGTCCAAGCTCGCCCTTCTACACTAAACTCCGTAGGGGTCGTTGTCTCACTCACGTTGGCAGAGAGGGGTTCGTCGCGCGTGAGACCGCCGATGTGGTGGCGCACGACGACGCGCTGGCTGAGTGGCTCGTGTACCGCCATCGCGATCCGGCGCCGCAGTTCGGCCTGGCCGACGAGGATGAGGCAGAGCCGGTTCTGCGAGTCCATCTCGTAGTTGGTGAGCAGCCGCAGATCCTCGAGCACCTCGCTGCGGAGGTGCTCGTCGACGACGAGGACCGGCCGCACCTTGGTCTCGAGGCAAAGGCGGGTCACCTCGGCGCGGATGACGCGGTAGAGCGCGGCGCGACTGCGTTCGGTCGGCAGGCCGAGCTCCCAGGCGATGGACTTGTACATGTCGGTCACGTTGCCGGTGGAGAGGGGCACGTAGAGGACGCGGTAGAGGCCGGAGTGGAGGGAGGCAGCAACCTTGCGGCAGATGGTGGTCTTGCCGCTCCCGGGCTCGCGGGTGACGAGGCCGATGCCGCGGAGGTCGAGGAGGTGCGCAGACGCACCTCCAGCTCGGTGGCGGCCGCGGAGGCGAAGAGGTCCTCGGGGGCGAGGTCCCTCGCGAAGGGATGATGACGGGCGAGCCCGAAGTGCTTGCGGTACATGGTCAGTCCTCCTCCTCGGCCAGGTCGGCGAGGCGGAGCCCCTCGGGCTGTTCGCGCTTCACGAAGCAGTTCGCGTGAACGTCGACGACCCTGGCGTCCTGGATCTTCTCGCCCTTCGCCCAGACCTGCACCGCGCGCTTGGGCTTCGACGGGTCGTATCGCAGCGTGACCAGCGCTCCGACGAGAGCGGCATCGACCTCGTAGATGACGCCCCCGAGGCTCACGGTGCGGTCCTTCGCGACCTTCCGCTTCGCCTCGTTGAGGAAGAGGTCGTCGATGCCAGAGCCGAGATAGCGGACCTCGTCCGCGGTGGCGGCCCACCGGTCGAGGGGCGTCGCGCCGTCTGTTGCCGCGCATCTCCGATGACGGCGTAGCCCTCGATCTCACGCAGGCTGCGTGAGGGAGAGTGGCGCGTCATGACGGTGACGGCCATCGAGCAGCCTGGAAACTGGCGATCACGGTCGGTGATGATATCGACGCCACCGAGGAGGGGGCACCGGCAC
>NZ_JALCZA010000151.1 GCF_022690765.1 Anaeromyxobacter oryzisoli | reverse complement strand
TACTTCGACTGCCTGCCCGGCATGCGCGAGGAGCGAGCGCGGCCGCTGATGCAGAAGTTCGACGAACTGGTTCGTCAGCAGGCCACGTTCCGTGAAGTGTTCGGCCTCATTTGAGGGGATGGCTCAGGATCACGCCGGATTCAAAGTTGCCACCTGAACATAGCAGCAGTATCGTTTTTTCGTGTGGGGACGCTCAGTCATGCTTCCGAAGTGCCGTTTCTGTAGCCGGACGTGGCGGCCGGTGCGCGGGGTTCTGGCGACCGAGTCGTTCTGCAACCGGTGCGTCGCAGAGCGGCACGCCATCGTGAAGCGCGAGTTGGGCCTTCACCGGATCAGCAAGGCCGACAAGAAGGGGCCGTACATCCTCGCCGCTCGGCCGTCATCCTCTGGCGCGAAGAAGCACCGCTAGGTCGTGAACGCTCGTTCCGCTCCTGAGCTTCCGGCGCGCACCGGACGAGACGTTGACCGAAAACGCGACCCACGCCGGCGGTCTGCCGTTGAGCGCCCACTCCACTTCGTAGCGACGCGTCCCCTCGTCGCGCTCCCATGTGATTCGGTCAGGCGCCACGGCGCACGTCCAGTCCGGTGCGGGTGCGCTGGCAAGCGCATTCTGGAGTTCCTCCGCCGACTGGAACCGGTGCTGCGGGTCGTCGTTCATCGCCTTCCGAATCAGCCTGCGCCACTCGTTGGGGATGTGCGGGAGCCATTTCAGGCGTTGCGCAAACTTTCCTCTCGGCACTAGCGAGCTGGGCGGCCCGTTGGACACATACCATTGGTGTCCATGAGCGAGACGGTAGAGGGTCATGCCGAGCGCCCAGATGTCGCTCCTGACACTCGTCCCCTTACCGTCGAACACTTCCTTGGCGACGTGATCCGCGTACCCCTTTTGCGAGGCGTACCCCAGAATTAGAGCATCCGTTGCGAGCCCGAAATCGCCGAGCTTCGTGCGGCCTCGCTTGTCGAGGAGCATGTTGCCCGGCTTGATGTCGCGATGGAGCATGCCGCGCGCGTGGAGCACCGCGAGGCCGAAGCACGCATCCCTCGCGATCCGCTTCACTTCGAATAGCGGAAGCGGACCAGCTTCATACTTCCCCTGAAGTGAGCCGCCCGAGCAGAACTCCATGACGAGCATCGGGTCACCCGCCGCATTTCGATGCACGTGGAAGACGCGGACGATGTTCTCGTGTTCCGCCCTCGTCAGGTTCTCGCCCTCGTTCAGGACGGCCTCACGGCGAGCCAGCCACTCGGCATCCGATTCGCCGGACTCCTTGACCAAGACCTTGACCGCGACGGCGCCCCGGATCGGGTCGTCTCCCATGTAGACGCGCCCGAAGAAGCCTTCGCCGAGCACCGCGCCGAGCTGAAGCTCCTTCGGGCTAGGCATCGCGCGGCCGGACCTCGCAGAGAACGATGAATGCAGCTTCCCGGCTACCGTGCTTCAGGGTCCCGGTGATCTCGGCGGTCCAGAACGAGTCGTCCTTCAGGTACTCGTCGACCTTGCGCGCGCCGAACGACTTGCTGAGCTGCGCCTTCGCGGCGAAGAGGACCTTCGCGCCGCCGCCCGCCGCGCCAGCCGCTACGACACCGCGCAGCTCGGCGGACTCGAGAAGAGCAAGCGTCGCGGCCTGACGCGTCGTCGCGCTCTTTTTAACAACGACCTGCCGGATGTTCCGTTCCTGAACGTACTGGCTGATTCGACGATGGATTGTCAGGTACGCCGTCGCTCGATCCTCGTTCGTGTCGAGCCGGAACGAGTTGTCGGCGATTACCACGAGCGGGCCGGTCGCAGGCACGTCAAGGTCGACCGCGACGACCTCCGCTCCAGACACCGTAATCCCCAGCCATCGTTCGCTCATCGACCCCCCGGTCGCGGCTAGGATTCGCGCGCCCCGAGTAGCCGGGCGACGCGGCCGCCATCGCGTCGTCGCTATAGCAGGCGGCCAAGCCGGCGACAAGAATGCGGGTCACCACCAGTCTGCATGCGTGCGGCGAGAGGATCCAGCACCGACGCGCCGTCGAGCGCGATGCCTCGTCACCACCGCCCCGCGGCGCGCCGCCCGAAGGGCTCGCCACGGAGCTAGTGTCGTCCGGGGGGCTGCGCGGATACGAATTTAACCGGATGTTGCACCCGATCCATACCTTACCGTCATATCTCGGCGTCGCGCCACGCACGTACTCGGACAACGTACTCGGGGGGAAAGTCAGCGTCGCCAACGGATCCACCTCGCGGTTGGCGGCGCTCCTAGTTGAGAACGCGGCAGGGCTCTCGCCCAGCGCGATCATGCGGTTCACGAGCTCCTGCGAGGAGGAGTACCGGGCCTTGCGGGCGCGGCCGCTCGCGGACCCGACGACTACGTGTACGTCTGGGCGGATGGGGTGCACTTCAACGTGCGCCTGGAGGACGAGCAACTCGCCGCCCTGGTCGTGGTCGGGGCCCGCCCGGACGGCACGAAGGAAGTGGTGGCGCTCGAGGACGGCTGCCGCGAGTCGACCGAGAGCTGGCTGGCGCTGCTGCGCGACCTCAAGAAGCGCGGGATGAGCGCGCCGGTCGTGGCGGTGGGCGACGGTGCCCTCGGTTCTGGGCGGCGATCCGCGAGGTGTTCCCGAGACCCGGGAAGAGCGCTGCTGGGTGCATATCATCGCCAACGTGCTCGACAAGCTGCCACAGAGCTTTCAGCCGAAGACGAAGGCTGCGCTGCACGAGATGATGAACGCTCCGACGAGGACCGAGTGCCAGAAGCTGGTGGCGGCGTTCGTGACCGAGTGGACGGCACGGCGTGCTCCCACCCTCTCTGCCAACGTGAGTGAGACAACGACCCCTACGGAGTTTAGTGTAGAAGGGCGAGCTTGGACTTCACGGTGAGCAGCAGCGCAGATATCGGGTTGGTTGGGCAGGAGACCGAGGTGACCGCGAAGGCGCGGCGGCGGCAGTTCACCGCCGAGTACAAGCGCAAGGTCTTGGCCGAGGCCGAGGCGTGTACGAAGCCGGGCGAGATCGGCGCCCTGCTCCGTCGCGAGGGCCTGTACTCGTCGCACCTCGTGGAATGGCGGCGGGCCCGCGACAGCGGTGCGCTGGCCGGGCTCGCGCCCAAGAAGCGCGGACCGCCCGCGAAGGTCCCGCACCCGCTCGAGCGGAAGGTCGCGGAGCTCGAGCGCGAGAATGCGCGTCTGCAGCGGCGCGCGGAACGCGCCGAGGGCCTCGTCGAGCTCCAAAAAAATGTCTCGGAGCTGCTGGGGATCCAACTGCCGAAGCCCGACGAGGAGAAGTGATGCAGGCGGTCACCGATCTCGGCGCCCGGCTCGGCATCGCGTCGTCGTGCGCCGCGCTGGGACTGCCGAAGGCTACCTACTACCGCGCGCTCAAGCCGCGCCCGCCGCGCGCGAAGAGGAGCAGCCACC
>NZ_JALCZA010000150.1 GCF_022690765.1 Anaeromyxobacter oryzisoli | reverse complement strand
CTCGCCCGCAAGTCCCCTGCCTCCATCCCCGCCGACCGCCCCCTCCTCGAGCTCGGCCTCGACTCCCTCATGGCCGTCCAGCTCCGCAACCGCCTCGCCTCCGCCACCGGCCTCCCCTTGCCGGTGACCCTCCTGTTCGACCATCCCACCCCTTCCGCGCTCACCGCGCTGTTCCGGAAGCGGATCCTCCAGGGCGAGGTCCGGGTGGACCAGCAGGTCCACTCCGAGGTCGAGCGGCTCGAGGTCGCCCTCTCGACGATGTACGAGAACGAGGCGCTGCGCCCCCGCCTCACGGAGCGCCTGCAGGCCCTGCTCTCGAGGTGGACCGATCCTGGAGACACGCCGGTCGACTCCGATCTGGCGACCAAGCTCCGGTCCGCCACCGACAAGGAGCTGTTCAAGCTGTTCGATCGAGACTTCAGCAGCCGAGGTGATCGATGAGCGCCGAGCCGAACCTCCGGGAGTACTTCGAGCGCGCGGTGCTCGAGCTGCACCAGTACCGGCGGCGCCTGAACGAGCTCGAGGAGAAGGCATGCGAGCCCATCGCCGTGGTGGCGATGAGCTGCCGTCTCCCGGGCGGCGCCCGGGCGCCGGAGGAGCTGTGGCGACTGCTCGTCGACGGCGCCGACGCCATCTCGGCCCTCCCTGCGGACCGCGGCTGGAAGCTCGAACAGCTCTACGACCCCGACCCGGACGCGAAGGGCAAGTGCTACGCGCGCGCGGGAGGGTTCCTTCGCGACGTCGCCCAGTTCGACGCCGACTTCTTCGGCATCAGCCCGCGCGAAGCCCTCGCCATGGACCCTCAGCAGCGGCTCCTGCTCGAGCTCTCCTGGGAGGCCCTCGAGCGCGCCGGCATCGTCCCCGACTCCCTGCGGGGCAGCAGGGGCGGGGTCTTCGTCGGCGTCGCCTACAACGACTACGGGACGCGGCTGGCGCACGCGCCCGGGGAGCTGGAGGGGTACCTCGGCACCGGCAGCGCCGGCAGCGTCGCGTCGGGGCGGATCGCCTACACGCTCGGGCTCGAGGGACCCGCGGTCACGGTGGACACCGCGTGCTCCTCCTCCCTCGTCGCCCTCCACCTCGCCTGCCAGTCACTTCGCCAGGGCGAGTGCTCCGTGGCGCTCACGGGCGGGGTCACGGTCATGACGACCCCCGGCATGTTCGTGGAGTTCAGCCGGCTGCGCGCGCTCTCGCCCGACGGGCGGTGCAGGTCGTTCTCCGCGCAGGCCAACGGAACGGGCTGGGCGGAAGGGGCGGGGGTCCTCCTCCTCGAGCGCCTCTCCGACGCCAGACAGAGTCGTCACCCGGTCCTCGCCGTGATCCGCGGCTCTGCGGTCAATCAGGACGGGAGGAGTCAGGGCCTCACGGCCCCGAACGGCCCATCTCAACAGCGGGTCATCCTGCAGGCGCTGCAGAACGCCCGGCTCTCGCCGGGCGACGTCGACGCCGTCGAGGCCCATGGCACGGGGACCCAGCTCGGCGATCCCATCGAGGCCCAGGCCCTGCTCGCCACCTATGGCCAGGGCCATTCGAAGGATCACCCGCTCTGGCTGGGCTCCCTGAAGTCCAACCTCGGGCACGCCCAGGCCGCCGCCGGCGTCGCCAGCGTCATCAAGATCGTGCTGGCGCTCCAGCACGGGATCCTCCCCAAGACCCTGCACGCCGACGAGCCCTCCCCACACGTGGACTGGTCACCCGGCACCGTCCGCCTCCTCGCCGAATCGGCCCCCTGGCCGCGCAACGGGCATCCGCGCCGTGCCGGCGTGTCCGCCTTCGGGGTCTCGGGCACCAACGCCCACGTGATCGTGGAGGAGGCGCCCCCCGACGAGCCCCAAGCCGAGACGGCTCCGGCGCGACCTCCGGCGCCGGCGCTGCCCTTCGTGCTGTCCGCCAGGAGCGAGCCGTCGCTGAGGGCCCAGGCCGACCGACTGCGCGCGCACGTCGTCTCCCACCCCGAGCTCGAGCTCCCGGACCTCGCCTTCTCCCTCGCGTCCTCTCGCACCCACTTCCCGCGGCGCGCGGCGCTCGTGGCGCGCGACCGCCGCGACCTGCTCGACGGCCTCGCCGCGCTGGCCCAGGGCACCCCGCCCGAGAACGCGGTGGTCGTCCAGGGGGCCGACGAGGGGAAGCTCGTCTTCGTCTTCCCCGGGCAGGGCTCCCAGTGGGCCGAGATGGCGCGGCCGCTCCTCGAGACGTCCTCGATCTTCCGCGAGCAGCTCGAGGCCTGCGCACGCGCCCTCTCGCCGCACGTCGACTGGTCGCTCCTCGCGGTGCTTCGTGGAGAAGACGGCGCGCCGCCGGTGGACCGGCTGGACGTGGTCCAGCCCGTGCTCTTCGCCGTGATGGTCTCGCTGGCTGCCCTGTGGCGCTCGATGGGGGTCCGTCCCGACGCCGTCGTCGGCCACAGCCAGGGCGAGATCGCCGCCGCCTGCGTCGCCGGCGCACTGTCGCTCGAGGACGCGGCGAAGGTGGTGGCTTTGCGCAGCCGAGCGCTCACGCGCCTCGCGGGGCGGGGAGCGATGGCGGTGGTGGATCTCCCCGCGGCCGAGGCCGAGGGACGCCTGGAGCGCTTCGCGGACCGGCTCTCCGTCGCGGCGATCAACAGCCCTCACTCCACCGTCGTCTCCGGCGACGCGGACGCCGTCGACGCGCTGTTGGAGGAGCTGGCGGCGGCGCAGATCTTCGGCCGCAAGGTCCGCGTCGACTACGCCTCGCACTGCGCGCAGATCGAGAGCGTCGCCGGCGACGTCCTCGCTTCCCTGGCCGGCATCGAACCGCGCCGCCCGGAGATCCCGCTCTACTCCACGGTGACCGGCGCGAAGCTCGACGAGGTCGCGCTCGACCCGACCTACTGGTACCGGAACCTCAGGCAGACCGTCCGCTTCGAGGCGGCGTCCCGCGAGCTCCTCGCCGATGGGCACCGCTTCTTCGTCGAGGTGAGCCCGCACCCTGCGCTCACGGTGGCATTGCAGGAGACGATCGAGGCGACCTCGGTTCCTGCCGCGGTGGTCGGGTCGCTCCGGCGGGGCGAAGGCGACCTCGGACGCGTCCTCCTCTCCCTCGGCGAGCTGTACACCCATGGTCACGATCCGGACTGGGCGGCGTCGTTCGCGCCGCTCGCGCCGCGGCGCGTGGAGCTGCCGACCTATCCGTTCCAGCGGGAGCGGTTCTGGGTCGAGGCCTCCCAGGGCGGGGCGACGGACTTCGCCGCCGCGGGGCTGAGCGCCGCCGAGCACCCGCTGCTCGGCGTCGCGGTCCCCCTCGCCGAGAGCGAAGGTCTCCTCCTCACCGGCCGCGTCGCCCTCGCCGACCACCCGTGGCTCGCCGGGTACGCGCTCTTCGGCAACGTCCTCCTCCCCGGCTCCGCCTTCCTCGAGCTCGCCCTCGCCGCCGCTCACCGCGTCGGCCTCGATCGCGTCGAGGACCTCACCGTCGAGGCGCCCCTCGCGCTCCCCGCGCACGGCGCCGTCCTCTTGCAGGTGTCCGTCGCCCCTCCCGACGAGACCGGGCGCAGGCGGCTCGCCCTGCACGCACGCCCCGAGGACGCCCTCTCGTGGACCTGCCACGCCACCGGCCTCCTCGGCCCCGCCGCCCCCTCCGCTCCCTTCGACCTCCGCACCTGGCCGCCCGAGGGTGCTTCCCCCCTTCC